>NZ_LT629775.1:4005625-4641250 GCF_900105395.1 Streptomyces sp. TLI_053
ACCAGCAGAAGCGCTGGGCGTTCGGCATCTGGGAGATCCTGCTGAAGACCCGGCTGCGCAAGGGCATCCGGCTGCGGACGCGCCAGCGGGTGCTGTACGGGCTGGTCCAGTTCTACTACCCCAGCGTGGCCGTGACCACCGTCCTGGGCAGCCTCGCCACCGGTGTCTACCTGGCCTGCGGGATCACCTCGATCCAGCTCGACACCGTGCTCTGGGCCTCGCTCTGGGGTGCCAGCATGGGCAGCTGGTTCCTGCTCTGGCTCTGGCTGCGGCGCTTCAACCTGGCCGCCCACGAGCGGCGCGAGATCGGCATGGCCGGCATGGGCCTGGCCCTGTTCGCCGGACCGGTGTACCTCGCGGCCGCGATCGCCGCGCTGCTGCGCCGCCCGCTGGCCTACGCGGTGACCGCCAAGGGCGACCTGCGCAGTGCCGAGCGGCTGTCGACCTTCCGGCTGCACCTGCTGTGGGCCGCGGTCGCGGCCGGACTGCTCGCCGCGAGCTTCACCCTGCACCACGGCATCTGGCTGCTGCGGTTCTGGGCCGGCCTCAGCATGTTCACCGGCATCGCGCCGCCGGTCATCTCCGTCGTCAGCGCGCGCCGGATCGCCCGGGCCGAGCGCCGGGCCGCCGCCGGGCTGCCCGCCCCGCGCCGCGCCGCCGAGGCCGCCGAGGCCGACGGCGCCGACGACCGTGCCGCGGACGAGACGAACGACGAGGCCGAACCGGTCGGACCCGACAGGCACGGAACAGCCGCGAGAGGCCCCGGGACGGACCCCGAGCGGGAACTCGCGGGGCTGCTGGAGCCGGCCCCGGCCGGCGGCGGCCGGAAGGGCGGTCGCTGATGCTGCGGATCACCGTGCCCCGGATCGTCGGCCTGCTCGCACTCACGCTGCTGGTCAGCTACGCCTTCGTGCTGGCGCCGAAGTACAACGCCCGCCACGCGCCCGAGCCCTACGCCTTCTCCGGCAAGGCGCCGACCGCGATGCCGGACTGGCTGGTCGCCGCACTGGCCGAGCCGGCCCCGACCGCCACCACCGGCGCCGCGGCACCCACCGGCAGCCCCGTCGCGACCCCCGCGCCCACGCCCGCCCCGACGGGCGGCGAGACCGCGGGCAGCCCCGCCCCGGCGCCCGCCGAACCGTCCCCGGCGGCCCCGGCCCCGGCCCCGTTCCCTGCCCCCGGCGGCGCCTTCATGGGCCTCATGACCAAGGCCGGCCCCTACGACCTCGCCCCGGTCGAGGAGTTCGCGACCGCGGTGAAGCACCAGCCGAACGTGCTGGAGTTCTCCGTCGGCTGGTGGGACAAGCGGTTCGACCGCCGGGTCTTCGACACCGTGGCCGAGCGCGGCATCATGCCGATGGTCGCCTGGGAGCCCTGGGACTTCCACAAGGAGTCCAAGGTCGACAAGCTCCGGGGCGAACAGCCGGACTACGCGCTGAGCCGCATCGTCGGCGGCGAGTTCGACTCCTACATCAAGCAGTGGGCGGAGGGCGTCAAGAGCCTCGGCTACCCGATCGCCCTGCGCTTCGCCCACGAGATGAACGGCTACTGGTACCCGTGGGCCGAGCAGGCCAACGGCAACCGCCGGGGCCAGTACGTGCAGGCCTGGAAGCACGTCCACGACCTCTTCCGGCAGGCCGGCGCGGACAAGGTGGTCTGGGTGTGGAGCCCGAACATCGACTACGAGAACGCCACCCCGCTGGACTCGCTCTACCCCGGTGACGACTACGTCGACTGGATCGGGCTGTCCGGCTACTACGGCACCGTCGGCCTGGAGAAGTACGCCTCCTTCGAGCAGATCTTCGAGCCGACGCTGAAGAAGCTGCGGACCTTCAGCCAGAAGCCCGTGGTGATCACCGAGACCGCCGCCACCGACAGCTCCGGCCAGAAGGCCCGCTGGATCACCGAGATGTTCGAGCAGCTCCCCCGGCACCCGGACATCATCGGCCTGATCTGGTACGAGGCGGTCAAGGAGGTCGACTGGCGGGTCACCGCGTCCGGCGCGGCCAGTGCTGCGTACGCGGCCGGCGTCGCCGCACCCCGGTACGCCGGGCAGTGGAGCGTCCGCTCGCAGCCGCTGCTCACCGTGCCGCCGCCCCCGCCGCCCGCCGCTCCGCCCGCCGTCACCCCCTCGCCGTCGGCCCCGGCGGCGCCCTCGCCGAGCGCCAAGCCGACCGGCGGTACCGGCACCAAGCCCTCCGGGGCGCCCGTCCCGACCCGGAAGCCGACCGCCACCAAGCCCCGGAGCTCCCCGGCGGCCGACGCCGGATAGCCCCGGCCGACCGCGGGCCCGACCCACCGCGGGCCCGGCCGACCGCAGGAGGCCGCCGGGCACCGGCCGGCCCGTACACCGAACACCAGTACCTGGAACACCGGTACCGGAACACCAGTCCCCGTTGGGAGGCGAAGAGCATGCTCCGCCCGTTCCTGCCCGGCCCCGGGCGTCCCCGGCCGCGCGCCTGGTGGTGGCTCGCGCCCACCGCCCTCCTGGTGCTCTGCCTGTGCGCCGTGCTGATCCCGCGCGAGAGCGCCCCCTCGACCGCCGCCGTCGCCCCGCCGCCGCCCCCGCTGAGCTCGGCCGAGCCGGGCGAGCTGTGCTCCACCGCGCAGAACCGCTACCCCTCGCAGCCGGTCGACTCTGGGCGCTACGTCATCAACCCCAACGAGTGGAACGCCACCGGCGGCCTGTGCGTGCACGGCGGCAGCGACAGCGCCGCCTTCACGGTCACCCGCAGCGCCGTAGCCCGCGGCAACCTCACCGACCCGGCCCGCGGCCCCGGCGCCTACCCCCACATCAGCACCCCGCTCGGCGGCGACGGCGTCAGCCCGCTGCCCATCGCCGTCGACGACCTGCGGTACGCCACCAGCACCTGGCGCACCACCCAGGTGGACGGCGGCGTCTGGAACGCCTCCTACGACCTCTGGTACAGCACCACCCGGGGCAGCTGCTCGTTCACCGAGAGCGCCGAGGTGATGATCTGGCTGCGCGGCAACGGCACCTCGCCGTTCGGCAAGCAGTCCGGCGAGCTGCGCAGCGGCGGCCAGGCCTACCGGGTGTACGAGGCGCCGAAGAAGAGCAGCCACACCCTGATCACCTACGAGGCGGCCTCCGCCACCAACGTCGTCACCGACCTCGACCTGCGTGCCTTCACCCGCGACGCGGTCCAGCGCGGCTACGTCCCGGCCGGCTCGTACCTGTGCGCCGTCCAGGCCGGCTTCGAGATCTGGGAGGGCGGCGCGGGCCTCGGCACCGACACGTTCTCGTTCGAGGTCGCCGCGGGCCGTCCCAGCGGCGCGATCACCTCCGCGGTGCCCGGCTACTGCCTGGACAGCCGGGTGGCGGGCGATCCGGCCGCGGTCGGCGCCGCCACCTGCGACGGCTCCCCGGCGCAGAGCTGGACCATGGGCGAGGACGGCTCGGTGAGCCAGGCCGGACGCTGTCTGGAGGACCCCGACATCGGGTTCCCGGTCCTCACCGGCTGCACCCGCAGACCCGACCAGCGGTGGCGGGCCAACGACGCCGGGCAGCTGCTCAACGAGGACTCCGGGAAGTGCCTGGAGAACCCCGCGACGGGCCCCACGGGCACCGGGAACGGCCCCCAGGTGCGGATGAGGCTGTGCGCCGCCAAGCCCGCCCAGGAGTGGCACAGGCCGCTCTGAGGGGCGCCGAAAGCCCCCGCAGCCTATCGCACCCGACCCGCGACACGCAGCGCCGCGACACTACATGTGGTGCTTCGTCGGACGAGCGCCACTAGATGTATGCTCACTCCTGCTGTCGAAGCAGGGGAACCCGGTGTGAATCCGGGACTGCCCCGCAGCGGTGTGCGGCCGCCTCCCCCGGGAGCCCGCGAGTCCGAGTACCTGCCGACAGCGTGCCGGCGCCTCCCCGCAGAGGCCATGCGCACCAGCACCAATTTCCGGGCCTCGCGGGCGGGCCGGGGACGAATCGCGCGCGGCGCCCACGGGCTCGCGCGGCGTACTCCCCTGCCCCGAACGGTCCGGTCCCCGATCCACCTCCGTCGACCGCCGCCAGGAGAGAAGCGCCTTGACCACCGCTGCCTCAGTCGTCCTGCCCGCCCAGGGTTCCAGCTCCGTCCCCGCCGACCCGACGGTCGCCGACCCCGGCGGTTCGCTCCTGCGGCTTCTCACCGACCGCAGCGCCGACCTCCCCCAGGTGGACCCCGGTCACGTCGCCGCCGCCGCGCTCCGCGGCCGCCACGCCGGCTCCGACTTCGCCGAGCTGCGCGGCCTCGCCGTCGACGCCGCCGCGTCGATGATCGCCGAGGACCCGCAGTACTCGAAGCTCGCGGCCCGGCTGCTCGCGCTGGAGATCGTCGACGAGGCGGCGACCCAGGGCGTGGTCTCCTTCTCCACCTCGATCGCCGTCGGCCACGCCGAGGGCCTGATCGGTGACACCACCGCCGCCTTCGTCGCCAAGCACACCGCCACCCTGGACGCGCTGGTCGACACCAAGGGCGACGACCGGTTCGAGTACTTCGGCCTGCGCACCGTCCAGAGCCGCTACCTGCTGCGCCACCCGATCACCCGCAAGGTCGTCGAGACCCCCCAGTACTTCCTGCTCCGTGTCGCCTGTGGCCTGGCGGTCGGCGACACCGAGCAGTCCGTGCGCGAGGTCGCCGAGCTGTACCGCCTGATGAGCCGGCTGGAGTACCTGACCTCCTCGCCGACCCTCTTCAACTCCGGCACCCGGCACCCGCAGATGTCCAGCTGCTACCTGCTGGACTCGCCGCTGGACAACCTGGACTCGATCTACTCCCGCTACGCGCAGATCGCCCGGCTGTCCAAGCACGCCGGCGGCATCGGCCTGTCCTACTCCCGGATCCGCTCCCGCGGCTCGCTGATCCGCGGCACCAACGGCAAGTCCAACGGCATCGTGCCGTTCCTGCGCACCCTCGACTCCTCGGTCGCCGCCGTCAACCAGGGCGGCCGCCGCAAGGGCGCGGCCTGCGTCTACCTGGAGACCTGGCACGCGGACATCGAGGAGTTCCTCGAGCTGCGCGACAACACCGGTGAGGAGGCGCGCCGCACCCACAACCTGAACCTGGCGCACTGGATCCCGGACGAGTTCATGCGCCGGGTGAACGCCAACGCCGACTGGTCGCTGTTCTCCCCCGCCGACGTGCCCGAGCTGGTCGACCTGTGGGGCGCCGAGTTCGACGAGGCGTACCTGAAGGCCGAGCTGGCCGGCAAGGCCGTCCGCACCATCCCCGCGCAGACCCTCTACGCCCGGATGATGCGCACCCTGGCGCAGACCGGCAACGGCTGGATGACCTTCAAGGACGCCTCCAACCGCGCCGCCAACCAGACCGCGCTGCCGGGCCGCACGGTGCACAGCTCCAACCTCTGCACCGAGATCCTCGAGGTCACCGACGACTCCGAGACCGCGGTCTGCAACCTCGGCTCGGTCAACCTCGGCGCCCACGTCGCCGCCGGTGCCACGGCCGCCGACCTGCTGAACGCGATGGACTGGGACCGGCTGGACGCGACCGTCCGCACCGCCGTCACCTTCCTCGACCGCGTGGTGGACATCAACTTCTACCCGACCCCCGAGGCCGGCGCCTCCAACAACCGCTGGCGCCCGGTCGGCCTCGGCGTGATGGGCCTGCAGGACGTCTTCTTCCAGCTGCGGATCGACTTCGACTCCGCCGAGGCGAAGACCCTGTCGACCCTCATCTCCGAGCGCATCATGCTCACCGCCTACGAGCGCTCCGCCGACCTGGCCGAGCAGCTGGGCCGGCACGAGGCGTACGACGAGACCCGCGCCGCCCGCGGCGAGCTGCACATCGACCACTTCCCGACCGCCGCGCCGGAGTGGGCCGACCGCTGGGACGCGCTGCGCGCCCGCATCGCCACCACCGGCCTGCGCAACTCGCTGCTGCTCGCGATCGCGCCGACCGCGACCATCGCGTCCATCGTCGGCGTCTACGAGTGCATCGAGCCGCAGGTGTCCAACCTGTTCAAGCGCGAGACCCTGAGCGGCGAGTTCCTCCAGGTCAACCCGTACCTGGTGCGCGACCTCAAGGAGCTCGGCGTCTGGGACCAGCAGACCCGGGACTCGCTGCGCGACGCCAACGGCTCCGTGCAGGAGCTCGGCTGGCTGCCCGCCGAGGTGCGTTCGCTGTACCGCACCGCCTGGGAGCTGCCGCAGCGCGCGCTGATCGACCTGGCGGCCGCCCGGATGCCGTACATCGACCAGAGCCAGTCGCTGAACCTGTTCATGGCCGCGCCGACCATCGGCAAGCTCAGCTCGATGTACGCCTACGCGTGGAAGGTCGGTCTGAAGACCACCTACTACCTGCGCTCGCGTCCGGCCACCCGGATCGCCCAGGCCGCGTCGGGCGCCGCCCGCGCCGCCGCGCCGGTGCCGGTGAACACCCCGACCATGACCCCGGAGGAGGAGGCCGCACTGGCCTGCTCCCTGGAGAACCCCGAGTCCTGCGAGGCCTGCCAGTAATGTCCGACGACCGCGAGAAGATGCTGCTCGACCCCGGGTTCGAGCTGACCCTGCGCCCGATGCGCTACCCGTCGTTCTACGACCGGTACCGCGACGCCATCAAGAACACCTGGACGGTGGAGGAGGTGGACCTGCACTCGGACGTCGCCGACCTGGCGAAGCTGAGTGAGGGCGAGCGGCACATGATCGGCCGGCTGGTGGCGTTCTTCGCGACCGGTGACTCGATCGTGTCGAACAACGTGGTGCTGAGCCTGTACAAGCACATCAACTCCCCGGAGGCGCGGCTCTACCTGAGCCGTCAGCTGTTCGAGGAGGCCGTGCACGTCCAGTTCTACCTGACGCTGCTGGACACCTACCTTCCGGACCCGGAGGACCGCAATGCGGCCTTCGCCGCGGTGGAGAACATCCCCTCCATCCACCAGAAGGCGCAGTTCTGCTTCAAGTACATGAACGCGGTCGACCACATCGACTCGCTGCAGACCAAGGACGACCGGCGGGCGTTCCTGCTGAACCTGATCTGCTTCGCGGCGTGCGTGGAGGGTCTGTTCTTCTACGGCGCGTTCGCGTACGTGTACTGGTTCCGGAGCCGGGGCCTGCTGCACGGTCTCGCGACCGGGACCAACTGGGTGTTCCGCGACGAGTCCATGCACATGGACTTCGCGATGTCGGTGGTCGACACCGTGCGCGAGGAGGAGCCGGACCTCTTCGACGAGAAGATGGCGCAGCAGGTCACGGAGATGCTGGAGGAGGCCGTCGAGGCCGAGCTCCAGTTCGCCCAGGACCTGTGCGGCGACGGTCTGCCCGGCATGAACACCGCGTCGATGCGGGAGTACCTGCAGGCGGTGGCCGACCAGCGTCTGGCGCGGCTGGGGATGCCGATCCGCTACGGATCGACGAACCCGTTCGGCTTCATGGAGCTGCAGAACGTCCAGGAGCTGACCAACTTCTTCGAGCGCCGGGTGTCGGCGTACCAGGTCGCGGTCGAGGGCTCGGTCGCCTTCGACGACGACTTCTAGAAGAGACGGCAGGAACAGACAGGGGTGCCCCGCCCGGCGCGAAGCCGGGCGGGGCACCCCTGTTGTGTCAGCCGGTCGGAAACTCCCCACCCTTGACCCCGGAGAGGAACGAGGACCAGGCAGCGGCTCCGAACACCAGCGCCGGCCCCTCTGGGTCCTTCGAGTCACGGACCGGCACACCCCCTGCCGAGCCGACCGCCACCTCAACGCACTCACTCTGCGCACCCGAATACGAAGACTTGCGCCACTCGACTCCTGAGAACTCGCTCACGATCTAGACCTTCTCACTCGCGATGCGCTCGATGAGCGCGATCGATTCATTGCGGGGCAGCGACTCCGCCAGTGCGCGGCGGAACAGGTTGGCGTACTTGAACACCTCGTCCGGCTCCTCGATGTACAGAGTGCTGAGGAGACTGTCGACATACACAACGTCCGTCTCGGCCTCCTCGGGAAAGCTGAGGATGGTGACCGGTCCGAACAGAGCGGCGTGGATCTCCGACGCCTCCGGCAAAATCTGTACGTTGATGTTCGGACTCCCGGCAGACTCGGCGAGAGAACGAAGCTGCTCTCGCATCACCGATCGACCACCGACATGATGTCTGAGTGCTGATTCCGAGAGCACGGCCCAGACCCTCATCGGTGCTTCTCTGGCCAGAACCGACCGGCGCTCCTGGCGGACCTTCGTCAAGATCTCGATCTGATCCGGCGTCGCGTCCTCTATCTGCGCCCTCACAACAGCCCTGGTGTAGTCCTCGGTCTGCAAAATCCCCGGCACCAGAAGGGTTTGGATGCTGTACATGTCCGACGCGTCGGACTCCAGCGCGATGTAGTCGGCATAGAGAGGCGACAACGCCTCCGAGTAGCGGTCCCACCATCCGCGCAGACGGCCTTCACGCGACAGGGTCTCCATCCGACCTCTGGAGTCCGGGTCCGTCACCCCGTACAGGTCGAGCAAGAGCCGAAGATCCACCAATCGAATCCCCGACTGGGCAGCCTCGATTCGACTGATCTTGCTCTCGGCGCACGCCAGATGCCGAGCTGACTGGGCAAGCGTCAGATTGGCATCTACCCGCAACTCCTTGAGCATTCGGGACAGCCTCCGCTGCCGAACCGTCGGGTTCCTGTTCACGGGCACCGTCGCGACCTCCCCACTTCTGTGAGCTGTCAGTCTGCCTCCCCACCGCACTGACAACAATCTTTGCCCGCTTCCAAAGTAGGGACTTGCACTTTGCAAGTTCACAGGAGCATGCTACTTAACGTAGCCCGATGCTCGACACACCGTGATCATTGCGGCTCGCCACCCGGGCATCCCCATGCCTTCTTCAGCCGTCTTCACCCCGCACCCTCCGGAGGTGGCTCCGCCATGCCTGAAACCCACTCCCCCTCCCCCACTCCCAGCGAGCAGACCTGCTGGCTGCCCCGGCACCACAAGTCCCCCCGGGCCGCCCGCCGGGAGCTCCGCGAGTTCCTCCTCCCCCACCCCGCCGGCGAACCCCTCCTCCCCGTCGGCGAGTTGCTCGTCAGCGAGCTGGTCACCAACGCCGTCCAGCACGCCCGTGCCCCGCGCGGGCGCCTGATCTTCGTCCGCTTCCTCCTCAGCCTGGACGACACCCTCCGGATCGAGGTCCACGACGCCGACAGCGAGAAGCCCTCGCTCCGCCCCGCCACCAGCGCCGACGAGAGCGGCCGAGGACTGCTCCTCATCCAGGAGTTGGCGACCCAGTGGGGCTGCTGCCCCCGCGTCGGCGGCATCGGGAAGTTCGTCTGGTGCCACCTCTCCCCCGACGCGGCCGCCGCGTGAGTCCCGTCCGGGCCGGGATCTCGGGCGTCATGCTGCCCGCCGACTTCCCGAGCCTCGACCACGCGCTGCCCGTTCTCTGGGAGCGCGTCCGGGAACTCCCGGTCCGCGAGGCCCACCGGGACTTCATCAGGATCTGCATCGGCCCGGGCGGCGGCGAGGGCGTCGCCCGCTGCCTGGCCCGGGGCGGCCTCTGGCGCACCACCCTCTACATCGGCGAGATGGCCACCTGGACCGCCCACCCGATCACCATCACCACCCACCAGCCCTGAACCGCCGCTCCGCCCGGCGCCCCGCCGGGCGGAGCGGCCAGCACGTTCAGCGTCACCACGCCCCCCGAACCACCGTGAAGTGCACACTTCCGTCATGAGTGAGGAACTGCCCGAGCTGGAGGACGAAGTCGCGCTCGCCCGCCATCGGTCCCGCCAGGCTGCCGGAATTGCGATCGAGGTGCCGCACGAGGATGTCCGCTCCATCCTGGGCCTGGAGCGCGAGTGAGCTACCGAATCATCTGAGACGTTGCCGTCGTCGCGCTGCCCGATTACACAGTCAGCCTGATGTGCCCCGCCCGGACCGCCGGGCGGGGCACATCGGTTCAATCACCCAAACGGAAGGACCGCCGTGCTGCGCCCGGCCAGGGCGCGCGAGTATGCAAGCGCTTCGCTACCCAGAGCGCGGTAGTTGAGCACGGGATCGCCCGCCGTCACCAGGGCGGTCGCACATTCACCGCACCACGGTCGGGGCGGGTCCACATCCAGGTCCTCGATGACCGCTTCAGCTGTCCGGCACTCCGCGCAGATCGGCATACCGCCGGCCCTCCTCGCCGTCTCAGGACCAGGTGGAGCCGCACGACGTGCAGCCCCAACGGCCCTCCAAAGTCTGGTAGGTGGCGCTCGACCCGCAGACCGGGCAAACGCGGGCCCCCGCCTCCGAGTCGCGCTCCAGCAGGCTACCGGGCAACCGGCCGGGGTGAGGCGGGATCGAGATAGCAGGCCGATCGAGCAGGGTCTCGCTCATGACGCACTCCTCCGAGTGAGGATCAACACTGGGATGCGCCCGGCCGGGGCAGTGCCAGGAAACCCCGCACGGCCCTGGCCGTGGAGAGCTTCGCGGCGCTCCCGCACGCCCTGTGCGTGCCCCGCACACGCCATGCACGCCCCTGCTGTCACCGGCGACTCGACCGATACCGTGGCTACTCCGTGCAGTCGAAGGGCAGCACTGTGTCAATGAACCCACGCGACATCGGGGCGATCATCAGGGCGGCCCGATGCGCCCAACGAATGACCCAGGCCCAACTCGGCCGAACCTGCGGTTACTCGGCATCCGCGATCAGCCGGGTCGAAGGTGGAACACTTCGCCTCTCAGAGCAGTCACTCCTACTGATGACCCGCACCCTCGGAATCCCCGTCGACGCGATCAGAGCCAGCCGACCCGCTACCCTGGCGCCAGATATGACTCTGGATCAGGAGGATGCGATGCGGCGCAGGCAGCTGCTCCTGGCAGGCATGGCGGCGACCGGAGCATCGATGATTCCATCATCCGCTTTCGCTGCCACCCGCCCAGACTCCTCGACCCAGATCGTCCGGGCTCTGTACGAGCCCGAGAGCAGCGCTTCCATCTCGCTTCGACAGCTCCGGCAGTTCCTCGCCGAGGCCCATTCGCAGTTCACCGCAGCCCAGTACCAGGACCTCGGCGAGGCCCTGCCCGGGTTGCTGGGAACGGCCCAGGCAACGCGCGATGCCATGTCCGGCCGGTCCCGGGAGGAAGCCCAGGCACAGGTGGCCAGAGCGTGGATCCTGGCGACAGAGTTGGCGCTCAAGCAGCATTCGGATGTCGCCTGGCCTGCGGCAGACCGCGCCCTGGCGGCGGCCCAGGCGAGCGGCGACCCGGTTGTGGAGGGTGAGGCAGCACGGGTGCTGGCAATCACCATGCGGCGCGCAGGGAGACCAGCCGCCGGAGTCGATCTCCTGCGCCGCACCGCCGGCTCGCTGGCGCAGAATAGGGACACCGTGTCCCGGGCCGTAGGGGCGACGCTCCTGATGACAGCCGCATACACCGCCGCGTGCGGTCGGCGACGCAGCGATGCCCTTGACCTCATGACTGGTGCGGCGGACGCCGTGGCCCGTCTCTCGGGAACCAGCACGCAGCCCCGAGAACGACTGTTCACAGTCGATGCCACTGCGGCACAGGCAGATCTGTACTGGATCGGGGTACACACGGCCTTGGGCACTCCCGACGAGGCCGTCCCGTACGCGGCGCGGATCGTCCCGGGCCAACTACCGACCGTCGAACGCCGAGCCAGGTACGGAACGGACTGTGCCCGTATGTGGCAGCGTCTCGGCGACCATCGACGCACCTTGGAAGCGCTGCGGTTCACCGAGCAGGTGGCACCGGAGGAGCTTCGCCGACCGGCGCTGCGAGCGCTGACGGCCGAACTCCTCTACGCGCCCGTGACGGTGGCCGGCGTACGGGAGTTCGCCGAGCGCACTGGGGCGCCGCCGCAGTAGCGAGGCGCCCCGGACAACACGGAGGCCGGTGCGGGATCGCTCCCGCACCGGCCTCCGTCCAACAACCTTCGGGCCCCTAGTTGTTCGGGACGGTCGCGTAGCGCGGCGTGCCCTCGCCCATCTGCTTGAGCGCGTCCTTGCGGTCGCGCTTCGACAGCTTGTCGATGTAGAGGAAGCCGTACAGGTGGTCGGTCTCGTGCTGGAGGCAGCGGGCGAAGAAGCCGGTGCCCTCGACGCGGATCGGGTTGCCGTCCTTGTCCTGGCCCGTCACCGCGGCGTACTCGGGGCGCGGCAGCTCGGCGTAGGCGGTCGGCACCGACAGGCAGCCCTCGTTGCCGTCGTCCAGGACCCGCTGGCGGTCCTTGGGGAACTCCTCCAGCACCGGGTTGATCACGTGCCCGATGTGGCGCACGCCCTCGTCGTCCGGGCAGTCGTAGACGAAGACCTTGAGGTCCACACCGATCTGGTTGGCGGCCAGGCCCACGCCCTCCGCCGCGTACATCGACTGGAACATGTCGTCGATCAGCGCGGACAGCTCGGCGTCGAACGCCGTCACGTCCTTGACCTCGCGGTGCAGCACCGGGTTGCCGAAGACCGTGATCGGGCGCGCGGTGCCCTTGGTCAGGTCCGGCTCCGCTCCGACCACCTTCGCGGGCGCCTCGGGCGCCGCCCCCTCCACGTCGTGCTCGTGCTCGTGGTCGTGCTGCTCGGCCATGTCTTCCGCTTCCATAGGTCTACGCGTACCTCACCAGGGTACTCAGCACACCTCTTCGAGATCCCGGTAAGCCCGGGTCCCGGGGGCGGCCGCCGCCCAGCGGTCCAGCAGGGTGCGCACCAGGTGCGCCGGCGCTGCGATCCCGCACTCGCGTTCGGCCAGCCAGGACATCCCGCCCGCGCCCGGGGTCAGGTGGCTGAGGTGGCCCGGGTGCGCGGCGTCGCCGTCGTCGTGCGGGTCGTGGTGGGCGGTGTGCCCGTCGTCGGTGGCCATCCGGCTCTCCGAACAGGCCCGGCAGAGCAGCCGCACCGAGGACGTCCAGTCCTCGGCCGCGTAGCCGGCGTCCGCGACCAGCCGCTCCAGCGCGTCCCGGTCCGCCTCGGTCGCCGCCTGGAGCAGCACCACGTAGGTCGGCACCGGCGACGGCGCCCACAGCTCGATCTCGTCGAACACCGGGTACGCCACCCCGTCGGTGACCCGCTCCCCGTGCGGGGCGCCGTCGTGCAGCACGACCTCGCCCCAGCGTCTGCCGGAGGAGGGCAGCGGGATCGACAGCACCTCGATCCGGGCCGGGTCCAGCCGCCGGCCCCACACCACCTCGGACTCGCCCTCCGGGGAGAGCCGCACCGGGGTGGTGCCCAGGTCCAGGCTGACCGGGCCGTCGCCGTGGGTGCCCTGGCCGCCCGGCAGCTTCAGCCCGTACGCCTGCCAGGACCGGCGGGCCAGCGGCCAGTCCTGGAGCGCGGTCGCGGTGATGCCGAGGTTCCACCAGTCGGGTGCGCCCTGTTCGCGGTCGAGCAGCGCCACCGCCCGGAGGCCGGCCGCCCGGGCCTGCTCCCAGTCGCGGCGGAACTTGTGCAGCAGCGCCAGGTTGAACCACGAGTCGGAGAGCCACGGTTCCAGGTCGGCCGCCATGACCAGCAGCGCGCCGGCGTCCTCGTAGCGCCCGTCGCCGATCAGCGTGAATGCCCGGTCGGTCGTCTGCCGCCAGGTGGCGGACGGCCGGTGCCGTGCCCGGTGGAAGATCCTCACGTTCGTCCCTGCCGTCGTCGTCCGCTCAAGTCCGGTGTCCGTTCCCGTGTCCGCTCCCGCGCCACGGGCCCGGTGTCCCGGGTCGGTTTTCCACGCTACGACCGCATCCAACCACGACGGCCACTGCCCGCGCTCCCCACCGCCGAGGTTGCCCGTAACCGACCCCCACCCCAGCCTGCCCGCCGCGCCCCGGCTCCTCAACCCCGGGCCGCACCGGTCGGGCCCGGGCTCCGGCCCGCCCCGCGCCCTCCCTGTGCACGCCCCGCGCCCTCCCCACGCACACCGCGAGCCCGCCGTGACGACGCCGGACGGGCGCGCGCGGACGCCCACGAGCGCCCCCGCGACGCCCGCCACCGGCCGCCGGGTCCTCAGCCGCGCACCCGGACCAGCGCGTCCACCACCCGGGCGTCGTACAGCCGCCCCCGCCCCAGCCGCAGCGCCTCCAGCACCTCCAGCCGGCCCACGGCCTCCCCCAGCCCGCGCCCCCGCGCCGCCGTCAGCAGGTCGTCGTGCGCGTTCGCCACCCGGATGATCCGCGCCGCCAGCGGCACCGCCCGCCCGCCGCCCTCCGGCCCGGGGTGCGGATCGGCCAGCCGGGCGACCTGTTCGGCCACCTGCCGGGGCACCCCGGTGCGCCGGATCACCTCACTGCCCAGCCGGGCGATCCGCTGCTGCTCCGCGTCCGGCAGCAGCGCCGTCGCCCCGCCGGGCACCGGCTCCACCAGCGACAGCTGCCCCACGTCGTGCATCAGCGCCGCGTACTCCAGCAGGGCCAGCTCCCGGGTGCCCAGGCCCAGCTCGCGGCCGACCGCGCAGGCCGTGTCGGCCACCCGGCGGGCGTGCCCCGGCGGGGTGTAGCCCGCCACCTCGGTGGCCTTGGCCAGGCTGGCGATGGTCTGCCCGGTGGTGGCCCGGACCGCCGCTGCCCGCCGGAACGACACCTGTGCCAGCAGCAGCGGCGCGCAGAACAGCGGCAGCGCCCACAGGCCCACCTCCCCGGCGGCCAGGCTGACCAGCATCCCGGTGGCGGCGATCGCCGAGCCGATCCCGAACAGCGAGCGCATCTCGTCCTCCAGCCCGGCCGGGAACCGCAGCCCGCTGCGGGCCCGCCGCAGCACCGCCGCCAGCACCGCGTCGCACAGTGCGGCGAGCGCGGCCACGGCGGTCAGGAAGGCCCCGTAGGCCGGGCCGTCGGCGGAGAACCGGTCCACCACCCCGCTGTTGTAGAGCGGCTGGAACACGGCGGCCGCGAACGCCGCCCCGAGCAGCCGCCGCGCCGCGCCGTCCCGGCGGGCCCGCTCCCGCCACGGCGCCCGCACCCGTCGGCGGACCCCGTGCCTGGGCCCCAGCAGCGGCGCCAGCGCCCCGGGCAGCAGCGCCAGCAGCAGGCCCGCGCCGGTCACCGCCACCACCTGGAGCACCCCGTGCCCGGTCGGCAGCCCGCGCAGCGGACCGAGCAGCGCGTAGGCCAGCGCCCCCGCAGCCCCGATCGGCGCCTGTTCACGATCGCCCGGAAGGGTGATCCGGACGCACTCGCCGAGCGTGATCAGCGTCAGGAACGCCAGCGCCACCCCCGGCGCGGACAGCCCCCGCACCGCGACCGCGCCGAGGGACGCGGCCAGCAGCGCGAGCGCCGCGCCGTGCACCGCGCACACCACCCCGGCGCATCCCTCGGAGTCCCCGCCGCGCCCGGCGACCGCCGTCGGCTCCGCGCCCCGTCGCGCGCTCACGACGGTCCGGCCGTCGGCACGGAGCCGCCGCCCTGGGCGGGCACTCCGCGCGGCGCGGCCCGGGCCGGCTCGGGAACGCCCAGCGGGATGTCCGGCACCGCCCCGATCGTGTCGGGCGGCGGCAGCACCGGCTGCCAGTCGTGCACGGCCAGCGCGTCGACCAGCGCGCGCACCATCACCGGGTCGAACTGGCTGCCCGAGCAGCGCTCCAGCTCGGCGACCGCCTCGGTGACCGGCCGACCGCGCCGGTAGGAGCGGGTGGAGGTCATCGAGTCGAAGGCGTCGGCGACCGAGATGATCCGGGCGAACTCCGGGATCTGCTCCCCCGCCAGCCCGCTCGGGTAGCCGCGGCCGTCCATCCGCTCGTGGTGGTGCAGGATCCCCGCGTGCGCCTCGCCGAGGAAGGCGATCCCGCGCACCAGCTCGTAGCCGTGCACCGGGTGCACCTCGACCGCCCGCCGCTCGGCCTCGGTGAGGGGACCGTTTCTGCGCAGCAGTTCGGTGGCGACGCCGAGCTTGCCGACGTCGTGCAGGACGCCCGCGTACCGCAGCGTCCGCAGCCGCTCGGCCTCCATGCCGAGCTGACCGGCGATCAGCACCGAGGCCCGGCCGACCCGTTCGCTGTGGCCCCGGGTGTAGGCGTCCTTGATCTCCACCGCCTGGACCAGGGCCTGGACGGTGGCCTGGTGGGCGTCGCGCTCCCGGTGCCCCTGGGCGAACACCCAGGCCGAGATGGACAGCGGCAGCAGGGCCAGCAACGCCGCGAACGCACCGTACGGCCCCTGCCAGAGCACCGCCACCATCAGCCCGCCGGCCGCGTGCACCAGCACCGGCAGACCGGGGACGGCGGCCGCCCGGCGGTGGGCCGGGGGGCGGTGCGCCGAGGGCCGCCGGGGGCCCTCGGCCAGCAGCCGCATGACGCCCACCAGAACCCCGTTGACCAGGCAGAACGCGGCGAGCGCGGCACACCCGGGCAGCAGCGCGGCGGGGAACCGGGAACCGAGCAGCAGCTGCGGACCGGCCAGCAGGTGGAACACCACCGAGGCCGCGAAGGCCGACAGCGCGAGCTGCGAGCCGTTCCACACCTGCCGGCGGCGGCAGGTCGGCTCGGCGGCGCCGAGCAGGGCGGCCGGGGCCGCGACCAGTGCGGCGGCGGCCGGCGGCAGCATCAGCACCCCGGCGAACAGCACCGGGAAGAAGGCGTTGACGTCGGGCCGGGCCGGCGGGCGGCCGGCCGGCTGCGGACGGCGCAGCAGCAGCCGGACCAGACGCAGGCAGGGGCTGGGCAGCCCCTGGGCCAGCGACTCCCAGCAGCCGTGCAGGAAGGCCAGCAGTCCGACCTTCGGCCAGTCCACCGGGGCACCCAGCCAGTGCGGCCCGGCCGGCGGCGCGGGGAACGGCAGCAGCGGCAGCAGACAGCAGAGCGCCGCGACCGGCACCGCCACGAGGTAGCCCGCGGCGCCCCGCGGCAGGTCCGCGTCCACGCTGTCGGTAGCGATCTCGACCTCCCCGCGTCCTGGCCCGCGCCGTCCTGGCCCGTCGGCCGGTCGCACGCCGGAGAGGCGGCGGTCGGGTGACGGTGAGCGTCCGTCAGGAGGATAGGGCGCCGCTCCGGCACGGGGACGCATGATCGCGCAATGCCGCTGCTGGCACACCACCAACTCACTCGAACGAGTGACGGCGCATCCGAGTGGAAGGGGCGCGGACACGGAGCGGCCCCGGGAGCGGGTGCTCCCGGGGCCGTCCGGTGTGAGCCGTTCGCCGCACGACGGGCACGGCGGGCGCGGCAGGGCCTACCGCCGAGGGCCTACCGCTGGGTGCCGGCCGCCGCCTGTGCGGCGCGGTCCGGGTCCGCCGCCGGTTCCGGGACCGGTTCGGCGTGCACCTCGATGGTCGTCTCGACCGAGACCACCAGCGCCTCGCCCGTCCGTTGCCCGGCCCGGATCGAATCGATCCTGGCCAGCACCTTGCCGCGCAGATCGGCCGGGGTGTCGTCGCAGCCGCAGGAACGCTTGATCAGCGCCTTGATCGCCTGCTCCAGCCCGTACTGCTTCAGGCAGGGCGAGCACTCCTCGAAGTGCACGCGCAGCTTGTCGCAGTCGCCCTCGGCCATCTCGTTGTCGAGGAATTCGTAGAGGTGGTCGAGGACCTCGCCACACTCGGTGTCGTGCGGATCGCCGCAGCTCATGAACCCGAGCCCTTCGCTTCCTGCCCTGCCCCGCTGCCGGCCGGGACCAGCCCGCGCTCACGGGCGTAGTCCTCCAGCATGCCGCGCAACTGACGGCGGCCGCGGTGCAGTCGGGACATCACCGTACCGATGGGAGTACCCATGATGTCCGCGATCTCCTTGTACGCAAAGCCCTCGACGTCCGCGAGATAGACCGCGATGCGGAACTCCTCCGGAATGGCCTGGAGGGCGTCCTTCACATCGCTGTCCGGAAGGTGGTCCAGGGCCTGGGTCTCGGCCGAGCGCAGACCGGTCGACATGTGCGACTCGGCCCGGGCCAGCTGCCAGTCCTCGATCTCCTCGGCGGCGGTGCGCTGGGGCTCCCGCTGCTTCTTGCGGTACGAGTTGATGAACGTGTTGGTGAGGATGCGGTACAGCCAGGCCTTGAGGTTGGTGCCCTCGCGGAACTGGTGGAAGGACGCGTACGCCTTCGCGAACGCCTCCTGGAGGAGGTCCTCCGCATCGGCCGGGTTGCGGGTCATCCGCAGCGCCGCCGAGTACATCGGGTCCAGGTAGCCCAGGGCGTCGCGCTCGAAGCGCTCCCGCCGGGCCTCCTCGGTCTCCTCGGCCGACACCCGGAAGGTGTCCTCACCGATCGCCTCGGCCAGCTCCTCACCGGTGAGCGCCTCGCCCGCGGGCAGGCTCTCGTCCGGGCCCCGGCCCGGCTCGGCCTCGTGCTCGGTCCCGACGACCGGACCCACCTCCTCGGCATGACGGACACGGCCCACGGCGGGCCGCCCCGAAAGCGAGGATATCGGGCCGACGGGCTTCTCGCCCGCGGCGATCCAGTCGGACCAGGAGGGGACGAACGCCGACTCGGCCTCGCGCTCCTCAAGCCGCTCGGGGCACGCGATCGAACCCATCTGCCCTGCCTTCCACCGGGACTCATGCTGACAAGGGCGTCAACCACGTCGGCCCCGCGCGCATTCCCGGCCCCCACGGGCGGATCCGCGCCCCCTGCGCGCGGGTCCGCCGGGTCCGCCGGGTCCGCCGGGTCCGCCGGGGGCCGCCTCACACCAGCCGCAGCACCCAGTCCCCCACCGCGGCCGCGATCAGCTCCAGCAGCTCCTCCCGCTCCACCGGTGCGCGCTTCGGCACCTCGAAGCCGTGGTTGCCGTACTCCAGCGCGAGCAGCTCGTGCGAGGTCGGCAGCTCCGGGAACTCGGCCGGACCGCCGAACGGGTCCGCCGCCCCCTGCACCACCAGCGTCGGCAGCCCCGTGCCGAGCAGCTCCTCCGCCCGGCTGCGCTCCGGCCTCCCCGGCGGGTGCAGCGGGAACGCCAGTGCCAGCACCCCCGCCGCCCCGGTCGCCAGCCCGGTCCGGCAGGCCACCCGCGCGCCCGCGCTGCGGCCGCCCACCACCAGCGGCGGACCGGCCTCCGCCAGCCGCTCGGCGACCGGTGTCCACCCGGTGTCCAGGGTGCGCGGCGCGGGCGCCACCTTCTTCCCCGCCACCCGCCACGGCTGCTCGACCAGCGCCACCGACACCCCCCGGGGCGGCAGCGCGGCGGCCAGCACCGCCAGGTCCCGCGCCTCGATGCCGCCCCCGGCGCCGTGGCCCAGCGCCAGCACCGCCCGCGGCCCGGCCGCCGGGTGCAGGGTGATCCGGGCGTCCCCGGCGGGGGTGGGCACGAGCTCCCGGGTGACGGTGACGGGGTCGGTGACGGGGTCGGGGTCGGCGGTCACGGCGGTCGCGGTCCTCTCGGCTCGGCGGCGCGCAGCAAGGAGCGCGCACGAAGGGGTGCACAGGATGGGTGCGGGCGGGGCTCGGAACAGCGTCGGGCCTCAGAACAGCGTGGTCTCGTACTCGACCTCGACCCAGGGCTCGGTCAGCCCGGCGTGGTTGTTGCGGATGCTGCCGACGTCCGGCGACACCGGCGTCGCCCGCAGCGCGCCCGGCGGCGGGGGTATCAGCAGCCGCCGCAGCTCCGGCGCCTCCCCGTCGGCCAGCCCCGGGTCCAGCCAGTCGTCGAACGACCCCGGGTCCAGAAACAGCGGCATCCGCTCGTGGATCGGCGCCAACAGCTCCTCCGCCTCCGTCGTCACCACGGTGAACGTCACCAGCCAGCCCTCCGGGTGGTCCGAGGGCACCGTCCGGTTGCGCCAGAACTCGTACAGCCCCGCCAGCGCCAGCGGCGCACCGTCCGCTCGGGACACGAAGAACGGCTTCTTCTTCGGCCGGCCCCGCTCCGCCGGCACCGTCTGCCACTCGTAGTAGCCGTCCACCGGCAGGATGCACCGGCGGGACGCGAACGCCTGCCGGTAGGAGGGCTTCTCGTGCACCGTGTCCGAGCGGGCGTTGATCATCTTCACCGCCGTCTCCGGCGACTTCGCCCACTGCGGCACCAGCCCCCAGCGCAGCGCCCGCAGCTGCCGCACCGGCCGCGCCGCCCCCTTCGGCAGCCGCTCCAGCACCACCAGGGCGCTCTGGGTGGGGGCGACGTTCCAGCTCGGGTCCAGCGTCTCGGCCGGGTCCCACTGCTGCACGCCGAACAGCTCGACGATGTCCTCGGGCCTGTTACTCGCGGCGAAGCGACCACACATGCCGTCAGCTTGCCACGGTCCCGGCCGACCCCCGGAACCACCCGCCCAGAACCACCCGCCCCGGGACCGCCGTCCCCTCCATGACAGGCTGCCGTACCGAAGGAGCGGCCGAACCGAGGCGGAGGAGACCCATGGACGCCAGGACCCTCGACGAGCTGTGGACCGCCGTCACCGGCACCCAGCCCGACCCGCCCGGCTGGCTCGTCCTCGCCGCCGGCGGTGTCGCGCTGCTCACCGTGCTCGCCCGCCCGCTGTGGCGGATCGCCCGCAACGCCGTCACCATCGCCCACGAGGGCGGCCACGGCCTCGCCGCCCTCACCACCAACCGCAAGCTGGCCGGCATCCGGCTGCACTCGGACACCTCCGGCCTCACCCTGTCCTACGGACGCCCCACCGGCCCCGGCATGGTCCTGACCGCCGCGGCCGGCTACCTCACTCCCGCCCTGCTCGGCCTCGGCTGCGCCGCCCTGCTCGCCGCCGACCGGATCACCCTGCTGCTGTGGCTGGCCATCGCCCTGCTGCTGGCCCTGCTGGTGCGGATCCGCAACGCCTTCGGCTTCCTCAGCGTGCTGCTCACCGGCGGCGCGTTCTTCCTGGTCAGCTGGTTCGGCTCGGCCGAGGTCCAGGCCGGCTTCGCCTACCTCGGCACCTGGTTCCTGCTGTTCGGCGCCGTCCGGCCGGTGCTCGAACTCCAGCGGCAGCGCGGGCAGGGCCGGGCCGACGACTCCGACGCCGACCAGCTCGCCCGGCTCACCGGCGTCCCCGGCCTCGCCTGGGTCGCGCTCTTCCTCGTCACCGCCCTCGCCGCCCTCGCCCTCGGCGCCGACTGGCTGCTGCGCCCGCTCTGATCCCCGCTCCGGGCCCCCGCCCCGGCGCCCGCGCACCGGCCGGCGCCGCCCGCCCCGGTCCGCGCATCGGAGGCGAACGGGCGAGCCCCACCACGGCCCCTAGACTGGCCGCATGACCGAGACCCTGTGGCCCGCCCCCGTCGCGACCACCCCCGTGGACGCCACCGTCACCATCCCCGGCTCCAAGTCGGTCACCAACCGGGCCCTGGTGCTGGCCGCGCTCGCCGACGGGCCGGGCTGGGTGCGCCGCCCGCTGCGCAGCCGCGACTCCCAGCTGATGGCCGACGGCCTGCGCGCCCTCGGCGTCACCATCGAGGAGCAGGTCAACAACGACACCGGCGGCACCGGCGGCGGCGAGGCCTGGCGGGTCATCCCCGCCCCCGTGCTGCGCGGCCCCGCCTCGGTCGACGTCGGCAACGCCGGCACGGTCATGCGCTTCCTGCCCCCGCTGGCCGTCCTCGCCGACGGCCCGGTCCACTTCGACGGCGACCCGCGCAGCCACGAGCGCCCGCAGCACGGCGTGATCGACGCCCTGCGCGCGCTCGGCGCCCGGATCGAGGACGGCGGCCGCGGCAGCTTCCCGCTGACCGTGCACGGCACCGGCGCCCTGGACGGCGGCACCGTCCAGCTCGACGCCTCCGCCTCCTCCCAGTTCGTCTCCGCCCTGCTGCTCTCCGGCGCCCGCTACAACAACGGTGTCGAGGTCCGGCACGTCGGCGGCCCCGTCCCGTCGCTGCCGCACATCCGGATGACCGTCGACATGCTGCGGCTGGCCGGCGTCCAGGTCGACGCCCCCGAGGACGGCGGCGAGAAGGACGTCTGGCGGGTCACCCCCGGCGCCCTGCTCGGCCGCGACCTGGTGGTCGAGCCCGACCTCTCCAACGCCGCGCCGTTCTTCGCCGCCGCCCTGGTCACCGGCGGCCGGGTCACCGTCCGCGACTGGCCCCGGCACACCACCCAGCCGGGCGACCAGCTGCGCGAGCTGTACACCCGGATGGGCGGCAGCTGCGAGTTCACCGACGAGGGCCTGCGCTTCACCGGCGGCGACCGGATCCACGGCATCGAGGCCGACCTGCACGACGTCGGCGAGCTCACCCCGGTGATCGCCGCCGTCGCCGCCCTCGCCGACTCCGAGTCCCACCTCTACGGCATCGCCCACCTGCGACTGCACGAGACCGACCGGCTGGCGGCGCTCGCCAAGGAGATCAACGGCCTCGGCGGCGACGTCAGCGAGACCGAGGACGGCCTGCGGATCCGCCCGCGCAAGCTGACCGGCGGTGTCTTCCACACCTACGAGGACCACCGGCTGGCGACCGCCGCCGCCGTGCTCGGCCTCGCCGTGCCCGGCGTCCAGGTCGAGAACGTGGCCACCACCGCCAAGACCCTGCCGGACTTCACCGCCATGTGGGACGAGCTGCTCACCGGACCGGTGGCGGGCGGCTGAGCGGGGACTGGGCACATGCGCCGCTACGGCAAGGACGCCGACGAGGACGACATCCGCAACCGCCCCGCCCGCCGGGGTTCCCGGCCGCGGACCCGGATCCGGCCCAAGCACGAGGACGCCGACGAGGCGATGGTGCTCACGGTCGACCGCGGCCGGGTGACCTGCCTGGTGGACCCGGGCACCAAGCAGGAGCGCCAGGTCACCGCCATGAAGGCCCGTGAGCTGGGCCGCAAGGGCGTGGTCGTGGGCGACATCGTCTCCCTGGTCGGCGATCTCTCCGGGGACGCCGACACCCTGGCCCGGATCGTCCGGGTCGAGGAGCGCACCTCGGTGCTGCGGCGCACCGCGGACGACGACGACCCCTACGAGCGGATCGTCGTCGCCAACGCCGAGCAGCTCGCCATCGTCACCGCGCTGGCCGACCCGGAGCCCCGGCCCCGGCTGATCGACCGCTGCCTGGTCGCCGCCTACGACGCCGGGATGGAGCCGCTGCTCGTCCTGACCAAGGCCGACCTGGCCCCGGCCGAACCGCTGCTGGAGGCCTACGCCCCGCTCGGCATCGAGTACGTGGTCACCCGCCGGGACGAGCTGGAGGGCGCCGGCGCCGAGGCCGTCCGGGAGCACCTGCGCGGGCTGCGTACGGTGTTCATCGGCCACTCCGGCGTCGGCAAGACCACCCTGGTCAACGCGCTCGTCCCGGAGCGGCAGCGGGTCACCGGCCACGTCAACGCCGTCACCGGCCGGGGCCGGCACACCACGGTGTCGGCGCTCGCGCTGCGGCTGCCGCCGCCGCCCGGTGCCAAGCCCGGTTCGAAGAAGGCGCTGGACACCGGCTGGGTGATCGACACCCCCGGCTTCCGCTCCTTCGGGCTCTCCCACATCGACCCGTCCCGGGTCATCCTGGCCTTCCCCGACCTGGAGCCCGGCACCGTCGAGTGCCCGCGCGCGTGCAGCCACGACGAGCCGGACTGCGCGCTGGACGCCTGGGTCGCCGACGGCCACGCCGAGCAGGCCCGGCTCTACTCGCTGCGCCGGCTGCTCGCCAGCAAGGAGGCCCGGGAGGGCGACTGACGGCCGGTGCGGCGGACCGGTTCCGGTGTTCGAGGTGTCGGACGGCCCGCTCGTGGTGATCATAGGAAAGTCGGGCCGGATCACGGTCCGCCCGGCACCCGGGCCCGCCCACCGGTCCCGACCGTTCCCACCGATCACGACCGATCCCCGACCGACAGGGAGAGCACGCGATGGCATGGGCCCTGGTGATCCTGGCCGGACTGCTGGAGACCGGCTTCGCGATCAACCTCAAGCTCAGCGACGGCTTCACCAAGCTCTGGCCCACCGTCAGCTTCTGCGTCTTCGCCCTGGGCAGCTTCGGCCTGCTGACCATCTCGCTGAAGACCCTCCCGGTGGGCCCCGCCTACGCGGTGTGGACCGGGATCGGGGCCGCCGGCACGGCGATCTACGGCATGCTCTTCCTGGAGGAGACCACCTCGGTGCTCAAGCTGGTCTCGATCTCCCTGGTCATCGCCGGGGTGATCGGTCTCCAGCTCAGCGGCTCGGCCCACTGACGGACACCCGACGGGGCCGGAGCCCGGGTCCGGGGGCGGGTCCGCGCTAGGGTTTCCGGCATGGCCGACTACCACGACGATCTCCGACTCGCCCATGTCCTCGCCGACTCGGCCGACTCGGTCACCCTGGAGCGTTTCCGCGCACTCGACCTGCGGATCGAGACCAAGCCCGACCTGACGCCCGTCAGCGACGCCGACAAGGCCGCCGAGGAGCTGGTGCGCAGCATCCTGCAGCGGGCCCGCCCGCGCGACGCGGTGCTCGGCGAGGAGTTCGGGCTGCAGGGCTCCGGCCCGCGCCGGTGGGTGATCGACCCGATCGACGGCACCAAGAACTACATCCGCGGTGTCCCGGTCTGGGCCACCCTGATCGCGCTGCTGGAGGACGGCCCGGACGGCGTGGAGCGCCCCGTCGTCGGCATCGTCTCCGCGCCCGCGCTGCAGCGCCGCTGGTGGGCCGCCAAGGGCCTCGGCGCGTACGCGGGCCGCAGCCTCGCCAAGGCGTCCCGGATCCACGTGTCCGGGGTCTCCCGGATCGAGGACGCCTCGTTCTCCTACTCCTCGCTGTCCGGCTGGGAGGAGCGCGGACGGCTGGAGCCGTTCCTGGACCTCACCCGGGCCTGCTGGCGCACCCGCGCCTACGGGGACTTCTGGTCCTACATGATGGTCGCCGAGGGCGCGGTGGACATCGCCGCCGAGCCGGAGCTGTCGCTGTGGGACATGGCCGCGAACAGCGTCATCGTCGAGGAGGCCGGCGGCCGCTTCACCGGCCTGGACGGCGTCCCGGGCCCGGGCGGCGCCGACGCCGTCGCCTCCAACGGCCTGCTCCACCAGGAGGCCCTGGACCGGCTGAGCGTCTGACAACCTCCCGGACCGAAGCGCCCCGGAGCCGAGCGGGCGAAGATCCCGCCCCGGAGGCGAGCGGGCGACTCCCGCCCCGAGCCGAAGGGGCGCGCCGGTGCCGAAAGGGAGCAGCGAGGAGGCCCCTGAGGAACGAAGGGGCCTCGGAGCGCGACCGTCGGCACCGGCGCAGAGCGCCCCGGAGGCGAGCGGGCGACAACACAGCCCCGGATGCCGGTTCTCCTCGGCATCCGGGGCCCGCTGCTCGGCGGAGCCCCTCACCGGGCCCCGCCTCGCGGTGCGTCAGCCCTGCTTGCGCAGTTCCCGCACCGCGGTCTCGAGACGCCGACCGTAGTCGGCGTCGGCCTTGCGGAAGTTCTCGACCGCCCGCTCGACGATGTCGTCGCGGTCGGCCGAGACCTTGGCGATGAAGCCGGCCAGGTTGGCGACCAGCCGCTGCTTCTCCTCCTCGGAGAACAGCCGGTAGAGGTTGCCCGCCTGCACGAAGTCGTCGTCCTCGGCGTGCGAGGGCGCCTCGTGGTTGCCGGTGGCCCCGGTGACCGGGGTCGGGGCCCACAGCGGGCGGCCGGTCTGCACCGGGCCGCCGAAGCTGTTCGGCTCGTAGTTCTTGCGGCGGCCGTGGCGGCCGTCGTAGAGGTGGCCGTCCCGGCTGTTGGTGAGCGCCTCGGTGGCGTGCGGGCGGTTCACCGGCAGGTGGTCGGCGTTGATGCCGACGCGGTAGCGGTGGGCGTCCGCGTAGGCGAACAGCCGGCCCTGGAGCATCTTGTCCGGGGACGGACCGATGCCGGGCACGAAGTGCCCCGGGGAGAAGATCGACTGCTCGACCTCGGCGAAGACGTTGTCGGGGTTGCGGTTGAGCTCCAGCTTGCCGATCTCGATCGGCGGGTAGTCCTCGTGCGGCCAGACCTTGGTCAGGTCGAACGGGTTGAAGCGGTAGTTCGCCGCGTCCTCGGCCGGCATGATCTGGACCTGCACCGTCCAGGTCGGGAACTCGCCGCGCTCGATGGCCTCGCGCAGGTCGCGCTGGTGGCTGTCCGGGTCCTCGCCGGCGAGCCGGTTGGCCTCGTCCGCGGTGAGGTTCTTGATGCCCTGGTCGGTCTTGAAGTGGTACTTCACCCAGAAGTACTCGCCGGCCTCGTTCTGCCACTGGTAGGTGTGCGAGCCGTAGCCGTTCAGGTGGCGGTAGGACGCGGGGATGCCGCGGTCGCCGAACAGCCAGGTCACCTGGTGGGTGGACTCGGGCGACAGGCCCCAGAAGTCCCAGACGTTGTCCGCCTCCTGCGAGCCGGTGTACGGGTCCCGCTTCTGGGTGTGGATGAAGTCCGGGAACTTGATGGCGTCCTTGATGAAGAACACCGGGGTGTTGTTGCCGACGAGGTCGTAGTTGCCCTCCTCGGTGTAGAACTTCAGCGCGAATCCGCGCGGGTCGCGCACCGCGTCCGCCGAGCCGAGGTTGCCCGCCACGGTGGAGAACCGCAGGAAGGTCTCGGTCTGCTTGCCGACCTCGGACAGGAAGGCCGCCCGGGTCCAGCGCGAGACGTCGGCCGTCAGCGTGAAGGTGCCGTAGGCGGCGGCGCCGCGGGCGTGCACCACGCGCTCCGGGATGCGCTCGCGGTTGAAGTGCGCGAGCTTCTCGAACAGCAGCTGGTCCTGGATCAGCGCCGGACCGCCGACACCGGCGGTCTCGGTGTTCTGGTTGTCGGCGACGGGGGCACCCGCCTCCGTCGTGAGGGTGGGGCGCAGCTCGTCCTGGGTAGTCATGTGAGGGGCCTCCGCGTGATCCGGTCGTGACGAACCGATCCTAACTTGGACTTTGTCCAAGTCAACACTGGAACCAAACTCGGAGTCTCACTTACCCTTGGTCCATGAGTGACCTGCTGGAACGACTTCGTGGACGTGGATGGCGGCTGACCGCGCAGCGCCGGGTCGTGGCCGAGGTGCTCGACGGCGAGCACGTGCACCTGACCGCCGACGAGGTGCACGCCCGCGCGGTGGAACGGCTGCCCGAGATCAGCCGCGCCACCGTCTACAACACGCTCGGCGAACTCGTCTGCATCGGCGAGGTGCTGGAGGTGGCCACCGACGGCCGCGCCAAGCGCTACGACCCCAACGCGCACCACGCGCACCAGCACCTGATCTGCTCGGGCTGCGGCGCCATCCGCGACGTCCACCCGCTCGGGGACCCGCTGGCCGCGCTGCCCGAGGCCGAGCGGTTCGGCTTCACCGTCTCCGGCGCCGAGATCACCTACCGCGGGCTGTGTCCGCAGTGTGCGAACAGACCCTGAGCCGCGCGGACCTCCGACGGGGAACTGCTACGCGCTGAGTTCCGCGTGCAGCGCGCCGAGCAGTCGGCCCGCCCGCTCGGCGACCTCCGCCGGACCGTAGTCCGCGGCCCGCCGGCACCAGCCCTCCGCCTGCACCGGCTCCCCCCGGCGCAGCGCCAGCAGGGCCAGCCGCAGCGCCGCCCGCCCGTGCCCGGCGTCCGCCGCCCGGGTGTACCAGAGCATCGCCTCGGCCTCGCTGTCCTGCCGCGCCAGCAGCAGTCCCAGGTTGAAGGCCGCGCTGCGGCTGCCCGCCTCCGCCGCCCGCCGGTACCAGCTCTCCGCGATCTCCAGCGCCCCCCGCTCGGCCGCCCGCACCCCCATCCGGACCTGCGCCCGCCGGTGCCCCGCGTCCGCCGCCGACGCGTACCAGTGCTCGGCCTCCGCGTCCGCGTCCCCGCGCCGGTCCAGCACCGAGGCCAGCCGGAACGCTCCCTCCGCCGAACCGCCCGCCGCCGCCTGCCGGTAGCGCTCCAGCGCGCCCGCCGCGTTGCCCCGCTGCTCCTGCACGACCGCCAGTTGCAGCGCGGCCTCGCCGTGCCCCTCCGCCGCGGCCCGCGCGTACCACTCCTGCGCCTGCCGCTGCTCACCGCGCCCGGCGTGCAGCACGCCCAGGTTGAACGCGCCGTCCACACTGCCCGCCTCGGCGGCCTTGGAGAACCACGGCTCGGCACCCGACTCGTCGCCGCGCTGCAGCAGCACCACGGCCAGCGCGTTGCAGGCCTCCCGGTGCCCGGCGTACGCGGCCCGGCGGTACCACTGCTCGGCCTGCTGGTCACGGCCCGCCCCGGCGCACAGCAGCCCCAGGTTGAACGCCCCGTTGTGGTCCCCGGCCTCCAGCGCGCTGCGGTACCAGCGCTCCGCCTCGGCGGCCGCTCCGCGCGAGGCGTGCAGGGCGCCCAGCGCGTTCGCGGCATTGCCGTCACCCGCCTCGGCGGCCTCCTGCCACCACTCGGCGGCCGCGCCGAGGTCCCCGGAGTCGCGGAGCAGGTAGCCCAGCGCGCACGCGGCCCGGGGCTCGCCGTTCTGCGCCGACTGCCGGTACCACCGGGCGGCCTCGTCCAGCAGCGGCGCCTCCCCGCCGGACCGGTCCTCCAGCAGCACGCCCAGCCGCAGCGCGGCCCGGGCGTGGCTGCGGGCGGCGGCGATCCGGTACCAGGCCTCGGCGGTCTCCTTGTCCCCCGCCGCCTCACGCATCCGGGCCAGCCGGTAGGCGCCCTCCCGGTGCCCGGCGTCCGCGGACACCTTGAACCAGCGCTCGGCGCGGACGTCCCGGCGGTGCTCCATGAGGTCGCCCAGCGCGTAGGCGCCCAGCGGGTGGCCGTGGTCGGCGGCGAAGTGCAGCCAGTACTCGGCCGCCTCCTCCTCGCCCTGGTCGCGCAGCTGCAGGCCGAGCGCGTGCGCGGCCGGCGCGCTGCCGGCCACCGCAGCCTGGCGCCACCACTGGGCCGCCTCGGCCCGGTGGCCGCGCTGGTGCAGCAGCACGCCCAGGTTGTTGGCGGCCGCGCGCAGGCCCGCCGCGGCGGCGGCCCGCAGATAGGGCTCGGCGTCCGCCAGGTCCCCGCGGCGCAGCAGCAGGGTGCCGAGCCGGGCGGCCGCGTCCGGGTCGCCGTCGTCGGCGGCGCGCCGGTGCCGGGCCTCCAGGGCGGCCTGCTCGCGGGCGGCGAGCGCGGTCTCGAAGCTGGCCGAGTCGAAGCCGGGGTCGCCCTCCACGTCCGGGCCGGCCGGGCCGTCGGACGCGCCGTGGGCGCCGAGCGCGGCGGCGAGGCCGCCGGCCGGGACGTGCACCAGGGAGTCCGGGCCGTAGCCGCCCGCGGGCCGGCGCTCGGCCAGACCGCTGGTGCGCTGCGCGGGCAGGGCGCCGGGCCGCCGTTCGGGGCTCTCCGCCCAGGTCTCGGTGTCCGCCTCGGTGGTCGCCGCCGGCCCCGCTCCCGTCCCGTTCCTGCCGATCAGCCTCATGCCGACTCCCGCTCCCCCTGAGTGTCGCGGCGTCGTCCTCCGGCTCTGGGCCGGGGGAGCTCCACGGGGGCCGCATCGACCCGACGGCCGGTCAGCGGCCGTGCAACGTCCCCCATGTGTCCCATCGTCGCATCACCCGCAACCCGCGTACACCTGCCCCGGCCGAATTCGGCGAGGCGGACCTGAGCCGACGAGATTGCTTCGGCGCTTTGTCGATTTCCCGACACTCGCCCCTCACAAACCCCGTTGCCGTCGTCCTTGGCGACGCTCGATGGTACCGGAGCGTTCCCGGCCACCCGTGCGGACGAACGACGAAGGCCCGGAGGACGAGTCCTCCGGGCCTTCGTTGCTACTGAGTAGCGGGGACAGGATTTGAACCTGCGACCTCTGGGTTATGAGCCCAGCGAGCTACCGAGCTGCTCCACCCCGCGTCGGTAGTTGAACCATAGCACGGGCGCGAGGTGGGGCCGAAATCGGTTACCGCGGGATCAGCGCAGCTCAGGGGCCGCCGGTCGGTGCGGGCGAGGCCGGCGGGGTGGCCGGCGGGGTGGCCGGTGCCGTGCCCGACGGCGTCGGGGCCGGGGTGATCCCGGCCTTCTGCTGGGCCGCCGCCAGCTCCTTGGCGGCCTCGCTCTGCGCCTTCTGCGCCTGACCCAGGGCCACCCAGTCGCCGGCCTTGGCGGCGGCGTCCGCGTCGGTCTGCGCCTTCAGCACGTCCGTGATCGCCTTCTGCAGCTCCGGCGTCAGGGTGACCCCCGGCGTCGGGGTGGTCGGCGTGGTCGGCGTCGTCGGCGTCCCCGGCGCGGTGGGCGCGGTCGGCGTGGTCGCCGGAGCCGCGCCCGCGAACACCTTCCGCAGCGCCTCCTCCAGCGTGTTCTCGAACGCCACGTTGTCGTTGCCGTAGACCGCCAGCACCTTCTGCAGCGTCGGGTACTTGGCACCCCGCCCGCGGACGTACACGGGCTCCACGTTCAGCAGCCCGCCGCCGACGGGAAGCGTCAGCAGGTTGCCGTACTCCAGTTCCGAGTCGCCGCCGCTCTTCAGCAGGGTGATCTGCTGCGCGACCTCCTGCCGCGAGTTGAACTGCGACTGCACCAGGTTGGGGCCGAGCGTCTTGGAGTCCCCCGGCACCTTGAGGATCCGGATCTTGCCGTAGTCCGGCCCCGGGTCCGCGCTGACGGCCATGAACGCCGCCAGGTTGTCCCGGCCGCGCGGCACGAAGGTGGTGGTCAGCGAGAAGCTCGCCGACGTGACCGCCGGGTCCGGCATCCGGACCGTCAGGTAGTACGGCGGCTGGAACTGCTTGGTGTCACTGGTCGGGTCCACCGGGACCTGCCAGATGTCGCTGCCGTTGAAGAACGAGTCGGCGTCCGTCACGTGGTACTGGCCCAGCAGGTCGCGCTGCACCTTGAACATGTCCTGCGGGTACCGCAGGTGCGACAGCAGCGTGCCCGGGATCTCCGCCTTGGCCTTCACGGTGTCCGGGAACGCCTTCATCCAGGTCTTCAGCACCGGGTCGTTCTCGTCCCACTGGTACAGCGTCACCTCGCCGGTGTACGCGTCCACGGTGGCCTTGACCGAGTTGCGGATGTAGTTGACCTGGTTGGCGACGGTCAGCAGCTCACCGCGCTGGTTGGTCAGCGAGTCCTTGGTGGCCGTGCCCAGCGTCGTCTTGGACGAGAAGGGGTAGCCGTCCGAGGTGGTGTAGCCGTCCAGCACCCAGACCACCCGGCCGTTCTCCACCACCGGGTACGGGTCGGCGTCGATCGACAGCCACGGCGCGACCTTCTCCACCCGCTCCTTGGGCGTCCGGTCGTAGATCACCTTGGCGCCGTCGGTGATCGCCCCCGCGTACAGGATCTGCGGCTCGGCGAACTTCACCGCGTACGCGGCCCGGGTCAGCGGGTTGTCCAGCGAGACGCCGCTGCCGCCGGTGTACTTGTACTGCTTGTTCTCACCGGAGTCGGTGGTGTAGTCGATCTCCTGGTTGGAGCCGCCCACGATCGAGTACGTCGAGGTCTTCTCGCCGTAGTAGATCCGCTGCTGGTAGTCGCCCAGCGAACCCGTCGCCGGCAGGCCGGACTCGGTGAAGACCGGCTGGCCCTTGTCGTTGACCTGGTTGCCCTTGGCCACGACCGCGCCGTAACCGTGGGTGTACTTGAAGTGGTCGTTGATCCAGTTCCGCTGCACACCGTTGAGGTCCAGCTCGCGCAGGCCGATCACGGTGTCCTGGGCGCCCTCGCCCTTGCCGTACCGGTCCACGTCCAGGGTCTGCGGGAACGCGTAGTACGACCGCTGCTGCTCGATCGACTGGAAGGTCGGCGAGACGACGTTGGGGTCGATCAGCCTGATGTCCGCGATGGTCTGCGCGTCCGGCTTCAGCGACTCGGCGTCGGTGCTGCCCTTCGGGGTGTACGGAGTCGTCTGGCTGTCCGCGATCCCGTAGGCCCGGCGCGTCGCGTCGATGTTCTTCTGGATGTAGGGCGTCTCCTTGGCCTGCTCGTTCGGCTTGACCTGGAACTGCTGCACGATCGCCGGGTACACCCCGCCGATCAGCACCGCCGACAGCACCATCAGGCCCAGCCCGATCAGGGCCGGCGCCCAGGTGCGCCGCACCGGGGTCAGGAAGAACAGCACCGCGCAGATGACCGCGACGAAGAACAGGATCGTCTTCGCCGGGAGGAACGCGTTGGCGTCCACGTACCGCAGGCCGGTCCAGCCGGAGACCTCGCGGTAGGCGCCGGTCTTCACCGCCAGCGCGTACCGGTCCAGCCAGTACGCGACCGCCTTCAGCAGCACGAAGACACCCAGCAGCACCGCCAGGTGCCCCTGCGCGCCCGTGCTCGCCCGCCGGCCGGGGCCCTGCAGCCGCAGTCCGCCGTAGAGGTAGTGCACCAGCGCCGAGGTCAGCAGCGAGACGATCACCGCGCTGAACGCGAAGCCCAGCAGGAACTCGTAGAACGGAAGGTCGAAGGCGTAGAACGAGACGTCCTTGCCGAACTGCGCGTCCTTCTCGCCGAAGGAGGTCCCGTTCGTCCACAGCAGCCAGGTCCGCCACTGGCCCGAGGCCGCGGCACCGGCCACCAGCCCGATCACCAGCGACACCCCGAGCAGCGCCCAGCGCTTGAACGGCGCCAGCCCCGAGCGGTACCGGTCCAGGCTCTGCTGCTCGACCGACATCGCCGACAGCGGCGGCCGCAGCCGGTGCGCCAGCCACACGTTGAAGCCGACGATCACCGCCATCAGCAGGCCGAAGACCGCGAACAGGCCGATCTTCGTCCACAGCTGGGTGGTGAACACCGAGGAGTAGTGGACGGACCTGAACCAGAGCCAGTCCGTCCAGAACCCCGCGAACATGACGAACAGCAGGAAGAGCACCGCGAGTACGCCCAGGGTCAGCAGGAGCACCCGCGCCCGCCGGGAGGGCGGGCCTACCCTGCGCCGGAACCCCGGCCCTGAGCGTTCCGGCATCTGGAATACCACGGTGGCACCTCAGTTGTGTCGTCTGGAGTCGGTCGGTCCTCAGTGCAACTTAACCAGTCTTTGGTCGAGTTCCCACCGTTAGCAGACGGTTACGACAACCCCGCCCGGCACGGGCCCTCCCCCGGGGCCCCGGCCGCGGCCCGGCGCCGCGCCGCGCGCACCGTCCGGCGTGTGAGGATTGAGACATGTCCGATGGATCCAACCTCCCCGACGACGTCTCCACCCTCCCGGCCGGCAGCCCGCTGACCCGGGCCGCGCTGGAGATCGACGAGTACGCCGCCACCCTCGGCTGGGACCTCCCGGCCCGCCTCTTCGCCCTGGTCGACAGCGCCGCGCTGCGCAAGGCCGACCCCCGCATCGCCGATCAGCTCGGCCTCGCCGACGGCGACCAGCCCGGCCTCACCCCGGTCGAGCAGGACGAGCTGCCCGCCGGCATGGAGCTGGACAAGTTCCTCGGCACCATCGCCTGGCCCGCCGCGGTGGTCGGCTGCGCGCTGGTCGTCGAGCGCCTGATGCTGCCGCCGGGCGCCGAGCAGTCCCGCCCGCGCAACGCGAACGACGCCCAGCTCGCCGAGTGGGTGGCCAACCACCCCAAGCGCGAGGAGGTGCGGATCACCGCCGCCGTGCTGCGCGACGGCAGCCGGGAGATCGCGCTGCGGCTGCGCTCCAAGGACGTCGCGCGCGAGGTGCTCACCGGCCCCGACCTGGTGCCGGGCCTCACCGAGGCGCTGCTGGCGACCTTCTCCTGATGTACTTCCCGGCCGGGTCCGGTCACGGCCGGACCCGGTGGGCGGAAGCCGGTCTGCGGAAGCCGGTGGGCGTGAGCAGGTGGGCGTGAGCAGGTGGGCGTGAGCAGGTACTAGGAGGCGCAGGACGGCAGGGCGGAGTTCTGCCCGTCCCGGACCTGCTCCAGCGCCTTGAGCGCGCCGTCCAGCGTCTCCACCTTGACCAGCCGCAGCCCGGACGGGGTGTTCTTGGCGGCCTCGGCGCAGTTCGCCGCCGGCGTGAGGAAGAACTCGGCGCCGGCCTCCCGGGCCGCGATCAGCTTCATCGAGATGCCGCCGATCGGCCCGACCTGGCCCGTGTCCTCGATGGTGCCCGTGCCGGCCACGAACCGTCCGGCGGTCAGGTCGCCGGGGGTCAGCTTGTCGATGATGCCGAGCGAGAACATCAGGCCCGCGCTGGGCCCGCCGACGTCCTGGAGCCCGATGTCGATCCGGAACGGGTAGGTGTGCCGCAGGCCCGGACGGATGCCGACCATCGCGGCGCCGGTGTCCGGGGACTTCACGGTCGGCACGCTGACGTCGGTGCGGGTCCCGGGCTCGGCCGAGCCCTCCTTGACCCGGGGCACCACGGTGAAGACCGCCGGCTCGCCGGGCTGGTGCTTGGTGACCGCCTTGGCGACCGCGTCCGCGTCGGCCACCGGGGTGCCGTCGACCGCGACGATCTGGTCCCCGGCGTGCAGCCGGCCCTCCGCCGGGGCACCGGCGGTGACGGCCTGGACGATCAGCTCGCTGCCCATCGGGATCCCGAGCTGGGTCAGCGCGGCGGTGCGGGCGTGGTCCTCGGAGAGCGCGAACTCCTCGGCGTTCTGCCGCTTGGCGTCGGCGTCGGACTGGCCCTTCGGGTAGACGTTGTCGTGCGGCACCACCAGCACGTCGTCGCGCAGCCAGCCCACCACCGCGTTGACCAGGCTCGGCTCGTACTTGGCGCCGGTGACCTGGACGGTGGTCATGTTGAGGTGACCGCTCGCCGGGTACGACTCGTGGCCGGTGATGGTGATCACCGGTGTGCCCGTCTTCTCCTGCACCCCGAGCGTGTTGTACGTCGGGCCCGGGCTCATCTCGGTGTACGGCACCTTCATCAGCACCGAGGCACAGAGCAGCGCTATGAGCAGCAGGGTGGCGGCGAGCATCGTCGCAGAGCGGCGTGGCATGCCTCGACAGTACGGGACGCGGGTGACCGTGCGCCCGGCGGGTCGTCGGGACCGCCGGGCGGGGTCAGCGGCCGGAGCGCTCCTCGGAGCCGCCGCCGGCGGTGGTGCGTTGCATCGCGGCCATGAACCGCTGGTGCTCCGCCAGCGAGGCCGGGTCCCCCGTCGCTCTCGGGGACCGCTGGGCCCAACCCGCCCACACGGTGGCCAGCACCGCGGCGACGCAGGGAATGATCAACCAGGCGAGCACAGCCATCTCAGTACTCCCAGCTCGTCGTGTCTATGAGCAGATTAACCATCCCGACGGACAACGCTGCGGGCGCCGTCCGGGTTACGGCACGGCCGATCGGCTCACTGCCAGGGAGTATCCGGCGCAGCGGCCCGCACCCGTTCGAGTGAGCGACCGGCGCGCCTGCGCGTCGCGGGGCGCGAGCGGTGCACAGGTGGACTCGCGGGCGACCGTGCGGATGATCGTACGAACGGCTGTGCGGACGACTGTGCGGACGGCTGCTCAGCAGCTCCCCGCGCCCACCCACTCCTCCTCGCCGTCGGCGAAGACCTGGTGCTTCCAGATCGGCACCTCGTGCTTGAGGTCGTCGATCAGCCGCCGGGCGGCGGCGAACGCCTCGCCCCGGTGGGCGCAGGAGACGGCGACGATCACGGCCTTGTCGGTGATCCCCAGCCGGCCCACCCGGTGCACCGCGGCCAGCGCGCGGACCGGGAAGTCGGCGACGACCTTCTCGGCCACCCGGCGCATCTCCCGCTCCGCCGTCGGGTGGCAGCTGTACTCCAGCGCCGTGACGTGCTTGCCGCCGTCGTGGTCGCGGACCGTCCCGACGAAGACGGTCGTCCCGCCGGCCGCGTCGTCACCCACCGCCTCGTACACCTCGTCGAGGGAGAGCGGGGTGTCGCGGATCGCGAGCAGGCGGATCGGGTCGTGGTTCTCGGACATGCCCCCATGATTGCCCATGCCGGGCGGGCCGGGGCAAGTACCTTCCGCATCACGATTGCGAAATTTCGCATCGTGAGAACGACGAGCTCAAGAGCGCGGGTCCGGCCGCGGCCCCCGGACCGGGACCGGAGCCGGGCCCGGGCCGCGGAGCCCGGGACCGGGCCGCTCAGAACCGGCGCCGCTTGCGCGCCCGCCGCACCAGCGCCGCCGTGCCCACCAGCGCCACCGTCGCGCCGGCCGCGCCCAGACTCGTCGCCGCCTCCTTGCCGCCCAGCCGCCGACCCGCCACCGCGTGCTTGCCCGACACCTGCGCCAGCAGCTCCGCCAGCACCTCCTCGTTGGTGTGCGTCGGACGCCAGCCCGCCTCGTGCAGCCGGCTCCCCGACACCACCCACGGGTACATCGTGTACGCCAGGTCCCCCGCCGGCGCCGGGGTCAGCCCCAGCCGGTGCAGCCGCGCCGCCGTCCCCAGCGCCAGCGAGGCCGGCAGCTCCATCCGCCGGATCCCCGACAGCCGCTCCACGTCCTCCTGCTCCAGCCAGCCGTCGCAGCCGACCGTCACCTCGCCCTCGACCAGGCCGAGCGCCGCGTACTCCAGTGCCGCCGCCAGGTCGTCGACGTGGCAGAACTGCCAGCACGGCCGGGACCCGGCCACCACCAGCAGCCTCGGCGCCTCGAAGTGCCGGGTCAGCACGGTGTCCACCCCGGGGCCCACCACCACGGCCGGCCGCAGCACCGTCACCTGCAGCCCCGGGTGCGCCCTCGGCGCGCGGCGCGCCAGCCGCTCGATCTCCAGCAGGTCGCCGACCAGCGAGGCCTCCTCGGTCGCCCGCAGCTCCGAGTCCTCCGCCAGCGGCACCTCGTTGTCCGGCAGCGCGCCGTAGACCATCGCCGACGTGCACAGCACCACCCGGTGCACCCCGGCCGCCGCGGCCGCCGTCAGCACCGTCTGCGCGCCCCGCACGTTGTAGGCGCTGCGCGCCCTCGGGTCGGACTCCATGCCCAGGTCCATCGCGAGGTGGACCACCACGTCGACCCCGGCCAGGCGCTCGGCCACGGCCGGGTCGCGGACGTCCAGCACCCGCCACTGCACACCGGGCACCTCACCGCGCCGGTCGTCGACGGCCAGCACCTTCCGGACCCCCGGCGAGGCCACCAGCCGGGCCGCGACCCGTTCGCCGAACACCCCGGCGGCACCTGTGACCGCCACGGTGAGGGGTCTTCCGGCATAGGCTGGAGGCGGCGACGCCGTGGTGTCCGGGGCGTCCTCTCCTCCGGTCAGCCCAGAGCGAACGTCCGAAGGCGGGGAACTCACCGGCCATCCTCCACGGTTAGCTTATGTGCGTACGTACGTGTGTCACGTACGTCCATCCTGCCCGAGGCTGAGGCCCGGCGGTGCACCCGGCGCGGGCCAGCCGTCCGGGAGCCGCCCGCCGGCGGGGAGTCCCCCAGCTCCGCCGACCGCCCCGGGCAGCAGGAAACACCGCCACCACCCGTATGACGGCCGACCGGATCGAGGACCCCGTGAGCGACCTTCCCTTCGGATTCGGCGTTCCGCCCGAGGAGCCCGAGGACGGCAAGGCCAAGCCCGACGACGACCGGAAGAAGAAGGACCAGGGCGACGAGCCCGCCGGTCCGCAGCCCTTCGGCTTCAGCGGGAACAACCCGCTGGGCGCCCTGTTCGGCATGGGCCTGCCCGGCATGCCCGGCGGCCCCGGCGCGGGTGGCCCCGGCGCTCCCGGCGCGGGCGACAACCCCTTCGCGGCGATGTTCGGCGGCCTCAACCCCAACGACCTCGGCGCCGCCTTCCAGCAGCTCGGCCAGATGCTCTCGTTCGAGGGCGGCCCGGTGAACTGGGACCTCGCCAAGGACATCGCCCGGCAGACCGTGGTCGCCGAGCCCGCCGAGGGCAAGAGCAAGGACCGCTCCGTCGGCGACGCCGAACGTTCCGCCGTCGTCGAGGCCGTCCGCCTCGCCGACCTGTGGCTCGACGGTGTCACCACCTTCCCCTCCGGCGCCGCCGCCGCCGTGGCCTGGAGCCGCGCCGAGTGGATCGAGGCCACCCTCCCGGTCTGGAAGGACCTCGTCGACCCCGTCGCCGAACGCGTCGGCAACGCCATGGGCGGCGTCCTCCCCGAGGAGATGCAGGCCATGGCCGGCCCGCTGATGGGCATGATGCGGTCCATGGGCGGCGCCATGTTCGGCACCCAGATCGGCCAGGCCCTCGGCGCCCTCGCCGGCGAGGTGGTCGGCTCCACCGACGTCGGACTGCCGCTCGCCCCCGCCGGCAAGGCCGCGCTGCTGCCCCAGAACGTCGCCGAGTTCGGCGAGGGCCTCAGCGTGCCGGCCGACGAGGTCCGCCTCTACCTCGCCCTGCGCGAAGCCGCCCACCAGCGGCTGTTCGCGCATGTGCCGTGGCTGCGCGCCCACCTCCTCGGCGCCGTCGAGGCGTACGCCCGGGGCATCAAGGTCGACACCTCCCGGATGGAGGAGCTGGTCGGCCAGCTCGACCCGGGCAACCCCGAGGCCCTCCAGGAAGCCCTCGCCGGCGGTCTGCTCCAGCCCGAGGACACCCCCGCCCAGAAGGCCGCCCTGGCCCGCCTGGAGACCGCCCTCGCGCTCGTCGAGGGCTGGGTCGACGCCGTCGTGCACGCCGCCGCCGAGCCCCACCTGCCGCAGGCCGGCGCCCTGCGCGAGACCGTCCGGCGCCGCCGCGCCGCCGGCGGGCCCGCCGAGCAGACCTTCGCCACCCTGGTCGGCCTCGAACTGCGCCCCCGCCGCCTGCGCGACGCCGCCCGCCTCTGGGCGCTGCTCGCCGACGCCCGCGGCACCGAGGGCCGGGACGACCTCTGGCAGCACCCCGACATGCTCCCCACCGCCGCCGACCTCGACGACCCGGACGCCTTCGTGCACCGCGGCAGCGCCGACGACCTGGAGGGCGGCATCGACTTCGACGCCCTCGACAAGCTGCTCGGCGAAGCCGCCGCGGGCGGGGCCACCGGCACCGCCCGGCCCGACCTGACGAAGAACGACGCCGACGGCGACGACGACGGCAACGGCAACCAGGGGAAGGGCGAGCCCACCGCGTGACGACCACCGACACGGACCGCGCCGACACCCTCCGACCGGACGCCCCGGGCGGGCTGCACGCCGACGCGGTCCGCGCGCTGACCGACTGGCGGCCCGCCGAGCCCGAGCAGGACCGGCTCCGCCTCGACTACCTGCGCCACCTCGCCGAGCAGCCCGGGGGCATGTACCGCTCCTGCCTGCCCGCCCACATCACCGCCAGCGCCGCCGTCGTCGACCCGGCCGCCGGGCGGGTGCTGCTCACGCTGCATCCCAAGGTCGGCCGCTGGCTGCAGATGGGCGGCCACTGCGAACCCGGCGATCCCGACCTCGCCGCGGCCGCCCTGCGCGAGGCCACCGAGGAGTCCGGCATCCCGGACCTCGCGCTGCTCACCCGCGACGGCGCGCCGGTCCCGGTCAAGCTCGACCGCCACCAGGTCCGCTGCACCGGCAAGGACCGGCCGGAGAACACCCACCTCGACGTCCAGTACATCGCGGTGGCGCCGCCCGGCGCCCAGGCGCTGATCAGCGAGGAGTCGCTCGACCTGCGCTGGTTCGACTACGACCGGCTGCCGGAGCTCACGGACCAGTCGGTGCGCGACCTCGTCGCCCGCGCGCGCGACCTCACCGGCTGAGGCGTTCAGGAGCGCGAGCACGGCAGGAGGGGCGCGGGCCACTGTGGCCCGCGCCCCTCCTGCCGTCGCGCTCCTCGGTCTCCCGGGCCGTCCCCGGGCCGTCCCCGGGCCGTCTCCCGTCCGCCTCCCGCCGGGCCCCGGGAGGCACCCGGCCTCAGGACACCCGGCCGAAGGACTCAGCCGCAGGACTCCGCCGGACCGGGCTCCGCCGGATCCTCGTGCCGGGCCCCCGGGATGTGCGGCAACCTGGCCGCCGACACCACACCCTCCAGATAGCCCCGCGCCCGCTCCGTCCGCGGGTACGCCTCCAGCAGCGCCCAGAAGTCCGGGCCGTGGTCCGGCACCAGCAGGTGCGCCAGCTCGTGCAGCAGCACGTAGTCGACCACGTACTCCGGCATCCCCTGCAGGCGGTGCGAGAGCCGGATCGTCCGCTCACTGGGGGTGCACGAACCCCAGCGCGAGTTCTGGTTGGTCACCCAGCGGACCTGGGCGGGCTGGGCCCGACCGCCCAGATAGGCCACCGAGAGCTCCCGCGCCCGGGCCACCAGCGCATCGTCGCCGAGCACCCGGCGGCTCTCCTGGGCCGCCAGCTTCTCCAGCATCTGCGCGACCCAGCGCTGCTCCTCCGCGTGCGACATCCGGGCCGGGATCAGCACGATCGTGCGATCGCCCTCGCGGTACGCGGACACCGTCCGGCTGCGGCGGGCACTGCGCCGCACCTCCACCCGGGAGCGGTCGAAGGGCTCCCGTGCGGGCGACGGCTGCTGCTCCGGACACTGCTGTTCCGGACGCCCACGCGTGCTCGGCGCCGCCACTTGCGACCCGGACGCTGCACGGGCACGCCGAGGCGACGCCGAGGGATGGGAGTCCCGTTCGGCTGCCATGGCACACGACGTTACCCGTTACCCCTGACAGAAGTCCGCTGCCGTGGCCGAAATCTTTCGTGGAGCGATCGGGAACGAAAGGCCGACGGAAGGTGTCCGGAATCGGACATCGGTCCGGACGGAAAGTTATCCACAGGGCATGCGAACAGATCATCCGGTCATAGCCCCGCACCTGTGGACAACCCGCCGCACCGCGGCTCCCCGATCGGGCATGCTGCCGTCGGCCGTCCGGAAACGATCGGGAGGAAGACCACCGTGCGCCTCGCCCTCAAGCCCGCCCTCTCCCGCAGCTGGCGGGACTCGGACACCCTGCAGTTCGGCACCGTCCCGCAGCACGCGGGCGTACTCGCCCGCGCCTCCGGCACGATGCTGCGCGAGTTCCTCGACCTCGTCGACGGCACTCGCGACCGGCCCGCCCTCCTGGCCGAGAGCGAGCGGATCGGTTTCGGGCGCGACCCGGCCGACTCCCTCCTCGACCTCCTGGAGGAGGCCGGAGTGCTCGACGACGCCGAGGCCGCGGCCGGCGCCCTCGCCCTCTTCCCGCAGCCCCACCGCGAGCTGCTCGGCCCGGACCTCGCCTCGCTGTCGCTGATCCACCCCGGACCCGGTGCCGCACCCGCCGTCCTGGCCCGGCGGCCCGAGCAGGCCGTCGAGGTCCGCGGCGCCGGCCGGATCGGGGCGGCCGTCGGCGCCGTGCTCGCCGCGGGCGGCGTCGGCACGGTCACCGTGGTCGACTCCGGCCGGGTCGCACCGGGCGACTGCTCCCCCGCCGGGCTCCCGCCGGCCGACGTCGGCCGGGTCCGTGCCACCGCCGCCCGCGAGGCCGTCGACCGGGCGGCGGCCCGGAGCCCGGCCCGGCGCAAGCGGCGCCCGAGGCCCGGGCCGCCCGACCTGGTGGTGCTCACGCCCCGCGACGGCAGCGCGGCCTTCGCCGGCGGCACACCACTGGCCCGGGAGCTGCTGCGGGCCGGCGTCCCGCACCTCTACGTCGGTGTGGTCGAGGAGTACGGGGTGGTCGGCCCCCTGGTCGCGCCGGGAGTGTCGGCCTGCGGTCACTGCCTGGTCCTGACCCGGGAGGACCAGGACGCCGCCTGGCCGAGGATCCTCGCCCAACTCGCCGACGGCGGCCCGGGGCGGGCCCCGACGCCGGCCTGCGACATCGCGCTCGCCACCTCGGTCGCCGGGCTGGCCGCGCTGCACGCCCAGGTGTTCCTGGACGGCGGGCGCCCGCCCAGCCTGGACGGCTGGTGCGAGATCTCGGCCGTCGACGGGACGTCCCGCCGCCTGCGGCTCAAGGGCCACCCGGAGTGCGGATGCCTCTGGCAACCGACCGCGCCGCACTAGGACGGAGCGCCAACCGGGTGACAGGGGTGGAGTCTTGATCATTCGTCAGTCGCACGGGGAAAGAGGGCACCGCGAGGCCCCGGAGCTACTACTGTGGCGTCGGCCGCCCGGCGGACGCCGAGAGTGGCCCGCGCAACGATCGCAACGCTCGTGCACGACCTCACCGAGAGGTATCGACATGATCACTCGCAGATCGCTCATCGGCGCCGGGGCCCTGGCCGTCCCGCTGGCCGCCGTCCCGGCCCTGCCCGCCGTCGCCACCGCGGCCGAGGCCCGGCGGCGACGATGGTCCAGGCTGTCCGACCGTCTGCACGGCACGCTGGTCCTCCCCGGTGACCCGACCTACGGCGTCGCCAAGCAGATCGGCCAGGCCCGCTTCGACTCGGTCGAACCGGCCGCCGTCGCCTACTGCGCCGACGAGGCCGACGTCTCGCTCTGCCTCCGCTACGCCCAGGACCACGACCTGCCGATCGCCGTCCGCGCCGGCGGGCACAGCGGTGGCGGCTGGTCCACCGGCACCGGCCTGGTGGTCGACGTCTCCCGGCTGAACAGCGCCGCGGTGACGCCCGGGTCCGCGACCTTCGGCGGCGGCACCCAGCTCGTCGACGTGACCAACGCGGTCGCCCCGCACGGCCTGGCCGTCTCCGGCGGCTTCTGCCCCACCGTGTCCCTCGGCGGCTTCCTCCAGGGCGGCGGAATCGGCCTGCTGACCCGCCATGCCGGCATCTCCAGCGACAAGGTGACCTCGGCCCGGGTGGTGCTGGCGAACGGCCGGACCGTCACCGCCTCGGCCGAGGAGCACGACGACCTGTACTGGGCGCTGCGCGGCGGTGGCGGCGGCAACTTCGGTGTCGTCACCTCCTACACGGTGACCCCGGTGCCGGTGACCACCCTGACCATGGCCAGCCTCAGCTGGTCCTTCGACCGCGCGGTGGATGTGCTGGACGCCTGGACGCACTGGCTCCCCGACGCCCCGCGGACCCTGGGCGGCGGGGCGGTGGTCGGCCTTCGGGACGCCGCGCCCGGCGCCACCCCGTTCGTCTCGGTACTGGTCGGCTCGATCGGCACCGAGGCCGAACTCAACACCCAGACAGGCCGACTGGTCGACCTGGTGGGCGCGGTGCCGGCCTCCCGGAGCGGCTACACCGCCCCCTACCTGTCCGTCATGATGGGCTTCTACGGCTGCGGCTCCTACACCCAGGACCAGTGCCACCGGACGGGTACCGGGCCGGCCGCCGTGCTGCCCCGGCCGACCGCGGCCGTGGACCGGGGCCGGCTGTTCGACGCCCCGCCGCCGCGCTCGGTCTGGGAGGCCGCGGTCGGCCTGCTGGACCGGGACCGGCTGGCCGGGCAGCAGCGAATGGTGCAGCTGAACGCGCTCGGCGGCGCCGCCAACGATCCGGCGCGCACGGCCACCGCCTACGTCCACCGGAACGCGCTGTTCAACGCGAGCCTCGGCGCGGTGATCGCCTCCGGGCCGGTGGACGCGACGGCGATCGCGGCGGCCCGGAGCTGGGCGGACGCCGGTTTCGCAGTGCTCGACCCGCACTCCTCCGGCGAGACCTACCAGAACTTCGTCGATCCCGGGCTGCCGGACTGGCGGCACGCCTACTACGGGGAGAACTATCCCCGACTGGTCGCGGTGAAGCGCCGGTACGACCCGCACCGGCTGTTCTCCTTCGCCCAGGCCGTCGGCGCCTGATCCGGCCCGGCCGTGGGGCCCGCGCCCCACGGCCGGACCGGATCTCCGGACTCGGATCTTCGGGCCCGAGGTTCGGGCTCGAGGTCCGGGCCCGACCGCGACCGGCACCGCCCCGGCGGGGCGGCCGATTCCGGCCGGGGCCGCACCGTCGAGCGGGCACAATGGCGTATGACGGTCGGCCCCCGCCGCGGGGGCCTGGGGCATGTCGACTTGGAGGCCCGGGTGAGCGATCTTCCGCGCAAGGCAATGACCCGCACGGCAAGACTCGCCGCCCTGCCGCTGGGGATAGCCGGCCGGGCCACCCTGGGGCTGGGGAAGCGGATCGGCGGCCGGTCGGCCGAGGTGGTGACCGCCGAACTGCAACAGGCGACCGCCGACCAGCTGTTCAAGGTCCTGGGCGAGCTCAAGGGCGGGGCGATGAAGTTCGGACAGGTGCTGTCCGTCTTCGAGGCCGCGCTGCCCGAGGAGGTGGCCGGACCGTACCGGGCGGCGCTGACCAAGCTGCAGGACGCCGCGCCGCCGATGCCGGCCGCGAAGGTGCACGCGGCGCTGGCGGAGCGGCTGGGCGCGGACTGGCGGAGCCTGTTCCTGGAGTTCGAGGACCGCCCGTCGGCGGCCGCGTCGATCGGCCAGGTGCACCGGGCGGTGTGGCACGACGGCCGCACCGTCGCGGTCAAGGTCCAGTACCCGGGAGCCGGCGACGCGCTGCTGGCGGACCTGTCGCAGCTGAGCCGGGTGGCATGGCTGCTGGGACCGCTGATTCCGGGCCTGGACATCAAGCCGCTGATCACCGAGCTGCGGGAGCGGGTCGCCGAGGAGCTCGACTACGAGCTGGAGGCCCAGGCCCAGCGCCGTCATGCCGAGGAGTTCGCGGACGATCCGGAGATCGCGGTGCCCGGGGTGGTCGCCCAGGCCGACCAGGTCCTGGTGTCGGAGTGGATGGACGGCACGCCCCTGGCCGAGGTGATCGCCTCGGGGACGCAGGAGGAGCGGGACCGGGCGGGAAAGCTGCTGGCGCGGTTCCTGTTCGCCGGTCCGTCGCGGACGGGGCTGCTGCACGCGGATCCGCATCCGGGCAACTTCCGGCTGCTGAAGGACGACGGCCCGGTGGAGGGCTGGCGGCTGGGGGTGCTGGACTTCGGCACGGTCGACCGGCTGCCGGGCGGGCTGCCGGCGCCGATCGGGGCGTCCCTGCGGATGGCACTGGCCGGCGACGCGGCGGGGGTGCTGGCGATGCTGCGCGAGGAGGGCTTCGTGAAGCCCTCGATCGAGCTGGACCCGGACGCGGTACTGGACTACCTGGTGCCGATCATCGAGCCGGCGGCGGTGGAGTCGTTCCACTTCACGCGGGCGTGGATGCGGGCCCAGGCGGCGCGGATCGCGGATCCGCGCTCCCCCGCGTACAACCTGGGCAAGCAGTTGAACCTGCCGCCGTCGTACCTGTTGATCCATCGGGTGACGCTGAGCACCATCGGGGTGCTGTGCCAGTTGGGTGCGAAGGCGCCGTTCCGGGTCGAGATGCTGGAGTGGCTGCCGGAGTTCGCGGCGCCGGGCTCGGCGGCCGGCCGACCGACCGCGAAGGCGGCGGCCCCGAAGGGCACGGCCCCGAAGGCCCCGACCCGGAAGGCCGCGGCGGCGAAGCGGTCGACGGCCCCGCGGCGCCGGGGCCCTTCGGCCGAGGGCTGACCGCGCCGTCGTCCGCCGCCCCACCACTCGCCCCACCGTTCGCCCCGCCGCGCGGCGCGGCGGCAACGGCCGCAGGCCGCCCCCCGATGTCGGGGGGCGGCCTGCGGCGCGACGGGGGTCCGGCGGGGCCGGGCGGGTGCCGGCGTCCCGGTCACCCGGCGGCACTGCCCGGGCATGGCGACATCGCCTCGGGTCGTCCCCACCTTTCGGCGGTCCGACCTCGGGGCGATGTCACATCAGGGCGACGGCGATGGCCTTGCGGGCACGCAGCGAGGCGCGCTCGGCCTTCTGCTTGAGCCGGTGGGCCCGGGCGACCCGGCCGACGAGCCGTTGGTGCTCGGCCTCCTGGAGGCGCTCTTGCATATGGGCCCGGGCCAGGGATTCGTGGAGAAGTTGCATTTCGAGGGTCCTGTTCTGGATCTGAAGTTCGGTGGTCTGCTCAGCGCGGACGGTCGGATCGATGGCGGCGGCGGTCATGTGGTGGTCCTGCTCGGGGTGCGTCGTCGGGAAGGGGTGGATGCGGGCGGCGTCGGCCTTGGCGGCCGCGAGGCGTACGGAGCGCCGGAGGGAGTTGTCCGGCAGGGGCTGCTCTCCCCGGCGGACGGCCTCGGCCCCGGACGCGGGGTTCACGCCGCGACCTCGGTCTTGCGCGGGCGGCCGCGGGGCCGCTTGCGGGCCACGACGACACCCTGGACGAAGAGCTCGCCACCCCAGACGCCCCACGGCTCGCGGCGCTCGACCGCACCGGTGAGACACGCGTCCTTGACCGGGCAGGTGCCGCAGAGGGACTTCGCGTACTCGACGTCGGCGGGCGTCTCGGCGAAGAAGACCTCGGGGTCGAAGGCGCGGCACGGGATGGGGAGACCGAGCTGCTCGGCCTGGTCGATCGAGGTGAACTGCATGGGGAGAACCTCCGGGGGGTCGGCCTGGTCGGCCTTGATCTGGCTTGTCGGCGGTACGGACGGGGTGGGCGGTGTGATGACCGTGGACACTGTGTGCGTCTTCCTCGTCTTCTCAGTGGGTCCGGCTCAGCTGACTGGTGGGGCTGGGCCGGAGGCCCCGGAGGGCCTGGGTGGTCTTGCGTACCGGACAAAACAGAAGGGCCGCGGATCCCGGTGTGACGGGGTTCCGCGGCCCTGGAGGCGCCGACCTGAGGTTGCTCAGGTTCGTTCTCTCCAGGGTTCAGGCCCGCGGAAGGCCCGCATCCGGACGGCCGTGGCGTCCGTAAAGACGGCCATGGCCTGCTTGATCTGCTGCTCGTTCTGCTTCTGGGCGTTTCCGGCACCGATGACCTGCGCATAGCCGCCATGCATGGCGGCGGCTACGGCCGCCTTCGGTGCCTGGGTCGGTCGCTCGTCACGCGGGGAGCGCGACGCATCGACCGAGGCCCAGTCACGGGACAGACCAGTCTCGACACGGGTGCCGTCGAAGCTGCCGCCCTCATTGCCATTGCTGCCGAGGCCAGTGTGTCCAAGACCACTGACAACGGAGGCGGCGAAGACGGGAGCGACTGCGACACGGGTGGCGTCGAGACCCAGACCGGTTCCGCACAGCTCGGCGGTGATCCGCAGGCTGGCGGCACGCAGGGAGGCAGCGTCGACGGTCTGGCCAGTCACTTTGGTGTTCATGATGTCCACTGTCTTCGCCTCCTCTCGGCGTCTCGCGGAGCCTGGTCTCCCGGGCTCCGAACTGTTCGGATGTCTGTCTCGGTGAAGCTGGTGGGGCAGGGGGGCACAGCGACAGGTTTCACCCCGTGCGACCGCGTCCCCTTGACCGCTCCGGCAGGCTATTGCGCTCCCGGTACGGCGCGCAAACTATTTTTCCGGCGAGTTTCCCGACGGTCTCCTCGGCGCTCCCCGGCGCCGGCTGTGATCGCCCCGGACCGGCTCAGGCCGGTTCGTCCGACCGACCGTCCATGACGTCCGCCGGATCCCCCTCGGGCTCCTCCCCCGCACACAACGAGAGCACGGCCGCCCCGTATTTGTCCAGCTTCATGGCCCCGACCCCGGAGATCGAGGCCAGCTCCTGGCGGTTGGCGGGGACGTCCTCGGCGATGGCCATCAGGGTGGCGTCGGTGAAGACGACGTAGGCGGGCGCGCCCTGTTCCCTGGCCTGGGCGGCACGCCACTCGCGCAGCCGCTCGTAGAGCGCCTCGTCCATGGTCGAGGGGCAGGTCTCGCAGCGGCGGAGCTTGCGCTCGACGGCCTCGGTGAGGACGCGCTCGCAGACCCGGCAGGTGACCGGGCCGCGGACCCGGCGCCCGGCGGAGCGCTCGCCGCCCTCGGCCCCGCCGCGTCCGCCGCGGCTCGCGGGGCGACTGCCGGGGGCGCTGGAGCCGGGCCGCAGCCCGTCCAGGAAGCGGGTGGGCTTGCGGGAGGCCCGGCCGCCCGGGGAGCGGGAGAGCGCCCAGGAGAGGGTGAGGTGCTTGCGGGCACGGGTGACGCCGACGTAGAGGAGGCGGCGCTCCTCCTCGACCTGCTCGTCCGTCTTGGCGTAGATGATCGGCATGGTGCCCTCGGTGAGGCCGACGAGGAAGACGGCGTCCCACTCGAGGCCCTTGGCGGCGTGCAGGGAGGCCAGGGTGACGCCCTCGACCGCGGGGGCGTGCTGGGCGGCGGCGCGGGCGTCGAGTTCGGCGACGTAGGCGGCGAGGTCGGTGGTCAGGCCCTCGGCCGCGCGGCCCCGCTCGAACTCCTCGGCCAGCCGGACCAGGGCGGCGAGGGACTCCCAGCGGTCCCGGACCGCGCCGGAACCGGCGGGGGGTTCGGGGGTGAAGCCGCGGGCGGCGAGGACGGCTCGGACCTGCCCCGCGAGGTCGGGGGCGCCGTCGGTGACGGGGTCGGAACCGGCCCGGGCCGCGCCGCGGAGCAGGACGCCGGCGTCCCGGACCTCGGGGCGTTCGAAGAACCGCTCGGCGCCCTTGAGCTGGTAGGGGACGGCGAGGTCGGAGAGGGCCTGCTCGTAGACCTCGGACTGGCCGTTGGTGCGGAACAGGACGGCGATCTCGCTGGCGCGCACCCCGGCGGCGATGAGGTCCTTGATCCGCCGGGCGGTCGTCTCGGCCTCGGTGGGCTCGTCCTCGTACTCGGTGTAGAGGGGCTCGGGGCCGGCCTCGCGCTGGGAGACGAGTTCGAGGCGGTGACGGGCGGCCTCGCCCCGGGCCTGGGCGAGCAGCCCGTTGGCGAGGTGGACCACCTGGGGGGTGGAGCGGTAGTCGCGGACCAGCTTGACGACGGTGGCCTCGGGGTGGCGGGCGCGGAAGCCGAGCAGGTAGTCCGGGGTGGCGCCGGTGAAGGAGTAGATGGTCTGGCTGGCGTCGCCGACGACGCAGAGGCTGGTGCCGCCGCCGGGGCCGGTCCACTGGTCCAGGAGGCGCTGCTGGAGCGGGGAGACGTCCTGGTACTCGTCGACGGTGAAGTGCCGGTACTGGGCGCGGACCTGGTCGGCGATGTCCGGCCGGTCCTCCAGGATGGCGGCGGTGAGCAGCAGCACGTCCTCGAAGTCGATGTTGCCGCGGCGGCTCTTGGTCTCCTCGTAGACGCGGTAGACCTGGGCGGTCTCGGCGGGGTCGCGGGGGGCGTCGCGGCCGGACTTGGCGACGGCGGCGGGGTAGTCGTCCGGGCCGGTCTGGGTGACCTTGGCCCATTCGATCTCGGCGGTGAGGTCGCGGAGCTCGGTGCGCTGGACGCGCAGGCCGCAGCGGCCGGCGGACTCGGCGACCAGCTGGACCTTGCGCTCGAGCAGCTGCGGGACGGGGCCGCCGATGGCGCGGGGCCAGAAGTAGTGGAGCTGGCGCAGCGCGGCGGCGTGGAAGGTGCGGGCCTGGACGCCCTCGGCGCCGAGCTGGCGCAGGCGGCCGCGCATCTCGCCGGCGGCGCGGGCGGTGAAGGTGACGGCGAGCACCTGCTGGGGCTGGTAGACACCGCTGCGCACGCCGTAGGCGATGCGGTGGGTGATGGCCCGGGTCTTGCCGGTGCCGGCGCCGGCGAGGACGCAGACGGGACCGTGCAGGGCGGTGGCGACGGCCCGCTGCTCGGGGTCGAGTCCGGCGAGGACGGCGTCGGGGCCGCCGGCGGCGGGGTGACCGGTCCGGTGGGCGTCCTGGTGTCCGTCGAACGGGCTGCCGCTCAAGAGGTCTTCCTGCATGCGTTCCATCCTCTCAGCCCGGGCGGACATCCCGGGCGGGGTTGTCCACAAGCCCGGTGCGATCGCCGGATGATCGCGGCGCGGACGGCGGGTGGTGGCACACTCGGGGCGCGTGCCCCCGGGCATGCGCCGGTACGGCGGGGCCGACGCCGTGGAATGACCGCCGGGCGGTGGACGTTCTCCCCCCGGAGCCGTGGAACGCACGCGGTACCGGTACGCGCGCGCGTTGGCGTCCGCACGCCCTCTCCACCCGATTCGCTATCCGAAGGAGTCCCCTCGATGTCCGGCAGCGTGACGATGTACAGCACGACCTGGTGCGGCTACTGCAACCGGCTCAAGAGCCAGCTGGAGCGCGAGGGCATCGGCTACACCGAGATCAACATCGAGGAGGACCCGGCGTCGGCGTCCTTCGTGGAGTCGGTGAACAACGGCAACCAGACCGTGCCGACCGTGCTGGTGACGCCGACCGCCGGTGGCGAGCGGGTCGTGATGACCAACCCGAGCCTGCTCCAGGTGAAGAAGGCCCTGGCGTCCTGACGCCGGACGGTCCGACACCCGGCGGTACGGCCCCGGCGGCCCGACACCCGGCGGTACGGCCCCGACGCCCGACGGCAGGGCCCCGACGGCAGGGCCCCGGCGGCCCGGCCCCGGGCGGTCCCGGCCGGCGCGCGCCCGCACCGCGGGTCACTGCGCGTCGGCCCGGGCCGGGTCGACGGGGGCGGCCGGCGCGGGCAGCGTGGTCCGGGCGGCGAGGTCGCCGACCCCGTAGACCAGCCGGCTGCGGTCGGCCGAGTAGCGGGTCTCGATCACCCGGACCGGCCCGCGCCGGTCGTAGGTGACCCGGGTCTGGACCACCAGCGGCACCCCGGGGCCGCCCTGGAACCACTGGGCCTCCTCGGGGCCGGGCATCCTGGCCACCAGGTGGTCGACGGCGCCGACCTCGGTGCGCCCGAGGGCGGCGAGCACGGCCTCGTCGCCGCCGTCGATCTGGTCGGGTTCCATCAGCGGGGTGCCGGCCGCGAGACCGGCCCGGTAGTGGCTCTCCTCGATGGAGTACGGCTCGCGGTCGAGCAGCCGCAGCTGGCGGCGGACCACGATCGCCTCGCCGGGACGCAGTCCGAGCCGCTCGGCGATGTCGACGCGGGCCCGGACGATCATCATCTCGAAGTCGACGGTGAGCTCGCGGCCACTGTCGTCGGCCTCGCCCCGGTAGACCTCGCTGGGGGTGGCCAGGCAGTCCAGCGCGGCGGGGCCCTGCGGTTCGAGGCGGGGGGCGGGCCCGTAGGCGCGGTGATCGAGCACCGGGTGCTCGCGCAGATAGGTGCCCTTGCCCTGGAGCCGGACGAGCCGGCCCTCGTTGACGAGGACGTCGACGGCGAGGCGGACGGTGTTGCGGGCGACGCCGTACTGGCGCTCCAGCTCGCTCTCGACCGGGAGGGCGGCGGCGGTGGTGAACTCGCCCTCCGCGATCCGGCGGCGCAGGTCCGCGGCGAGGCGCTGGTATTTGGGGGATTGGGCGGTGCCCCGGGGGATTGTCACCCGAGTGAATGTAGCGAGACGGGTGAGCGGCTTTCAGGCGTTTGCCGCAAAGTCGCCCGGGATCGGTGACGGTGTCCGGTCGGCGCCCCCCGCCCCTTCCGGGCAGGGCCGCTCCGGTTACGAACATCCTGGGGAGACGGGTTCGGAATGGAAATTGGGGGCGCGCGAATCAACTCTGCGCGCCCCCAATCCCTGGAACGCTCCGAAACCCCGGACCGGAACCCCGGATCCGGGCCCCGGCCCCGAACAGTTCCGAACATCCGGACCCGGAACCCCGGATCCGGACCGGCCCCGCTGGACCGCCGCCGGAACTACCAGCGGGCCGCCGACGGCAGCGGCTCGCCGTACCAGAGCTCGACCAGGTGCCGGGCGATCGAGATCCCGGACGGCGGCAGGATCTCCCCCGCCGCCATGCCCGCCCGCAGCTCCTCCCGGGAGAACCAGCGCGCCTCGGCCAGCTCCTCCCCGTCCACGGTGATCGCGGTGCCGTCCGGGTGCGCCTTGCCCAGGAAGCCCAGCATCAGGCTGGACGGGAACGGCCACGGCTGGCTGGCCACGTAGGAGACCTCGGCGACCTTCACCCCGGCCTCCTCGAACACCTCGCGCACGACCGCCTGCTCGATCGACTCCCCCGGCTCGACGAAACCGGCCAGCGTCGACCAGCGGCCCTCGGGCCAGAGCGCCTGGCGGCCGAGCAGGCAGCGGTCCTGCTCGTCGGTGATCATCATGATCACGGCCGGGTCGGTGCGCGGGTAGTGCTCGGCCGCGCAGGAGGTGCAGCGCCGCACGTGCCCGGCACCGGCCTTCTCGGTCGGGTGGCCGCAGCGCGAGCAGAAGCTGTGCAGCCGGTGCCAGTGCTCCAGGGCGACGGCGTGCACCAGCAGCCCGGCGTCCCGGTCGGAGAGCAGCGCCCCGACCTCGCGCAGCCCGGCCGGACGGGCGTCGCCGTCCAGCCGGCCCGGCAGGCTCTCGCCCGCCAGCGCGAAGTAGGAGACGCCGTCCTCGTCGGTCCCGAGGAAGTACCGGTCGCCGGTCTGCGGTGCCTCGAAGGAGGGCAGCAGGACCAGTTCGGTCCCCTGCCCGCTGTCCACCACGAACGCCTCGCCGCCGGCGATCGGCAGCACCTTGGTGGACGGGTGGCTCCACGCGGCCGCCAGCCAGGGCTCGTCGAACCGGTGCTGGGCCGCCCGGTCCACCCCGGCCCGGGCCAGCGCCAGGTGCAGCGGGTGTTCGGTCTCAGGCACGGTGCTCAACTGTTCCATCCCCACGTGATGAGTCTTCCGGACGGGTCGGGTGCGCCGCGCGGGCGGGGCGACGGGCGTCCCCCGGCGCCCCGGCCGCGCGCTGCCGATTCACTCTTGCCCGCCGCCGGGCCGCCAGTTCTCGGCGAGGTCGGCCCACAGGTAGGCGGCAGTCTCGACGCCCTTGGCCAGCAGGTCCAGCTCGACCTTCTCGTCCACCGAGTGCCAGCCGTCCGAGGGCACCGAGATGCCGAGGAACAGCACCGGCGCGCCGAGCACGTCCTGCAGGTCGGCGGCGGGGCCGGAACCGCCCTCACGGGTGAACAGGATCCGCTGCTCGAAGGCCCGTCCCATCGCCCGGACGGTGGACTGCAGGGCCGGGTGGTCCAGCGGGGTCAGGCAGGGCCTGGTGGCGCCCGGGAAGACCAGCTCGTACCTGATGCCCTCGGGCACCCGGTCGGCCACCCAGGAGCGGACGGCCTCGCGGACCTTCTCCACCTCCTGCCCGGCGACCAGCCGGAAGGACAGCTTCAGATGGGCCGAGGCGGGCACGATGGTCTTGCCGCCGGGGCCGGTGTAGCCGCCCCAGATGCCGTTGACCTCGGCGGTCGGGCGGGCCCAGATCCGCTCCAGGGTGGAGTAGCCGGCCTCGCCGCGGGTGCCGTACGACTTGGCGACCTTCAGCCAGGCGGCCTCGTCGAAGGGCAGCTCGGCGAAGAGCTCGCGCTCGCGGTCGGTCAGCTCGACCACGCCGTCGTAGAAACCGGGCACGGCGACCCGGTGGTCGGCGTCGTGCAGGCCGGCGGCCAGCTCGGCGGCGACGGCGGCCGGGTTGGGCACGGCGCCGCCGAAGGAGCCGGAGTGGATGTCGGTGTCCGGGCCGAACAGGTCGATCTGGGCGTCCGCGAGACCGCGCATGCCGGTGCAGACGGTCGGCGTGGTCTCGGACCACATGCCGGTGTCCGAGATGATGACGACATCGGCGGCCAGCCGCTCGGCCTCGCGGCGGACCAGCTCGGCGAAGTGCGGCGAGCCGGACTCCTCCTCGCCCTCGACCAGCAGCTTGAGGTTGACGGCCGGCGCGGTGCGGCCGGTGGCGGCCAGGTGGGCCCGCACCCCGAGGGTGTGGAAGAAGACCTGGCCCTTGTCGTCGGCGGCGCCCCGGGCGTACAGCCGGTTGCCGACCACGGTCGGCTCGAACGGGTCGGTCGCCCAGCCGTCCTCACGGGCGGCGGGCTGCACGTCGTGGTGCCCGTAGACGAGCACGGTCGGCGCGGACGCGTCCCCGGACGGCCACTCGGCGAAGACCGCCGGCAGGCCGTCCGTCTCCCACACCTCGGCCACCGGGAAGCCGGTGTCGCGCAGCTTGGCGGCCAGCCACTCGGCGGAGCGCCGCACGTCCCCGGCCCGGCCGGGGTCGGCGGACACCGAGGGGATGCGCAGCCAGTCGGCGAGGTCCGCGAGGAAGGCGGTCTGGTGCTGGTCGATGAAGGAGCGGACGACGCTGTCCGGGGTTCTCGTCATACCGACGACTTTAGTTCGCCCGGGCACCCCGCAGCGGCCCCGGTCCCACCCGGTGGCCGTCGCGGGGCCTGTAACGTCCGTCACCCCCGGACGCGCGCGGGGAGCGGCGCCGGGGGCGACGGGTCGACGGAGAGGTCGACGGGACGACGGGACGACGGGACGGACCTTCCGGATCAGCCGGAGCGGCGCAGCAGCGAGATCCGCGAGCGGGTGAGCAGCGCGGCCAGCCCGACCGCGAGCAGCGGCAGCAGGATCACGGTGCCGGCGATGGTGAACCAGGGGAACACCAGGGCGCCCTTGGCCGCCTCCTCCTGGAGGCTCATCCCGGGGTAGGCCGCCGAGGCCGCCTCGACCTTGCGCAGGGCGACCGCGGGCACCACGCCCGCGACCGCTCCGAGCAGGGCGCCCATGGCGGCGATGACCCCGCACTGGAACCCGGAGAGGGTGCGCCGGATCCGGGGCGCGGCCCCGACGGCGGCGAGGGTGGTGAGGTCGCGCTGGGAGTCGGCGGCCGCGAGGCCGGTGGCGATCCCGGCGGCGCCGAGGGCCACGAGGCCGGCGAACGCGGTGAGCCCGAGGCTGATCAGGTCGCCCGGGGACCGGTAGCCGCGCTCGACCTCGAAGTCGATGCCGTCGGACAGCTTGGCCAGGGCCGCGCGGGCCCGCTGCTCGCTGCCGTCGGTGGGCGCGGTGTCGGGCAGCCAGACGGAGCCGGCGTCGGTGCTGGTGAGGCCGAGGCGGCGGACGGTGTCGGCGCCGACCACGGCGGTTCCGCCGAGGGCGGCGTCTCCGGCCGCGAGCACGGCGTCGACGGTGACGGTGCGCACGGCGGGCTCGAAGTTCGCGTCCATCGGCCCGGCCGGGTAGGGCTCGGTGAGGTCGATGGAGACCTTGCCGTCCTTGAGGTACCGCTCGTCGAAGACGACGGCCTTGCCGGCGGCGACCGCCTGCCCGAAGGCCGGGTCGGCGATGCCGTAGAGGTTGCGCAGCAGGTTCGCGTCGCCGACCTGGACGGAGCCGAAGCTGTTGCCCCGGCTGATCCGGTCCTCCTTGCAGCGCGGGTCCTCACGGCCGAGCCGGTCGATGTCCTCCGCGGTGAGGCTGCGCCGGTTCTTGCCCCAGATCGGGCACTGCCGCTCCTCGGGCAGGGCCACCGAGACGCTGCCGCAGCTGTTGCCGCCGGCCCGGCAGTCGCCGAGGTAGGTGACCCGCTGGACGTCGGCGCGGGCGCCGAGGCCGGGGACGGAGTTCTGCACGGCGCCGCGCTGCTGGGCCAGCATCGAACCGTCGGCGGAGGCGCCCCAGCCGCTGGCCAGGATGACGGCGTTGGCCGGTCCGGCGGCCACGTACTCGCGGCGGTGCTGCTCGTCGCTGCTGGCGACGTAGACACCGACGGCGACGCTGCCGGCGACGGCGGCCATGACGGCGGCGACGGCGGGGGCGGTGCGGCCGCGGTGGCGGACGGAGTCGCGCAGGGCGAGGCGGGGGCCGAGCGGCAGCCAGCGGCCGATCCGGCCGAACAGGCCGACCAGGTAGGGGGTGAGGGCGACCATGCCGAGTTCGGCGACCACGGAGCCGCCGAGCACGGAGAGGGAGCGGCCGCCGAAGCCGCCGGTGGAGCCGAGCAGGGCGAGGGCGGAGCCGCCGCCGAGCATCAGCAGGCCGAGCAGGGCGAGCTTGCGGCTGGGCGGCTTGAGCGTGTCGCGCCCGGTGAGGGCGGCGACGACGTCCTGCCGGGAGGCCTGGACGGCGGGCACGACGGCGGCGAGCAGACCGGTGACGAGACCGATCAGCAGGATGCCGAGCAGGTCGAGCGGCTGCAGGTCGAAGTGGCCGAAGCGCTCGCCGGCGGCCGCCTCGGCGCGGGTGCGGAACAGCGCGACGAGGCCGATGCCGCCGACCAGGCCGACGACGGCGCCGGTGAGGCCGAGCACGACACCGCCGCCGAGGACGACGGCCCGCACCTGGGCACGGTCACCGCCGCCGGCGGCGAGCAGACCGAGCTGGCGGCGGGAGCGGCGGGCGCCGACGGCGAAGGCGGGACCGGCCAGCAGGACGATCTCCAGCAGGGCCATGCCGACCACGGTGCCGAGAATGACGACCGCGGTCCGGTCGAAGAAGGGGGTGGGACTGCCGCTGCCGCGGCTGTCCAGGTAGGCGTAGAAGGGCACCTCGGAGCGGGCCGGCGGGTCGAGCAGCACGGCGCGCGAGGAGGCGATGAAGCCGTACTTGTTGAGCTCCATCACCTTGGACCAGTCGAGACCGGCCCCGGCCGGGAGCTTGACCAGCCAATGGCTGACCCCCTCGCTCACCGAGGTGGTGCCGCGGGGCGCGCCGGACGGGTTCTCGAGCTTGTCGATCAGGGCGCCCGGGCGGGCGAACAGCACGGCGGAGCGCAGCTCGCCGGGGTACTCGGCGACGCCGGTGATGGTGTACGGGGTGGCCTGGAGGCCGCGGGGCGCGGTGCGGTCGCCGATCCTCAGCCCGGAGGTGTTCAGGAACTCCTGGCTGACGGCCACCTCGTGGTCGGCGCTGGGGGCACGGCCCTTGACGATGTTGTAGCGGCCGCGCCAGACGGGGTCGGCGAGGTCGGCCTCGGTGATCCGGACGTTGGTGAGGCCCTCGGCGGTGCTGGTGGCGGTGAAGGGACCCTCGCGGTACGGCACCAGGGTGGCGCCGGGCAGCAGCCGACGGGCGAGGTCGGCGGGCTCGGTGTCGAGGCTGATCCGCTGTTCGGGGTGTAGGCGGGCTGCCCGTTCTCCTTCTTGGTCTCCCCGGCGTCGGTGACCCGGAAGTCCTCCTCGGGGTCGGGGGCCTGGAGCACGACGGCGCCGCGGTCGAGGATCCGCAGGTCGGCGGAGGACTGGCCCATGGTGCGGACGACCTTCTCGACCGGGTCGAGTTCGGCGCTGCGGAAGACGACGTCGGCGCCGGCGACGCCGAGCACGGGCAGGGCGACCATGGCGACGACGAGGGCGCTGCGGCCCTTGGCGCGCAGGGCGTCGCGGCGGGCGATGCGCAGGGCGACCCGCCAGGAGCTGAGCTTCACTCCGCCACCGGGCCCTTCGCGTTGGTGGCGGCGGCGACGAGCAGGCTGCCGGCGTCCTGGCTGGCGCTCTCGTCGACCATGCGGCCGTCGCGGAGGAAGACCACGCGGTCGGCCCAGGCGGCGTGCCGGGCCTCGTGGGTGACCATCATGGCGGCGGCGCCGGCGTCGCAGCGGGCGCGCAGCACGGCGAGCACGGACTCGCCGGTGGTGGAGTCGAGGGCACCGGTGGGCTCGTCGGCGAGGACGAGACGGCGGTCGCCGATGAGGGCGCGGGCGATGGCGACGCGCTGCTGCTGGCCGCCGGACATGTCGTCGGGGAAGCGGTCGGCGAGTTCGGGGATGCCGAGCTCCTCCAGGGCGACGAGGGCCTCCCGGCGGGCGGCGCGGGCGGACACGCCGTCGAGTTCGCGCGGCAGCGAGATGTTCTCGGCGGCGGTGAGGGCCGGTATCAGGTTGTAGTCCTGGAAGACGTAGCCGACGGAGCGGCGGCGGACCTCGGCGAGCTTCTTGCGGTTGAGGCCGCCGAGCGCGACGCCCTCGACCAGGACCTGGCCGGTACTGGGGGTGTCGAGGCCGCCGGCGAGGGTGAGCAGGGTGGACTTGCCGGAGCCGGACGGGCCCATGACGGCGACGAACTCGCCGGGGCGGACCTTGAGGTCGACACCCCGCAGTGCCTGGACCTCGGCGGCGCCCTGGCCGTGGACACGGGTGACGTTGTCCAGGTGCAGGACGGCGGCGCCGCTGCTGGTCGGATCGGTGTGGGACACGGTTCCCCCTGCTGTGGTGGGGCCCGTCGCGCGGTGGCGGCGGTCGGGCCGGTGCTTCGGTTCGGGCCGGCCGGTCGTTCGGGCCGGTGGTTCGGGTTCGGGCCGGCCGGTCGTTCGGACCGGTGGTTCGCGTTCGGGCCGGTTCGGCCGGTGCTTCGGTTCGGGCCGGCCGGTCGTTCGGGCCGGTTCGGGTCCGGCCCGCCGGTGACGCGGCGGGCCGGGTGTCAGGCCTTGCTGCGGCGGCGGCCGAAGCGGGCGGGCGCGGCCGCAGCGCCGTCACCCGCCCCCGCGGCGCGCTGCTCGGCCGCGCGGGCCTGCTCCGTCTCCGCGTGCTGGGCGAGCCGGGACTCGCAGTGGTCGAGCCAGCGGACCTCGGCCTCGGTCTGGAAGATCAGCTGTTCGAGCACGAGCAGCCAGGCGAGGTCGGCGCCGGGCTGCCCGGGCCCGCCGGGCCGGCTCTCCCCGGCCAGGGCGCGGGCCTTGAGCCGGGTGTAGTCCTGGAGCGCCTTGATGCTGTGCCGGCGCTGGCCCTGGACCACGGCGGGGACGTCGACGCCCGGGACGGTGACGGCCATGGCGAGCTTGATGGCGAGTTCGTCCCGGGGCGGGTTGGTGCGCGGCACCGGGGTGTCGAACCAGGTCCGCAGTTCGGCCCGGCCGGCCTCGGTGGCCTCGTAGAACTGGTGGCCCTCCTCGTCCTCGCCGGCGGGGACGACCAGTCCGTCGCGCTCCAGTCTGGCCAGGGTGGTGTAGACCTGGCCGACGTTGAGCGGCCAGGTGGCGCCGGTGCGCGCCTCGAACTCGGTTCTCAGCTGGTAGCCGTAGCGCGGCCCCTGGTCGAGCAGGGCGAGCAGGCCGTGGCGAATGGACATACCGAGTATGTATACCCGGTATGCTCGACGGGTCAAGCCGGGACCCCGAGGGGCGCCGTGCCGAGAAGCCCTGCCGGGACGCCCCGCCGAGGACCTGCCGGGACCCAGCGGAGACCTCCGCCCGGACCCCCGGAGCGGGAGCCGACGCGGGCGGGCCGACGGCGACCGGTAACGTCGTACCGCGTGAGCCAGTTGCGCATCGCCACCTTCAACCTGCTGCACGGCCGACCGCTGGCCCCCGACGGCGCCCCGCGGCCCTTCCCGCCCGACCCCGCGGCACCGCTCGCGGAGGCGGTGGCCGCGCTGGACGCCGACGTACTGGCCCTCCAGGAGGTGGACCGGCACCAGGCCCGCTCGGGCGGAACCGACCAGGCGGCCGTCGCCGCCGCCGCGATGGGCGCCACCGACTGGCGCTTCGCCGCGGCCCTGCACGGCCGCCCCGCGCCGGTGGCCGGCTGGCTGCCGGAGCCCTCGGCGCCGCCCGGGATCCAGGTGTACGGACCGGCCGACCTCGACGGGCAGGCACCGCCCGCCTACGGCACCGCGCTGCTGACCCGGCTGCCGGTGCTGCACTGGCGGGCCCGCCGGTTCGCGCCGGCGCCGTTCGGACTCCCGCTGCGGGTGGCCGGCCGGCGCGGGCTGACGCCCGTTCCGGACGAGCCGCGCGCGGCACTCGCGGCGGTGCTGGAGGGCGGGCAGGGGCCGTTCACGGTGGTCGCGGCGCACCTGTCCTTCGTGCCGGGCTGGAACATGGCGCAGCTGGCGGCGATCCGCCGGTGGATCGCCGACCTGCCGCAGCCGTACCTGGTGCTGGGGGACTTCAACCTGGTGGGCGCGGTGCCGCGCACGGTGCTGGGCGGGGCGAGCGCGCTGGAGCGCTCGGCCCCCCGGGCGCGGGTGCGGGAGCTGCGGGCGGCCCGGCGGGCCCGGCCCGCGCTGGTGGAGCCGCGCCGGCGGCGGGTTCGGGAGCCGCGGGCGCGGCTCCAGGGCTGGTACGACCTGGCGCGCACGCCCACCTACCCCTCGCACCGGCCGGCGGTGCAGTTCGACCACGTGCTGGCGGTGGGGGTGCCGCGGACGGCGGTGGGCCCGGCGACGGCGCCGCGCACGGCGGTGTCGGACCACCGCCCGCTGGTGGTCCGGGTCTCGCTGTAGCGGATCCCGCCGCCGGGAGAGGGCGCGCTACTGCCGGGTCAGGTGCGCGTTCTGCTGCGGGACGTGCGGGACGGACGGCGCGCGCGGGGCCGGCGGGGCGGGCTGCCCGCCGGGATCGGCCGGGGCCGGCGCGGCCGCGACGGCGGTGGCGGTGACGGGCCGGTCGGTGACCGGCGGCGGGTCGTACTGGAGCAGCAGCATGGCCGCGTCGTCGCCGAGCTGGCGTCCGACGTGGCGCACGACGTCCTCGTGCAGGCGGCGCAGCACCTCCACCGGTCCGCCGTCGGCGTGCCGGGGGAAGCGTTCGGCGAGCGGGTAGAAGACGCCGGCCCGGTCGCGGGCCTCGATGACGCCGTCGGTGAAGAGCAGGACCCGGTCTCCGGGGCGGAGCGGGACCCGGTGGACCGGGGGCCGGACGTCGAGGGGGTCGAGGACGCCGAGCGGGGGCACCGTCTCGGCGAGTTCGAGCGGACGGACGGCCTCGCCGCCGCGCAGCAGCAGCGGGGCGGGGTGGCCGCAGTTGACGATCTCGGCGGTGCCGTCGGGGCCGACGCCGATCAGGACGAGGGTGACGAACTCCTCCTCGACGCCGGGGTGGTCGTTCTCGTGCAGGGCGCGGTCGAGGCTGTCGGCGAGCCAGCCGGCGACCTTGTCGAGGGCGGCCTCCTGGTGGGCCGCCTCGCGGAAGGCGCCGAGCACGGCGGCGGCGGTCTCGACCGCGCCGAGACCCTTGCCGCGCACGTCGCCGACGACGGCACGCACACCGTGCCGGGTGTTGACGACTTCGTAGAGGTCGCCGCCGATGCGGGCGTGGGCGGCGGCGGCCGCGTAGTGGACGGCGGCGCGGACGGTCCCGACCCGGTCGGGGACGGGGCGCAGCAGGACGCGCCGGGCGATGGAGGCGACCAGCTGGGCGTCGGCGAGGAGGCGCTCCTGGCGCAGCCTCAGGGTGGCACTGACCCAGCTGATCACGGCGACGAGGACGATGGCGAAGACGGTGGCGCTGTGCACGGACTCGGCGAGCACGTCGTTGCGCACGGCCATGGCGAAGGCCGCGAGCTCGGTGCAGGCGCCGATGGCGAGGGGGTACCAGGTGCGGCGGCTGACCACGGCGGCCAGCGCGGGGACGGCGGTGAGCGCCGGTTCGACGGTCACCGCGGCGTCGGTGAAGTAGTCGAGGACGACAACCAGCGCCATACCGATGAACGGCAGCGACAACGCCGTCCTCGGCCAGGTGCCGGTCGCGCCGGGTGCGGTTCCCGGGGTCGGCCCGGCGAACCGTTCTCTGATCCATCCGGTCGCGCTCAACTTCGGTTCTCCAGCAGAAGACGCGGATGCCCGGGGGCACCTGCGGTGATGACTGAGGGTTAGGGAATACGGGCCTCGCTGGCGGCCGGAGCACGGGGGTTGACCGGTTACCGACCCCACAATAGGCGCGAAACGTGCACTACGCACAGGTTTCGCCCGATGCCGTGATGACTTGAATGCTCTCTGTGACTCATTCTTCACTGTTCCCGATCAGGAGCCGTTCCAACTCTTTTCGGTCGGGAAGTCCTGCGGGTTGTTCGATCCGGCCGCTCCGGACGTACAGGAACGAGGCCGTGACCTGCTCCGGCGGAACGCCGGCCTGTTCGGCCCACGCCAGTCGGTACACGGCGAGTTGGAGCGGGTCGGCGGTCTCCTCGCGGTGCGTCTTCCAGTCCACCACTTCGTAGCGTGACGCGCCGCCGATTTCTGACCCGCCGTCACCGTCACGGTAGACCGCGTCGATCCGGCCGCGCACCACCCGGCCCGCCAGCACCAGCTGGAACGGTGCCTCGACCCGCAGCGGGGCCCGGTCCGCGTACGGGGTGCGCAGGAACGCCTCCTTGAGGCGCTCCAGGTCCTGCTCGTCCTCGATTCCGTCGTCGTCGGCACCGGGCAGCGCGCCCGGGCCGATCAGCATCAGCGGTTCGATCCGCGACTGCACCCAGGCGTGGAAGCGGGTGCCGCGCCGGGCCGCGGGCTGCGGCGGGCGGGGCATCGGGCGGGCGAGGTCGTGCGCGAAGCCGTCCGGGTCGGCGGCCAGCCGCAGCAGCTGGGTGGCGGAGAGCGAGGCCGGCAGCGGCACCTCCCGCACCCGGCCGCGGGAGCGCTCCAACTCGCCGATCAGCGCGGTCAGGTCGCGGTCCCAGGACTCGACCAGCCGGCGGTCCTCGGGCGCCATCGGCCCGGGCTCGGGGGCGGGCTGCCCGGCCAGGCGCCGGTGCACGACCTCGGCGACCCGGCGGCGGGCGTGCTGGGCGGCCGGGTCCAGCGGCAGCGGCCAGGGGCGTTCGACGGGTGCGGCGAGCGCCGGGTTCTCGGCGTCCTCCGCGGGCGGCTCGGCCCAGTGGTCGACCTCGCCGTTGCCCGGCAGCTCGGCGTGCTCGCGCAGCTGCTCCAGGAAGGCCGAGGGGCCGCGCGGGGTCTTCTGGCTGGGCCCCCACCAGTGGCCGGAGGCGAGCAGCAGGGACCGGGGGCGGGTGAAGGCGACGTAGCCGAGGCGCAGTTCCTCGGTGGCGGAGTGCTCGGCCAGGGCGGCCTTGAACTCCTTCATGGCCTTCGCGTTCCAGCCGCCCCGCACATCGGGCAGGGTGGCCGCGTCGCCGCGCAGGGCGTGCGGCAGGACCCGCTTGGCGCTGGTCCACCGCTCGCGCGGGGTCGAGGACGGGAAGGCGCCCCGGACCAGACCGGGCACCGCCACGACGTCCCACTCCAGGCCCTTGGACTTGTGCGCGGTGAGGACCTTGACGGTGTCCTCGCCGCCGGGCAGACCGGCGTCCAGGCCCCGGTCGTGCTCCTGGGCGGCCCGCAGGAAGCCGAGGAAGGCGGCGAGGCCCGGGTCGCCGTCGAGGTCGGAGAAGGAGGCGGCGACGTCGAGGAAGGCGTGCAGGGTCTCCCGGCGGCGGGCTGCGAGCGCGTGCGGGGAGGCGGCGAGTTCGACCTCCAGGCCGGTGACGGCGAGCACCCGGTGCAGCACGTCCATCAGCGGTTCGGCGAGCGAGCGGCGCAGCTCCCGCAGTTCGCGGGCGAGCCGGGCGAAGCGGATCCGGGCCTCGGCGGAGAACTGCGGGGCGTCCGGCTCCTCGGGCTCCTCGCCGTCCAGGAAGCTCTCCAGGGCGTCGGCGAGCGAGACCACCTCGGTCGGGTCGGTCTCGGCGACGGCGGCGGCGAGCGGCTCCACGCCCTCGGGGCGCGCGGTGCGGACCAGTTCGGCGGCGCGCCGGCCGAGCAGCGCGAGGTCGCGCGGGCCGATCCGCCAGCGCGGGCCGATCAGCAGCCGGACCAGCGCGGCGTTGGCGGTCGGGTCCTGGAGCACCTCGCACACCGCCACCAGGTCGGCGACCTCGGGCAGGTGGAGCAGCCCGCCGAGGCCGACCACCTCGACCGGTACCTCGCGGGCGACCAGCGCGGCGTGCACGTCGGGGAAGGCCGCGCCGCCCCGGCACAGCACGGCGATCCGGCCGGGGGCGGTGCCGGTGCGCACCAGGTGGGCGATCCGGTCGGCGAGCCAGTCGATCTCCTCGGCGTGGGTGGGCAGCAGCGCGGCCAGCACCCGGCCGTCGAGTTCGGCGCCGGGGGCGGGGCGCAGCGCCTCGACGCCCTCGTGCATGGCGCGCAGCGGCGCGGCGAGCCCGTTGGCGAGGGCGAGCAGCCGGCCGCCGCTGCGCCGGTTCTCGCTGAGCGCGTACCGGTCGGCGGGGGTGCCGTCGGCGGCGGGGAAATGGTGCGGGAAGTCGTCGAGGTTGGCGACGGAGGCGCCGCGCCAGCCGTAGATGGCCTGGCAGGGGTCGCCGACGGCGGTGACCGGGTGGCCGGGGGCGGGGCCGTCCGGGCCGGCGCCGAACAGACCGGCCAGCATCAGGCGCTGGGCGACGGAGGTGTCCTGGTACTCGTCGAGCAGCACCACCCGGTACTGGTCCCGCAGCAGGGCGCCGACCTCCGGCCGCTGCTGGGCGAGCCGGGCGGCGGCGGCGATCTGGTCGCCGAAGTCCATCAGACCGGCCGCGCTCTTGCGGCGCCGGTAGTCCTCGACCAGGCGCAGCAGCTCCAGCCGGGCCCGGGCGCCGGCGGGCACCGCCCGCAGGTCCTCGTTGCTCAGCCGGACGCCGGCCAGGGTGTCGAGCAGCTCCTCGTCGTGGGCGCGCAGCCGCTCGGGCGTGACGAGGTGCTCGGCGAGTTCGCCGTCGAGGGCGGTGAGGTCGGCGACCAGGCCGGTGAAGGTGCCGGTGAGGGCGGGGAAGGGGCCCCGGGCGGAGCGCAGCACCTTGGCGGCGAGCTGGAAGCGGGTGGCGTCGGCGAGCAGCCGGACGTCCGGCTCGATGCCGATGCGCAGGCCGTGCTCCTTGAGGAGGCGACCGGCGAAGGCGTGGTAGGTGGAGATCTCGGGTTCGCCGAGGGCCTCGTCGGCGGGGGCGGCGTACCGGTCGTCGTCCGCCGGGGGCTGCCCGACCCCGGCCTGGCGCAGGGCCGCGCGGACGCGCTCGGCGAGTTCGCCGGCGGCCTTGTTGGTGAAGGTGAGGCCGAGGACCTGCTCGGGGCGGACGGCGCCGGAGCCGACCAGCCAGACCACCCGGGCGGCCATCACGGTGGTCTTGCCGGAGCCGGCGCCGGCGACGATGACGGCGGGCCGCAACGGGGCGCCGATCGCCGCGATCTGCTCCCGGTTGAAGGGGATGCCCAGCAGCTCCTTGAGCTGATCGGGATGGCTGAGCACGGCGGTCACCACGCAACGGTAACGGGGCCCGCCGACAGCCCGGGCGCCGCTGTGGCGACGGCCACGTGTTGCGAGGGCCACGCCGCGCTGCCGCCGCCCGGGTCACGGAGGTGGAGGGGCGGGCTACTCGACCACCTGGACGCCCTCGCGCTGGGCGGAGCAGCTGCGCCGGAAGGTGCAGCGGTCGCAGCCGCCGCCGGTCTGCGGGACGAAGCGTTCGGCGAGGATCCGCCCGGCGGCGTCGGCGAGCAGGTTCTCGATCCACGGCTCGCCGTCGGGCGGGTCCTGCCGCTGCACCTTGGGCGCCTCGGGCACGGCCTTGTCGGGCTTGCGGAGCTGGACGAGTTCGGCGCCGCCGGACTCGGCGGCGGTGGCCGCGTCGAAGCCGGGCAGCCCGTTGAGCGCGCCGGAGCGGACGGCGAGCTGGTACACGGCGAGCTGCTTGTGGTCGGGCAGGGACTTGTCGGTGGGCGCCTGCTTGCCGGTCTTGAAGTCGACCACGTAGGCGCGGCCGGCCTCGTCCTGCTCGACCCGGTCCATCGAACCGCGGATCCGCACCTGGACGCCGCCGGCGTCGAGGGTGACGTCGAAGCCGTGCTCGGTGGCGACGACGTCGCGGCCGCGGGCCATGACGTGCCAGGTGAGGAAGCGCTCCAGGGCGTCGCGGGCCTCGGACTTCTCCTGCTGGGACTTCCAGGGCGCGTCGAAGGCGAGCGCGTCCCACACGGTGTCCAGGCGTTCCATCAGGACGGCGAGGTCGGCGGGGGTGCGGCCGGAGCCGACCTCGTCGGCGAGGGCGTGCACGACGTTCCCGAAGCCCTGCGCGGCGGAGGAGGTGCCGCGGGCCTTGACCTCCTTGTCCAGGAACCACTGGAGCGAGCAGCTCTCCAGCTGTTCCAGGCCGCTGCCGGACAGCCGCACCGGCAGCGCGGCGTCGCGCAGCGGGGCGGGGGCGGCGGTGGGGTCGTCCAGGCCCCACCAGGCCTCGGGGCGGGCGGCGGGGACGAGCGGGCGGTCCTCGTCGTCGGTGGCGAGGGCGAGCGTGGCGAGCCGTTCGGCGGCGGCGCGGCGCAGCTCGGGCGAGCGGGTGGGGTCGACGGTGACCGCGCGCAGCTCGGCGACCAGCGCGGGCACGGCGAGCGGGCGGCGCGGGCGGTGGGTGACGTCCTCGACGGTGACGGCCGGGGTGCGGCTCAGCACCCGGCCGGTCCTGGGATCGACGTCCTCGCGGTAGAGCTCGCGCAGGAAGCGGGACGGCTGGTCGCCGTCGTCGGCGGGGGCCTTGACGGCGGTGACGACCAGCCGGTCCTTGGCCCGGGTGGCGGCGACGTAGAAGAGGCGGCGTTCCTCGGCGAGCAGCGCGGCGGGGGTGAGGGGTTCGGCGAGGCCGTCGCGGCCGATCCGGTCGGCCTCCAGCAGGGAGCCGCGGCGGCGCAGGTCGGGCCAGAGGCCGTCCTGGACACCGGCGACGACGACGAGCCGCCACTCCAGGCCCTTGGCGCGGTGGGCGGTCATCAGCCGGACCGCCTCGGGGCGCACGGCCCGCACGGTGAGGGTGTCGGCCGCGATGTCCTGGGCCTCCAGCTCGGCGAGCAGGTCGAGGGCGCCGCGGTGGCCGGTGACCTGCTCCTCGGCGCGGGCCGCGGTCTCGAAGAGGGCGCAGACGGCGTCGAGGTCCCGGTCGGCGTTGCGGCCGGCGGCGCCGCCGCGCAGGGCGGCGCGTTCCAGGCGTTCGCGCCAGCGGCGGGAGCCCTCCCACAGCTGCCAGAGGGCGTCCTCGGCGGTGCAGCCGCCGGCGAGGGCCTCGCGGACCTTGCGCAGCAGGCTGCCGAGGGCGTGCGCGCGGCGGGCGTAGGGGGTGTCCAGGACGGCGAGGCGCTCGGGTTCGGCGAGGGCCTCGCGCACCAGTTCGCCGGCCGGGCGGGGGACGGTGGCCACCGGGGCGGCCCCGCCGTTCCCCTCGCCGTCCTCGTCGCCGCGCTCGTCGCCGTGCTCGTCGCCGTCCGGCTCGGCGTCCGTCCCGGCGGCGGTGCGGGCCCGCCCGGCCGCACGGGCCCGGTCCGCGGCCTCGGCGCGCAGCGCGGCGCGTTCCTCCTCGCGCAGGGTCCGGCCGAGGCGGCGCAGGTCGGCGCCGTCCAGGCCGCCGAGCGGACCGGTGAGCAGGGCGTGCGCGAGCTCGGTGGTGAGCGGGTCGGGCCCGCCGGGGCCGGGGCCGCCGTCCTCGGCGTCGTCCCGGCGGTCGCGGACGGCCTGCTCGGCACAGACCCGCAGCGCCAGCAGCAGCTGGGCGACGGCCGGCTCCTCGCGCAGCGGCAGGTCGTCGCCGTCGATCTCCAGCGGCACCCCGGCCGCGCCGAGCGCCCGCCGCACCCCGGGGATGGACCGGGCGCCGGCCCGGACCAGCACCGCCATCTCGCCCCACGGCACGCCGTCCTCCAGATGGGCCCGGCGCAGCAGGTCGGCGACCGAGTCCAGCTCGGCGCCCGGGGTCGGGTAGGTGCGGACCTCGACCCGGCCGCCCTCCCGGGCGGGCAGCGGGGCGCGGTGCTGGGCGAGCTTGTCGCTGGGCAGCCGGCCCATCGGCATCCGCCGGGTGAGTTCGCGGGCGGCGGCGAGCAGCACGGCGCCCGAGCGGCGGGACACCCGCAGCACCTTGACCTCGGCGGGACGGCCGTCGGCGTGCCGGAAGGTCTGCGGGAACTCCAGGATGCCGTTGATGTCGGCACCGCGGAACGCGTAGATGGACTGGTCCGGGTCCCCGACGGCGACCAGCTCGCGCCCGCCGCCGGCCAGCCGCCGGAGCAGCCGGACCTGGGCCGGGTCGGTGTCCTGGTACTCGTCGACGAAGACCGCGTCGTAGCGCTCGCGCAGGCTCCGCTCGACCTCGGGGCGCTCGGCGAGCAGCACGGCGCGGTGCACCAGCTCGGCGTAGTCGAGGACGCCGCGCAGGTCGAGCACGTCGAGGTAGTCGGCGAGGAAGTGCGCGGCGGCGGCCCAGTCCGGGCGCCGCACGCCCTCGGCGAAGCGGGCCAGCTCGGCCTCGCCCAGCCCGAGCTCCCGGCTGCGGGCGAGGACGGCCCGGACCTCGTCGGCGAAGCCGCGGGTGGTCAGGCAGGCGCGCAGGTCGAGCGGCCAGGCGATCCGGGAACGGCCGCGCCGGGCGTCCTCGGCGCCGCCGGCGAGCAGCTCGCGGACCATGACGTCCTGCTCGGGCCCGGAGAGCAGCCGCAGCGGCTCGGCGTAGTCGGCCGGGTCCTGGTGGGCGCGGAGCAGGGCGTAGCAGAAGGAGTGGAAGGTGGTGGCCTGCGGGGCGGCGGCGCGGGCGCCGGCGGGGGTGGCGGAGAGCCGGCCGGCCATCCGGTCCCGCAGTTCCACCGCGGCCTTGCGGCTGAAGGTGAGGACGAGGATCCGCTCGGGGTCGGTGCCGTTCTCGATCCGCCGGGCGACGGCCTCGACCAGCGTCGTGGTCTTGCCCGTGCCCGGACCGGCGAGCACCAGCAGCGGACCGCCCGTGTGCTCGACCACGGCGCGCTGGTAGGCGTCGAGTTCGGGCGGTACGGGCGGTACGAGGGGGCTGCGCACCAGACGGTAGGGGGAGCTCACGGACGTCCTGGGGGTCGTGCTCGGGCAACTGCGGGCGGGCCCCGCCGAGGGGCCCGCCGTACATCGAGCCTACGATCCTGCCCCGTCATTCCCGTCCGCGCACGTGATTCCGCCCGATCCGGGCCCCGGCGCCCCGCGCTGCTCCCCGTCGGCTCCGCCGTCCCAGCGGGCGCGCCGCAGGTCGACCCGGGGCGGGTCGGCGAGCTCCCGCAGCGGGGTGCCCTCGTCGCCGTAGTGACCCAGGGCGCGGTGCTCGTGGCCGGGCAGCAGGCGGCCGTCGGCGCGGACCACCCGCCACCACGGGACGGCGCCGCCGTAGAGGGCCATCACCCGGCCGACCTGCCGGGGCCCGCCCTGCCCGAGGTACTCGGCGATGTCCCCGTAGGTCATCACCCGGCCGGGTGGAATCCGCTCGGTCAGGTCGAGCACGAGTTCGGCGAAGGGAGGCAGCTCGCCGCGGCCTGCCTCCTCGGGGGCGTCCGTCACCTGCGGCATTCTTCCGCATCCGGCCGGACGACGGGGCCCGTGCGAACGATCCGCCGCGCCCGATCCGGCCCCTGTCCAGCGCGGGGCGCCGAGGCATGCCACCATCTTCGGGGCGGTGAGTGGTGATACGAGGACAAGACCAGATGACCGGGACGGCTGACGTGGGCGTGGACGAGGGCTCCGACGAGTCCTCCGACAGCATGCCCGCAGGTCGCGGCGGACAGCCCGCCGCCGCGCCGTCACCGGAAGTCTCCCTGATCAAGGACCGGACGATCAAGAGCCCCCAGCCGACCGGCCCCGCGACCGGGGCGCCCGCCGCCGTACCCGGCCAACCGACCGCGGCCGACCCCGGACCGGGCACCGTGACCGACGGGGCCCCGGCCCCGCAGCTCGCGCACGACCCCCTGGACGACGCCCCGCACCTGGATGTCGACGAACCGCTGCTCGCCGCCCGCGCGCACCGCCCCTCGGACCTCATCCGCTTCCTGGCCGGCGTCTTCGGCATCGTCGCGGTGTTCGTGCTCGCCGGCGTGGCGACCTCGACCACCACCGGCATCGAGATCGACATCGCCGAGAACGCGCCGCGCTTCTCCCCGGTGCTGTCCACCATCACCGGCCTGGTCTCCAACGTCGCGGTGCTGGCCGTGCCGCTCGCCTTCGCGGTCGAGCGGCTGATCAAGCGCGACGGGCTGCGGGTCGCCGACGGCGTCCTCGCCTCGGTCCTCGCCTACGGCGTCTCGCTCGGCATCGACTGGTGGGTGGCCGAGGGCGCCTCCGACCACATCCGGGACGCGCTGACCCGCTTCCCGCTGGACTCCGTCGGCACCCTGACCGACCCGGTGCACGGCTACCTCGCCCCGGTGATCGCCTACATGACGGCGGTCGGGATGTCGAGCAGACCGCGCTGGCGGGTCGCGCTGTGGGTGGTGGTGGTCTTCAGCGGCATCACCGAACTGCTCGGCGGCTACACCACCCCGCTGTCCCTGCTGCTCACCGTGCTGATCGGCTGGTCCGTCGCCTACGGCACCCTCTACGCGATCGGCTCGCCGAACATCCGGCCCACCGGGCAGCACCTGATGATCGGCCTGCGCAAGGTCGGCTTCACCCCGGCCAGCGCCCACCGCGCCCCCGACGCCCCCGGCGGCACCCGCCGCTACCTGGTCGCCCAGCAGAGCGGCCCGCCGCTGGACGTCCACATCGTCGACCGCGAGCAGCAGGCCTCCGGCTTCTTCTACCGGGCCTGGCGCCGGCTGCGGCTGCGTTCGGTGGCCGTGCGGCGCAGCCCGCAGTCACTGCGCCAGGCCCTGGAGCAGGAGGCGCTGATCGCGTACGCGGCCGCCGCCTCCGGCGCCCGCGCCCCGCAACTGGTCGCCACCTCCGAGCTGGGCCCGGACGCCGCGATCCTGGTCTACGAGAACGTCGAGGGCCGCACCCTGGACGACCTCGCCGACGAGGAGGTGACCGACCGGGTGATGGCCTCGCTGTGGGAGTCGGTCGCCGCCCTGCACGAGCGCCGGATCGCGCACCGCCGGCTCACCGGCGAGTCGCTGCTGGTCGTCGACGGGAAGACGGCCTGCCTGGTCAACCTCTCCGGCGGCGACATCGCGGCCACCGACCTCACGCTGCGCATCGACGTCGCCCAGCTGCTCACCACCTTCGCGCTGCGGATCGGCCCGGAGCGCACGGTCGCCACCGCCAACGCGGTGCTCGGCGCCGAGCGGGTCGCCCAGGCGCTGCCGCTGCTCCAGCCGGTCGGGATGAGCCGCTCGACCCGGGTCGACCTGAAGAAGCTCGGCAAGGAGCGAAAGGCCGCCGCCCAGGCCAAGGCGCTGGAGCAGGTCGCCGCGGGCGAGCGCACCCAGGAACAGGCCGAGGAGGACATCGCGGTCGCCGGTGAGGACCTGCTCAGCCGGATCCGCGGCCAGATCCTGCAGATCGCGCCCGAGGCGCCGATGGAGCCGGCCAGGCTGGAGCGGCTCAAGCCGAAGACGCTGATCATGGTGATCGCGCTGACCTTCGCGGCCTATCTGACGCTGACCACCGTCAAGCCGGCCCAGCTCAAGCTCTCCCAGATGGACTGGGCCTGGGCAGCGGTGGCGCTCGCCGCGGCCTGCTTCTCCTACGTGGCCGCGGCGATGAGCCTGACCGGCTTCGTCCCGGAGAAACTGCCGTTCCGCCGGACCGTGGCCGCCCAGATCGCCGGCTCGTTCGTGAAGCTGGTCGCCCCGGCCGCGATCGGCGGCATCGCGCTGAACACCCGCTACCTGCAGAAGGCGGGCATCCGCTCCGGCCAGGCGGTCGCCTCGGTCGGCGCCTCCCAGCTGGCCGGCCTGACCGGGCACCTGCTGCTGCTGTTCAGCTTCGGTCTGATCACCGGCAGCCAGACCAACGGCGACCTCTCCGCCTCCCGCGCGGTGATCATCGGCGTGCTGAGCGCGGCCGTGCTGGCGCTGGTGGTGGCGGCGGTCGCCCCGCTGCGGCGGTTCGTGCTGAACCGGCTGCGCTCGCTGTTCTTCGGCGTGGTGCCGCGGATGCTCGACCTCATGCAGACGCCCAGCAAGCTCGTCACCGGCTTCGGCGGCATCCTGCTGCTGACCCTGTCGTTCACCGCCTGCCTGGACGCCTCGGTGCAGGCGTTCGGCGGCTCGATCTCCTTCTCGGCGGTCGCCGTGGTCTTCCTGACCGCCAACGCGGCCGGCTCCGCCATCCCCACCCCGGGCGGCATCGGCCCGGTCGAGGTCGCCCTGATCGGCGCGCTCACCGTCGCCGACGTGCCGGCCGCCGTCGCCACCCCGGCGGTCTTCCTCTACCGGGCGCTCACCTTCTGGCTGCCGGTGGTGCCCGGCTGGATCTCCTACAACGTGCTCCAGCGCAAGGGCGCGCTCTAGCCCCTCGTTCCGGTCCCCTTCGGGAGGAAGCCCGGAACGAAGGAGCCGGGAACGCGGCAGCCGGAACGCGGCAGCCCGGAACGCGGAAAGGGCCCGCCGGAGCGGGCCCTTCACGGTGGTCGGTACCGCGCGGTGCGGTCAGTACACCGGCTTGTGCGGCTCGATCTGGTTCACCCAGCCGAGCACGCCGCCGCCCAGGTGGACGGCGTTGGAGAAGCCCGCCGACTTGACCACGGCCAGCACCTCGGCCGAGCGGACGCCCGACTTGCAGTGCAGCACGATCTTCCGGTCCTGGGGCAGCTGCTCCAGCGCGTTGCCCATCAGGAACTCGTTCTTCGGGATCAGCACCGCGCCGGGGATGCTGACGATCTCGTACTCGCCGGGCTCGCGGACGTCGATCAGGAAGATGTCCTCCTCCTCGTCCTGCCACTGCTTGAGCTGCTTCGAGGTGATCGTCGAACCGGCGGCCGCGGCCTGCGCCTCCTCCGACACGACGCCGCAGAAGGCCTCGTAGTCGATGAGCTCGGTGACGGTCGGGTTCTCGCCGCAGAGCGCGCAGTTCGGGTCCTTGCGGACCTTCACCTGGCGGTAGTTCATCTCCAGGGCGTCGTAGATCATCAGCCGGCCGACCAGCGGGTCGCCGACCCCGGCCAGCAGCTTGATCGCCTCGGTGACCTGGATCGAGCCGATCGACGCGCACAGCACGCCCAGCACGCCGCCCTCGGCGCAGGACGGGACCATGCCCGGCGGCGGCGCCTCCGGGTAGAGGCAGCGGTAGCAGGGGCCGTGCTCGGCCCAGAACACGCTCGCCTGGCCGTCGAAGCGGTAGATCGAGCCCCACACGTACGGCTTGCCGAGCAGCACCGCGGCGTCGTTCACCAGGTAACGGGTGGCGAAGTTGTCGGTGCCGTCCACGATCAGGTCGTAGCCGGAGAAGATCTCCATGACATTGGAGTTGTCGAGGCGCTCGTCGTGCAGGATCACCTCGACGTAGGGGTTGATCTCCTTGACCGAGTCCCGCGCCGACTCGCCCTTCGAGCGGCCGATGTCCGACTGGCCGTGGATGATCTGCCGCTGCAGGTTCGACTCGTCGACGACGTCGAACTCGACGATCCCCAGCGTCCCGACGCCGGCCGCGGCCAGGTACATCAGCGCGGGCGAGCCCAGACCGCCGGCGCCGACGCACAGCACCTTGGCGTTCTTCAGCCGCTTCTGCCCGGCCATGCCCACGTCGGGGATGATCAGGTGGCGGGAGTACCTGCGGACCTCGTCGACGGTGAGCTCGTCGGCCGGCTCGACCAGGGGTGGCAGCGACACGGGTTCTCCGTTGCTCGTCGGTTCGGGTGGCCGGGGCCAACCTCTTGGGGCTTGTTGCTCCGCCACCGCGGTGGCTCTGCTAGGCCAACAGTGTCACGCCGCCCCGGTATTCCGAGACAGCCCGTCCGAAGGACGAGACGGGCCGCGCCGGATGGTGGGACCACGCACCGGGCCCCGGAACGGTCGCCGCGGGCCGTCCCGGGGCCCGGAAACAGCGGGTTCCCGCCGCCGCCGCGGTCCGGACCGGTCCGGACCGCGGCGGCGGCGCCGGCTCAGACCCGGCAGGCCGTCTCCAGCCAGACGTCCCCCAGTGACTCCTCCAGCGGCACCTGTGTCCGCCAGCCGAGACGGTCCCGGGCGGTCCGCACGTCGGCCTGCCGCCACGGCACCGGCTCCCCCGCCGACGCCCGCCCCTCGCCCGGGCGCGGCTCCGCCGGACGGTGGCCGGGCAGGTGGTGCGCGGGCACGTGCCCCGGCACGTGCTCGACCGGCCCGCCGGCCTGCGCGGGCAGGACGACCTGCCGGTTCTCCTCGACCACCGACCCCTCGAAGCCGGACGCCCGGACCAGCAGCTGGGCCGCCTCCCGGGCCCGGACGGCATGCCCGCTGCCGACGTTGATCACCCCGGTGGCGGCCGAGACCGCGGCCGCCTGGATCGCCCGCGCGACGTCCCTGACATCCACGAAATCCCGGTATCCGGACAGGTCCGGCATCCGCACCTGGGACTCCTCGCGCTCCAGCGCCCGCCGCAGCCCCTCCGCCAACCGCCCGAACAGCGAGGCCGTCGGCGCCCCCGGCCCGACCACGTCGAACACCCGCAGCACCGCGGCGTCCAGCCCGGAGGCCAGCACCAGCTCCGTCCCGGCCAGCTTCGACACCCCGTACGGGCCCACCGGCCGGGGCTCGGCGCTCTCCGACACCGGCACCCCGCCCGGGACCGGCCCGTACTCGGCCGCCGAACCGACGTGCACCAGCCGGGCCGGTTCCCGGCTGCGCCGGATCCCCTCGCAGACGGTCGCCACGGCGAGCGTGTTGGCCCGGATCAGCGTGCGCGAACTGCCGTAGGTGGCACCCGCGCAGTTGATCACCACCTGCGGCGCGACCGCGTCCAGGAACCGGGCCAGCGCCCCGGGGCTGCCCGTGGTCAGGTCGAAACGGATGTCGGCGGAGTCACGCCGGCCGAGTACCGTCACCTGCAGTTCCGGATCCACGAGCAGGCGATCGGTGACCCGACGGCCGATGAAGCCGTCGGCGCCCAGCAGCAGCACCCTCATCGGGGGGCGTCCTTCCACGAAGCCAGACCGGGCACGGTCTGGCGGGTCCGAGTGAACAACGGGAAAGCGGGAGTTCGAGGGGCCGGACGGCCCCTGGGCGCCGTCCGGCCCGGACGGCGGTCAGCGGTGCGCATCGGGGCGGCCCAGCACCGGCCAGGCGTACAGCAGCAGGGCCAGCGCCACCGCGCCGCCGGCGAGCGGCCCGGCGTACGGTGCGGGCGGCGCCGCCGTGGCCGCCGCTCCGGCCAGCGCGCCCAGCGCGGCCGGCGCGGGACGGCCGCAGCGCGCCAGCAGCACGGGCAGCACCAGCAGCAGGCCGAGCACGCCCTGCGCCGCCCACTGCTCGGGCCCGGCGCGCTCGGCCGCCAGGTGCAGCAGCCCACCGCCGGGTGCCGGGCCGGGGCGCGGGGCGAGCGCGGTCAGCACGGCCAGCGCCGCGAAACTCAGCACGGCCAGCACCGCCAGGTGCAGCGCCAGCGCCACCGGGAGCACCGGCCGCATCCGGGACCTGAACTCGGCCAGCGTCGCCGCCGCCCCCAGGTGCCCCCGGCCGACATGCCGGTACCACCGGGCCGCCCACTCCGCGGACCCGGTGGAGATCGCCGCCGCCAGCACCAGCGCGGCCGTCACCCGCCGCTGCTCCGGCCCGTCGGCCGCGACGGCCAGCGGCACCAGCAGCAGGGCGGCCAGCCCGGCCCCCCGCGCGGCCGGGTCCCACCAGCGGCGGGCCCCGGCGGGCGGGCCCGGCGGCCGCCGCTCCGGTCCGGGCGGGCCCAGCTCCGCCTCCGGCCCCTCCCCGGGGCCCGGGCCGACCCAGGGCGCGGCCGCCGGACCGCCCGCGCCGGCGGTCCCGGCGGCGGCCGGGACCAGGGCCAGCGGAACGGCCGCCGCCAGCAGGACGGGCCGGCCGGCGCCGAGCGCGGCCGCCGCCGCGCACGGGAGCACGGCCAGCCCCGCCGTCCGCACCGCCGCCCCGCGCCGCCGCCGACGGCTCCGGGCGGGCTCGGCCGGCTCCGCCGAGGGCGGCCGGCGCGGCACCCGGGCGTACAGCTCCTCGGCGAGCGAGAACAGGTCGGCGTGCCGGCACCGGGCGGCGGCGTCCGGTCCGAGCCCGGCCTCCGCCAGCCCGGCGGCGATCTCCAGCGGGTCCACGGCCCGTTCGCACAGCACCCGGTGCTCGGCCATCACCTCCCGGACCGGATCACCGGACCCGTCCGCGAGCCCCACGGCCGCCGCTCGCCCGCCGCCCGCCATCAGACCGCCTCCGCGAACGACCCGGCCCGGTCCGGCGCCTCGCCCGTCACCGGCAGCCGCCCCCGCGCCAGCGCCAGCACGGCGCCGGCCCCGTCACCCGGGTCCGCGCTGCCGGCAGTGCCGGTGCCGGCGGGCGAGCCGCCTCCGGTGCCGGTGCCGCCGGTGTCGGTGCCGCCGGTGTCCTCGCCCTCGGCCGCCGCCGGCTCCGCCGTCGCCCGGTCCGCCGTCCCCGGGGCGGCGGACTCCGCGGCGGACTCCCCCGGCCCGGTGCGACGGCGGTCGGTGATCCAGTACTCGGCGGGCCGGGCGAACGGGCGGGGCCGCGGGCCGGCACCGGCGTCGGGCGCGGCGGCCGGGAAGGCCGGCCACTGGGAGACCAGCTCCAGGTAGATCTCCCGGAAGGCACCGGTCACCGGCTCGACGGCGAAGCGTTCCTGCGCCCGCAGGCGGCCGGCCAGCCCGAGCCGGGCCCGGCGCTCGCCGTCGCGCAGCAGGGCGAGACAGGCGCCGGCCAGGGCCTGCGGGTCCCGCGGCGGCACCAGCAGCCCGGTCGGGCCGACCACCTCGCGAGCCACCCCGACATCGGTGCTGACCACCGCCCGGCCGCTCAGCATCGCGTCGGCCAGCAGGCGGGGGCGGCGCTGGGAGAGGGCGGAGAAGACCACGACGGTGCCGTCCGCCCAGGCATCGGCGGCCGAGCGGGGCCGCCCGGCGAACTCGACCGCGTCCGCCACCCCGAGCCGTTCGGCGACGGCCGCGCAGTGCGCGCGGTAGCCGGGGACGGCCTCCTCCCCGTGCAGGACGAGGCGCGCGGCGGGCAGTTCGGCGCGGACCCGGGCGAAGGCGTGCAGCGCGAGTTCGGGGTCGCGGCCCGGCTCCAGCGCGCCGGCCCAGACCAGGGTGGGGGCCGCCGGTTCGGGGCCGGCCGCGGGCCGCTCCACGGCCGGGGTGCCCTCGTACACGACCCGGGTCCGCGCCGGGTCGGCCCCGCAGCGGCGCTGCCACTGCTGGTCGTGGGCGCTGCCCGGGGTGAGTATCGCGGCCTGCCGGTAGGTCTCCTCGGTGAGCGCCCGGAAGAAGGCGAGCAGCAGGGCCCGGACCGGCCAGCGGTAGGGGGCCTCGCGGTAGCCGAGGTACTGCTCGCGCAGGTGCAGTCCGTGCTCGGTGACCACGAACGGCACACCGTGCAGCTGTTTGGCGACCAGCGCGGGCAGCGCGGCCGGGCCGCCGCCCACGACGTGGCAGAGGTCGGCGGAGCCGAGGCCGCCGGGCGCGGTGCCGTACCAGGGGGCGGAGAGCGGCCGCAGGCACTGTTCGAGCAGGTCGGCGGCGACCAGGACGTCGCAGACCAGCGGCTGCCCGGCGGAGGTGTCGGCGCCGGGCGAGCGCCAGACCCGCTCCAGCACCCGCCGGGCCCGGTCGGAGACCAGGAAGGCGGGCAGCGCGCCGTCGGCCCGGGCGAGTTCGGCGAGCCGGTAGAGGCCGGGACCGAAGCCGGACCGCTCGCCGGGGCGCAGCAGGGACCGGACCAGCCGGTCGTAGGCGGCGGCGTACTGCCGGCCGCGCAGGGCACCGGGCGCGCGGCCGGCCGGGCGGCGTCCCCAGAGGGCGAGCTCGTGGATCGCGGGCCCGGCCGTGCCCTCCGCGTCGGCCGCGCCCGCTCCCCCGGCCGGCCGGGACGATCCGCCGGGCCCCGTCGGCCGCGCGGGCCCCGCGGACCCCGCCGTCCCGGCGAGGACGTACCACGCGAAGTCGTGCTCGCGCAGGCCGTCCACCAACCGGTCGCACCAGCCGCCGGCGCCACGCGGGGAGCGCGGGCGCACACCCTCGGTGAGCAGTGCTACGCGCACGGGAGACCTCCAGGACAGAACGGATCGACGGATGGCCGGGCCGAGCGGGCGGTGCCGGCCGAGCGGGCCGGTCGGCGCCCGGCCGCCCCACGGCGACGCGTGCGGCGCGTGCGACGTGGTGGCGGCCCGGGGCGGAGGAGGCGTTCCGCCGCAGACACGGCGGCCCGGACCGGTGGCCGCCGCAGGCCGCCACCGGCCGTCGGCGTCCCTCGCGCGACCGCCCTCCGGGTTCTCCGGCGGCCGCGGCTCCCCCACACCTGTTCGGTCCGACAGCAGAAAGGTAGGACCGGCCCGGGGCAATCCATCGGTCACATGCCTGGTTGCCACCTGAACGAGTGAACCGGAGTGACCTCTTCCCGATCATGGCGTTAACGGCGGCCCCGCACGGGGTATCCCCCGCCCCCACCATGACGGGGGCGGGCGTCAGACCCGGCCCAGCAGCTCCTTGACCGCCCTGGCGACGGCGTCGGGGTGCTCCATCATCGCGACGTGCCCCGAGTCCGGCAGCACCAGCAGCCGGGAGTCCACGAAGGCCGCGCAGGCCCGGCGGGCGGAGCGGTAGGAGACGAGTTTGTCCCGCAGCCCGTACACCAGCAGGACGGGCGCGGTCACCCGGGCCGCCTGCCGCCACAGCGCCTGCTCGCCGCGCTCGGTGTACGCGGAGACGATCCCGCGCGCCGAGCCCACCAGGGCCCCCGCCGCCCAGGGCAGCTCGGTCCGCCGGCGGTACTGGGCCACCGCCTCGGCCCGGGCGGCCGGGCTCAGGCTGTCCGGGTCCCCGTAGACGAGCCGGAGCAGCCTGTCGGCGGCCCGCTCGGGCTCGCGCGCACCGCTCGGCAGCCGGCGCAGCAGCCCGGGGACGCCGGGGACGGCGAGCAGCGCGGTCGGCCAGGCGGAGCGCTGCGGGGGCAGTTCGGGCAGGGCCGGCGAGACCAGGGTCAGGCTGCGGACCAGGTCCGGGCGGAGCGCCGCGAGCCGGACGGAGACCGCTCCGCCGAGCGAGTTGCCGAAGAGGTGGACAGGCCCCCGGCCGGCGGCCTCCAGGTAGCCGACGACGGCCCGGACGTGGCCGGAGAGGCCGAGGTCGCCGTCGGCGGGCGGGGCGGATTCGCCGAAGCCGGGGAGGTCCACGGCCTCGCCGTCGAGCTCCCCGCCGAGCCGGGCCATCAGCGCGTTCCAGTTCGCGGCGGAGCCCCCGAGCCCGTGCACGAACAGGGCCGGAGCCCGTCCGCCGGCCGGGGCGGGAGCGGCCGGAACGGCGCCGGAGCCGGTCGCGGGCCGGTGCACGGCCAGGACCGCTCCGGGCACTTCGACGGCCCGGAAGGGCGCCGGGGAGACCGGTTCCGGAAGTATCTGCTGCTCAGCACCGCTCATGGTGGACGATGGTAGTGAGCCGGTGCGGTCGCGGCCCCTCGACCGCCCGGGGCCGGAAGGTGTCCCATTCAGCGGTCCGCAGCACTGCCGACGGCCGTGGTGCGCGCCGTATTGTGGGCTCCTGACAAGGGGGACGGCCGCTTTTCTCGCGCCTGGCAAGCGCGGACGCGGTTACCCGAAAGTAGAATCGGCCATCCCGCCGACCCCGTACGACCCGTGAAGTGAGGAGCGCCGTGACGGCCATCCAGGAGGCGCAGGAGCGCCCGCGCGGTGCCCGCCTGCCGCGAAGCGCCCGCCGTGAACAACTGCTCGGTGCCGCCCAGGAGGTGTTCGTCGCGCAGGGTTACCACGCGGCCGCCATGGACGACATCGCCGATCGTGCCGGGGTGAGCAAGCCGGTCCTCTACCAGCACTTCCCCGGGAAGCTGGAGCTCTACCTGGCGCTGCTGGACAAGCACTGCGACGCGCTGGTCGACTCGACCCGCGAGGCGCTGGAGACCACCACCGACAACAAGCTCCGGGTGGCGGCGACGATGGAGGCGTACTTCAACTACGTCTCCAGCGAGTCCGGTGCGTTCCGGCTGGTCTTCGAGTCGGACCTGACCAACGAACCGGCCGTGCGCGAGCGCGTCGAGCGGGCCGCCGAGGCCAGTGCGACGCTGGTCAGCACGGTGATCCAGGAGGACACCGACCTCCCGGAGGCGGAGTCCAAGCTGCTCGCCGCAGGTGTCTGCGGCCTGGCCCAGATCACCGCCCGGTACTGGCTGTCGCAGGGTCTGGAGATCCCGCGCGACGAGGCGGTCCGGCTGGTCGCCAGCCTGGCCTGGCGCGGACTCAAGGGCTTCCCGATGCACCCCCACGCGGAGTCCGCGGACGGGTCCTCCGACCGGTGATCCACTGACCTTCGTCTGGGCACCGATCCGGTGCTCTATGGTGAAGCCGTACGGCGCGGTAGACGTGAACGCTTGTCCCAGGCGGTCCGGTGCCGCGCGTGGATGGCTGCAACCCCGGAGGGACGGAAGCCGTGGAGGTCAAGATCGGCGTGCAGAACGCGCCGCGCGAGATCGTGATCGAGAGCTCGCAGACTGCCGAGGAGATCCAGAACGCGATCGCCAAGGCGCTGGAGGGCACCGAGAAGCTCTTCACCCTGGCCGACGAGCACGGGCGTCGCGTCATCGTCCCGGCGGACCGCCTGGCGTACGTGGAGATCGGCGAGCCGGCCGTGCGCAAGGTCGGCTTCGGCACGCTCTGAGCCCGACGGGCCTCGCCCGGTGCCCCGTCCCCTCGGTCGAGGGGGCGGGGCACCGTCGTTCCCGGGGCCCGTTCCCGGGGCCCGTACCTGGAGCGCGTACCCGGAGCGCGTTCCCGGAGCGCGTTCCCGGGGCGGGCGGTGCGCACGGGGTGTAGCGGCGGGACACCCGGGGTACGGCGACAGTGCGGCCGACCGCAGGCCGCGCACCGGTACCCCGGGGAGGCATCCTTGCTGGTCGAGACCGTCGCCTTCGCCCTCGTCGGCCTGATCGTCGGCGCCGCCGCCCTGCTGTCGCTGCCCGCGTACTTCCCGGCCCCCCGGGCACTGACCCTGGGCACCGCCCTCGGGTCGGCGCTGCTGACCGGCGTGATCGCGCACTTCACCATGGACGGCCGGTACCCGGCGGCGAGCATCGCGGTCTCGGCGGTGGCCTCGGCCCTGCTCACCTCGGTACTGGCCCGGCCCGACCTCGCGGCCGGGCGGGCACCGGCGCACCGGCACCGCCAGCACCGGACGGGCGGGCACCGGGCCGGCGGGCACCGCACGGGTGCGCACCGGCGCCACCGGCCCGCCTGAGCGTCCCGGCCCGGGCGGACGGGCCGCCCCGGTGCGGTCGGCGGATCAGGAGGCCAGGCCCAGGGCGGCCATCCGCCGGGTGTGCGCCTCGGTGATCCGGTTGAACATCTTGCCGACCTCGACCAGGTCGAAGCCCTGCACCTGGACGCCGCCGACCAGCAGGTTGGACAGCGCGTCCCGCTCGGCGACCACCCGCTGGGCCTGGCTGAGCGCCTCGCCCATCAGCCGCCGGCCCCACAGGGCGAGCCGGCCGCCGGAGCGCGGATCGGCCTCGATGGCCTGCCGGACCTTGTCGACCGCGAACTGGGCGTGGCCGGTGTCGGACATCACACCGAGGACGAGCTCACGGGTGTCGTCGTCCAGCCGGACGGCCACCTCGCGGTAGAAGTCGGTCGCGATCGCGTCGCCGACGTAGGCCTTGACCAGGCCCTCCAGCCAGTCCGAGGGCGCGGTCATCCGGTGGAACAGCTCCAGCGGCTCGACGAACGGGCGCATCGCCTCCTCCGGCTCGGCCCCGATCTCGGCGAGCCGGTCGTGCAGCCGCTGGTAGTGCTGGAACTCGGCGGAGGCCATCCGGGCCAGCTCCGCCTTGTCCGCGAGGCCGGGCGCGAGCTTGGCGTCCTCGGCCAGCCGCTCGAAGGCGCTCAGCTCGCCGTACGCGAGGGCACCGAGCAGGTCCAGTACGGCGGCCCGGTAGCCGGGTTCGGCCGAGCAGGTCGCCCAGTCGCCGATCGAGCCGGCCGCCACGTCGTCCTGCGTCTCACCACGGTTCTCCATGACCCGCCACCTTAGGCGCTGTCTCCACGGTGGGGCCAGGCGACCGCACCGGGGGCGGCTCCCGCTCCCGGTCCGTCCCCGGGCACCTCACCCACCTCTCCGACCTGCGATGTCGCCCGCGTCACGTGTTCGAGTCGTCGGGTGACTGTATGGTGGTACGGAGGCCCGTCGTGCTCGCACGGTGTCACCGCCGTCTCGGTGTGCCGGGCGAGCCCGCTCCGGAACGCCGCCGTCCCTCCGGACGCGTCGTACGGAAGCCGGGACCTCAACGTACGCGGATGCCCGGTCGGAGAGCCGATCGGCTCCGACCAGGGCTTGGACTTCAAGCCTTGGCACCGCATCAGTGGCCGAGCGAGGGCCGCCGAGACCGCGCCGGTCGGCGCAGGTCCCGCGCAGGTCCCTCACGGGAATCCTCCCCGACGCCGCCGGCGACGCGCCCCTTCACCGGGCCGCGCGCACCGGCCGGCCGCAGGGACCGGCGCGGTTGTGCGTCCGCGCAGCTGTATTCGAGGCCGTCCAGGCCCGTACACAGTCGCGCGGACTGCCCGCCCGTCGCTCGCTCTCGGCCCCTCCACACGGAAGAGGCAGCACCCTGTCCACCACCGCTGAACCCATGAAGACGACGTTCCGGGACCTGGGGATCCTCCCGGAGACCGCCGAGGCCCTCGAGTCCGTCGGCATCGTCCACCCCTTCCCCATCCAGGAGATGACCCTCCCGGTCGCGCTGACCGGCCACGACGTCATCGGCCAGGCCAAGACCGGCACCGGCAAGACGCTCGGCTTCGGCCTGCCGCTGATCGAGCGGGTCGTCGTGCGCGCCGACGTCGACGCCGGCCGCGCCACCGAGGAGCAGCTCACCGAGTCGCCGCAGGCGCTCATCGTGGTCCCGACCCGCGAGCTGTGCACCCAGGTCACCAACGACCTGCAGACCGCCGGCAAGGTCCGTGACGTCCGCGTCCTGGCCGTCTACGGCGGCCGTGCCTACGAGCCGCAGGTCGAGGCGCTGCGCAAGGGCGTCGACATCGTCGTCGGCACCCCGGGCCGTCTGCTCGACCTGGCCGGCCAGAAGAAGCTGGACCTCTCCAAGGTCCGCTCGCTGGTGCTGGACGAGGCCGACGAGATGCTCGACCTCGGCTTCCTGCCGGACGTCGAGAAGATCATCACCATGCTGCCGGCGAAGCGGCAGACCCTGCTGTTCTCGGCGACCATGCCGGGCCAGGTCATCAGCCTCGCCCGCCGCTACATGAGCCAGCCGACCCACATCCGGGCCGCCGCGCCGGACGACACCGGCACCACCGTCGCCAACACCGAGCAGCACATCTTCCGTGCGCACTCGCTGGACAAGGTGGAGATGGTCGCGCGCATCCTGCAGGCCGACGGCCGCGGGCTGGCGATGATCTTCTGCCGGACCAAGCGGACCGCCGCCGATGTCGCCGACCAGCTCACCCAGCGCGGCTTCGCGGCCGGCGCGGTGCACGGCGACCTCGGGCAGGGCGCCCGCGAGCAGGCGCTGCGGGCGTTCCGCAACGGCAAGGTCGACGTGCTGGTCTGCACCGACGTCGCGGCCCGCGGCATCGACGTCGAGGGCGTCACGCACGTGATCAACTACCAGTGCCCCGAGGACGAGAAGACCTACCTGCACCGGATCGGCCGCACCGGCCGGGCCGGCGCCTCGGGCACCGCGGTCACCCTGGTCGACTGGGACGACATCCCGCGCTGGCAGCTGATCAACAAGGCGCTGGAGCTGTCCTTCAACGAGCCGGAGGAGACCTACTCCACCTCGCCGCACCTCTACGAGCTGCTGAAGATCGCGCCGGGCACCAAGGGCATCCTGCCCCGCTCGGAGCGGACCCGGGCCGGGCTCGGCGCGGAGGAGGTCGAGGACCTCGGCGAGACCGGCGGGCGCGGTTCGCGTTCCGGCGGACGGGGCGCCCGCCCCGCCGGGCGGGGCGGCTCCGCCCGGCCCGAGGCCGCCGAGCCGGCCGCGGCCGAGGAGAAGGCCTCCCGCAAGACCCGTGAGCGCCGGCGGACCCGCCGGGGCAGCTCGGTCGAGGGCGGCCTCGTCGACGAGGCCGCGGACGCCACCGCGGCGCCCGCGGCACCGCAGGCCCCGGCCGTCGAGGGCACCGAGGACGGCGCCGCCCCGCGCCGCCGTCGCCGCCGCTCGCGCGGTCCGGCGTCCGGCGAGGGCACGGCCACCGAGGCCGCCGCCGTCGTCGCCGAGGCCGCCGCGGTCGAGCCGGCCACCGCCGCTCCGGCCGTCGCCGAGGCCCCGGCCGCCGAGGAGAAGCCGAAGCGCACCCGCACCCGCTCGCGGGCCAAGGCCGCGGCTCCGGCCGAGGCCGCCGCCGAGGCGGGCACCGCACCGGCTCCGGCCGAAGGTGCCGCCGACGTCGAGGCCCCGGCCCCGCGCCGCCGCACCCGGGCCCGCCGTCCGGCCGCCGCCGAGGCGACCCCGGAGAGCTGACCCGCGCTCCCCGAAGGGGCGGTCCGGACCTCCGGACCGCCCCTTCGGCGTCCCGCGCGCGCCCGGGGGAACGCCCGGCGGCCGCGCGACGTCCCGGCACGCCGGGCGGCGGCACGCCGGGCCCCGGAACGACCGGCCGGACGCCCCTATGCTCGGGTCACCCACGAGTTCGCACCGGTCGCCGGAGGTCCGTCCATGAGCACGCCGCCGTTCCTCACCCTGCCGCCCTCGGCCCGTGCCCTGCGGGTGGCGACGGCACGCGGGCGGTTCGCGGCGCTGCGGGCCGAGCCCGCCGGGGCGGTGCGGGGCTCGGCCCTGCTGGTGCCCGGCTTCACCGGCAGCAAGGAGGACTTCATCGCGCTGCTGGAGCCGCTCGCGGCGGCCGGCTACCGGGTGACCGCGGTCGACCAGCGCGGCCAGTACGAGACCGGCGGGCCGCACGACGACCCGGCCGCCTACACGGTGGCCGCCCTGGGTGCGGACGTCCGGGCCCTGACCGGGGCCCTGGCGGCCGAGGGCGGCACCGGCCCGCTGCACCTGCTGGGCCACTCCTTCGGCGGCCAGGTGGTGCGCGAGGCCGTCCTGGCCGCGGCGACCGGGGCGGCGGCCCCCGGCGGCGCTCCGCTGCCGTGGGCCTCGCTGACGCTGATGTCCACCGGCCCCGGCCCGATCGATCCGGCCGAGGCGGAGCGGACCCGGCTGCTGGTCGAGGTCCTGCCCACGATGGGCCTGGAGGAGATCTGGCAGGTGATGCAGCAGATGGAGGAGGCCGACGGGACGCGGGCGCGCCGCCTGCCGTCCCCCGAGGTGGCCGCGTTCCTGCACCGCCGCTGGCTGGCGAACGTGCCGCAGGCGCTGATCACCACCGGCGGCCACCTGGTCGCCGCGCCGGACCGGGTGGCCGAGCTGGCCGCCGCGGTCACCGCCGGACTGCCCTCCCTGGTGCTCTCCGGCGTCCAGGACTACGCCTGGCCCGTCCCGGAGCAGACCGCGATGGCCGAGCGGCTGGGGGCCCGCCGGGTGGTCGTCGCGGACGCCGGGCACTCCCCCAACGCCGAGCAGCCGGCCGCCACCGCCGAGGCACTGCTGGCGCACTGGGGCTGACACGCCCGCCCCGGCCACCGCCGCCTCCCCCACCGCTCCGTACCGCCCGGCACCCGGCTCCCGCCCGCCCGCCCGGCAGCACCCCGGACCGGCCCGGAGCGGGACCCCGATCCACCGGCTCCCGCGGCCCCCTGGTACAAGGGGGCGACAAAATTCGTTAGTTGCGGTAATATTTGATTCGGTCCTGGAAACATCGTCGACATCGACGTCGGCACGCGGTCGACACGATCCATCCGAAACCAGGACGTTACGGACGGGCAACGGCCCGGTAGCAGCGCCACCGCAGTGTGGTTCACGAGGGCCATCGGCGCCCTTGGCAATCAGGGGGGAGCCCTCTTTGCCGCGACAGCAGCCGGTCGACGACTCGACCCGACAGACCCCGAAAGGGCTGATACCCACTCAGCCACGACCGCCCCGCACCGCGGGGCCAGGAAAGGAGACGCCCATGCGCTTCGAGATCCTCCGACTGGACGACGCCCACGGCACCGCCACCGACCGCCTGATCGCCGACGCCGAAACCGTCCGCGAGCTCGTCCAGGCCGCCGCCCGCACCGGCGAACGCCTGCTCATCCGCCCGTGCCCGGCCGTCTGACCGGGCCGGCCGCCGCGGAGTCCCCGGACTCCCCCGCCGCCGAGCCCGACCCGTCCGATCCGGACGTCCCGATACCCGACTGACGCCCCGTCATCGCCGCAGCGAGCACGGGGCGTCAGCGCGTTCCGGCCCCTCGGCCCCGCCCCCGCTCCCGCCCCTCGACGCGGCCGCGGATCGAACACGACTCGAACTCGGCCGGGGCGCACCCCGGCGCACACCCCCGACGTTTGCCGCCGCCCCCCGCTGGACATTTCCCAACGGGAGCCGCCGGCACCACGCCCACCCGCGCCGGACGGGCAGCCGCCACCGACAGGTGCCGCCGAGCCGCCCTCCGTACGGGTGATCGTCCTTGACGCGGCGGCCCGGAGGGAGGAGCGTTGTCGGCTATGAGGGGCGAGCCAAGCTGCCCGAGGTGCGCCGGTCGGGTCCGCGCTCCCGGTCTGTTCTCAGACACCTGGCAGTGCGACCGGCACGGAGCCGTGCACCCGATGCAGCCGGTACTGCCCCCGAGCATCGAGGCACTCGGCGTCGCCGTCGCCCGCTCCCAGGTCCCCGTCTGGCTGCCCTGGCCGCTCCCGGTGGGCTGGCTCTACACCGGCATCGCGCACGTCGGCGACGACATCTCCGGCGCCCGGGCCACCGCCGTCGCCTGTTCGGGACCGGCGCCGCTGGGCGGCTTCGGCGAACTCGTGCTGGTGGCCGAGGAACTGGGCGTCGGCCTGGGTGCCCGGTACGCCGGGCTGTCCGGCCCCGACCCGGGCGAGTCGGTGGCCCTCTACAAGCCCGCCGACGCCAAGCTGATGGCGGCCGGCCGGCCGACCCCGATGTTCCACGTGCCGGACGCCCCGGCGGACCGCGCGGTGTTCGTCGGCGAGGCCCGCGGACTCTGGCTCTGGGCCGTCGCCTGGCCCGAGCAGTCCGCGCTGGTGATGTACGACGAACTGGTCCTGACGGACCTGCGGGAGGCCGGCGCGGAGCTGGACCTGCTGCCCTGCGGCGCCCTCTCCCCGCACCTGCTCGGCTGACGCGCCGTCCGCGCCGGGCGGGCCGACCACCGCGGCCGCACTATCCTGGGCGGCACCCCGCCGGCCCGCCGCGCCGGCCCCGAGCGCCGGCCCGCGCCGCGCCGACTCCGAGGAGCACCGTCCGTGCGCATCGACCTCCACGCCCACAGCAACGCCTCCGACGGCACGGACACCCCGGCCGAACTGGTCGCGGCGGCCGTCGGGGCCGGGCTGGACGTGGTGGCGCTGACCGACCACGACACGGTGGCCGGGCACACCGAGGCGGCGGACGCGGTGCACGCCCTGCCCGCCGGCACCCGGCTGACGCTCGTCCCGGGCGCGGAGCTCTCCTGCGTGGCCGGTGACATCTCGATGCACCTGCTGGCCTACCTCTTCGACCCGGCCGAGCCCGCCTTCGCGGCGGAGCGCGAGCTGGTGCGCACCGACCGGTTCCGCCGGGGCCGGGCGATCGTCGAGCGCTGCCGCGAGCTGGGCGCGGACATCAGCTGGGAGCAGGTGGAGCGGATCGCCGGAGAAGGTTCGGTGGGCCGTCCGCACATCGCCAGCGCGCTGGTCGAGGCGGGCGTGGTGGCCTCGGTGTCGGACGCGTTCACCGCCGACTGGCTGGCCAACGGCGGGCGGGCGGACGTCCGCAAGCACGAGACCGACCCGGTCACGGCGGTCCGGCTGGTCCGGGCGGCCGGCGGGGTGCCGGTCTTCGCCCACCCGGGGGCGGTGAAGCGCGGGCAGACCGTCTCCGACCAGGTGATCGCCGACCTCGCGGCGGCCGGGCTGGCCGCACTGGAGGTCGACCACATCGACCACGACGAGCCGACCCGGGCCCACCTGCGCGGCCTCGCCGCCGAGTTGGGGCTGCTCACCACCGGGTCCAGCGACTACCACGGCGGCCGCAAGACGGTCCGGCTGGGCGAGCACACCACCGACCCCCAGGTGTACGAGGCGCTCGTGGACCAGGCGACCGGGGCCAAGCCGATCGGCGGCTGATCCCGGCGGGCGCCCCGGGCGGGCGGTCCGGGCGGGCGGTCCCGTTCCTCGCGGCCCCGTCCGCCCGTCGCGTGCCCGCCCGCCCGTGCCCGGGCGTCAGTCCAGGGCGACGCCCCGCCGCTCCGGGTCGCGCAGATCGGTCCCGTGCTGGAGCCAGCGCTCCTGGAGCGCCGCCGCCCCGTGCACCCGCTTCCAGCCCGCCTCGTTGGGGGTCATCGGCAGCAGCGGCAGGAAGTGGACCGGGTCGGCCGGCTCGTCCAGCTCCAGGTCCTCCACCAGCCCGCCGGGCTCGGCCGCCAGGACGGAGGTGAAGGGCGCGCCGTCCCACAGCGGAGCCCCGAGGTCCAGCGAGCCGCCGGGGGCCACCACCAGTCCCTCCACCTGCGGCGTCGCCGCGAAGGTGGCCAGCGGGCGGAGCACGCCGTCGCGCCCGCCCCGGATCGTCAGCACGAGTTCCGCCCGCGGGCCGCGGACCTGGTCGGCGACCGCGGCGCCCGGGTCGGCCATCGGCGCGGCGGACATGCCGAGCGTGGCGTACCGGACCAGTCCCTCGGCGTCGGGGCCGAAGCGCAGCACCTCGATCCGGTCGGCACCGAGGAAGGTCACGGCGGCGCGGCCGCCCGGCTCGCCGAAGGTGGTGAGCAGCCGGGCCTCGACGGCGGCCAGGACCGCCGTCCGGGAGGGGCCGTGCGCGCTGCCGCCGGAAAGGTCGCCGAAGAGCGGGAAGTCGTGGGCCATGCCGGTGAGCGTAACCCGCGCTCCCCGGGCCGTTGGCACGGCCTTTACGTGAACGCGGGCGCGACGGAGGCCGATCGGATGTTAGTGTGAGCGACTGGCCACCGGGGAGTTTCCCCTCCTCCGGGGCAGCGGCGCGAAGGAGGTGGTTGCGGTGGATACCAGCCGACCATGCAGTACCGGCAGCTCTACCCGGCCCGGACGCCTTCCCCGTACCCCTCGCCACGCGGACTGAAACAGCGGACCCCCGGGAGCCTCGGCGACAGCCGACCGGCCTCCCCACCGGCACCCTGGTTCCGTCCGTCCCGTGCGGACGGCACGGCGGTCCTCCGCTCCGGCCGGGAGAGCACCCCACCGACGTCCGGTCGCTCCGTTCCGTGTGCCCCAGCAAGGCCCGGGAGCGACCGCAGGCGCCGGATTCCATCGGTGTTCCTCCGCCGTCGCACCGCGGCCGTTCGTCACCACGCCGTCGTGCGGCGGTTCCTGCCCCAGGGAGCCTGCCATGTCGATGATCAACAGCCTGCGCGCAGCCGTCCGCACCAACCGCCGCCGCTCCGCGGCCGGCCTGTTCGACTCCATCCACCCGGGTGAGACCCCGTCGGCGGTGGTGGACTGCGCGGTCTACCAGCACGGCCGCCGGCACGGCGAGACCTGCAGCCCGCGCGATGCCGCCCGGCTGGTCAAGGCCTCGAAGCAACTGCCGGAGGGCGAGGGCTCGTTCAGCTGGATCGGGCTGCACGAGCCGACCGAGGCGGAGTTCGAGGGCATCGCCCAGCGCTTCGGGCTGCACCCGCTGGCGGTGGAGGACGCGGTGCACGCGCACCAGCGGCCGAAGGTCGAGCGGTACGACGACGTGCTGTTCGCGGTGTTCAAGACGATCCGGTACGTCGACCACGACCAGCTGACCCCGACCAGCGAGGTGGTCGAGACCGGTGAGCTGATGGTGTTCGCCGGGCGGGACTTCGTGATCACCGTGCGGCACGGCGGGCACAGCTCGCTCAAGGAGCTGCGGCACCGGCTGGAGGCCGACGCGGACGGCACCGGACTGCTGGCCAAGGGCCCGTCGGCGGTGCTGCACGCGATCGCCGACCACGTGGTGGACAACTACATGCTGGTCGCGGACCAGTTGCAGACCGACGTGGACGAGATCGAGTTCGAGGTGTTCTCCAACCGGGGCGGCCGGGGCGCGGACGTCGGGCGGGTCTACCAGCTCAAGCGCGAGGTGCTGGAGTTCAAGCGGGCGGTGGCACCGCTGCTGCGGCCGATGCAGCAGCTGTCCGAGCCGCTGCAGCGACTGGTCGACCCGGAGATCCAGAAGTACTTCCGGGACGTCGCGGACCACCTGGCCCGGGTCACCGAGCAGGTGCACGGCTTCGACGAGCTGCTGAACTCGCTGCTCCAGGCCAATCTGGCGCAGGTCTCGGTGGCGCAGAACGAGGACATGCGCAAGATCACCGCCTGGGCGGCGATCTTCGCGGTGCCCACCATGATCACCGGCGTGTACGGGATGAACTTCGACTACATGCCCGAGCTGCACCACCGCTACGGCTACCCGATGGTGCTCGGCAGCGTGGTGCTGATCTGCATCGGCATGTACCGGGGCTTCCGCCGCAACGGCTGGCTGTAGCCGGGGGCGTCCCCCCGGCTGCCCGGCCGCCCCGGACTACTTCCGGTCGGCCCGGGCGACCACGACCAGACCGAGCAGGATCAGCACCACCGCCGGGTAGGCGGCGGCCGGCGGCCACTGGCCCAGCCAGAACGCGGCGATCAGCGCGGCCCCCGGGGTCTCCAGCAGGATCGCGGTGGAGGTCACCGAGGGGCCCAGGGTGCGCAGCACCCGGTTGCTGAGCGAGTGGCCGAGCAGCTGGGCGGTGGCCATCAGCAGCACGATCTGCCACCACGCGCCGGCGGACCAGCCGGACAGCGGCGTCCCGGCGACCAGGCAGACCACGAGCAGTACGGCCGCCGTGGTGGCGTAGCAGACCAGGGTGTACGCGGTGGTGCTGACGGTCCGCCGGACCTCGGCCCCGAGCAGCATGTAGCCGGCCGCGGCGAGACCCGCGCCGAGCGCCAGGGCGTCACCGGCCAGGGCCCGCGGCGAGAGCGACAGGTCCACGCCGGTGAGCACCAGGACACCGGCGAAGGCGGTCACCGTGCCGAGCCACACCATCCGGGGCGCCCGCACCCCGAGCAGCCGCATCAGCACGATCGTCCACAGCGGGGTGGTGGTGACCAGCGCGGTCGCGGAGGCCACCGAGGTCATCCGAAGGCTGGGCATCCACAGCGCGAAGTGGACGGCGAGCAGCACCCCGGCCGCCGCGGCCAGCAGCAGCGCGCGCCTGGGGACGGCACGCAGTTCGGCCCGGTGGCGCAGCAGCGCGTAGGGGCCGAGCACGCCGACCGACATGAGGTTGCGCCAGAAGGCGATGGCCAGGGCGGGTGCGGCGGTGGCACTGATCAGCGGGGCGGAGAGCGAGATCGCGCCGACCGAGACGGCCAGCAGCAGCAGGTCGGTCCTGGGGAGCGGGCGCGCGGTCGCGGCGGTGTCGGGGACGGCAGCGCCGGCGGCAGCGGCAGCGGGGACGGGGACGGTGGCGACAGGGACGGCGGCGGCGTCGCTCTCGGGCCGGGCGGCGGGCACGGCGCTCCTCTGGATCCGGTCGGCGGTACGGGCGGCTCCTACCGTAAGGCCCGTGCGGCACTCATGGAACTGTCGCCCGAACCGCGAGACATCGCCCCTGTGACGCAGGCCGTACGCTGTGCGCCATGGACCGTACGCCTGCCGCAGCCGCGACCGCCGACGACTTCCTCGACCGGGCTCTGCTGGAGGAGGCGGCGAAGAAGTCCGGCCTGCTCTGGGTCCGGGCGGACGGCCAGGAGCACGGGCGGGCCCTCTGGCACGCCTGGCACGACGGCGCCGTGGTGGTGGTCGGCGACGGCGCCGAGCAGCCGCTGCACGGGCTCACCGGCGGGGCGGGCGCGACCGTCACCGTCCGCAGCAAGGACAAGGGCGGCCGGCTGACCGGATGGCCGGCCCGGGTGGTCGAACTGGCCCCGCGGAGCGAGGCCTGGCAGGGCGCCGTCGAGGAGCTGAAGGGCAAGCGGCTGAACGCGCCGGACACCGACGCCATCACCGACCGCTGGGCCCGCGAGTGCCGGGTGCTGCGGCTGGAGCCGGCCGGGACGGCGGGCGCCGAGCTCACCGAACGGCCCGGGGCGATGCCGGAGGAGCCGCACGCGGCGGCGCCGATGCCCACCCCGGCCACCACCCGCCGGCCCGTCCCCGCCGGACTCCCGAAGCTGCTGCTGAAGCGCCGCAGGGGCTGACGCGCCCTCACCGCGGCTCAGCCCGCACCGCGGCCCGCCCCGGGACCGCCTCCCCCGGTCGCCCGGTTCGCCCGTTTTCACCGAGCCCGGGCGGAGATGCCCGAGTAGCCTTGGCCGCGGGGCGTGGCCGCGCCCGGCCGGGCGTCGAACGAGGCGCGTCGAGCGAGGCGAGGGAGACCGGAGTCCATGGCAGGACCAGGCAGCCGCGTCTTCATCTCGCACCTGTCCGGCATCGCCGTCTTCGACCCGAACGGCGACCAGGTCGGCCGGGTCCGGGACGTCGTGGTCGCCCTGCGGACCGGCGGCCGCCAGCCCCGGGTGCTCGGCCTGCTCGTCGAGGTGGTCGCCCGGCGCCGGATCTTCCTCCCGATGACCCGGGTGACCAGCCTGGAGTCCGGCCAGGTCATCACCACCGGCGTGATCAACATGCGCCGCTTCGAGCAGCGCCCCGCCGAGACCCTCGTGCTCGCCGAACTGCTCGACCGCACCGTCACCTGGACCAAGACCGGCCAGGAGGTCACCGTCCTGGACGTCGCGATGACCCAGACCCGGCTCCGCGAGTGGGAGATCGGCAAGGTCTTCGTCCAGGTCGGCCGGGTCGGCCGGCTGCGCAAGGCCCGCGGCGAGACCGTCACCCTGGACTGGCAGGACGTCACCGGCTTCACCCTGCCCGAGGAGGACCAGGGCGCCGCCAACCTGCTCGCCACCTTCGACCAGCTGCGCGCCGCCGACCTCGCCAGCGTGATGCACCACCTCTCCGCCAAGCGCCGCGCCGAGGTCGCCGCCGCGCTCGACGACGAACGGCTCGCCGACGTCCTGGAGGAGCTGCCCGAGGACGACCAGGTCGAGATCATCGGCAAGCTGAAGGACGAACGGGCCGCCGACGTCCTGGAGGCGATGGACCCGGACGACGCCGCCGACCTGCTCTCCGAACTGCCCGGCGACGAGGCCGAGCGGCTGCTCCAGCTGATGGAGCCGGACGAGGCCGAGCCGGTCCGCCGTCTGCTGAGCTACGAGGAGAACACCGCCGGCGGCCTGATGACCACCGAGCCGATCGTGCTGGAGCCGGACGCCACCGTGGCCGAGGCGCTGGCCCGGGTCCGGGTCTCCGACCACAAGCCGGCGCTGGCCGCGCAGGTCTTCGTCTGCCGCCCGCCGAACGAGACCCCGACCGGCAAGTACCTGGGCACCGTGCACTTCCAGCGGCTGCTGCGCGAGCCCCCGTACACCCTGGTCGGCTCGCTGGTCGACGACGACCTCGACCCGCTGCCGCCGGACACCCCGCTGTCGCTGATCACCAGCTACCTGGCCACGTACAACATGGTCGCCGCGCCGGTCGTCGACGAGGCGGACCACCTGGTCGGCGCCGTCACCGTGGACGACGTGCTCGACCACCTGCTGCCGGAGGACTGGCGGGAGGCCGCGCTGCACGGCGGTCCGGCCGAGGACGGCGCCGACGGACGGGACGAGAGGGAGGTGACCGGTGGACGCTGACCGCAAGGGCCGGCGCGAGGAGACCCCGCGCCAGCGGCTCCAGGGCGAGCTGCGGGAACTGCGCCAGCTGCGCGAACTGCGCGCCCGCGAGGGCGCCAGGGACCGCCGGACCGAGCCCGCCCCCTCGGGGTCGTCCGCCCGCAGCCGGCTGGACCAGCCGCGCACCGCCCGCACCGGTCTGATCAACCTGCCGGCCTACGACCCGGAGGCCTTCGGCAAGCTCTCCGAACGGATCGCCCGCTTCCTCGGCACCGGACGGTTCATCGTCTGGATGACCGTGGTGATCATCCTCTGGGTCGCCTGGAACACCCTGCTGCCCGACGTGGTCCGGTTCGACGACTACCCCTTCATCTTCCTCACCCTGATGCTCTCGCTCCAGGCCTCCTACGCGGCGCCGCTGATCCTGCTCGCGCAGAACCGCCAGGACAACCGGGACCGCGTCAACATGGAGCAGGACCGGGCCCGCAGCGACCGCAACATCGCCGACACCGAGTACCTCACCCGCGAGGTCGCCGCCCTGCGCCAGGGCCTCGGCGAGGTCGCCACCCGGGCCTTCATCGCCTCCGAGCTGGGCAGCGTCCGCTCCGAGATCCAGTCGCTGCTCAAGGAGATCGACGAGCGGCAGGAGGCCCCCAGGACGCTGTGACCGGCGGCACGCCACCGACCGGACGAGGCCCCCGCGCGGCGCCGTACCATCAAGTCATGGCCAACGAGACAGAGGTCGCGGCCGGCGTCACGGAAGAGTCCGTACGCCAGGCGCTGTCGACCGTCAACGACCCGGAGATCAACCGCCCGATCACCGAGATCGGCATGGTGAAATCGGTCGGGATCGGCGAGGACGGCGCCGTACGGGTCGCGGTCTACCTGACCGTCTCCGGCTGTCCGATGCGCGACACCATCACCGCCCGGGTCCGCGAGGCCGTCGGCCGCGTCCCCGGCGTGACCGGGGTCGAGGTCGAGCTCGACGTGATGAGCGACGAGCAGCGCAAGGAGCTCTCCCAGCTGCTGCGCGGCGGCGCCCCCGAGCGCGAGATCCCGTTCGCCAAGCCCGGCACCCTCACCCGTGTCTACGCCGTCGCCTCCGGCAAGGGCGGCGTCGGCAAGTCCTCGGTGACCGTCAACCTCGCGGCCGCGATGGCCGCCGACGGCCTGAAGGTCGCCGTCGTGGACGCCGACATCTACGGCCACAGCGTGCCCCGCATGCTGGGCGTCGAGGGCCGGCCCACCCAGGTCCAGGACATGATCATGCCGCCGCAGGCGAACGGCGTGAAGGTCATCTCGATCGGCATGTTCACCCCGGGCAACGCGCCGGTGGTCTGGCGCGGCCCGATGCTGCACCGCGCGCTGCAGCAGTTCCTGGCCGACGTCTACTGGGGCGACCTCGACGTCCTGCTGCTGGACCTGCCGCCCGGCACCGGTGACATCGCCATCTCGGTCGCCCAGCTGGTCCCCAACGCGGAGATCCTGATCGTCACCACCCCGCAGATGGCCGCGGCGGAGGTCGCCGAGCGGGCCGGCACCATCGCGGTGCAGACCCACCAGAAGATCGTCGGCGTGATCGAGAACATGTCCGGCATGCCCTGTCCGCACTGCGACGAGATGATCGACGTCTTCGGCACCGGCGGCGGCCAGACCGTCGCCGACGCGCTGACCCGCACCGTCGGCGCCACCGTCCCCGTGCTCGGCTCGATCCCGATCGACGTCCGCCTGCGCGAGGGCGGCGACGACGGCCGCCCGGTCGTCCTGGCCGCCCCCGACTCCCCGGCCGGCACCGCCCTGCGCGCCGTCGCCGGCAAGCTCGGCGGCCGCCAGCGCGGCCTCTCCGGCCTCTCCCTGGGCCTCACCCCGAAGAACAAGTTCTGACGCGACAACTGACGCGACAACTGACGCGGCAGCAGCGCGCGAGCACGACAGGGGCCCGCCGGTCCGGACCGGCGGGCCCCTGTCGTGCGTCCCGGCCCTACGGGCGGGTGTAGGCCGTGAGGTCGGGGACGGTGGCGAAACCGGCGCCGTAGGCGCTGACGCCGCGGCCGTAGGCGCCCAGCAGGACGCCGGGAGCCTCGCCGGCCAGGACCCAGCCGTACTCGGACTCGCGGTAGCGGAAGGGCTGCGGCAGACCGTTCACCGGGAGGCTCAGGGTGGACCAGCCGGGGCCGTCCAGGTCGTCGGCGAGATCCCAGGCGAGCGCGGACTGCTGGTCCAGCCAGTCCTGGCGCAGCGCGCGGTCCAGCTGGCCCGGCCAGGTCGCGGCCAGCAGGCCGGAGCCGGCCAGCCAGGCCGCGGAGGCGGCGGAGGTGGCCTCCAGGGTGCCGGTGTTGTCGGCGCTGCGCCGGCTGTCCCGGCGGGCGACGGTGACGACCACCGCGAACTTGCGCATGTCGCGCGGCTCGTACTGGCGGGCCGGCTCCTCGCCGTGGCCCAGGCTGCCGTAGTCGACGGTGCCGTGCGCGCCGGAACGCGGGCCGCCGAAGCCGCTCGGCAGCAGGAAGCGGCGGCCGGACCAGCCGTCGTCCAGTCCGTACCAGGGGAAGTCCGCGGAAAGGTACGGCACCAGCGGGTCCGCCGGGCCGGCCTGTCCGCCGACCATGGGTCCGCCGGCCGTGGCCGTTCCCACCGCCTGACTCGTCGCGTCCATCCCCGGGGCCTCCTCAACGACGTTTGCCTGCCGTGGTGCGCTCCCATCGTGGCGCACCCCGGCGCTCCCGCCGACCGACTCGGGCCCGGACGGGCCCGGAAGTGACGGACGGCACAGCGGGAACAATCAGCACAATAGCGGCGCACACGCCGGGGCCCGCTCAGCCGTGCGGTTCGGCGGGGCGCGAAGGACCCGGGAGCCGGAGGCCGGGGACCAGGAGACGAGCGGGCGGGCGGATCAGGTCGCGTCGGGGTCGAACGGGGGCCGCTCGCCCGGGGCGAGGGGGGCGGCCGCCGCGGCGGCCGGGGCGGCGGCGGACTTGTCGAAGGAGACGCTGCCGCTGCGGCCGTGCCCGTTCACCGGGGCGGCCGGCTTGTCGTCCAGCACCGAGCGGATGTCCAGGGAGTCCCGCATGTCCTTGAGGCCCAGCGGGTCCTCCTCGCCGCCCATCAGCTGCTTGCGGACGAAGGTCTTCGGGTTGAGGTCCTCGAACTCGAAGTCCTTGAACTCGGGACCGAGCTCGCTGCGGATGTCCTCCTTCGCGGTGTCCGCGAAGGACCGGATCTTCCGGATGAACCCCATGGTGTCCTGGATCAGCTTCGGCAGCTTGTCCGGACCGAAGATCACGATGGCCATGATGGCCAGGGTCAGGACCTCCAGTGTGCCCACGTCACTGAACACCAAAGCTCCCTACGGTCGCGGTCGGATCGGACAAACGCTCCCCACAGCGTAATGGCCATCGGCGGGTCCATGACCCCCGGTGTGATGAAGCCGTGGTGAAGACCCGCCGATGACCGCGGACCCGAAGGGCCCGGTGAGGCCTATCTGTTCTCGTGGTGCAGCCCGGCCACACCGGAGCTCGGAGTGCGCTCGGGGAGGTCGCGCGGCGGCATCGCGCCCCGGGTGACCGCCACCGGGCGGACCGGCAGGTCCGCCGCCGGCACCTGGGCGTTCATCGGGACCATTCCGCCCCGGCCGCCGCCGGCCGGGCTGATCACGGTGCCGTGCTGGTCGTCGCCCGGACCGGCCACGCCGCCGACCCCGCCGAGCGTCACCGCGGCCACCGAGAAGGCACCGGCGGCGGCGAAGACGAAGCGCCGGCCGCGCGCCGGGACGGGCCGGACCACCGGGGTGATCGCGGCCGCGGCCGCGGCCAGCGGCTGGACCGGGGCTTCCGGACGGACGGTGCGGCGTCCCATCAGCGGGCGCAGCACCGCGCCGCCGCGGCCGAAGGCTCGCGGGTCGACCCCGGGCACCGGGGTGTCGGCGCCGAGCGCGCCGCCGCCGAAGGAGGCGCCGGCGCCACGGCCGAAGGAGCCGCCGTTCAGCCGGCTGCCGCCGAGGGTCCCGGTGCCGGCCACGCCGCCGCCGGGAAAGTCGTCGTCGTCCCGGCGCGGCCGGTCGGCACGCGGCTGCGGCTCGTCCTCCGGGAGCGCCCCGACGGCCATCAGCCGGGCCATCAGCCCGGAGGACGGACCGGGCGTGCCGGTCCGGGTCAGCAGGTGCTTGACCGCGCGGCCCTCGTCGGCCTCGGCGAGGCACTGCGGACACGTCGCCAGATGGGCCTGGACGCGCTCGCGCGAGTCGTGGCCGAGCTCACCGTCGACGAAGGCGGACAGCCGCTCCCCGAGATGGTGCTCCTCCGCGGGGTCCGCCGACCGGACGGCGACGGCGCGCAGGGCCGGCTCGGCCGGCAGCGCGGGCCCGTCCGCCGCTCCCGGCCCGTCCTGGCCCCGGCGGCCCAGCGCGGGCCAGCCGGCCCGGCGGGCGGCCGTACGGCCGGGGGTGTCCGAGTGGCCCGGCCCGGACCGACCGGTTCCGCTCACGATCGCCTCCGGCCACGCCCGCCCGGCGCGGCCGGGGCCTCGCCGGCGACGGCGCCGACCGGGACCGGCTGCTCCTCGCCGCCGCCCCGGCGCTCACGGCCGGGGGCCGAGCCGGGGGCGCGGTGCTTGAGCGCGGCGCGCAGGTGCGAGCGGCCGCGGTGGATGCGGCTGCGGACGGTGCCGAGCTTGACGCCGAGCGTGGCCGCGATCTCCTCGTAGGAGAGGCCCTCGATGTCGCAGAGCACCACGGCGGCACGGAACTCGGGCGCCAGGGTGTCCAGGGCGTGCTGGACGTCGGCGTCGAAGTGGGTGTCGCTGAAGTGCTGGGCCGGGCTGGGCTCGCGGGAGGCGAGCCGCTCCGCCGCGTCGTCGCCGAGCGCGTCGAAACGGATGCGCTGACGGCGGCGGACCATGTCCAGGAAGAGGTTGGTGGTGATCCGGTGCAGCCAGCCCTCGAACGTGCCGGGGGTGTAGGTGGACAGCGAACGGAAGACCCGGACGAAGACCTCCTGGGTGAGGTCCTCGGCGTCGTGCTGGTTACCGGTCAGCCGGTAGGCGAGGCGGTAGACGCGCGCACTGTGGGCCTCGACGATCTCCTCCCAGCTGGGCGGAGTCCAGGTCTGCGCGTCGGGGCCCTCGGCGAAGGTCGCGAGGGCGGGGGCCTCGGCAGTGCCGGCGGGCGCCTCGGGCGCGGCGGCCGGCTGGTCCAGGGTGGAGTGCGCAGGCTGGTTCATCACGGGCTTCGGCGTACGGGCCGACGCGGTGCCGCGGGGGTGCCGCCGCACGGGGACGTCGCCCTCGGCCACACCTCCTCGGTCGGCTCTTCTGCCCAGCAGGGCCACCACCATATCCACCTCGCCCGTCAAGCCCGGATAAGAAGTGTGTCCGGGACCGCCTCCGGCGTCCGCGGCACCGTCCGGCCCGCCGAAGCGGCTCCCGGAAGGTGCCCGGGACGGCCTGTTCACCCGGTCCCTGCTCCCTCAACGGCCCGCCGCCGTACGCGGTTCCCGCCCGGCCAGTAATCTGTGGCAGGAAATATCGACATCCGCTCGGCGCCGGGCCGCCACCCGGGGCTCCGAAAGAGGCAGCCATCAGCGAGTTCGGGCCCGCGCGTGCGGCGCTCGCCGACACCTTCGTCGGCGAGGACGCGGTGCTGACCTACGCCCGGGCGCAGTCCGCGCGCACCGGGATCAGGGCGATCGGCCCGAGCGGCGGCGCCTGTCTGCGGCTGCTGGCCGCCGCGCTGGGGGCCAAGGCGGTGGCCGAGATCGGCACCGGGACGGGCGTCTCCGGGGTGTACCTGCTGCGCGGGATGCGGTCGGACGGCGTGCTCACCACCGTCGACTCGGAGCCGGTGCGCCAGCAGTTGGCGAAGGAGGCCTACCAGGCCGCCGGGTTCGCGGCCAACCGGTCCCGGTTCATACCGGGCCGGGCCCTCGAGGTGCTGCCGAGGCTCGCCGACGGCCAGTACGACCTGGTGTTCTGCGACGGGGACCCGGCGGAGTCCGGCGCCTATCTGGAGGAGTCGCTGCGGCTGCTGCGGCCGGGCGGGATGGTCTGCTTCGAGGGTGTGTTCCAGGAGGGCCGACTGGCCGAACCGGAGCTCCAGGACCCGCGGACCAGGTCGGTGCGCGACCTCGTCCGGGACGTCCGGGAGAGCGACGCCCTGCTGCCCGCGCTGCTGCCGGTGTCGGACGGGCTGCTCTGCGCCGTGAAGCGGTAGCGGCGGCACGGGGCCGCGGGAACACGGGGCCCTGACCGGCGGCGGAACGTACCGGGCCCGGGACGACGCGATGGTCGTACCCGGGCCCGGCGGCACATCTCCAGGAGATGGCGAGCACCTGCTGCGGTCAGCCGCAGGCCTTCTTCAGGGCCTCGCCGAGGGCGTGGGCCTCGTCGGGCGTGAGCTCCACCACGAGGCGTCCGCCGCCTTCGAGCGGAACGCGCATGATGATGCCCCGCCCCTCTTTGGTGACTTCGAGCGGGCCGTCACCCGTCCGCGGCTTCATGGCCGCCATGCTCGTTCCCCTTCCTGCAACCGCTCAGCTACGCACCGGCAGTCCGTCCACCGCCGGTATCGAACGCATTGATCGGAAGCCATTATCCCGCATGCCACGGCCTGATGACCAACATCACTCTCGGTGCAACCTCGTCCGGACCGCCGCAATCCATCCCAATAACCGGCATAAGCCCCGGCGCGGCGCCCGTCCGTACGCCACCGGAAGGTGCGATACCTCACACTCCCCAGGCGGCCCGGCGCTCCGGCATCCTGGCAGCCCACGACCACGAGCAAGGGAGCTCTCGTCCATGTCCGATTCGGTGCTGTACGAGCTGGACGGCGGCCTGGCCGTCATCACGATCAACCGCCCCGGGGCGATGAACGCGCTGGACGTCCCGACCAAGGTGGCGCTGCGTGACACCGTGACGGCCGCCGCCGAGGACCCGGCCGTGCGCGCGGTGCTGCTGACCGGTGCGGGCGACCGGGCGTTCTGCGTCGGACAGGACCTCAAGGAGCACCTGGGTCTGCTGAAGCGGGCCGAGGAGACCGGCGAGGGCGCGCTGCGGACGGTGGCCGAGCACTACAACCCGCTGCTGCGGGCGCTGGCCGGGATGCGCAAGCCGACGGTGGCCGCGGTCGGCGGGGTGGCGGCCGGGGCGGGCGCCTCGCTGGCCTTCGCCTGCGACTTCCGGATCGTGGCGGACACCGCGGGCTTCAACACCGCGTTCGCCGGCATCGCGCTGACCGCCGACTCCGGGGCCTCGTGGACCCTGCCGCGGCTGGTCGGCCACGCGCGGGCGACCGAGCTGCTGATGCTGCCGCGCACCGTGAAGGCGGCCGAGGCGATGGAGCTGGGCCTGGCCACCAAGGTCGTGCCGGCCGCCGAACTGGCCGCCACCGCCCGGGTGTTCGCCAAGGAGCTGGCCGAGGGCCCGACGGTGGCCTACGGCGCGATCAAGGAGTCGCTGGCGTACGGCGCCTCGCACTCGCTGAGCGAGCTGCTCGACAAGGAGGACGAGCTGCAGACGCTGGCCGGCGAGAGCGAGGACCACCGGATCGCGGTCCGCGCCTTCATCGCCAAGGAGAAGCCGGCCTACCTGGGCCGGTAGCCCCGGCCCGGGGCCCAGGGCCGGGGTCGGGAGCGGTTCAGGCCCGGCCCGGGCCCGTGGGCGCGGTGCGGAGCGCGGTACGGACGTGGCAGTCGGCGAGGTGGTCGTCCACCAGCCCGCAGGCCTGCATCAGCGCGTACGCGGTGGTCGGGCCGACGAACCGGAAGCCGGCCTTCTTCAGCGCCTTGGCGAGCGCCGTCGACTCGGGCGTGACGGCCGGCACCTCGTCCGGGGTGCGGGGCGCCGGCCGGTCCGGGTCCCCGGCGAACCCCCAGATCAGCGCGTCCAGTCCGCCGTCGAGGTCGCGGGCGACCCGGGCGTTGGCGATCGAGGCCTCGATCTTGGCCCGGTTGCGGATGATGCCGGTGTCCGCGAGCAGCCGCTCGACGTCGGCGGGGCCGAACCCGGCGACCTCGGCGATCGAGAAGCCGGCGAACGCGGCCCGGAAGCCCTCGCGGCGGCGCAGGATGGTGATCCAGGACAGGCCGGACTGGAAGGCCTCCAGGCAGACCCGCTCGAACAGGGCGTCGTCGCCGCGGACCGGGCGGCCCCACTCGGTGTCGTGGTAGACCCGGTAGTCGTCCGCCGAATCGCCCCAGGCGCAGCGGCGCAGCCCGTCCGCACCCAGGACGGCGCCGGTGCCGGCGCTCACCGCTCCCCGTCCGGCACGGCGTCCTCGGGGCCGCCGGGCGCGGGGGCCGCGGCGGACTTGGTGAGGGCGACGGCGGGTTCGACGACCAGCGCGAACTCCTCCAGGCCGGGCAGCGGCTCGGCGCCGGGCTCGGGGCGGTCGGTCGCCCCGACGGTGCCGTGCACGGCGGCCAGCGCCTCCAGTTCGGCGATCCGGTCGTCCCGGTGCGCGAGTTCGGCGCCCAGCCGGTCGAGGACGTCGTCCACCTCGTCCATCCGGTAGCCGCGCAGGGCCATCGGCAGGCGCAGCGCGTCGACGTCGGCCCGGCCCAGCGGGCGGTCCTGCGGCAGCCGGGCGGAGATCCGGTCCTGCACGGCCTCCGGCAGCGAACCGCCGCCGCCCAGCGCCACCAGCGCGGCGCCGCCGACCACTACGGCCATGGCCACCACGATCACCCAGAACACGAGCGGTCCTCCCGATTCTCCGGCCGGCCCCGACAGGAGTGGGATCATGGTCCCGATGGGCCGGGGGCCATCATCGCACCCGCAGCAGCTGTGGAGGAGACATCGGTGGCACTGCGCCTGGGACCACGGGAATTCGGCGACGACGAGCTTGTGATCATGGCGATCGTCAACCGCACACCGGACTCGTTCTTCGACAAGGGATCGACCTTCGCCGACGAGGCCGCGTTCGAGGCCGCCGACCGCGCGATGGCGGAGGGTGCGGCGATCCTCGACATCGGCGGGGTGAAGGCCGGGCCGGGTGACGAGGTGACCGTCGAGGAGGAGCTGCGGCGCACGGTGCCGTTCGTGGCGGAGCTGCGCAAGCGCCACCCCGGGGCCGTGATCAGTGTGGACACCTGGCGGCACGAGGTCGGCGAGGCGGTCTGCGAGGTCGGCGCCGACCTGCTGAACGACGCCTGGGGCGGGGTGGACCCGGGGCTGGCCGAGGTGGCCGCCCGCCACGACGTCGGGCTGGTCTGCACGCACGCCGGCGGCGCGGAGCCGCGCACCCGGCCGCACCGGGCCGGCTACCAGGACGTGATGGCGGACATCCTGCGGGTCACCGTCGGACTGGCCGAGCGCGCGGTGGGGCTGGGGGTCCGGCGGGACGCGGTGCTGATCGACCCGGGGCACGACTTCGGCAAGAACACCCGGCACTCGCTGGAGGCGACCCGGCGGCTGCCGGAGATGACCGCGACCGGCTTCCCGGTGCTGGTGTCGCTGTCCAACAAGGACTTCGTCGGCGAGACGCTGGACCGGCCGGTGGACGAGCGGCTGCTCGGCACCCTGGCGACCACGGCGGTCTCCGCCTGGCTGGGCGCCCAGGTGTACCGGGTGCACCAGGTGGCGGAGACCCGGCAGGTGCTCGACATGGTCGCGTCGATCCGCGGCACCCGTCCGCCGGCCGTGGCCCGCCGGGGGCTGGCGTAGGCGCCCTCCCGGGGCGCCCTTCCGGCCTCTAGATCTCGTTCACGGGCCGGCGGGCGTCGGCGAGGATCTTCATGACCTCGTCGATCTCGTCGGTCACGTGGAAGAGCTCCAGGTCGTGCGGGGCCGCCTTGCCCTGGGCGACCAGGGTGTTCCGCAGCCAGTCGACCAGTCCGCCCCAGTACGCGCTGCCGAAGAGGATCACCGGGAAGCGGGTGACCTTCTTCGTCTGCACCAGGGTGAGTGCCTCGAACAGCTCGTCCAGGGTGCCGAGGCCGCCGGGCAGGACGACGAAGCCCTGCGAGTACTTCACGAACATCGTCTTCCGGACGAAGAAGTAACGGAAGTTCAGCCCGAGGTCGACGAACTCGTTGAGCCCCTGCTCGAAGGGCAGCTCGATGCCGAGCCCGACGCTGAGCCCGCCGGCGTCCGAGGCGCCCCGGTTGGCCGCCTCCATCGCGCCCGGGCCGCCACCGGTGATCACCGCGAAGCCGGCCTCCACCAGGGCCCGGCCGATCGCCACGCCCGCGGCGTACTCGGGCGAGTCGACCGGGGTCCGCGCGGAACCGAAGACACTGATCGCGGGCGGGAGTTCGGCGAGCGCGCCGAAGCCCTCGACGAATTCCGAGGTGATCCGCAGGACCCGCCAGGGGTCGGTGTGCAGCCAGTCGGTCGGGCCGGTGGTGTCCAGCAGCCGCTGGTCCGTGGTGCTCTCGCCGACCTGGTCCCGGCGCACCAGCACCGGGCCCTTCTGCTTCTCGGGCCACGCCTTCTTCGGGCGCGGCTCGCCCACCTGCTCAGGACCGTGGCCGTAGTGCTTTTCGTCTCCAGTGCCTGTCATGACGAAACCCTACGCCCCGGCCTCCCCTTTTTCAGGCAACGGTGGAAGGTCGGTTGGGCAACCGGAAGATGGCGTTCGGCCGATGGTCGGACGGTCGGACCGGCCGCGGGACCGGTCCGGCCGTCCGCCGGGTTCAGGCCGTCAGCCAGGCGCGCAGCCGCTCCTCGGTCTCGGCGATCGCGCTCAGCGAGCAGTGCTCGTCGCGCTTGTGCGCCATGTTCGGGTCGCCCGGGCCGTAGTTGACCGCCGGGACGCCGAGCGCGCTGAACCGGGCCACGTCGGTCCAGCCGAACTTGGCCCGGGCGGTGCCGCCGGTGGCGGCGAGGAAGGCCTTGGCGGCCGGCTGGTTGAGGCCGGGCAGCGCGCCCGGGGCGAAGTCGGTGACGGTGACCTCGAAGCCGTCGAAGACCTCGCGCACGTGCTTCTCGGCCTCGGCCTCGTCGCGGTCCGGCGCGAAACGGAAGTTGACCGTCACCACGCACTCGTCGGGGATCACGTTGCCGGCCACTCCGCCGTCGATCCGCACCGCGTTGAGGCCCTCGTGGTACTCCAGGCCGTCGATGTCGACCTTGCGCGCCCGGTACTCGGAGAGCCGGCGCAGCACCTCGCCGGCGTGGTGGATGGCGTTGTCGCCGAGCCAGCTGCGGGCCGAGTGGGCCCGGACGCCGGTGAGCCGGACCTGGGCGCGCAGGGTGCCCTGGCAGCCGCCCTCGACGACCGCCCCGCTGGGCTCCATGAGCACCGCGAAGTCGGCGGCCAGCCAGTCCGGGTGGGCCTGGGCGAGGTGGCCGAGGCCGTTGCGGTGGGCCTCCACCTCCTCGCAGTCGTAGAACACGAAGGTGAGGTCCCGGTTGGGCTCGGGCAGGGTGGCCGCGAGCCGGAGCTGGACGGCGACGCCGGACTTCATGTCCGAGGTGCCGCAGCCGTGGAGCAGGTCGCCCTCGACCCAGGACGGCAGGTTGTCGGCGATCGGCACGGTGTCGATGTGGCCGGCGAGCAGGACGCGTTCGGCGCGGCCGAGGTCCGTCCGGGCGACGACGTTGTTGCCGTAGCGGTCGACGGTCAGGTGCGGGAGGGCCCGCAGGGCCTCCTCCACGGCGTCGGCGAGCGCCTGCTCGTCGCCGCTGACGGAGGGGAAGTCGACCAGCTGGGCGGTCAGCGCGCCGCCGTCGAGGGTGAGGTCAAGGGGCGTCTTCGAGCTGCTCATGGTCGTCCAGCGTAGTCCCGTCCGGGGGCGCGGACGGATCCCGCACCGCTCCCGGCCCGCTCCTGACCGGCGCCCCGCCCGCTCCCGGACGGGTCCGGGCCGTGGCCGGGCCGTGACGCCTTCGGTGCGGTCCGGGGGCAACCGTCCGCCGCCGCACACCCGTCCGAGTGGGTACGGTGTCGGTTCGGAGTGCTCGGTGGAGAGGGGCGGCGGTGGCCAGGCGGAAGAGCGGCGGCGAGGACGGGGACGCGGCGCCGCCGCGGCGCCGGAGGCCGGTGCGCGCGGTGCTGATCGTCCTGCTGGTGCTGACCGTGGTCGCGGTGGGCCTCTACTGGCTGCGCGACCAGAAGCTGCTGACCCCCGAGGGCTGCTCGGTGAAGACCCCGGCCGGCGAGGGGACGCTGGAGGTCCCGCAGGCCGCCAACGCCGCCACCATCGCCGCCGTCGCGCACGCCCGCGGCCTGCCGGACCGGGCGGTGACCATCTCGCTGGCCACCGCCATGCAGGAGTCCAAGATCCGCAATCTGGCCGGCGGCGACCGGGACTCGGTGGGCCTGTTCCAGCAGCGGCCCTCGCAGGGCTGGGGCACCGTCCAGCAGATCATGGACCCGGTCTACGCGACCAACAAGTTCCTGGACGGCCTGGTGAAGGTGCCCGGCTACACCCGGCTGCCGCTGACCGACGCGGCCCAGCAGGTGCAGAAGAGCGGGTACCCGCAGGCCTACGCCAAGCACGAGACCAAGGCCACCCTGCTGGCCTCGGCCCTGACCGGCCGGGAGGCGGCCTCGCTGAACTGCGTGGTGCACGACTTCGCCGCCGCGGACACCGACGAGGAGCAGTTCCCGCCGGCCCCGGCCGGGGCCGCGCCGACCTCCGACGCGACGGCGGCCGCCCGCCCGGACCGGGCGCAGGTGCTGAGCGACCGGGTGCGCCGCGAGTTCGGCCGGACGGTGACCCCGGCGGCCGGCTACACCTCCACGGTGAAGGGCGCCGAGAACGCCGTCTCGCTGACCCCGGACCCGACCGCGTCCACCGACTCCGGGCCGGAGGCCGAACGGCAGAACGGCTGGGCGGTGGCGCACTGGGCGGTCACGCAGGCGCAGCGGCTGGGCATCGAGACGGTCGCCTACGACGGCCGGATCTGGCGGAAGGCGAAGTCCGAGGACGGCTGGAAGCCGCAGTCGACCGGGACGTCGACCAAGCTGGTGCTGGTCTCGCTGGCGGCTCCCGCGAAGGGCTGAGACCGGGGCTTGCGGGCCGCTGACGCACTGGTGTCCGGGTTGCCGCCGTACGAGTGATTCGCGTCAACGCAGGTGGACGGACGGTCCGCCGGGCCGGACGGGGTGCAGAACCGTCACTCCCCTTGGCCCGCCGTGCGCCCGCGGCTCCGGCCCGGCCCCGGGAGCGGCTCCTCGCGCGGTCATACCGTCGGATGGTCGGTACGACGTTTTCCTTGCACCGGCCGAAACCTTCTGGCTTCTCAAGCGGTAACACCGTCGTCCGCCCGGCGGACGGAACGGACCCAGACCCCTTTCGAGGAGCCCCATGTCTCACCCCCTCACGCGCCGGATCGCCCAGGCCGCACTGCTCGTGGCGGCCGGCGCGACCCCGCTGGTCGCGGCCGGCTCCGCGTCCGCCGCGGACGCCCTGCTGCCGAAGAGCGACCTGGCCGCCCCACTGGGCCAGCTGACCAACACCGACACGGGTTCCACCCTGCAGCACACCACCCACGAGCTGGGCCAGGCCGCCGGGACCACCGGCGCCGCGACCGTCGCCGCGGGTGTGCCCGCCACCGCGGACGCCACCGGCAACATCGTCGCCCAGCAGCTCCCGGAGGCGAACGAGAAGGCCAGCTCGCTGACCGCCCCGGTGGACCAGACCGCCGCCACCACCGGCCAGCTGTCGGGTGTCACCCCGAAGGTCGCCAAGACCCTGGCCGGCAAGCTCGGCGAGGCCGTCACCGGCCACGCCGCCGGCCCGCAGCGCAGCGCGCAGAGCGGCGCGAACCCGGTCGGCGGGCTCTCCCAGGCCGGTGCGGTCGCCAACGCCGTCCCGGGCGCGGGCGGGCTGACCCAGGCCGTCCCCAGCACCAACGCCGTCACCGACGCGCTGCCGCTCGGCGCCGTAGGCCGCGCCGTCCCCGGCGGCCTGACCTCCGGTCTGCCCGGCGCCGACGTGCTCGGCCTGGCCGAGCACGGTTCGGCCAACCGCCTGGGCGGCGCCGACCTCGGCCCGAACAGCCCGCTGAACGGCCTCGGCGGCCTCACCGGCGCGCTCGGCCCGATCGGCGGCCTGCTGGGCGGCGTCAACGGCGGCGGCCTCGGTCTCTAGTCCGGCCCCGGCGCGTTCCCCCCGCCGCTCGCGTGCCCCCGGGGTCGGCGGCACCCCGGTACGACGACGGCGAAGGGGCCGGTGTTCCTCCTCGGAACACCGGCCCCTTCGGCCTTCCCGCCGGTCAGCGCGCCGCGTTCAGCCGCTCCACCGCCGCCGCGACCCGCTCGTCGGTCGCGGTGAACGCCACCCGGACGAACCGGTCCCCGGCCGGACCGTAGAAGTCGCCGGGCGCCACCAGGACGCCCAGTGCGGCGAGCTCGGCGACGGTCTCCCAGCACGGCCGGTCCTGGGTCGCCCAGAGGTAGAGGCTCGCCTCCGAGTGCTCGATCCGGAAGCCGTACGCCTCCAGCGCCGCCCGCAGCGCCGCCCGCCGGGCCGCGTAGCGCTCCCGCTGCTCGGCCACGTGCGCGTCGTCGCCGAGCGCGGCCACCGTCGCGGCCTGCACCGGGGCCGGCACGATCATGCCGCCGTGCTTGCGCACCTCCAGCAGCTCCCTGACCACCACCGGGTCGCCCGCCACGAAGGAGGCGCGGTAGCCGGCCAGGTTGGAGCGCTTGGACAGCGAGTGCACCGCGAGCAGGCCCTCGTGGCCCTCCCCGCAGACGTCCGGGCGCAGCACCGAGACCGGCTCCGCCTCCCAGCCGAGTTCGAAGTAGCACTCGTCGCTGACCAGCAGCGCCCGGTGCTCGCGCGCCCACGCCACCGTGCGGCGCAGCTCCTCGGCACCGAGCACCCGCCCGGTCGGGTTGGACGGCGAGTTGACCCACAGCAGGCGCACCCGGGAGCCGTCCAGCTCGTCCACCGAGTCGTACTCGACCGGCTCGGCACCGCACAGCCGGGCGCCCACCTCGTACGTCGGGTAGGCCAGCCGCGGGTAGGCGACCTGGTCGCCGGGGCCGAGGCCGAGCTGGGTCGGCAGCCAGGCCACCAGCTCCTTGGAGCCGACGGTCGGCAGGACGGCCTCCGGTCCGATCTCCGCGCCGAGCCGGCGCCGCAGCCAGCCGGCGACGGCCCCGCGCAGCTCCGCCGGGCCCCACACGGTCGGATAGCCGGGGGTGTCCGTGGCGGCGGCGAGCGCCTTCTGGATCACTTCGGGGACCGGGTCCACCGGGGTGCCCACGGAGAAGTCGCAGAGCCCGCCCGGGTGGGCGAGCGCGGTGGCCTTGTAGGGCTCCAGCTTGTCCCAGGGGAACACCGGCAGGAGGTCGGAAACGCGGCGCGCCGCCCCCGGGTGGCCCGGGAACGGCGCGAGCGTGCTGTTCTTGGTAGTCACAGCTGAATTGCCACCGATCCGGTCAGTGGTCGGCGTTCTGCGGCGGCAGAGCGGCGATGAACGGGTGGTCGCGCTCGATCAGGCCGAGCTTCGAGGCACCGCCGGGCGAACCGAGGTCGTCGAAGAACTCGACGTTCGCCTTGTAGTAGTCCTTCCACTCCTCCGGAGTGTCGTCCTCGTAGAAGATCGCCTCGACCGGGCAGACCGGCTCGCAAGCGCCACAGTCGACACACTCATCCGGGTGGATGTAGAGCGATCGCTCGCCCTCGTAGATGCAGTCAACCGGGCACTCTTCGATGCAGGCCTTGTCCTTGACGTCGACACAAGGCTGCGCGATGACGTAGGTCACGCTGTCGTTCCTCCTCGGAAGGGCTCGGAGGCCCATTCTGTTTTCTCGCGTGCGCGGGTGAGCGCGGTGTCGTCGATGCCCGCCCCTAGTATCGCGGGTCGGAGACCGCAAATGCACAGGAGGTGCCCAGATGGCCGTCGAAGGGCCGGTTCAGGACCGTCCGGAGGTCCGGATGGATCGTTCCGACGTGGGCCGGAGGGTCTCCGTACGACGGCTGACCGGCTTCGCCGACAACAACCGGCCAGTCTTCCGCGACGTGATCGGCGTGCTGGTCTCCTGGGACGACGAGGGCCTGACGGTGGTGCCGCGGACCGGCGGACCGGTCTCCTTCGACGAGCGGCTGCTGGTCGCGGGCAAGACGGTGCCGCTCTTCCCCGCCCGGCGCGCGCCGCTGCCGCCGGTCGACCCGGTCGGGCTCCGGCGGACCGCCGCCCGCGGCTGGCCGGCCGTCGAGCAGGAGCAGCTGGGCGAATGGACCCTGCGGGCCTCGGCCGGCTTCACCCGGCGGGCCAACTCCGCCCTGGCACTCGGCGATCCCGGCCTGCCGCTCGACCGGGCACTGGCGGCCGTCCGCACCTGGTACGCGGCGCGCGGGCTGCCGGCCCTGCTGGAGGTCAGCGCCCCGGGCTCGCCGGAGGGCCTGCGGGAGGAGCTGGAGCGCCGGGGCGCCACCTGGACGACGCGCACCCTGGTCCGGGTCGCGCCGCTGGCCGGACTCGCCCGCGGCGGCGCGCCCGCCGCCCTCGACCGGGTGCGGCTCTCCCGGACCGCCGACGCGGCCCGGCTGTCGCTGTACCGGCGGGCGGGCGGCGGCCCGGCGGAGGAGGAGGCCGCCCTGCGGGTGGTCAACGGCGGGCCGTCGGTCTGGTTCGCCGACGTGCCGGGCACCGGTCCCGACCGGACGCCGCAGGCCGTCGGACGCTGCGTCGTCGACGGGCCGTGGGCCGGCTTCGGCGCGGTCGAGGTCGCCCCGCACGCGCGCCGGGCCGGACTGGCCACCGCGGTCATGGCGGTGCTCGCGGCCCGGGCCGCCGAGGAGAGCGCGACCGGCGGGTACCTGCAGGTCGGGGCGGAGAACTCCGGGGCGATCGCGCTCTATGACGAGCTGGGCTTCACGACCAGTCACACTTACCAGTACGCACTCCTGCCGCAGGGGTAGGAGTCCCGGCCGCTCCCCCGCGCGTCCCGTCCTCCCCGCCCGTCCGTACGAAAGCCGCCGCCACCGCCGTGACCGAGCAGAGCAGAGCACGCTTCCGGACCGAGGCCAGGGCCGAGCACCCCGATCCGGTGCTGCTCTGTCTGCTCGCGGCCGCCGAACACACCCCCGCCCCCGACCCCTCCGACCCGGACGGCCTCGACGGACCGCCCGCGCTCGACGCCCTGCTCGCCGCCTGCGAGGCGGCGCTGGAACGGCACGCGGCCGCGGTGCGGCGCGCCGTCGCCGAACGCGCCCCGGCCGGACCGGAGGAGACCGCGGCCCTGCTGGCCGCCGTGCTCGGCGGCCGAGAGCGCTTCCACGGGCGGAAGTCCGACTACCGGCGGCTGGAGTCCTCGCTGCTGCCGGAGGTGCTGCGGCGCCGCCGCGGACTGCCGATCATGCTGTCGCTGGTCTGGTGGGCGGTCGCCCGCCGGGCCGGGATCACGGTGCACGGGATCGCCCTGCCCGGCCACTTTGTGGTCGCGGTCGGCGGGCCCGCGGGCGGCGAGGACTACGTGCTTGCCGACCCCTTCCACGGCGGCCGGCTGCTCGACCTCGACGGGGTGGCCGAGCTGGTGCGCGCCGCCGGGCACGAGTTCACGCCCGAACTGCTCACCCCCGCACAGCCGCTGGACACCGTGCTGCGGGTGCTCGGCAACATCCGCGGCTGGGCCGCCGACCGGCCCGAGCACGCCCGCACCCAGCTCTGGGCCACCGAACTCGCGCTGCTGCTGCCCCGCCACCCCGCCCAGCTGCGGCTCGAACGCGCCGAACTGCTGGTGCGCACCGGCGACTTCCTGGGCGGGGCCGGGGAGATGGACGAGTACGCCGCGATCCTGGACGCCTTCGACCCCGACTCCGCCGCCAAGGTCCGCCAGGAGGCCCGCGCCGCCCGGCACCGGCTCAACTGAGCCGGAGCCGGGGGCGGCCGGCCGGTCGGCTCAGAGCCAGCCCTTCTCGCGGGCGATCCGGACCGCCTCGGCGCGGTTGCGGGCCTCGGTCTTCTGGATCGCCATCGACAGGTAGTTGCGCACCGTGCCCTCGGACAGGTGCAGCCGCCGGGCGATGTCCGCGTTCACCGCGCCGTCCGCCGCGGCCGCCAGCACGTCCCGCTCCCGGGCGGTCAGCGGGTTCGCCCCCTCCGCGAGCGCCGCCGCGGCCAGGACCGGGTCGATCACCCGCTCGCCGCGCAGCACCCGGCGGATGGCCTCGGCCAGCTCGGCGGCGGGCGCGTCCTTCACCAGGAAGGCGTCCGCGCCGGACTCCATCGCCCGCCGCAGGTAGCCGGGGCGGCCGAAGGTCGTCGCGATCACCACCCTGGTCTGCGGCCGCCGCTGCCGCAGCAGTGCCGCGGCCTCGATCCCGGTCATTCCCGGCATCTCGATGTCCAGCACCGCCACCTGCACGTCGTGCGCGACCGCGGCGTCCACCACCTCGTCCCCGCGCCCGACCTGGGCGACGACGTCGATGTCCCCCTCCAGCCCGAGCAGCGCGGCCAGCGCCTCCCGGACCATCCCCTGGTCCTCCGCCAACAGCACCCGCACGGTGGGCCGGTCGCCCTGATTGTCACTCATGCCGCCCGACCCTACGGCGTCCCCGCCCCGGCGGGGGGCGGAGGTCAGCGGGGGTGGCCGGGAGGCGCGGTCCGGGTGCCGCCGGGGGCCGCCCCCGGGGCCGGGCCGGCCGCCTCGGTGAACGCGGCGCACAGCAGCAGGGAGAGGAACAGGACCACGAGGACCGCCAGGACCGGCTTCGGCATGCCTGCCATGCTGCCCGCCGCCAGCGGCGGGCGCCCGTGCGCCGACGCACCCGGGGGACGGGGTACGGCCGCCCGGACCAGTCGGCTACGGGGCGGCGACGGAGGTCGTCCGCAGCGGCACCAGGGCCCGCAGCCGGAAGCCCCGGCCCCGCTCGCCCGGACCGGTCTCCAGCCGGCCGCCGACCAGGGCGAGCCGCTCCTCCAGCCCGGAGAGGCCGTTGCCGGGCTGGGACTTGCCGGGGCCGCGCCCGTCGTCGGTGACCTCCAGGACGGCGTAGCGCTCGCCGTTCCCCTCCCAGGCCTCGTCGGACCGCACGGTGCAGACGGTGGCGCCCTCACCGTGCCGGACGATGTTGGTGACCGCCTCGCGCAGCGCCCAGGCGAGCGCGCCGGCCTCCTCGGCGGCCAGCCCCGGCCAGGCGTCGAGCAGTTCCGGCGCGGTCTCCAGGGTGACCTGGGCGGCGGCCAGCGCGGTGCGGGCGGCGGCCAGCTCGACCGGCAGGGTGGGCCGGCGGAAGCCGGTGACCGCCTCCCGGACGTCGATCAGCGACTGCCGGGCGACGTTCTCGATGTCGGCGACCTGCGCCCGCGCCGCCTCGTCCTTGCCGGCGTCCATGAACCGCCCGGCCAGCTCGCTCTTCAGGGTGATCAGCGACAGCGAGTGCCCGAGCAGGTCGTGCAGGTCGCGGGCGAGCCGCAGCCGCTCCTCGGAGGCGGCCAGGTGCGCGACGGCGGCCCTCGCCTCGCGCAGCTCCTTCATGGTGCCGACCAGACGTTGCAGGCCGCTCATCGCGGCGCCCGCGAGGAACGCGCTGAGCGTGAAGGTCCACACGTTGTCCATGTCGGCGTGGGCCAGCACGCCGACCCCGGCGGTGAGCACCGCCATCGCGAGCAGCGCGCGCAGGGCGTGGCGGGCCGGGCTGATGATCGCGACGCACACCGAGGCGTAGATGAACAGGGACAGGAAGGCGGTGCCGAGCACGAAGGTGGACGCCACGGCGAGCGCCACCATCGTCGCGACGATCACCCGGCAGGTCCGCGGCCGCATCCCGGGCATCGAGCGGAGGACGACCAGCAGGACGTAGCCGACGACGAAGACCGCCAGGCAGATCCAGCCGAGCACCCGGGCACCGGCGCTGTGACCGCCGTTCAGCAGGTCGCCCACCGGGTAGGCGAGGTAGATCATCCACAGCAGCATCCAGGCGACCTTCACCAGCAGCTGCCGTCCGGTCTCCACCGAGGCGCCGGGGACGTTCATGAACGACGAGCGCGCCGGCCCCGCCTCCGGCTGTTCGTCGGTGCGGTGGGTCCGGCGCGGCTCGATCATGTCGGTCATCATGCCTGGCGGGTGTCGCGTCGGTACAGGGCCGCCGCGGCGGCGACGAACACCACCAGGAAGGCCGCCAGCCCGGCGACGGCGACGGTGTCCAGGGAGTGTCCGGGCCGGGTGAAGCCGGCCAGCCGGTTGTACAGGTACACCGGGTCGAACCGGGCGAAGGACTCCAGCGAGCCGCTCACCGGGAACCACGTCCCGCCGAACAGGGCCATCGCCATGTAGGCGATCATGACGATGCTCTGCACCGAGTCCGGCGCCGCCGCGTACCCGAGCGCCACCCCGAGTGCCGCGAAGACGAAGCTGCCCAGCCACAGGGCGACCACCAGACCGGCCCACTGCCCGGCCGTCAGCGAGACGCCCTGGCTCGCGCCGACCGCGAAGACCACCAGGATCGCGGGCAGAGTGGTCACCGCGGCGGCGGCGATCTTGCCGACGGTGTACGCCCGCCCGGGCAGCGCGGTCAGCCGCAGCTGGCGCACCCAGCCGCTCTTGCGCTCCAGCGAGATCCGCTGCGCGCTGCCGGTCAGTACCGCGCCGACCGCCCCGAAGGTGGCCATCGAGACCATGAAGTAGGTCTTCACCGGGAGGCCGCCGGCCAGCTCGTCCCCGCTGTAGGCGTGGATGAAGAAGAAGTACATCAGCGCCGGGTAGGCGATCGTGAAGAGCAGGTAGCGCCGGTTGCGGAAGGTCCGCAGGATCTCCAGCCGGATCAGGGTGGTCATCGCGCACGCTCCAGCACGTTCTCGGCGGACCCGGCGGTCCCGGTGGACTCGGTGGCCCCGGCGGCGTCCTGCTCGCCGGTGATGGTCAGGAAGGCCTGCTCCAGACCCAGTCCGGTGACCTCCAGACCGCGCGGGTACAGGCCCGCCCGGTAGACGGCGGCGACGGCCGCGTCCGCGTCGGCGGTGCGGATCCGCACCGTCCGCACGCCCGGGACGCGGGCCGTGACCTCCAGTCCCTGCGTGCCGGGCAGCCGGCGCAGCGGTGCCTCGTCGAACGGGCCGTCCGCCTCGTGCAGCTCGAAGGTGATCCGGCGGGCACCGGCCCGGGCCTTGATCTCGGCCGAGCTGCCGTCGGCGATCAGCCGGCCCCGGTGCAGGACGAGGACGCGGTCGGCGATCGAGTCGGCCTCCTCCAGGTAGTGGGTGGCGAACAGCACCGTGCGGCCGGCGTCGGCCTGGGCCCGCATGCTCGCCCAGAAGGACTGCCGGACCGAGACGTCCATACCGGTGGTGGGCTCGTCCAGCACGATCAGGTCGTTGGCCCCGGCGATGGCGAGGGCGAACCGGACCCGCTGCTCCTGGCCGCCGGAGAGCTTGTCGACCCGGCGCTCGGCGAGCTCGGTGACACCCGCGTCCTCGAGCACCTCGGCGACGGACCGGCCGCGCGGGTGGACCTCGCAGGCGAGCCGCACCAGTTCGCGGACCTTGACGTCGGTCATCAGGCCGCCGCTCTGCAGCATCGCGCCGACCCGGCCGGCCTCGATCGCGGCCCGCGGGGTGCCGCCGAACAGGGTGACGCTGCCCCGGTCGGGCTCGCGCAGGCCGAGCAGCAGGTCCAGGCTGCTGGACTTGCCGGCGCCGTTCGGGCCGAGCAGGGCGACGGTCTCGCCCGGCCGCAGCACCAGGTCCAGGCCGTCCACCGCCCGTACCCGTCCGTAGTTCTTGCCGACGCCCCTGAAGGCGGCGACCTCTCCCGTGTCCATCGTCCCGGTCCTCTCCCCTGCGGCTGGTGTCCTTCGCACCACCTCAGAGTCCCGCGCGACCGGGGTCCGGCGGCAGTAACCGCCGTCGTGCGTTCGGCATGACGGATGTCATGCCGAACGCACGGAGCGGGCGGCGGCCGAGGGGTTGTCGGTGGCCGGGGCTACGGTGTGGCCACGTCGAGGCCGGACAGATCGACCCCGTGCGGGTACACGCGGCCCAGGGGGAGCGGGATGGGTACGCCCCGGCACCGCTCGTCCGCGGGCCCGGGCACCCTGCTCCGGCTCCGCTCCCCCTCCCTCGTCCCCCACCGGACCGGCGGCCTGACTCAGCCGCCGAGCGACTTCTTCACGAAGTCGACCTGGAGCAGCAGCAGGTTCTCCGCGACCTCCTCCTGCGGCGTCATGTGGGTGACGCCCGACAGCGGCAGCACGGTGTGCGGGCGACCGGCGGCGAGCAGCGCCGAGGAGAGCCGCAGGGTGTGCGCGGCCACCACGTTGTCGTCGGCGAGGCCGTGGATGATCATCAGCGGCCGCTCCAGGCCCGCCGCGTGGCCGGTCAGCGAATTGGCCTCGTACACCTCGGGCCGCTCGTCCGGGTGGCCCAGGTAGCGCTCGGTGTAGTGGGTGTCGTAGAGCCGCCAGTCGGTGACGGGCGCGCCCGCGACCGCCGCGTGGAACACGTCCGGGCGGCGCAGCACGGCGAGCGCGGCCAGGTAGCCGCCGTACGACCAGCCGCGGATCGCGACCCGGTCGAGGTCCAGCGGGAACTCCGCGGCGAGCGCCCGCAGCGCGTCCACCTGGTCGTCCAGGGTCGCCCCCGCGAAGTCGAAGGCGATCGACTTCTCCCAGGCCGGGCCGCGCCCGGGGGTGCCCCGGCCATCGGCGACGACGACCGCGAAGCCCTGGTCGGCGAACCACTGGGAGTTCAGGTGCGGGTTGTGCGCCTGGACGACGCGCTGGCCGTGCGGGCCACCGTACGGGTCCATCAGGACGGGCAGCAGGCCGTCCCGCTCCCGGTCGTAGCCGGTGGGCAGGAAGACCGCGGCCGGGATCCGGCGCTCGCCCGCGAAGCGGAACACCGGCCTGGCCGTGATCACCGGGGTCTCCGCGTAGGAGGCGACGGTGGCGATGTCGTCGACCGCGACGCCCTCGGGCAGGTCCCGGGAGACCCGCACCAGGGTGCCGGGCAGATCGGGCTCGGCGGTGGCCCGCACCGTGATGCCCGCCGCGTGCACGGCGGTGGTGACGGAGGTGAACGGGCGACCGTTGGCGGCCTCCCAGGAGAGCCGCTTGCCGTCGTGGCCGATCCGGCCGACGGCGACCCAGCCGGGCTCGGGGTCGGTCTCGGCGGCGCCGCCGGAAGCGGTGAAGAGGACCTCATCGGCGGTGACCGCGAGCACCGAGCGCAGGTGCAGGTCGGGGCCGGTGACGGTGTTCCCGCCGATCACCAGGGCGCGGGCGCCCGACTCGTCGGAGATCCGGACCAGCTTGCCGTCCGGGGTCCAGGCCGGGACGCCCGGGAACAGCTCCAGCCAGATGTCGTCCCGCTCCTCGTGCAGCGGCTCGGTGGCGCCGGTGGCGGTGTCCAGACCGAGGATCCGCTGCACCCGCTGGTCGCGGGACTGGACCAGCAGCAGCGGCACGCCGCCCCGGGACCAGTGCACCCGGGCCAGGTAGGGGAAGGCCGCGCGGTCCCAGACCACCTCGGTGCGGCTGCCGTCCAGGCCGAGCAGCCAGAGGCCGACCTCGGCGTCCGGGGTGCCGGCGGCCGGGTAGGCGACCTCGGCCGGCTCGCGGTCCGGGTTGGCCGGGTCGGCGATCCACCAGCGGCGCACCGGGGTGTCGTCGGCCCGCTCGACCAGCAGCAGGTCGCTGTCGGGGGACCACCAGTGGCCCCGGTCGCGGTCCATCTCCTCCTGGGCGATGAACTCGGCCTGGCCCCAGGTCACGTTCGGGCCCTCGGGCGAGGCGAGGGCGCGGTCGCCGGTGCCGTCGGTACGGGTGAGCCGCAGCTCGCCGGCCGTATTGGCGTAGGCGACGTGGACGCCGTCCGGGGAGAGCCGCGGGTCGACCAGCGGGCCTTCGGCGGGCAGCTCGGTGGCGGTGCCGGCGACCAGGTCGGCGACGAACAGCCGGCCGGAGAGGGCGAAGGCCGCGAGCCGGCCCGCGCCGTCCAGGGCGTAGCCGACGATGCCGGCCGAGCCCTCGCGGCTGCGCTCGCGGCGGGCCTTCTCCGCCGGGGAGAGGTCCTCCTCGCCACCGCCGAGCAGGACGGCCGGGTCGGCGGCGATCCGCTCCTCGCCGGTGGCGGTGTCGAGGGTCCAGAGCAGGTTGGCGCGGTCGCCGCCGGAGGGCGAGCGCAGGAAGACGACCCGGGAGCCGTCGGGTGCGACGGAGAACGACCGGGGAGCGCCGACGGTGTAGCGCAGGGTGCGCGCGTACTGCCTCGGGAAGGTGTCCGCTGGGGTGTGGGTGGTCATGGCACCAGACCCTATGACGCCGCCGCACCGGTGGTGATCACTCGTTCGGAGCATCGTGCGCAAGTACGCCCGGACGGGGGTCGCACCCCCTCCGACCGGCCCATGCGCCCCTTGCGTGCGACTGTGCCCCGGGGTGCGCGGCCTCACTCAACGTAATGCCCGCCTCACTGATCGGGTATGACTGGTCCACGAGTGATCGTCAGGCTCCGTCCCGGGCCCCGGTCGCCCGACCGCAAGTCCCGCACGGTACGACCGCCGCCCCTCCCCGGGAGGAGCGGCGCACCCGGAAGGGGTGTGAGCCATGGCCCTGTCCATCTCCGCAGCCATGCTGATGCTGGTCATCGTGGTGGTGCTGATCCGCCGCTCCGGCCTGAAGCTCGCGCACGCGATCGTCTGCGCGCTGCTCGGCTTCTACCTGGCGTCCAGCTCCATCGCCCCCTCGATCAGCCAGGTCACCAGCAACCTCGCCGGAATGATCAACGGCCTGAAGCTCTGACCCCCGCCGTACGGTCGTTAGGCTTCGCCCCATGACCGCGACTACCGGACGCCGCCTGCTCCTGGTGCACGCGCACCCCGACGACGAGTCGATCAACAACGGCGCCACGATGGCGCGGTACGCCGCCGAGGGCGCCCGGGTCACCCTGGTGACCTGCACCCTCGGCGAGGGCGGCGAGGTGATCCCGCCCGAGCTGGCCCGGCTGACGGCCGACCGGGAGGACGCCCTCGGCGCCCACCGGATCGGCGAGCTGACGCGGGCGATGGCCGAACTCGGGGTCACCGACTTCCGCTTCCTCGGCGGCCCGGGGCGCTACCGCGACTCCGGGATGATGGGCGTGCCCGACAACGACGTGCCCGGCTGCTTCTGGCAGGCCGACGTGGACGAGGCGGCCGACCGGCTGGCCGCGGTGGTCCGGGAGGTGCGCCCGCAGGTACTGGTCACCTACGACGAGGACGGCGGTTACGGGCACCCCGACCACATCCAGGCGCACCGGGTCGCGATGCGCGCGTACGAGCTGGCCGCCGACCCCGCCCACCGGCCCGACCTCGGCCCGGCCTGGCGGATCGCCAAGGTCTACTGGAACCGGGTGCCCAGGTCGGTGATCGAGCGGGGCCTCGCCGAGACCGCCGCGAAGGCGCCGTTCCCGGGCGTGGCGCAGGCCGCCGACGTCCCCGGCGTGGTGGCCGACGAGCTGGTCACCACCGTGGTGGACGGCACCGCGTACGCCGACCGCAAGGCCGCCGCGATGGCCGCGCACGCGACCCAGATCACCGTGGACGGCGCCTTCTTCGCGCTCTCCAACGATCTCGGCCAGCCGCTGCTCGCCACCGAGTACTACCAGTTGGTGCGCGGCCGGGCCGGGTCGCGACTGCCGGAGGAGGACCTCTTCGCCGGTTCCGACGCCGACGCCACCACGGGCGGCCCCGGCCCCGAAGCCCCCACCGCGACCCCCACCGCGACCCCCGAGGAGCCCGCCCGATGACCGCGACCGACGCCCGGCCCGCGCGCCGTTCGATCCCGGCGGCGCTGCTCGGCAGCCGGGACGAGCGGCTGAAGGAGCCCCAGCCCCCGCGCGTCGCACGGATCGCGGCTTATGTCCTGTTCTTCCTGCTGGGCATCGCGGTGTCGATCTGCGGAGCATTTGTGCAGGCCTTGTGGCCGCCCGTGGGAGTCCTGCTGGCACTCGCCGCCACCGCCGCCACCTTCTACGGCGGCCTGCGGGTGACCGGCACCCGGCTCGGCGCGGGGGTCCCGGCGGCCGGCTGGTTCCTGGCCCTGCTGCTGGTGATGGTGCCCCGCCCGGAGGGGGACAACGTGCTCTGGACCAATGCCACGTCGCTCTGCTGGCTGTTCGTCGGCTCGATCCTCGGCGTGATCTGCGCCACCCTGCCGACCCGCGCCGGCTGGTTCCCCGGCGTTCCGGGGCCGCCGCGCCGCCCCTGAGTGGATCCGCGTACGGTGGCCGGTACGACGGGCAGTCAATACCGTCCGGTCGTACTCTCATACCGGAGGAACCGGACGTATCGGGATCTGTCCGAACCGGTTCACCGGCCGGTTCTTCCCAGTATGGTGGTGCCGCAGAACGCCGTACCCGACGCCGCCCGCCTGGTCCGGCGCCGACAACCGCGGTCGCGCCGCACGGCCCGGCCCGCGAACCCGGAGCAGAGCAGCATTGAGCAGCCGCGAATCTGACAACGCCCACCCGACGCCTCGGCGCACGGGACCGGACGCCTACCCGTCGGGCACCCCGCCCTACGGCACACCGGGGTTCCCCGGCGGCGACCGCGCGGGTGCCGGCGCCGCCGCCAAGGGCTCGGCTCCGGAGGCCGAGGACGAGAGCCCGAAGACCGAGACCACCCTCACCACCCGCGTCCGGATCAACATCCCCGGCTCGCGCCCGATCCCGCCGGTGGTGGTGCGCAGCACGGTCAAGAACGAGGACGGCACCGGCGAGGAGGCCCCCGCGCCCGCCGCCGACCCGGCCGGCCCCCGCCACCGGTCCGCCGCGCCCGCCTCCCCGGTGCTCGGTGTGATGGACGGCGGCGGCCGCTCCACCCCGCCGGACCTGCCGCCGGAGTGGCAGATCCCGCCGGCCACCTCCGAGGCCGAGTCCACCGGTGCCTGGTTCCGCCCCCGGCAGAAGAAGGCCGCTCCCGGCGAGGGTGCCGCCCCGGCCACGGTGCCGGCCGGCGCTCCCGCCGCCGCGGTGGCCCCGGCCGCGGCGCCCGCCGGGGCCCAGCGCGGCACCGCCCGGCCGAACGGCGCCCGTCCCGAGGGCGGCCGCCCGCAGACCGAGCGCCCCGCCGCGGCCCGTGCCAACGGCCGCCCGGTGCCCGCCCAGGCCCAGGCGCAGGCCCCCGGTCCGCGCCCGACCGGCGCGCCCGCCTCGCCGTACGGCGCCGGCGGCGAGCTGCCCGCCGACGAGGCCGGCGTCTACGCGGACGCCCCGGCCGACCCGTTCGCGCCCGGTGCCCCGGTCGACCCCTTCGGCACCGGCGGCCCGGTCGACCCGTTCGCGCCGGGCGCCCCGGCCGATCCCTTCGCCACCGGCGGCCCGGCCGACCCGTTCAGCCCCGGCCCCGAGCCGTTCAACCCCGGGGCCGACCCGTTCAACCCCGGCCCGGGCCTGCCCGGCGCTGCCGCGCAGGGCCGGGGCCGCCAGGCCCCCGCCGGGCCCGGCACCGCGGACCCCGAGGACACCTCGGTCGACGGTTTCGCCCCGGTCCGCGGCAACGCCCCGGCCGGCCCCATACCCGGGGCCCCCGCCGGACCGGCCGCTCCGGGCGGCGGCCCGCAGCCCGGCCTGTTCGCCTCCGCCCCGGCCGGCGCCGACCCGTTCGCCGCCCAGCGCCCGCCGGCCGCCGGCCCGCAGGGCGCCCCGGGCAGCCTGTTCCCCGGCGTCCCCGACGCCATGGGGGCGCCCGCCGGCCCGCACCCCGGAGCCCCCCGGGCCCACCCGCACCCCGGCGGCGCGGACTCCGCACCGCCCGCCGCACCGGCGGCGGACGGCCCGTCCGCCCCGAAGCCCGCGCCGGCCGCCAAGCCCGCCGCGGCCGCCAAGCCCCGGCCGAGCGCCGCCAAGAAGCTGGTCAAGCTCACCACCTACGCGGTCGTCGGCGTGGCCTTCCTCGGCGCCGCCGCCTACGGCACCGGGCTGATGCTGAACCAGTCCGACATCCCCAAGGGCACCGTGGTGCTCGGCACGGACATCGGCGGCAGCAACCGCGACCAGGCCATCCACCAGCTCGACGAGAGCGTCGGCAAGGCCGGCCAGCAGCCGGTCAAGCTGAAGGTCGGCGAGCAGACCGTGGACCTCGACCCGACCGCCGCCGGGCTGGCCTTCGACACCACGGCCACCGTCGACCGGCTCACCCAGCACTCCTACAACCCGGTGGACGTCCTCAAGTCGCTCAAGGGCAGCGAGAAGGCCGTCCCGCCGGAGGTCAAGGTCGACCGGGCCAAGCTCAAGTCCGCGCTGGAGGCGCTGGCCGGGGGATCCGGCCAGGGGCTCCAGGAGGGCTACGTCAAGTTCGCCGAGAACGGCGACGCCGTCGTCGTCCCGGGCAAGGCCGGCCAGGCCGTGGACTCCGCCGCCGCCGTCGACCTGGTCGACACGGCCTACCGCGACCGCGCCGCGGGCAAGCCGGAGCAGCCCATCGCCCTCGCCGTCACGGCCGCCCAGCCGAAGACCTCCCCGCAGGCCCTCCAGGGCGCGGCGGACACCCTCGGCAAGTCGGTGACGAACGGCCAGATCCACATCACGGCCGGCGCCAAGAAGTTCGACTTCGGCCCGAAGACCGCCGCCGCGGCGCTCACCCTCGTGCCGGACGCCAACGGCAAGCTCGTGCCGAAGTGGGACCTCGACGCGCTGAACCGCCAGCTCGCCGGCGCCTTCGACAAGGTGAAGACGAAGAAGAACGGCCAGCTCGTCCCGATCACCCCGCAGGACGTCGCGGACCAGGTGACCGCGCTGTTCGAGAAGAGCGGCGACAAGGACCGGACCTTCAAGTTCCCGGTCTGATCGAACCGTTACCCGGGGGCGGGTCCGGATCCGGACCCGCCCCTCGACAACTCCGGTCCCCGGTCAGCAAGATGTGACGCCTATCGTCCGCCGCATCCGTCCCGGGAGAACCACCATGGGCCGCCCCCTGTACCACCGCACGGCCCTGCTCGCCGGTCTCACCGCCGTCTCGCTCTCGCTGACGCTGTGCTCCTGCGGTCCCGGCAACAGCTCCGGAGCCGACGCCAGGGCCCTCCCCAGCTCGCTCGAGACGCCCAAGCTCACCGCCGTCGACATCAATCCGCACGAACGCGCCGAGCTGCGCCAGGGCGGCACCCTGCGGGTCGCGGTGGCCCAGTACTCCACCCAGTGGTCGCCGGTCCAGACCGACGGCGGCGAGTCGTCCACCATCGCCGTCACCAAGCCGCTGCTGCCGACCTTCTTCCGCTCCGACGCGGCCGGCACCCAGACCCCCAACCCGGCCTACCTCCAGGACGCGCACAGCGAGCAGCGGGACGGCCGGCAGGTGGTGGTCTGGACGCTCAACCCGAAGGCCCACTGGTCCGACGGCGCCCCGATCACCTGGCGCGACATCGAGGCCAACTGGCGGGCGCTGAACGGCAAGGACCCGGCCTACCGGTCGGCCAGCAGCACCGGCTTCGAGCTGGTCTCGGCGGTCGAGCGCGGCAAGGACGACTTCCAGGCCGTGATGACCTTCGAGCGGCCGTTCTCCGAGTGGCAGTCGATGTTCAACGGGGCCGCCAACGCCCCGCTGCTGCCCGCGAGCCGGATCTCCACCCCCGAGCTCTTCAACACCTCCTACCTGGAGGCCATCCCGGTCACCGCGGGCCCGTTCAAGGTGGAGCGGATGGACCGGGCGGCACAGACCGTCACCCTGGTCGCCGACCCGGCCTGGTGGGGCGACAAGCCGCTGCTGGACCGGATCGTCTTCCGCGCGATGCTGCCCAACACGATGGCCGCCGCCTTCAACAAGGGCGAGATCGACCTGTTCAACAACGGCCCGGACGTGGCCGGCTACCAGCTGATCCGCAGCACCCCCGGGGCCGCCGTCCGCCGGGCCGGCGGGCCCGACTTCCGCCAGTTCACCCTGAACGGCCGCAGCCCGGCGCTCACCGATCCCTCCGTCCGCCAGGCCGTGTTCCAGGCGATCAACCGGGACGTCATCGCCCGCTCCGACCTGGCCGGGCTCGACTGGCCCACCGTCACCCTCAACAACCACCTGCTGGTGGCCAACCAGAACGCCTACCGGGACAACTCCCTCGGCCTCAGCCGCTACGACCCGGCCGAGGCCGTGCGCAAGCTCGACGCGGCCGGCTGGAAGCTCGACGGCGACGTCCGCCGCAAGGACGGCAAGGAGCTCAATCTGCGGCTGGTCATCCCCGCCGGGGTCACCCAGGCGCAGAACGAGGCCGCCGTCGCGACCGGCATGCTCAAGGAGGTCGGGGTGAAGGTCACCACGGTCACCGCCAACCCCAACGAGTACTTCGACAAGTACGTCAACCGGCGGGACTTCGACATCGCCGCCTACTCGCTGCTCGGCACGCCGTTCCCGGCCAGCGGCAACCGGGCCAACTTCGTCCAGAACGGCGGCACCAACCACTCCCAGTCCGGCAGCCCCTCCGTCGACGCCGCACTCGACCGGGCCTCCGCCGCGGGCGACGCGGCCGGCGCCTTCGAGGCCATCAACCAGGCCGACGCCGAACTGTGGAAGGTGGCCGGAGTGCTGCCGCTCTACCAGCGCCCGCAGCTGTACGGGAGCCGCGCCGACCTCGCCAACATCGGCGCCCAGGGCCTGTCCGACATCGTCTGGGAGAACGTCGGCTTCCAGAAGTGACGCCGGTCCGGCCACCGGAAGGGCCCCGGAGTCGCGTCGACTCCGGGGCCCCGGGGGCGGTGCCGGGCGCGGTCAGCCCGAACCGATCACGTCCCGCACCTCCGCGAAGTGGCAGGCCGACTCGTGCGCGGCCGGCCCGCGCAGCGTCGACGGCACCGCCAGCAGCGGGATCTCGGTCGAGCAGCGCTCCTCCGCCTTCCAGCAGCGGGTGCGGAAGCGGCAGCCGGACGGCGGGTTGGCCGGCGAGGGGATGTCACCGCTGAGCAGGATCCGCTCGCGGTGCTCGCGCCCGGTCGGGTCCGGCACCGGCACCGCGGACAGCAGCGCCTGGGTGTACGGGTGGGTCGGGTGGGAGTAGATCTCCTCCTCCGTCCCGATCTCGACCATCTTGCCGAGGTACATCACACCGACCCGGTCGGAGATGTGCCGCACGATCGAGAGGTCGTGCGCGATGAACATGTACGACAGCTGGAACTCGTTCTGCAGCTGCTCCAGCAGGTTGATCACCTGGGCCTGGACCGAGACGTCGAGGGCCGAGACCGGCTCGTCGCAGATGATCAGCTCCGGCTTGAGCGCCAGGCCCCGGGCGATGCCGATGCGCTGGCGCTGACCGCCGGAGAACTGGTGCGGGTACCGGTTGATGTACTCCGGGTTCAGACCCACCACGTCCAGCAGGTCCTGCACCGCCCGGCGGCGGTCGCCCTTGGGCGCCACCTCGGGGTGGATCTCGAACGGCTCGCCGATGATGTCGCCGACCGTCATCCGCGGGTTCAGCGAGGTGTACGGGTCCTGGAACACCATCTGGATGTTCCGGCGCACCGCCTTCAGCCCGGCGCCGGTGAGCCGGGTGATGTCCTCGCCCTTGAACAGCACCTGGCCCGACGTCGCCTTCTCCAGGTTCATCAGCACCTTGGCCAGCGTGGACTTGCCGCAGCCGGACTCGCCGACGATGCCCAGCGTCTCGCCCTTGACCAGCGAGAAGGAGACGCCGTCCACCGCCCGCACCGCGCCGACCTGCTTCTTGAGGACGATGCCCTGGGTCAGCGGGTAGTGCTTGACCAGGTCCCTGACCTCCAGGATCGGCTCAGCCATGGAGGGTCTCCTTCCAGAAGTGGCAGGCGCTGCGGCGGCCCGGCAGGTCGGCCCCCTCGGCGTCCAGCACCGGGACCAGGCGCGGGAGTTCGGTGTGGCAGACGTCCTGGGCCCGGTCGCAGCGCGGGTTGAAGGCGCAGCCCGACGGGATCCGCAGCAGGCTCGGCGGCAGGCCCTGGATCGCGTAGAGGTTCTGGCCCTTCTGGTCCAGCCGCGGGATCGAGTTGAGCAGGCCCTTGGTGTACGGGTGCGCCGGGCGGGCGTACAGCTCGTGCACCGGGGCGGTCTCCACGATCCGGCCCGCGTACATCACCGCGATCTTGTCCGCGACGTCCGCGACCACGCCCAGGTCGTGCGTGATCAGGATCAGCCCCATGTTGAACTCGGCCTGCAGCTCCGCGAGCAGGTCCATCACCTGGGCCTGGACGGTGACGTCCAGCGCGGTGGTCGGCTCGTCCGCGATGATCAGGTCCGGCTCCAGCGCCAGCGCCATCGCGATCATGATGCGCTGGCGCATGCCCCCGGAGAACTGGTGCGGATAGTCGCCGACGCGCTGCCTGGCGGCGGGGATGCGCACCCGCTCCATCAGCTCGACGGCCTTCTCCTTGGCCTCCTTGCGGCTTGCGCCCTGGTGCACCCGGAACATCTCGCCGAGCTGGTAGCCGACGCTGAGCACCGGATTGAGCGAGGACAGCGCGTCCTGGAAGATCATCGCGATCTTCCGGCCCCGCACCGCCCGCCGCGCCTTGGGGCTCATGGTGAGCAGGTCCTCGCCCCGGAACCGGATCGAGCCGTTGGTGATCCGCCCCGGCGGCATGTCGAGGATGCCCATGATCGCCTGCGCGGTCACCGACTTGCCCGAACCGGACTCGCCGAGCACCGCCAGTGTCTCCCCCGCCGCCACCGAGTAGCTCACCCCGTTGACGGCCTTGGCCACGCCGTCCCGGGTGTGGAACTCGATGTGCAGGTCGTCGACCTCCAGCAGGGGCGTTCCGGGCACCAGGCTCTCCCGGCCCCTGCCGAGCAGCTGCACCGCGTCCGGGCCCGGCCCGGCGCCGTCCCTCGCCGGTTTCGTCATGTCAGTCATGGTCCGCGGCCCTCCTCAGCGCAGCTTCGGGTCGAGGGCGTCGCGCACCGCGTCGCCGAGCATGATGAAGGCCAGGACGGTGACGCTCAGCACCGCGGCCGGGAAGAGCAGCACGTGCGGGGCGTTCAGGAAGCGGGCCTGGGCGTCACTGATCATCAGGCCCCAGGAGATCGCCGGGGACTGGATGCCGATGCCCAGGTAGGACAGCGCGGCCTCGGCGCCGATGTACACGCCCAGGTTGATCGTCGAGACCACGATCACCGGCGCGACGGCGTTCGGCAGGATGTGCCGGCCGACGATCCGGCCGGTGCCCGCCCCGAGCGCCCGGGCGGCCACCACGTAGTCGTTGTGCTTGTTGGCCAGGACCGCCGAGCGCATCAGCCGGTAGATCTGCGGCCAGCCGAGCACGGCCATCACCGCGGAGACGGTCCAGGCGTTGCCCTCGCCCCAGGTGGACATGATCAGCATGCCGCCGAGCAGCAGCGGGATCGCGAAGAAGATCTCGGTGACCCGGGAGAGCACGCTGTCCCCGATCCCGCCGATCCAGCCGGCCCACAGACCGAGGCTGCCGCCGACCAGGACCACCAGCGTGGTGGTCACCATGCCGACGATGATGGAGTTGCGGGCGCCCCAGATGGTGCGGGTGTAGATGTCGCAGCCCTGGACGTCGAAGCCGAACCAGTGCGAACCGCTGGGCCGCTTCAACGAGTCGGCCAGGTTGCAGAAGCCGCCGGCCCGCGGGTCCCCGTCGGTGAACAGCTGCGGGGCGATCGCGAGGACGACCATGAACAGCACCAGGAAGCCGCCGATCAGGAACAGCGGGCTGCGCCGCAGGTCCGTCCAGGCGTCGGTCCAGAGGCTGGCGACCCGTTCGCTGCCGGCGTCCGGCGCGCCGGAACCCCTGCCGGTCGCCGGGGCCGCCGCCGCGGCCGGCCCTCCCGCGGCCGGCCCGGAGCCGGACTGCCCCGGGATCGCCGCGCCCGTGTTCTCGCTCTTCGTCGGCTCACTCATAGCGGATCCTCGGGTCCAGGACGGCGTACAGCAGGTCGACCACCAGGTTGGCGAACAGGTAGACCATCACCAGGGCGCTCACGATGCCCACGACGATGGTGCGTTCCCGCAGGTAGACGGACTGGAAGAGCTGGTGTCCGACGCCGGGGATGTTGAAGATGCCCTCGGTGATGACCGCGCCGCCCATCAGGCCGCCGAGGTCCATGCCCAGGAAGGTGACGATCGGGATCAGCGCGTTGCGCAGGCCGTGCCGGACCACCACCCGCAGCGGGCTGAGCCCCTTGGCCACCGCCGTACGGACGTAGTCGGCCCGCATGACCTCGATCAGGCTGGTCCTGGTGAGCCGGGCGACGTACGCCAGCGAGGTCGAGGCCAGGACGTAGCCCGGCAGCAGGTACGAACGGAAACCGGCCTCCTCGTTGAAGGAGACCGGGAAGAAGTCGATGCCGTAGTCGGTGTTGAGCTTCACCCCGATGACCAGTTGGAGCACGAAGCCGATCACGAAGACCGGGATCGAGATGACCATGAGGGTCGAGATCAGCACCACGTTGTCGATGAACTTGCCGCGCCGCAGGGCGGCGATCACGCCGGCGGTGACACCCACCACCATCTCGATGGCCAGGGCGACGAACGCCAGGTTGATGGTGTACGGGAAGGCCCGCTGCATCACGTCGACGACCTGGTTGCCCCGGTAGTCCTCGCCGAAGTCGCCCTTGAACAGGCCGGTCAGGTAGTCCCAGTACTGGACGAAGAACGGGTCGTCGAGGTGGTACCGGTCCCGCAGGACGGCCACGACGGCGGGGTCCTGCCTCTTCTCACCGGCCAGTGCGGCGATGGGGTCACCAGGCAGCAGGAAGACCAGTGCGTAGATCAGGAACGTCGCGCCGAGGATCACAGGTATGGCCTGGATGATCCGGCGGACCACATAGCGGCCCATGCGGTCTCCTCATGATCGGGGCACGCCGGCACCGGGCGGCGCGGAGGTTGCCCGCGCCGCCCGTCACGGCGTGCCGTTCGGACTGGACGGAGGTCAGGCCAGCTCGACGTTGGCCAGGTCGATGCGGTTCTGGGCGTCCACGACCACGTTCTTGACACCCTTGGTGTAGGCCGCCGAGGTCATGTAGGTGTAGACCGGGATGTACGGCAGGTCCTTGATCAGGATGTCGTCGGCCTGCTGGTACAGCTTCTGGCCGTCCTCCACCGACTTCGCCTGGTCGGCCTGGTCCAGCAGCGACTCGAACTGCTCGTTGACGTAACCGCCGTAGTTCGAGCCGTTCTCGATCGCGACCTTCGAGAAGATCGGGCGGAGGTAGTTCTCCATGGACGGGTAGTCCATCTGCCAGGCCATCCGGAAGGCGCCGGAGTACTCCTTGGCGCCCAGCGCGTCCAGGATCTTGCCGAACTTCTCGAACGGCTTGAAGGTGACCTCGACGCCGAGGTTCTTCTTCAGCTGGTTGCCGACCGCCTCGATCCACTCCTTGTGGCCGCCGTCGGCGTTGTAGCCCAGCTCGATGGTGTTGTTCGGGACGCCGCCGGCGGCGTCCCACACCTGCTTGGCCTTGGCCGGGTCGTACTTCGCCGCGTCACCCATGGCGCCCTTGCGGTAGCCCGGGATGATCGGGCTGATGAAGTCGTCGGCCGGGACGCGGGTGCCCGAGAAGATGGTCTTGGTGATCGCCTCGCGGTCGATCGCCATCGAGATCGCCTTGCGGATCTCCGGCTTGCCGTACGCGGCCGGGTTGGTCGCGATCGGGAAGCCGATGAAGCCGACGCCCGACTCCGGCTTGTAGATGTAGCGGTCACCGAATTCCTGGGCGACGGTCGCCATCGCCGAGATCGGGAGCTTGTTGGTGATCTGGATGTTGTTGGCCCGGAGGTCGTTGTAGGCTGTTTCCAGCTTGTCGTAAATCTTGAACGTGACGGAATCCAGCTTGGCCTTTCCGTCCGCCTCCGGGAAGTTCTCGTAACGCTTGAGCTTGATCTGCTGGTTGTGCTCCCACTTCCCGTCCATCTGGAACGGGCCGTTGCCGATCGGGGACTCCTCGAAGCTCTTCTTGTCCTGGAAGAAGGCCTTCGGCAGCGGGTAGAAGGCGGTGTAACCGAGCATGACCTTGAACTGCGAGAACGGGGCGCTCAGCGTGACGGTGAAGGTCTTGTCGTCGACGACCTTCAGGCCCTTGAGCTTGTCGGTGGTCGGCTTCTTGTCCTTGCCCGGGGACAGCTCCTCGGAGCCCTCGATCTTGGAGAAGAAGGGCAGGCCCTCGGCCGCGTTGTCCTGGTTGGCGCCCCAGTTCCACGCGTCGACGAAGGACTGCGCGGTGACCTTCTCGCCGTTGTGGAAGGTGTAGCCGTCCTTCAGCTTGATCGTCCAGACCTTGCTGTCGGGGGTCTCGATCGACTCGGCGACGCGCAGCCCCGGCTCGTTCGTCTTCCGGTCGTACTCGACCAGGCCGGCGAAGACCTGCGCCAGCACCTGGGCGCCCTCGGACTCCGCGGTGTTCTGCGGGATCAGACCGTGCTGCGGCTCACCCGACTCGATGCTGATCGAGCCGCCCTTCTTGCCCGACGCGTTCGCCCCGTCCGTGGACTTCTTGCCGCTGCCGGTGGTGCACGCGGAGATCGCGAGCGCGGTGCACGCGGCCAGCGCGGTCCAGCGCATCGTCTTGGTGAGCCTCATTCAACTGCTCCTCGATTTAGGGGCTTGGGAACGAACGGCGCCCCGCCAGTCGGTGTGCCGCGCACGGCGGGGGTCGACATCTCAGGGCCGATCCGCACAGCCGGCGAGGTGACCACTGATACGCGCAGAGCAACTATCGATCACCCGACCCCTTCGGTGGAATCGCCGTCACATCTCTTTTCAATTACAGGCCGGGACCAACCCGTGACAATACTCGGCAAATTCCGCCATATCGCGCGCGGAGTCGTCGGTTCCGCTTTCCGGATAGCGAACCGATAACACCGGTATTCGAATATTTACGAAGCGTAATGATCAATTTCGATGATCGCCCGCGGGCATCCGCCGGAATTCCCGCAGGTCGGCGGGTGGACAAAAAGGGAGCGCGCCCTCCGAAAGGAGGACGCGCTCGTCCGACGGGGCGGGGCCCCGCTGTCAACCGCTTTCCGACGGCTCCCCCGGGGTCGTCCCCGCGCGCTCGGCCGCGAAGTGGCAGGCCGACTCGTGTGCGGCGAGCCCGGCCAGTCCGCCCGGCACCGCCAGCAGCGGCACCTCGGTGGTGCAGCGCTCCTGGGCCTTCCAGCAGCGGGTGCGGAAGCGGCAGCCGGACGGCGGGTTGGCCGGCGAGGGCACGTCGCCGGTCAGCACGATCCGGTCCCTGACCTCGCGCGCCGCCGGGTCCGGCACCGGCACCGCGGACAGCAGCGCCTGGGTGTACGGGTGGGTGGCGTGCTCGTAGATCTCCAGATCGCTGCCGACCTCGACCATCTTGCCGAGGTACATCACGCCGACCCGGTCGGAGATGTGCCGCACGATCGAGAGGTCGTGCGCGATGAACATGTAGGAGAGGTTGAACTCCCCCTGCAGCTGCTCCAGCAGGTTGATCACCTGGGCCTGGACCGAGACGTCGAGGGCCGAGACCGGCTCGTCGCAGATGATGATCTCGGGCTTGAGCGCCAGACCTCGGGCGATGCCGATGCGCTGGCGCTGACCGCCGGAGAACTGGTGCGGGTACCGGTTGATGTACTCCGGGTTCAGACCGACGACGTCGAGCAGGTCCTGCACCGCCTTGCGGCGGTCGCCCTTCGGCGCCACCTCGGGGTGGATCTCGAACGGCTCGCCGATGATGTCGCCGACCGTCATCCGCGGGTTCAGCGAGGTGTACGGGTCCTGGAACACCATCTGGATGTTCCGGCGCACCGCCTTCAGCCCGGCGCCGGACAGCTTGGAGATCTCCTCGCCCTTGTACTTCACCGAGCCGCCGGTGGCCGGCTCCAGGTTCATCAGCACCTTGGCCAGCGTGGACTTGCCGCAGCCGGACTCACCGACGACACCCAGCGTCTCGCCCTGCATGAGGTCGAAGGAGACCCCGTCGACCGCCTTCACCGCACCGATCTGCTTCTTGAACAGCACGCCCTTGGTGAGCGGGAAGTGCTTGATCAGGTCACGGACTTCGAGGATCGGCTCGCCGCTCGCCACCTCCTGGGCGAAGGCGGCCTCCGCCGGCGAGTCGAGTGCGCCGGCCCCGTCATCGGTCATGGAGGGTCTCCTTCCAGAAGAAGCAGGCGCTGCCCCGCCCGGCCAGTTCGGTGCCGTCCTCCGCGGTGACCGGGAACAGCTCCGGCACCTCCTGCCGGCAGACGTCCTGGGCCCGCGGGCAGCGCGGGTTGAAGGCACAGCCCGGCGGGATCCGCAGCAGGTTCGGCGGCAGGCCCTTGATCGCGTACAGCTCCTGGCCCTTCTGGTCCAGGCGCGGGATCGAGTCCAGCAGGCCCCGGGTGTACGGGTGGGCGGGGCGGGCGTACAGCTCGTGCACGGGTGCCGTCTCCACGATCCGGCCCGCGTACATCACCGCGATCTTGTCCGCGACGTCCGCGACCACGCCCAGGTCGTGCGTGATCAGGATCAGCCCCATGTGGTACTCGGCCTGCAGCTCCGCGAGCAGGTCCATCACCTGGGCCTGGACGGTGACGTCCAGCGCGGTGGTCGGCTCGTCGGCGATGATCAGGTCCGGCTCCAGCGCCAGCGCCATCGCGATCATGATGCGCTGGCGCATGCCCCCGGAGAACTGGTGCGGATAGTCGTTGACCCGGTCCTTGGCGGCGGGGATGCGCACCCGCTCCATCAGCTCGACGGCCTTCTCCTTGGCCTCCTTGCGCGAGCTCTTGTGATGGGCGCGGAACATCTCGCCGAGCTGGAAGCCCACGGTCAGCACCGGGTTGAGCGAGGACAGCGCGTCCTGGAAGATCATCGCGATCTTCTGGCCCCGGATCCGGCGCCGCCGCTCCTTGTCCATCGCCAGCATGTCCTCGCCGCGGAAGCGGATCTCGCCGCGGGGGATCCGGGCCGGCGGCATGTCGAGGATGCCCATGATCGCCTGCGCGGTCACCGACTTGCCCGAACCGGACTCGCCGAGCACCGCCAGCGTCTCCCCCGCCGCCACCGAGTAGCTCACCCCGTTGACGGCCCTGGCCACGCCGTCCCGGGTGACGAACTCGACGTGCAGGTCGCGGACGTCGAGCAACGGGCCCTCGTACGGTGCCTCCCGGCGGGAGGTACCGGTGTCGACTGCTGTGGTCACGATGCGTCCCCTCGCTCAGCGCAGCTTCGGGTCGAGGGCGTCGCGCACCGCGTCGCCCAGCATGATGAAGGCCAGGACGGTGATGGAGAGCGCCGCGGCCGGGAAGAAGAGCACGTACGGCGCCGTCCGGATCACCTTCTGGGCCGAGGAGATGTCGATGCCCCAGGAGATGGTCGGGTCCTGCAGGCCGATGCCGAGGAAGCTCAGCGTCGCCTCGGTGGCGATGTAGCCGCCGAGCGCGATGGTCGCCACCACGATCACCGGCGCGACCGCGTTCGGCAGGATGTGCCGGAACATCAGCCGCCCGGTGCCGGCGCCGAGCGCCCTCCCGGCCATCACGTAGTCGGCCTGTTTGACGGTCAGCACCGCGCCGCGCATGACCCGGGCGATCTGGGTCCAGCCCAGCACGCCCAGCGCGACGACCACGGTCCACACCGTGCGGGTGGAGAAGGCGTTCAGCAGGACCAGCGCGCCGAGCAGCAGCGGGATGCCGAAGAAGATGTCGATGATCCGGGAGAGCAGCGCGTCCACCGGGCCGCCGAAGTAGCCGGCCACCATGCCGCACAGCCCGCCGAGCAGGGTGACGATGGCGGTCACGAAGATGCCGACCGTGATCGAGGCCCGGGCGCCGTAGACGACCCGGGCGTAGATCGAGCGCCCCTGGCCGTCGTAGCCGAACCAGCCCGCGCCGAAGAAGTCCGTCCAGTCCGGCCGCTTCAGGTAGTCGTTCACCAGGTCGGCCTTGCGCGGGTCGGCGTCGGTGAACGCCCCGGGGAAGATCGCCATCACGATCAGCAGCAGGATCAGCACCGCCGAGATCAGGAAGATCGGGCGCCGCCGGAGGTCCCGCCAGGCGTCGCCCCAGAGGCTGCGGGCCTCTTCCCGCTTCTCCGGGTCCGGCTCGACCAGGGTCTCCTGCTCGACCGCCATGCCCTGTTCGCCGGCGTAGTCCAGGTGGTCCACCCCCGGCTTGGGATGCCGCTCGAAGGAACTCTCGTCGTGGATGTCAGGCATAGCGGATCCTCGGGTCCAGGACCGCGTAGAGCAGGTCGACGACGAGGGAGGCCACCAGGTAGACGATCACCAGGACGGTGACGATACCGACCACGGTGGGCCCCTCCTTCTGGTTGATCGCCCGGTACAGGACGTTGCCGATGCCCTGCACGTTGAAGATCCCCTCGGTCACGATCGCGCCGCCCATCAGCGCGCCGAGGTCGGTGCCGAGGAAGGTGACCACCGGGATCAGCGAGTTGCGCAGCAGGTGGCGGGTGACGATGGTGCGCCGGGGCAGCCCCTTGGCGACCGCGGTGCGCATGTAGTCGGCCCGCAGGTTCTCACCGATCGAGGTCCGGGTGAGCCGGGCGACGAAGGCGAGCGAGAGCGAGCCCAGCACGACGGCGGGCAGGATCAGCTGCGAGAGGTCCTTGGAGTTCTGCACCGTCGGGGTGACCCAGCCCAGATTGGTGGCGAAGACCGTCTGGGCGATGTACGCCAGCACGAAGACCGGGATGGAGATCACCAGCAGGGTGAGCACCAGCACCAGGGTGTCCTGGATGCTGCCGCGCTTGAGGCCGGAGACCAGGCCGAGCAGCAGGCCGAAGACCAGCTCGAAGGCGAAGGCCATCAGGGCCAGCCGGATGGTGACCGGGAAGGCGTCCGCCATGATGTCGCTGACCGGACGGCCGGTGAAGCTGGTGCCGAAGTCCCCCTGGAAGAGGTTCCCCATGTAGTGCAGGTACTGCTTCCAGATCGGCTGGTCCAGGTAGTACTTGTGCTTGATGCTGGCCACCACGGCGGGGTCCGCTGCCTTGTCCCCGAACAGCGCCGAGACCGGGTCGCCCGGCAGCGTGTAGACCATCAGGAAGATCAGCAGCGTGGTGCCGAAGAACACCGGGATCATCTGCAGCACCCGCCGCAGCACATAACTGCCCATTCGAGCCTCCTTCCTAGGGATGTGGTCGAGTGCCCGGGGCCCCGCCCTCCGTGCGGGAAGGGCGGGGCCTGCGCGGGGGAGCTCGTCAGCCCTTGACCTCGACCTGGGTCCAGGCCGGGTTGCCGAAGGAGTCGAACTTCACGTTCTGGACCTTGGTGGAGTAGCCCGAGTTGGTGCGGTAGTACCAGAGCGGGATGGCCGGCATGCCGCCGGCCAGCACGGCCTCGGCCTGCTGGTAGCCGGTCACCGAGTCGGCCACGCTGGCGGCCTGGTCGGCCTGGGTGGAGAGCTGGTCGAACTGCGGGTTGCTGTAGCCGAAGTCGTTGGACGCGGCGCCGGTGCGGTAGACGTCGGCCAGGAAGTTGGCGTTCAGCGGGTAGTCCTGGACCCAGCCGGTGCGGAAGGCGCCGTTGATCTGGTGGCCGGTGATCGCCGCGCGGGCGGTCTTGAAGTCGGGCCGGGGGTCGCCCACGCAGTCCACGCCGGTGCTCTGCCGGATCGAGTTGCAGACCGCGTCGACCCACTCCTTGTGGCCGCCGTCGGCGTTGTAGGTGATGGTCAGCCGGTTGCCGGGGACGCCGCCGCCCTCGGTGACCAGCTGCTTGGCCTGGGCCGCGTTGAAGGTGCAGAACTGGCCGCACTGGCCGTCCTTGTAGCCCTCGACGCCCTCGGCCACCCAGGCGGTGGCCGGCTTGCGCGAGCCCTGGAGCACCGTCTTGGTGATGGTGTCGCGGTCGATCGCCATCGACAGGCCCTGCCGGACCTTCGCCTTGTCCGGGGAGGCCCAGTCCGCCTGGTAGAGCGTGAAGCCGATGTTCTGGATGGCGCCCTGCGGCGAGTCGACCGCCCGGTCCCCCAGGTCGGTCTTGTAGGTGGCCAGGGCGGAGGGCGGCACCTGGTCCATCACGTCCAGGTTGTTGGACTGGAGGTCGGCGTAGGCGGCCTCGGCGGTGCTGTACATCTTGAAGACGACGCCGCCGTTCTTCGGCTTGTCCACGCCCTGGTAGCCCGGGTACGCCTTGGTGACCAGCTGCTGGTTGTGGTCCCAGCTGACGAACTGGTAGGGGCCGTTGCCGACCGGCTTCTGCCCGTACCCGGCGGGGTCGTTGAAGAAGGCGTCCGGCAGCGGGGAGAAGGCGATGTAGCCGAGCTTGTACTCGAAGTACGAGACCTTGCCGCTCAGCTTGACCGTGAAGTGCAGGTCGTCGACGACGGTGAGCCCGGACATCTTGTTGGTGGCCGGCTGGCCGCTCGCCGGGTGGACGTCCTGGTAGCCCTCGATGTCGGAGAACCAGGTGCTGTTGATCTGGTTGTTCGCGGTGGTCGCGGCCCAGTTCCAGGCGTCCACGAAGTTCTTGGCGTGCACCGGGGTGCCGTCGTGGAAGGTCCAGCCGTCCTTCAGCGTGATGGTGAAGGTCTGCGAGTCACTGGTGTCGATCTTGTCCGCGACCTGCATCCGGATCTTCGCGTTCGAGGGGTCGTAGTCGACCAGCCCCTTGAAGAGGTTCTGGATGATGCGTCCGCCGCCGGTCTCGTTGGCGTTGGCCGGCTGCAGCGGGTTCTGCGGCTCACTGCTCTGGTAACTGAAGGTCTTGCTGGTGTCCGACGAGCCGCTGCTGCCGTCGCTGCTGCTGCTGCACCCGCTGGCCACCAGGGCCACGGACGTCGCTGCGGCGAGGACCCATCGAGCACGGGTGGCCACGGGCATGGAGGTCCCTCCTCAAGGTGTGTGACGCATCACACCCCATGAGAAGCGCGGCACCGTGGCGGCGCGAGTCGGGTACCCCCGGACGGGTGCACGGCCGCCGCGTCCGGTTGACGCCCCGCCCGACCGGGCCGGGAAACGCCGGAGGGGCCCGTGCCGCGAACGGCTACGGGCCCCTCCGGGCGGGGTCGGACGCGGGATCAGGCCGCGGCCGGCTCCCGCACCTCCGCGAAGTGGCAGGCCGACTCGTGCTTGGCCGCACCGCTCAGCACCTCGGGCACCGCCAGCAGCGGGACCTCGGTCGAGCAGCGCTCCTCCGCCTTCCAGCAGCGGGTGCGGAAGCGGCAGCCGGACGGCGGGTTGGCCGGCGAGGGGATGTCACCGGTCAGGATGATCCGGTCGCGGGACTCACGGGCCGTCGGGTCCGGCACCGGCACCGCGGACAGCAGCGCCTGGGTGTACGGGTGGGTGGCGTTCTCGTAGATCTCCTCGTCCGTGCCGATCTCGACCATCTTGCCGAGGTACATCACGCCGACGCGGTCGGAGATGTGCCGGACGATGGAGAGGTCGTGGGCGATGAACATGTAGGAGAGCTCGAACTCGTTCTGCAGCTGCTCCAGCAGGTTGATCACCTGGGCCTGGACCGAGACGTCGAGGGCCGAGACCGGCTCGTCGCAGATGATGATCTCGGGCTTGAGCGCCAGACCGCGGGCGATGCCGATGCGCTGGCGCTGACCGCCGGAGAACTGGTGCGGGTACCGGTTGATGTACTCCGGGTTCAGACCGACGACGTCGAGCAGGTCCTGCACCGCCTTGCGGCGGTCGCCCTTCGGCGCCACCTCGGGGTGGATCTCGAACGGCTCGCCGATGATGTCGCCGACCGTCATCCGCGGGTTCAGCGAGGTGTACGGGTCCTGGAACACCATCTGGATGTTCCGGCGGACGGCCTTCAGGCCGGCACCGGACAGCTTGGAGATGTCCTCGCCCTTGAACAGGACCTGGCCGGAGGTGGCCCGCTCCAGGTTCATCAGCACCTTGGCCAGCGTGGACTTGCCACAGCCGGACTCACCGACGATGCCGAGGGTCTCGCCCCTCGCCAGGTCGAAGGAGACGCCGTCGACGGCCTTGACGGCGCCGACCTGCTTCTTGAACAGGATGCCCTGGGTCAGCGGGTAGTGCTTGACCAGGTCCTTGACCTCCAGGATGGGCTCAGCCATGGAGGGTCTCCTTCCAGAGGTGGCACGCGCTGCGGCGGCCGGTGAGCTCCTTGCCGTCCTTGTCGGTCACCTGGTGCAGCTTCGGGATGTCCGTGCGGCACACGTCGGTGGCGACGTCACAGCGGGGGTTGAACGCGCAGCCGGCCGGGACCTTGAGCAGGTTCGGGGGCAGGCCCTTGATCGCGTACAGCTCCTGGCCCTTCTGGTCCAGGCGCGGGATCGAGCGGAGCAGGCCCTTGGTGTACGGGTGCGCCGGGTTGGCGTACAGCTCGTGCACGGGGGCGGTCTCGACGATCCGGCCGGCGTACATCACGGCGATCTTGTCCGCGACGTCGGCGACCACGCCGAGGTCGTGGGTGATCAGGATCAGGCCCATGTTGTACTCGGCCTGCAGCTCCGCGAGCAGGTCCATCACCTGGGCCTGGACGGTGACGTCCAGCGCGGTGGTCGGCTCGTCCGCGATGATCAGGTCGGGCTCCATGGAGAGCGCCATGGCGATCATGATGCGCTGGCGCATACCGCCGGAGAACTGGTGCGGGTAGTCGCCGACGCGCTGCCTGGCGGCGGGGATGCGGACCCGCTCCATCAGCTCGATGGCCTTCTCCCGGGCCTCCTTCTTGGAGGCGCCGCGGTGCACCCGGAACATCTCGCCGAGCTGGGCGCCGACGGTCATCACCGGGTTCAGCGAGGACAGCGCGTCCTGGAAGATCATCGCGATCTTCTGGCCGCGGATCTGCCGGCGGTCCTCCTCGCTCATCGCGAGCATGTCCTGCCCGCGGAAGAGGATCTGGCCCTGGCTGATCTTGCCCGGCGGCATGTCGAGGATGCCCATGATGGTCTGGGCGGTCACCGACTTGCCGGAGCCGGACTCGCCGAGCACCGCCAGCGTCTCACCGGCGGCCACGGAGTAGTTGACTCCGTTCACGGCCTTCGCGACGCCGTCCCGAGTGTGGAACTCCACGTGGAGGTCCTTGACCTCCAGCAGCGGGGTGCCAACCTCCAGGCGGCCGTTCTTCTGGTTCTTCTCGATCACGGTGGTCATCGGGTCGTCACCTCTTCTCTCAGCGGAGCTTCGGGTCGAGGGCGTCGCGGACCGCGTCGCCGAGCATGATGAAGGCCAGAACGGTGACGCTCAGTACGGCCGACGGGAAGAGCAGGACGTGCGGCGCGTCGAGGAAGCGGACCGACGCGTCACTGATCATCAGGCCCCAGGAGATCTCCGGCGGCTGGACGCCGATGCCCAGGTAGGACAGGGCGGCCTCGGCGCCGATGTAGACACCCAGCGAGATCGCGGACACGACGATCACCGGCGCGATGGCGTTCGGCAGGATGTGCCGGAAGGTGATCCGGCCGGCGCCGGCGCCGAGGGCGCGGGCGGCCATCACGTAGTCGTTGTTCTTGTTGGCCAGCACCGAGGCGCGCATGATGCGGAAGATCTGCGGCCAGCCGAGCACGGTCATGACGACCGAGACGGTCCAGGCGTTGCCCTTGCCGAGCATCGACATGATCAGCATGCCGCCGAGCAGCAGCGGGATCGAGAAGAAGATCTCGGTGAAGCGGGACAGGATCGAGTCGACGATCCCGCCCTTCCAGCCGGCCAGCAGGCCGAGCAGGGCACCGACCAGCGTGACCATCGAGGTGGTCAGCACGCCGACGATGATCGAGTTGCGGGCGCCCCACACCGTGCGGGTGTAGATGTCGCAGCCCTGGACGTCGAAGCCGAACCAGTGCTCGGCGCTCGGGCGCTTCAGCGAGTCGGCCAGGTCGCAGGCGTTGTTGTCGAACGGGCTCCCGTCCGTGAACCAGCCCGGCACGACGGCCAGGATGATCAGGAAGGACACCAGCGCTGCGCCGATGATGAAGACCGGGTTGCGGCGCAGGTCGCGCAGAGCGTCCGACCAGAGGCTGGCGACGCGCTCCGGCTTCTGCTTCTTCTCCGGCGAGGACTTGGGGGTGTTGTCCCCGGAAGGGGCCTCGGCGCCCTTGGTGATGGTCTCACTCATAGCGGATCCTCGGGTCGAGCACGGCGTACAGCATGTCCACGAGCAGGGTGGTGACCAGGTAGATCATCACCAGCAGCGTGACGACGCCGACGATGATGGTGCCCTGCTTCTGGTACACGGCCTGGGCGAGCAGACCGCCGATGCCGTGGATGTTGAAGATCTTCTCGGTGATGACCGCGCCGCCCATCAGACCGCCGAGGTCGGCACCGAGGAAGGTGACGATCGGGATCAGGGCGTTGCGCAGGGCGTGCCGACCGATGACCCGGCGCTTCTTCAGACCCTTGGCGACCGCGGTGCGGACGTAGTCCGCGCGCATGGTCTCCATCAGGCTGGTGCGGGTCAGTCGGGCCACGTACGCGAGCGAGGTCGAGGCCAGGACGAAGGCCGGCAGCAGGTAGCCGCGCAGCCCGTCCTCCTCGTTGAACGAGACGGAGAAGATCTCGATGCCGTAGTCGTTCTTCAGCTTGACGCCGAGGACGAGCTGGAGCACGAAGCCGGTGACGAAGACCGGGATCGAGATCACGAACAGCGTGCTGATGAGGACCAGCTGGTCCAGGAACTTGCCCTTGCGCAGGGCCGCCATGACGCCCGCCAGCACACCGATGATCGCCTCGATGACGAAAGCCACGATGGCGAGGTTGACGGTGAACGGGAACGCCTCGCTGATCATGTCGCTCACCTGGCGACCCGTCAGGCTCTCGCCCAGGTTCCCCTGGAAGACGCCCGTGATGTAGTTCCAGTACTGGAGCAGGAACGGGTCGTTCAGGTGGTACTTCTGGCGGATCATCTCCGCCACGATCGGGTCGGCCTTCTTCTCACCGGCCAGCGCCTGCACCGGGTCGCCGGGCAGGCTGAAGCACAGCCAGTAGATCAGGAACGTCGCGCCGATCAGAACAGGGATCGCCTGTATCAGTCGGCGGATCACATAGCGGCCCATCAGACCTCCACACTTTCGGACAAGGAAGGGAGGCGGGAGGACTCGGACTGTAGTCCGGTCCGCCCGCCCCCGATCGTCTGATTAACCGGATCAGCCGGCGAGCTCGACCTCGTCCAGGTTCATGCGACCCTGGGCGTCGGTGTCGAAGTTCTTGATCTTCTTGCTGTACGCCGCGGACGACATGTAGGTGTAGACCGGGATGTACGGCAGGTCCTCGATGAGGACGTCATCGGCCTGCTGGTACAGCTTCAGACCCTCCTCCGGGCTCTTCGCCTGGTCGGCCTGGTCCAGCAGCGACTCGAACTTCTCGTTGACGTAGCCGCCGTAGTTCGAGCCGTTCTCGATCGCGACCTTCGAGAAGATCGGACGCTCGTAGTTCTCGATCGACGGGTAGTCCATCGACCACGCCATGCGGAAGGCACCGGAGTACTGCTTCTCGCCCAGCGCGTCCAGGATCTTGCCGAACTTCTCGAACGGCTTGGTGGTGACCTCGACGCCCAGGTTCTTCTTCAGCTGGTTGGCGACGGCCTCGATCCACTCCTTGTGGCCACCATCGGCGTTGTAACCCAGCTCGATGGTGTTGTTCGGGACGCCACCGACCGAGTCCCACAGCGCCTTGGCCTTGGCCGGGTCGTACTTCGCCGCGTCGCCCATGGCGCCCTTGCGGTAGCCCGGGATCAGCGGGTTGACGAAGTCGTCGGCCGGGACGCGGGTGCCCGAGAAGATGGTCTTGGTGATCGCCTCGCGGTCGATCGCCATCGAGATCGCCTTGCGGACCTCGGGCTTGCCGTAGGTGGCCGGGTTGGTGGCGATCGGGAAGCCGATGTAGCCGACGCCGGACTCCGGCTTGTAGATGTAGCGGTCGCCGAACTCGCCCTTGACCGTGCCCATGGCCGAGATCGGGAGCTTGTCGGTCGCCTGGATGTTGTCGGCGCGCAGGTCGTTGTACGCCGTCTCCAGCTTGTCGTAGATCTTGAAGGTGACGCCCTGCAGCTTCGCCTTGCCGTCGGAGGCCGGGAAGTTGTCGTAGCGCTTGACCTTGATCTGCTGGTTGTGCTCCCACTTGCCGTCCATCTGGAACGGGCCGTTGCCGATGGGGGCCTCTTCGAAGGTCTTCTTGTCCTGGAAGAAGGCCTTCGGCAGCGGGTAGAACGCGTTGTAGCCCAGCATGGTCTTGAACTGGGAGAACGGGGCGCTCAGCGCGACCGTGAAGGTCTTGTCGTCGACGACCGTCAGGCCCTTGAGCTTGTCGGTGGTCGGCTTCTTGTCCTTGCCCGGGGCCAGGTCCGCGGAGCCCTCGATCTTCGCGAAGAACGGCAGGCCCTCGGCGGCGTTGTCCTGGTTGGCGCCCCAGTTCCAGGCGTCCACGAAGGACTGCGCGGTGACCTTCTCGCCGTTGTGGAAGGTGTAGCCGTCCTTCAGCTTGATCGTCCACAGCTTGCTGTCGGGAGACTCGATCGACTCGGCGACGCGGAGCTTCGGCTCGTTGGTCTTGCTGTCGTACTCGATGAGGCCGGCGAACAGCGCGCCCAGGACCTCGGCACCCTCGGACTCCGCGGTGTTCTGCGGGATCAGGCCGTGCTGCGGCTCACCGAGCTGAACGGCGATGGTGCCGCCGCCGGAGGCAGCCTTGTCGCTGCTCTTCGAGCTGGTGCTGCAGGCGGTCGCCGCGAGAGCGATCGCGGTCGCTGCCACGAGCCACTTGGTCTGGGTTGCACCACGCATGGGGGGATGCCTCCTGAATTCGACTTTCCAACGAGGAGAGCACCGCGGTCGGTTGTCACCGCTCCGCTGTGCCGTCCGCGCTCGTGGTTTCGGCGCGCACCCCTGCGCGTTAACCCTTGACCCGAGCCTGACTGCACCCACTATGTGTCACCCATGGACACGAAAGTGACCACTGCCGATCTCAATTAGGTCACATGAACGGTCGGTAAGTTTCGAAAATCGGACATAAGAGACATACTCAGACAGGCATCAAACGGACAGTCGTCATGAATGACGGACTGTCACGTTCGCTCAGCGGACACCTTGACGTGGTAAGCGCTATTCGGTTTATACCTGCGCCGACATCATCGAGTAGTTGAAAAAGTTCGCCCCCCTCTCCATCGGAAAGGGGGGCGACTGTTTCCGGCCGAAGCACGGCCGGAGAAGCTCAGAAGGCCGGAATCAGGCCTTCTTGGCGCGCGAAGCGGTACGCCCGCGCTCCTTCTGGTCCAGGACGACCTTACGGATACGCACGGTCTCCGGGGTCACCTCGATGCACTCGTCCTCGCGGCAGAACTCCAGCGACTGCTCGAGCGAGAGCTTGCGCGGCGGCACCAGGTTCTCGGTGGTGTCGGAGGAAGCCGCACGCATGTTGGTGAGCTTCTTCTCCTTGGTGATGTTGATGTCCATGTCGTCCTGGCGCGAGTTCTCGCCGACGATCATGCCCTCGTACACCTCGGTGGTGGGCTCGACGAAGAGCGTGCCGCGCTCCTGGATGCCCATCATCGCGAACGGCGTCACGACGCCCGCGCGGTCGGCCACCAGCGAACCGTTGTTGCGCATGCGCAGCTCGCCGAACCACGGCTCGTGGCCCTCGAAGATGCTGTGCGCGATGCCGGTGCCGCGGGTGTCGGTCAGGAACTGGGTCCGGAAGCCGATCAGGCCGCGCGACGGGACGATGAACTCCATGCGGACCCAGCCGGAGCCGTGGTTCGTCATGGTCTCCATGCGGCCCTTGCGGGTCGCCATCAGCTGGGTGATCGCGCCGAGGTACTCCTCGGGGCTGTCGATGGTCATCCGCTCGACCGGCTCGTGGGTCTTGCCGTTGATGACCTTGGTGACGACCTGCGGCTTGCCGACGGTCAGCTCGAAGAGCTCCCGGCGCATGGTCTCGACCAGGATGGCCAGCGCCAGCTCGCCGCGGCCCTGGACCTCCCAGGCGTCCGGACGCTCGGTCGGCAGCACGCGGAGCGAGACGTTACCGATCAGCTCGCGGTCCAGGCGGTCCTTCACCATGCGGGCGGTGACCTTGTGGCCCTTGCCGCCCTTGCCGACCAGCGGCGAGGTGTTGGTGCCGATGACCATCGAGATGGCCGGCTCGTCCACGGTGATGAGCGGCAGCGCGACCGGGTTCTCCAGGTCGGCCAGGGTCTCGCCGATCATGATCTCCGGGATGCCCGCGACGGCGCAGATGTCGCCGGGGCCGGCCACCTCGGCCGGCTTGCGGGTGAGCGCCTCGGTCATCAGCAGCTCGGTGATCTTGACCTGCTGGACCGAACCGTCCCGCTTCATCCACGCGACCTGCTGGCCCTTGCGCAGCTCGCCCTGCTCGACCCGGCAGAGCGCGATACGGCCGAGGAAGTTGTCGGCGTCCAGGTTGGTGACGTGCGCCTGGAGCGGCGCGTCCTCGTCGTAGGTCGGGGCCGGCACGTGCTCCAGGATGGTGGAGAAGAACGGCTCCAGCGAGTCGCTGTCGGCCGGCACGGTGCCGTTCTCCGGCTTGGTCATCGAGGCGACGCCGTCACGCGCACAGGCGTAGACGATCGGGAACTCGATCTGGTCCTCGGTGGCGTCGAGGTCCAGGAAGAGGTCGTAGGTCTCGTTGATGACCTCGTCGATCCGGGAGTCCGGGCGGTCGGTCTTGTTGATGCAGAGGATGACCGGAAGCTTGGCCGTCAGGGCCTTGCGGAGCACGAAGCGGGTCTGCGGCAGCGGGCCCTCGGAGGCGTCGACCAGCAGCACGACCGCGTCGACCATCGACAGGCCGCGCTCGACCTCACCACCGAAGTCGGCGTGGCCGGGGGTGTCGATGATGTTGATCGTGATCGGCGCGCCACCCTCCTTGGGGTGGTACTTGACGGCGGTGTTCTTCGCGAGAATGGTGATGCCCTTCTCGCGCTCCAGATCGTTGGAGTCCATCATCCGGTCGTCGAGGTGCTGGTGGGCGGCGAAGGCGCCGGCCTGCTTCAGCATGGCGTCGACCAGGGTGGTCTTGCCGTGGTCGACGTGGGCGACGATGGCAACGTTGCGGATGTCATTGCGCGTGGGCATGCTGAGCGGATTCTCCCGGAATCGTGGGTTACGGCGCCCGGCTGCGTGACGCCGACCGGCGATCCCTGTTGATCGCCGCCGCCCGTTCCGCCTGCTACTACCGGTCCACCCGCCGGGCACGACATGCCACGGCTTCCTCCTATCGTACGGGGAACCGCCCAGCTCGGCCGAAACGGGAGCCGTCCGGGGGAGCAAGATCACAGGTCGGTGACTTTACTTCCGCCGGTCAGCGCCGTACTCCAGGGTTCTCGGCTGTGAAGAAGATGCTCCCCCTGCTGGGCCCGCTGGGCCTCCTCGCGGCGCTCGTCGCCTTCCTCGTCGAGGACGACGCCTCGGTCCGGTCCCGGATACTCGGACCCGTGCTGGCGTTCGCGCTCGGCTACGCGGTGCCCCGGGTGTCCGCGGAGATCTGGGTCCTGCTGACCGGACGGCTCGGCGGCAAGCGCAAGCTGCTGGTCACCATCGGCACCGGCCGGGTGGTCGCCGAAGCGGTGCTCGGCGGGGTGCTGGTCCAGCTCCGCCCGTTCCCGACCGCGCTGCACGTCTTCTGGACGATCGCGTCCGGTCGGCTGGTACGGCTGCGGCTGTGGCTCTCGGCCGTCCTCCTGACGGCAGGACCGGCCGCGCTCGCTTGGTGGCTCTGGAACTCCGGCCAACGGCACGCGGCCGCCGGCATCGCCCTGGCGCTCATGAGCCGGATCGTCACCGGACTCCGCGATCCGTACTGCTTCGGCTCGCAGCTGCTGAGGCTCCCGTTCCGGCCCTCCTCCGTCCAGCCGGCCTCCGAGTCGGGCCATCTGGCGACGGCGGCGCTCTTCCAGGGCCGGTTCTCCGACGCGGGGGCCGCGGCCCCGCACATGAGGCCCACCGACAACCCCGGGATCACCCGGGCCAAGCTCGCCCTCGGTGCCGGCCGGTACGCGGAGGCGGAGCAGCTCGCCCGGACGGAACTGGCCGAGAAGCAGTCGCCAGGCCTCCTGGTGGAGATCGGTCTGGTGGTCACGAGTGCGGTCGTCTGCGCCGGGGACTCCGGCGAGCTGCCGCGGACCAACGCGCTGCCCCGGCTGATGGCCGCCGTCGGCATGTTCGACGGCGACCCGCGCTCCGTGGACGTGACCGTCCCCGCCGCGATCGACCTGGCCCGCTGGGAGGGTCGACCGGACGACGCGGTGGCACTCGGGCGCAAGCAGCGCGGACTGCACATGTCCCGTGTCTGGCGGGCCGAGTCGAGCTGTGCCCTGGCCGCCGCGCTCGGCGCCGTCGGCCGCCTCGACGAGGCGCACGAGGCGCTGTCCCGGGCCCGGAGGGAATGCCCGGAGCTGGCCCGGACCGCCTTGGTCGCACGGCAGCTGGACGACTGGTCCGCCGCCCTCCCGGTGGAGGTCCGCTAGGAACTGGGCCCCGACCAGCCGATGTCCCGCAGCCGCGGGCGGGTGAAGCCCCAGACGCCGGCGCCGGTGAGGCCCTCGCGGACGGCCACCAGTTCGGGGCGCTGGAACAGCGGCACCGAGTGGCCGAGCTGCCAGATCCGCACATCGGTCTCCTGGATCAGGGCGCGGCGGGCGTCCGGGTCGGGCTCGGCGGCGGCCCGGTCGAAGAGGCGGTCGATCTCCTCCGTGCCGGCCCGGGCGTAGTTGCTGCCGGGAACCGGCGTGCCGTCCGGGCCGGGGCGGGGCTTGGCGTAGACGGGCCGCTGCTCCCCGGCCGGACCGGGGCCGGCCGGCCAGGAGAACAGGGCGAGGTCGAAGTCCCCGGTGACCAGGCGGTCGCGGACGAAGGCGTCCTGCGGGGCCTCGGCCACCCGGACGGCCGCCCCGGCCGTGCCGAGGTCGGCCGCCACCGCGTCGGCCGCCCGCCGGAGGGTTGCCGAGCCGGCCGGGACCAGCAGGGTCAGGGCCAGCGGACGACCGTCCCTGGCCCGGGTGCCGCCCTCGGCGGGCCGCCGCCAGCCGGCCGCGTCCAGCATCCGCCCGGGGTCGGCGGTGCCCAGCGCGTCGGCGTTGTCCCGGTAGCCCGCCTGGTCGCCGGTCAGCAGGTGGTGGCCGAGGGGGGCGGCGGGCAGGCCGAGCGGGGTGAGCGCGGCGTCGGCGGCGTGCCGCCGGTCGACGGCGCGGGCCAGGGCGCGGCGCAGCGCCGGGTCGGTGAGCGGCTCCCGGGCGGCGTTGAGCGTCAGCTGGGTGAGGCCGGTCCCGGCGGCCCGGTGCAGGGTGGTGCCGGGCAGGGCCCCGGCCCGGCGGACCGCCTCGGCGGCGTCCGCTCCGGCGCGGTCGACGGCGGTGGTCAGCGGGGCGAGGTCCAGCCGGCCCTCGGCCAGCCCGGGGCCGCGCTGCTCGGCGGGGGTGGCCAGGAAGTCGATCCGGTCGGCCTTGGCCGGCTCGCCCCACCAGTACGGGTTGCGGACCAGGGTGGCCCGTCCGCCGGCCGGGTCGTAGCCGGAGACCAGGAAGGGGCCGGCCGTCGGGTGGGCGGTGCCGCCGGGCAGCGGGCGGCCGAAGGCGGCGGCGGTGCCGGTCTCGGCGGCGGGGTAGAGCGGGCCGAACAGGGCGCGCCACTCGCCGTAGGGCTGCCGGAAGGTGACCTTGACCTCGTGCGGGTCGGCGCCCTGGACGATCGAGTCGATGGCCGCGTACCCGGCGGGCCGGACGGCGCCGTAGGCGGGGTCCAGGCCGGACAGCGCGGCCCGCTGGGCGATGAAGTCGGCGGCGGAGAGCGGGGTGCCGTCGCTCCAGACCGCGCGCGGGGCGAGGTGGTAGGTGACCACCTGGGGCAGTTGTCCGGGCGGGGTGGCCTCGGCGGCGGTCAGGTAGTCCTCGTCGGGGGTCCACTCGCCGTGCGCGTCCGGCCGGAACAGCGCCGGGTAGAGGGCGTGCGCCAGCAGCGCGGAGTCGGCGGTGGCGGCGGGCTGGTAGACGTTCAGGGTGGCCGGTACGGCGTCGACGGCCCAGCGCAGGGCGCCGCCGTCGCGGACGGCGGCCCGGTCGGGCGGGCGGACGTCGCCGGTGACGACCGCGGGCGCGGGCGGCGCGGGGTCGGGGGTCCGGGCGGTGCGGGCGACCGGGCCGGGGCCGCCGAGGCAGCCGGAGGTGGCACCGAGGGCGAGCAGCAGCGCGGCGGCTGCGACGGGGAGGCGGGCGCGCATGGCGGCCATGGAACGCCGCCGCCCGGCCCCCGGCGGCGGCGACACGGCGGCCGGCCGGGTGCGGCACCCGATCGGCGGTACGGCCGGGTGACCCGGCTGTCCGGCCGTACGGCCGCGCGGCCGCGCGGCCGGGGTGGCCGGGGTGGCCGGGGCCCCGTTCCCTACAGGCCCAGCTCGAACCAGACGATCTTGCCCTTGGGGGTGCGGCGGCTGCCCCAGCGCTCCGCGAGCAGGCTGACCAGCTGCAGGCCGCGCCCGCCCTCGTCGGTCTCGTGGGCGCGCCGCTGCCGGGGCTGGGCGTAGCCGTCGTCCCAGACCTCGCACACCATGGTCCGGTCGCGCAGCAGCCGCAGCCGGATCTCGCCCCGGCCGTGCCGCAGCGCGTTCGTGACCAGTTCGCTGACCAGCAGCTCGGTGGTGTCGACCAGCTCGTCCAGGCCCCGGGCCAGCAGCCAGCTGCAGGCGGCCTCGCGGGCCTTGGCCACCGAGGTGGGCTCGGGCGGCAGGAACCACTGGCCGACGGCGTCCGCGGGGAAGGCGTGCACCCTGGCCATCAGCAGGGCGATGTCGTCCTCGCCGTGGTGCGGGTTGAGCTCGCCGAGGACGTGGTCGCAGAGGTCCTCCAGGCTCTTGCCGTCGGCGGAGAGCGCGGTGCGGAAGGCCTTCAGTCCCTCGTCCAGCTGGTGCTTGCGGCTCTCCACCAGACCGTCGGTGTAGAGGCCGAGCACGGCGCCGTCCGGCAGGGTCAGCTCGACCTCCTCGAAGGGCTCGCCACCGACGCCGAGCGGCAGGCCCGGCGGCACGTCCAGCATCCGGGCGCTCTCGCCGGGGCTGAGCAGCACCGGCGGGAGGTGGCCGGCGTTGGCGAAGACGCAGCGCCGGGTGACGGCGTCGTAGACCGCGTAGACGCAGGTCGCCAGGTAGACCTCGCGGGCCTCCTCGTCGGCGGTGGAGGTGAGCCGTCCGTACGGGGTGGAGCGGGCGGCCGGCGCGGTGTCGTCGCCGAGGCCGCGGGCGATCTCGTCCAGGGCGGTGAGCACCTCGGCCGGGTCGAGGTCGAGCATGGCGAGGGTGCGGACGGCGGTGCGCAGCTGGCCCATGGCGACGGCGGCGCGCAGGCCGCGGCCCATCACGTCGCCGATGACCAGGGCGGTGCGGTTGCCGGGCAGCGGGATGACGTCGAACCAGTCGCCGCCGACCTCGGTGTTGTTGTTGCTGGGAAGGTAGCGGCAGGCGATCTCCAGGCCGCTGGCGGCCGGGTTGCCCGGGGGCAGCAGGCTGCGCTGGAGGATCAGCGCGCGTTCGTGCTCGCGGCGGTAGAGCCGGGCGTTGTCGATGCAGACGGCGGCGCGGGCGACGAGCTCCTCCGCGATGGCGACGTCGCGGGCGTCGAAGGGCTCGCTGCCGATCGCCCGGGAGAGCTGGACCAGGCCGAGCACCTGGTCGCGGGCGACCAGCGGGACGATCAGGGTGGAGCGCAGCAGCGGGTCGGGGCCGGGCTCGGGGACGACGCTGCGGCCGGTGCGCAGGGCCCGGGCGTGCGGGGAGCGGCGGGGGTAGCAGAGGGTGCCGCCGGCCTCGGCGATGGGCAGGCCGGTGACCGAGCCGAGCACCGAGGAGGCGCCGCCGACCACGCTGGAGACGGCGACCCGGCGCAGTTCGCCGCTGCCGTCGGTGAGCACGGTGTCGCCGAGCCGGCCGGCGCTGGGCACCGTCTCGCCGGAGAGCAGCGCGGTGTACAGGTCGACGGTGGCGAGGTCGCAGAACGGCGGGACGACGACGTCCAGCAGCTCCTTGGCGGTGGTCTCCAGGTCGAGGGTGGAGCCGATGTGGGCACTGGCCTCGTTGAGCAGCGCGAGGTTGCGGCGGACGCCGTCGGCCTCGCGCTCGGCGACGTGCCGGCTGGTGACGTCGGAGACCTGGCCGGCGACACCCATCGGCTGGCCGGCCGCGCCGTTGAGGCGGTAGAGCGAGACGGCCCAGAGCCGGTTGCCCTCGCGGGTCGGGACGGCGGCGTGGAAGCGCAGGTCGAAGACGGGCTCGCCGCTGGCGAGGACCTTGCGCAGGGCGGCCGTGAGGCGGTCGGCCTCGGCGCCGGGGAAGATGTCGTGCGGGGTGAGGCCCTCCAGGTCGGTGGGCGACAGGCCCATTCCGGAGGCGAAGGCGTCGTTGACCCGCTGGAGGCGGAGCCGGTCGTCGAAGAGGACGAAGCCGGTCGGAGTCTGGCCGAAAACCGCCTCCGATGCGGCCAGATCGGTCTCGATCCGGCGGAGCCGGCCGAGGTCGACCGCGAGACAGGTGGCGCCGGCGGTGGGCAGCGCGCTGTCCGGCATCAGGTAGAGCTCGGCGAGCCCCTCGCCGCCGTCCGCGTGCCGGTACGGGGCGGTGCCGACCCATTCCTCGCCCGCGAGGGTGCGCTCCAGCCTGGTCCGGCCGCGCCGCCAGAGCTCGCGCGGCACGAAGGTGGTCACCGGGTCGGCGCCGACCGCCTCGACGGCGGTGACGCCGAAGAACTCGGCCGCCCGCTCGCTCCACTGGCTGATCCGGCCGTCCGGGCCGATGGCGAAGGTGGCGACCCGGATGTAGTCGTAGATCGAACCCGGGTCCCCGGCGCCCCAGCGCTGCCCCTCGGCGGCCGGCCGGGGGGCACGGACGGGGGCGGGCGACTGGTGGGCGGGGACCGGCACGTGTTGGGCGCCGGCCTGCCCGGGTACAGCGGCATGACCGCTGCTGCTCGGCGCATTGCGCGCCGGGGTGCTGTTCAACGGACCGACCCCTCCAAACCCGCGACCGTCCGGATGTCGAGAAGACCGAGTATTCATCATCGAGGGGTACGTTCACACGCCCTCAACATCACAACATCAGATCGGGCGAAGGTTTTTGTCCTACCGCCCGCGCAACCACAATGCCACGCTCGCGCCCCCTACCGGGGCGCGCGCTCCCCCGAGGCCCTCCGGTGGCATATGCAGGGAGTTCTACTCCGCGCCCGGAGTGCCCGGCAGCGCCTGCTCGAACCAGACCACCTTGCCCATCCCCTCGGCCCTGGCACCCCAGTGCAGGGCCAGCCGGGCGACCAGCTCCAGCCCGCGCCCGCCCTCGTCCGCCTCGGCCGCGTGCCGCTCCCGGGGCGGGTCCGGCAACGGGTCCGAGATCTCCACCAGGAGCGTCTCGCCGAGCGTCAGCCGCACCCCGATCGGCGCGCTCGCGTACCGGACGGCGTTCGTGACCAGCTCGCTCACCAGCAGCTCGGCGGTGTCGGTGAGCTGCTCGACGCCCCACTCGGCCAGCGTCGCGCGGACCAGCCGGCGGGCCCGGGAGACGGCGGTCGGCTCCGCGGGCAGGGTCCAGCCCGCCGTCGGGGTGCCCGCCTGCCCGTGGCCGAGCCGGGCCAGCAGCAGGGCCACGTCGTCCGGCTCCCGGCCCTGCTCCATGGTGCCCAGCACCGCCTCGCAGGCCGCCTGGATCGACGCGTACGGCTCCTGGAGCACGGTGACCAGCCGGCCGAGGCCCACGTCCAGGTCCTTGTCCCGGGACTCCACCAGGCCGTCGGTGCACAGCGCCAGCAGGCTGCCCTCGGGGATCTTCAGCTCGACCGCCTCGAACGGGACCCCGCCGACCCCGAGCGGGGCGCCCGACGGCAGCTCCAGGATCCGGCCGGCCCCGCCGGGCAGCGGGCCGCCGGTGCGGGTCGGCCCGTCCGACTCCTCCCCCGGCACCACCAGCACCGGCGGGATGTGGCCGGCCTTGGCGACGGTCAGGGTCGCGGTGGCCGGGTCGAACACCGCGTACACGCAGGTGGCGAGCAGGGCCTCGTCCGGCCCCTGGGCGAGGTCGTCGGCCAGCTCGTGGACGTGCCGCAGCAGCACGTCCGGCGGCAGGTCCAGGGCGGCCAGCACCCGGACGGCGGTGCGCAGCCGCCCCATGGTCGCGGCGGCCCGCAGGCCGTGCCCCATCACGTCGCCGACCACCAGCGCGGTGCGGTCGCCGGGCAGCGGGATGACGTCGAACCAGTCGCCGCCGACCTCGGTGCCGCTGCTGCCGGGCACGTACCGGTAGGCGACCTCGACACCGGTGGGCTGCGGCACCTGCTGCGGCAGCAGGGTGCGCTGGAGGGTGAGGGCGGCGGTGCGCTCCCGGGCGTAGAGCCGGGCGTTGTCCAGCGAGGAGCCCGCCCGGTCCGCCAGCTCGACGGTGAACGCCAGGTCGTCCCGGTCGAAGCCCTCGCGGTAGCCGGCCCGGCTGACCAGCAGCAGTCCGATCACGATGCCCCGTGCCCGCAGCGGCACCACCAGCATCGAGTGCACGCCCAGGTCGTACGCCGCCTGCATCTTCGGGTCGCCGGCGTAGGTGATGTCGCTCAGCTGGTCGGCGCCCGAGAGCAGCTCGGGGACGCCGGTGCGCAGCACCCGGCCGCAGGCGGAGTCCTCGGCGAAGGTGATCCGGGCACCGCGCCGCAGCATCACCTCGACCTCGGGGCCGTCCTGCACGGAGGCCGTGCCGAGCTGGAGCAGCGAGGTGCGGCGGTCGTGTCCGTGCCGGGGCAGATCGTCACCGTGCGCGACGGCCTGGAGCAGGATCACGGCCGCGTGGTCGGTCAGCCTGGGCACCACCGCGCCGGCCAGCTCCTGCGCGATCCGGGAGGCGTCCAGCAGGTCACCGACCCGGGAGCCGAACTCGTTGAGCAGTGACAGCCGACGGCGGGCGTGCTCGACCTTGGCCACCGCGCGGTAACGCTCGGTCACGTCCATCACGGTGCCGGAGATGCCGAGGACCCGCCCGGAGCGGTCGGTCATCCGGCTGTAGGAGATCGAGCGGTACCCGGAGCGGGCGGTGACCGGCGAGGCGAGCGTGACGTCGATGACCGGCTCGCCGGTGGCCAGCACCTGGCGCTGGATCGCGGTGATCTCGTCGGCGGCGCGCTCGGGCAGGGTCTCGCCGGTGGTGCGGCCGACGTGGTCCTCGGGGGCGGCGCCGTTCATCTCGGCGAGGGTCCGGTTGACGGCCGTGTAGCGCAGCTCGGTGTCGAGGATCGCGATGCCCAGCGGGGACTGCTCGAAGAGCGCGTCGCGCACCGCGAGGTCGCGCTCCACCGCCCGGACGGCCGCCGCCTCGGCCAGGTTGACCTGGAGGAACGGGTTGCCGTCGCCGTCGACGAGGAGCGAGATCCGGGCGTCCACCAGCACCGGGACGCCGTCCCGGTCGCGCAGCTCGGCCGGGCCGGACCAGCGGCCGTGGCGCAGGGTGTCCCGGATCGCGGCCCGGATCCGGTCCACCTGGTCCTGGTCGGGGATCAGGTCGTCGATCCGGCGGCCGACCAGCAGCTCGTTGGGCCAGCCGAGCAGTTCCTCGGCGGCCGGGCTCCAGAGCGCCACCCGGCCCGCGGTGTCGAGGATCGCGATGGCCACCTTGACCACGTCGAAGAGGCTGCCGCCGGCCGTCCCGCCGGGGCCGGGCGCGGAGCCGGGGCCGGCCCGCCCCGGGGTCTCCGGGAGGGCGCTCGGCCCGCCGGGGAACGGCCGGCCCGGGCGGCCCCGGACGCCGGCCGGGGCCGCCGGGTCGGGCGCCGCCGGGGGCTGCGCGGGCCGGGCCGCGGGCGGGAGCACGCCCCCGGTGTCGGCCCGGGCGGCCTCCGTCGCGCGGTTCGCGCCGCGGCGCAGCCGGGCGCGGGCGGCGGCGCTCCCCCCGGCGCCCGCCCGGCGTGCTCCCCCACCGCCGTTCCCGCTCTTCGACACCGACGCGGCCTCCGGCTCTGCTCGGGATCGGCGTCGCCGGCTGGGGCGGCTCACCGATGGTGACGAATAGTGCCGAAAAGTGACATACCCAGCAGGACCAAGGCTATCCCGCCCGGCGCGTCGGCCTTTCCGATTACCGGGGCACCGCGCCACGCGTCGCGTCGCGGGGCGGGTCGGGCGGGGGCACAGCGGGGCCGGGCGGGGGCACAGCGGGGCCGGGCGGGGGCGGAGCACGGTGGGGCGCGGTGCGGCCGGCGGGGCTCAGGAGGTGGCGAGGAGACGGGCGACCTCCGGCAGGACCTCGCGGTCGTGCTCCAGCCAGTCGACCTCGCCCAGCTCGGCGGCACCGAGCCAGCGCAGCTCGTCGTGCTCCTGGAGCGGGAGCGGCTCGCCGGAGAGCAGTTCGGCCGCCCAGAGCCGCAGCTCGAGACCGGGCCGCACCAGCCACGCGCCGGGCAGCCGGGTCAGCGCCCGGGCCCGGACGCCCAGCTCCTCCAGCAGCTCGCGCTCCAGCGCCTCGGTCTCGGTCTCACCGGGTTCGGCCTTGCCCCCCGGGAACTCCCAGCGCCCCGCCACCTCGGCGGGCCTGCTGCGCCGCGCGGCGAGCACCCGCCCCCGGTGGATCAGCGCGCCGCCGACGACGATCCGGTTCTCCCCCGCGGGGTCCATGGCCTTGTCCATGGGCCCCGACCCTACGACGTGCGGTTCAGTCGTGCGGCCCACGTGCCCGGGAGTCCCCGGCGGGCTCGGCCTCGACCCAGTACAGCTGTTTGTGGCCGCGCGCCTCGAACTCGGCCGCCACCTTCTCGGCCGCCTCCCGCCCGATCCCCCCGACGACCCGGAAGCGCTGACCGTTGTCGTCCTGCCGCATCACCCGAAAGGTGTCCATGGGCCCAGGCTAGGGCGTGCCCGCGCGGGCACGCCGGGCCCCGCCCCGGCCCGCGTGGGGGTCGGGTCGGGGCGGGGCTGCACGGGACACTACGCCCCGTTCGCTACCGGCCGGTACGGGGGCTGTTAACAACCGGTTAGCCGGGGGCGGCGCCGCGACCGGGCCCGGGATCAGACCCGGATGTCCGCGGCCCGTTCGCCGGTCGACAGCCCCAGCGCGCGCCGGATGTCCACGGCCAGCCTGCCGCTCTTGACGGAGAACGCGTGCGCCTTGCCCACCTCGCGCTCCAGCTCGGCGGGGTCCGCGGCCCTGGCCGCGGCGTCCCAGGCGTTGGCGGCGTCCAGCGTGACCGCGCCCAGCTCGATCAGCTTGCTCCTGGCGCCCTCCGGCCAGTCGATCCCGGTGGCGGACAGCTCGGCGACCTCCTTGCGGCAGGCCGCGGCCATCGCCTTCACCCACTGGTGGTAGTCGGCCGGCGCCTCGGCGACCTCCTGCTCCGGCTCGGCGTACAGGGCCTTGTTGTAACCGAGCACCGCGTCCAGGTAGGTGCGCTGGGCCTGGGTGAGCTTGGTCCGGTCGGTGCGGACGCTGCCGCTGTGCGCCTGCCGCTCGTCCTGGAAGGTGCAGGTCACCCGGCGGTCGCCGGTCATCCAGCCGCGGACGCTCGGGTAGTAGTAGTACCCGTCCACCCCCTCGGGGACCAGCCAGGAGTCGAACGCGTAGTCGTCGCGCACCGGGCCGCAGAGCTTCTCGGCGTTCCGGCCCATCTCGGCACCGCTGGGGTACTGGTCGTCCCGGCCCGTCGGAAGGACGACGGTGCCCGCGACCTCGGCGTGGTGCGGCGCGGTGCAGGGCACCACCCGGACCCAGTAGACGCCGGTGGACCCGGGGTCCCCGCTCAGCGGCGGCTGGTCGAAGCAGTCGCCGACCTGGAGGTCGTTGACGGACACCGAGCCCTTCGGCCCGTGCCGGGCGTCGCCGTACCGCTCCTCGTCGAAGCCGATCGCGGCCAGCCCGATGAACGCGATCAGGGAGACGATCAGCGACAGGACGCCGACGACCAGGCCGGAGACCGCGAGGCCGCGGCCCTTCTCGTTGCGCCGGGGGATCTGGACCAGCGCGACCACCGCGAAGACCAGCGCCAGCGGCCACAGGCAGAACAGGGCGGTGACCAGCGAGGCGATCGCGAAGCCGTTGGTGCGGGTGGGGGCGGCCGGGTAGGGGAAACCGGGCTGGAAGCCGCTCTGGGCGGCGGGGGTGACGGCGGCCCAGCCGGTCGGCTGCGGCGCGGCCGGGCCGGGGACGGGCGGGCCGGGGACGGGCGGCGGCACGTCGGCGGGGGCCGCCCAGGGGTCGGCGGCGGACGGCGGCACCGGGCCGACGGCGGGGACGGGGGCGTCGGCCGGAGTGGGAGCGACGGGCGGAGCCGCCGGGGCGGGGGCCGTCCAGGGGGCGGGCTCGGGCGCGGGCTCGGCTGCGGGCTCGGGCGCGGGCTCGGCCGCGGGGGCGGGCGCGGCGACAGGCTCGGCCGCGAAGGCCGGCTCCGGCGCGGCGACCGGCCCCGGCTCGGGCGTGGGCGTGGGCGCCGGGACGACGGCAGCGTCGGACTCGGGCTTGGACACGTGCGGACTCCCCCGGCCCGCGGGCGGCGGGCGGCAACTCGGCAGGACGACCCGAGGTGCCCGCGGACGAAGCCCGGTGGCCCGTCGGGTACGGGAACAGGCGCGCGACTCTACCGGATCCGGTGGAACACCCACCCGCGATTTCCCGCCCCACGAACGACCCCCGCACCGCACCGCCCGCGCCGGGTGCGGACCCGGCGTCAGCGCCGGGCCAGCACCTCCCCGTGCAGCATCGCGAACCACCCGTCCCCGGCCGCCGCCCACTCCCGCCAGGCGGCCGCGATCCGGGCCAGTTCGGCCTCGTCCGCGAAGCCCTCGGCCAGCGCCGCCCGGGCGATGCCGGAGCCCGTGATGCGCTCGGCCCACATCCCGCCCCACCAGTCGCGCTGCTCGGGCGTCGCGTACGTCCAGGTGCTCGACGTCGCGGTGATCTCGGTGAATCCGGCCTCCCGGGCCCAGGACAGCAGCCGCCGCCCGGCGTCCGGCTCGCCGCCGTTGTGCCGGGCGATCCGCTCGTACAGCTCCAGCCAGCGGTCCAGCCCGGGCGCCTCCGGGTACCAGGTCATGCTGGCGTAGTCGACGTCCCGGACCGCGACCACGCCTCCCTCCGCGGTGACCCGGCGCAGCTCGCGCAGCGCCCCCACCGGGTCGGCCACGTGCTGCAGCACCTGATGGGCGTGCACCACGTCGAACTCCCCGTCCGGGTACGACAGCCGGTGCACGTCGGCGACCTCGAACACGACGTTGGACAGACCGCGGCCGGCCACGTACCGGGCGGCCTCCGCCAGCACGTCGGCGGAGGCGTCCGCGGCCACCACCCGGCCGGTCGGGCCGACCAGCTCGGCCAGGTCGGCGGTGATGGTGCCCGGTCCGCAGCCGATGTCCAGCACCACCTGCCCGGGCCGCAGGTGCCCGCGCAGGTAGGCGGCGGAGTTGTCGACCGTCCGGGAGCGGTGCGAGCGCAGCACCGGCTCCTGGTGGCCATGGGTGTAGACGGCGTTCTTCGGTGCGGTCATGGTGCTCCCCCTCGGGATCTGCCGTTCCTCGATGTCTCCGACGCTACTCCTCGTACCGCATCTCGAGAAGATTCGTCTCACATAGCGGTCGCGTGGCCGGATCCGGGACACCCCGGCCCGTACCGTGGACGGCACACCCGAACCGCCCCACCGTGAAGGGCTCGCCACCATGACCGGCCCCCGCCCCTTCGTCCTGCTGAGCGCCGCCATGTCCCTGGACGGCTTCCTCGACGACGCCTCGCCCGAGCGGCTGCTGCTCTCCGGAGCGGCCGACTTCGACCGGGTGGACGCCGAGCGGGCCGCCGCCGACGCCGTCCTGGTCGGCGGCAACACCCTGCGCGCGGACAACCCGCGACTGCTGGTCAACGACCCCGGGCGGCGGGCCGCCCGGACGGCGGCCGGGCGGCCCGCGTACCCGCTGAAGGTGACCCTCAGCGCGAGCGGCCGGCTGGACCGTTCGCTGCGGTTCTGGCACACCGGCGGCGAGCGGCTCGCCTACACCACGGACGCCGGCGCCGCCGTGCTGCGCCCCGGGCTGGCCGGGCTGGCCGAGGTGGTCGCGCTCGGTCCGGCCGTGGACCTGGGCGCGGTGCTGGACGACCTCGGCGCGCGCGGGGTGCGGCGGCTGATGGTCGAGGGCGGCAGCGGGGTGCACACCCAGTTCCTGTCCCAGGGGCTGGCGGACGAGCTCCATCTGGTGGTGGCGCCGCTGCTGGTCGGGCAGCCGGGCGCGCCCCGGTTCGTCGGGGCGGCGGACTTCCCCGGCGGCCCCGGCCGTCGGATGCGGCTGCTGGAGGCCCGTACGGTGGGCGATGTCGTCCTGCTCAGGTACGCCCCGAAGGAGCCCGCCCCGTGACCGAGCCGCACCACGCCACCGAGCCCGGCCCCGCGGCCGGCGCCGCAGCCGAGCCGGACGCAGCCGCCGGGCCCGGCGCCGCAGCCGCGCCCGGCGCCGATCTCGCGTTCCTGCGCCGGGCGGTGGAGCTCTCCCGCCGCTGCCCGCCCTCGCGGACGGCGTTCTCGGTCGGCGCGGTGGTGGTCGCCGCCGACGGCACGGTGCTGGCCGAGGGCTTCAGCCGCGAGGTGGACGGCCACGACCACGCCGAGGAGGCCGCCCTCGCCAAGCTCCCGGCCGGCGACCCCCGACTGCGCGGCGCGACCGTCTACAGCTCGCTGGAGCCCTGCGGGCAGCGCGCCTCCCGTCCGGTGCCGTGTGCCGAACTGCTGATCGCGGCCGGCGTCCCCCGGGTGGTGGTGGCCTGGCGCGAGCCGTCCACCTTCGTCGCCGAGACCCGGGGCGCCGGGCTGCTGGAGACGGCCGGCGTCGAGGTGGTCGAGCTGCCGGAGCTGACCGAGGAGGCCCGCGCGGTCAACGCGCACCTGCTCGACTGAGGCCCGGCGACGGTCTCCGGGGGATCTTTTGTATCCTTGTTGAACAATCGGCTCGCGTTTTCGCGTGCCCCCTCACCCCCGGACGGAGCCGCCCCGTGCCCACGACCTTCACCCCCCGCGCCCTGCTGCTGGACATGGACGGCACCCTGGTCGACTCGGACGCCGTGGTCGAACGCTGCTGGAGCGGCTGGGCCCGGGAGCACGGCCTCGACCCGGCCGAGGTGCTGCGCACCGCCCACGGCCGCCAGGGCCACGCCACCATGGCCGTCCTGCTGCCCGACCGCCCGGTGGAGCTCAACCTCGCGGACAACGAGCGGATGCTCGCCGCCGAACGGGCCGACACCGAGGGCGTCGTCCCGGTCCCCGGTGCCGCCGCCTTCCTCGCCGCCCTGGCCGGCCGGCCGCACGCCCTGGTGACCTCCGCCGACGCCCCGCTCGCCCGGGTCCGGATGGCGGCCGCCGGCCTCGAACTGCCGCGGGTCCTGATCACCGCCGAGTCCGTGGGCGCCAGCAAGCCCGACCCCGAGGGCTTCCTCAAGGGCGCCGCCGCACTCGGCTTCGCCCCCGGCGACTGCCTCGCCTTCGAGGACTCCGGGGCCGGCATCGCGGCCGCCCGGGCCGCCGGCGTCCCGGTCGTCGGCGTCGGGCCCCGCGCGGTCGGCCACCACCCCGCGGCGCACGCCGCCACCCTGGAGTCCGTCACCGTCGCCGCGGGCCCGGACGACACCCTCACCGTCACCGTCGCCTGACCTCGGCGGTGGGGCCGGTGCCGCCCGGCACCGGCCCCACCACCCGCCCCTCGCCCCTCGCCCCTCGCTTCAGCGGCGGGCGCGGTCCGCCAGCCAGCCCGCCATCGCCCGCACCCCGACCCCGATCGCCCGCTCGTCCGGCTCGAAGGTCTCGTAGTGCGGGTAGCTCGTCTCGATCCCGGCCCCCGGGGTGCGCACCCCGAGGAAGGTGTACGTGCCCGGGACCCGCTCCAGGAACAGCGCGAAGTCCTCCCCGTTGAACGGGAACGCGGTGCGGTTCACCGTGACCGCGCCGGCGCCGAACTCGCACCGCAGCCGCCGCGCCAGCGCGTTCGCCGCGTCCGCCGGGCAGAGCAGCGCCGGGAACGGGTCGCGCGGGTACGTGACCACCGCCCCCGGGTACGTCAGCGCCAGCCGGCGGATCTCCTCCCGCACCTCGGCGTCCCGCTCCGGCGGCCAGCACCGGAACTTCGCCTCGACGACCGGGCGTCCCTCGGCGTCCGGGGCCGGCGCCACCCGCGCGCCGGTCACCAGGAACCGGGCCAGCGGTCCGTCCGGCGTCCGCACGTCCCGGACCATGGCCTCCAGGGCCGCGGGGTCCTGCGGCAGCGGCACCGTGCCGAGCGCGGTGATCGCGCCCGCCAGCCGGGCCGCCGCCGCGGCCGCGTCCGGCCCGCCGAGCGCGATGTTCACCCAGTCCTGGCCCGGGAGCCCGCTGCCCGGCGTCACGGCGAACCCGCCGACCGGGTAGGGGCCGGTGTGCAGCGCGTGGATCTCCTCGACCCCGGTCCGCTCCAGCCACCCCTGCGCGATCATCGCCCGGGCACCCACCAGGCCCTCCTCCCCCGGCTGGAAGAAGAAGACCACCGTGCCGCTCAACCGCTGCCGCAACCGGGCCAGCGTCAGCGCCACACCCACCCCGACCGCGGTGTGGATGTCGTGCCCGCAGGCGTGCGCCGCCGGGCGCCCCGGCCTGGGCGGCATGATCCCGTCGCCCGGCACCGCGTCCATGTCCGCCCGGTAGGCCACCGTCCGGCCCGGCCGCGCACCGCGCAGCACCGCGACCACGCCGTACCCGGGCGCCACCGTCCCGTCCGGCAGGGTGGCCCCGCCGACGCCGGTGGTCACCTCCAGCCCCGCCGCCCGCAGCCGCCGCGCGACCTCCCCGGAGGCGTACGCCTCCGCGCCCGTGGTCTGCGGGTTGGCGTGCAGCGCCCGCCGCAGCGCGACCAGTTCACCGTCCAGCCGTGCCGCCGCGGCGTCCACCGCCGCCTGGTCGACCGGGTTCCGCCGCCCCACCGGCTCCGCCGAGGCCGCCGCCCCGGAGGCCATCACCACGGCCCCGGCCCCGGCCGCCGCCGCCCCACCGAGCACCGCCCGCCGACTCGGCCCGTAACCCGTCACGTTCTCCATCAGTCCCCCGTGATCCGATCGATGTGACAGTCAGTCAATCAGCCGACCACATGCACCGGTCAAGACCCGGCAGCCCCATTGACAACACCGGACCCACCGGGTGAATCACGTGTCGTTGTCAGCCCTGAAGTCCGAACGTACAATTTCTTGTACCTGACTGAGGAGGCAACCATGAAGACGATGACCTACTCGGAGTCCCGCGCCCGCTACGCCGAGGTGCTCAACGCGGTGGTCGACGACCGCGAGGAGATAGTGATCACCCGCGCCGGCCGCGAGCCCGTCGTCATCGTCTCCCTGGAGGACTACCAGTCCCTCAAGGAGACCGCCTACCTGCTGCGCAGCCCCGCCAATGCGCGCCGCCTGCTGGCCGCCATCGACGAGCTGGAGAACGGCGGCGGGACGGTGCGCGAGCTGGCGGACCCGGAGTGAAGATCACCTTCGCCCCCCAGGCCTGGGAGGACTACCTCTGGTGGCAGGCACAGGACCGCAAGATCCTCAAGCGCATCAACACTCTCATCGCCGATGTCGCGCGCAACGGCAACGAGGGGATCGGGAAGCCCGAGCCGCTCAAACACGGCTTCCAGGGCTACTGGTCCCGCCGCATCAACGACGAGCACCGGCTCATCTACAAGGCCACCGAGGACGCGATCCTCGTCGCCCAGTGCCGTTACCACTACGACAGCTGACCCGAACGACGCCGCCCGGCCCGCTTGCACAGCGGGCCGGGACCGCCGATCAGTAGCGGTACCGGGCCGCCAGAACCTTAATCGGTGAAGTCCTCCCGGCCCTCACGATCTCGATGGCGCCGTGGTCCTCATTGACCTTCTTGATCAACGGGATAGAGATCCCTGCGGGCCTCGCTCGCGGTGATGGACACGGCACGTACCCCTTCGACCGACGAGTGGTACTGAACAACGTATCGCTCGATCGGGAGCCCGGGCCGAATCGGCGGCAGACCGAGGCCCCGGAGGCCGGACCGAGTCGACGCGGAAGCAGGAGGGGCCGGACCCCGTGAAGTCCGACCCTCCCGGCATTGTGTACACATGGGACACTAGGTACTCTTGAGCGCATGATGCAACCGCTGCCCATAGAGTCCATCCGCGACGTGCGTGCCCACCTCGCCGAGGTCGTGGAGCGCGCGGATCGCGACGACGTGCCCACGGTGATCACACGCCGAGGCAAGGAGGTCGCCGCCGTCGTTTCCATCGAGGTGCTGCGCAAGTACCAGGAATGGGAGGAGCGCGAGATCAACCGGATCATCGACGAGCGCATGGCCAACCCCGCACCCGGCGTCCCGATCGAGGACATCATGAGGGAAACGCTGGCGCGCAGTGAGTGAGTACCGGACCGTCTTCCGCCCCGAGGCGCAGGCCGAACTCCGGAAGATCCCTCGCGACATGGCTCTGCGCATCCTGGCCAGGCTGACCGGGCTGGAGGCCGACCCCCTCGGCTTCACCACCACCGCGCTCGTCTCCCAGCCCGAGCGCCGCCGCCTGCGCGTCGGCGACTACCGCGTCGTCTACACGATCGACAACGGAGAGCTGGTGGTCTGGGTCGTTCACGTGGGACACCGGTCCACTGTCCACGACACCTGATCACCACCGGCCGCACGCCGGGGGATCCAGCACAGCAACGGCGAAGGGGTCGGACCCGGTCGGGCCCAACCCCTTCTGAACTGCATGTCCGCCACGTCAGTGACGTGACGCCGTGTCATCCGCTCACACGTTGAAGCGGAACTCCACGACGTCGCCGTCCTGCATGACGTACTCCTTGCCCTCGATGCGGGCCTTGCCCTTGCTGCGGGCCTCGGCGATGGAGCCGCAGGCGACCAGGTCGTCGAAGGAGATGATCTCCGCCTTGATGAAGCCCTTCTGGAAGTCGGTGTGGATCACACCGGCGGCCTCGGGGGCGGTCGCGCCCTTCTTGATGGTCCAGGCCCTGGTCTCCTTGGGGCCCGCGGTGAGGTAGCTCTGCAGGCCGAGGGTCTCGTAGCCGACCCGGCCGAGAGTGGCCATGCCGGTCTCCTCCTGGCCCATGGACTGGAGGAGCTCCAGCGCCTCGTCCTCGTCCATGCCGATCAGCTCGGACTCGATCTTGGCGTTCAGGAAGATCGCCTCGGCGGGGGCGACCAGGGCGCGCTGGGCCTCCTTGAACTCCTCGTCGACCAGCTCGTCCTCGTCGACGTTGAACACGTAGAGGAAGGGCTTGGTGGTGAGCAGGTGCAGCTCGCGCACCGAGGAGGCGTCGAAGCCCGCCTCGAAGAGGGTCTTGCCGGTCTCCAGGATCTTCTGGGCGGCCTCGGCGGCGGCCAGCGTGGCGGCCGACTCCTTCTTGAGGCGGGCCTCCTTCTGGAGCCGCGGCAGCACCTTCTCGATCGACTGGAGGTCGGCGAGGATCAGCTCGGTGTTGATGGTCTCGATGTCGTCCTTCGGCGAGACCTTGCCGTCGACGTGCACCACATCGGGGTCGACGAAGGCGCGGATGACCTGGCAGATCGCGTCCGACTCACGGATGTTCGCCAGGAACTTGTTGCCCAGACCCTCACCGACCGAGGCGCCGCGCACGATGCCGGCGATGTCCACGAAGTCCACGGTCGCCGGGAGGATGCGCTGCGAGCCGAAGATCTCGGCGAGCTTGTTCAGCCGGGCGTCCGGGACGCCGACGACGCCGACATTGGGCTCGATGGTGGCGAACGGGTAGTTGGCCGCCAGCACGTCGTTCTTGGTCAGGGCGTTGAACAGGGTCGACTTGCCGACGTTCGGCAGGCCGACGATTCCGATCGTGAGCGACATGAAGCGCAGTCCCGGGGCTTGGAGGAGTTGGGCCGGCCCGCTCGCCGGACCGATCCCCCAGTCTACGGGCAGCGGCTCAGGCGTCCGCCGCCGCCGGCGAGGGCTCCAGGAACTCCAGGCGGTTGCCGAGCCGGTCGCTGGAGTGGAACCTGCGGTGCCCGGGCAGGTTGTCGTCCCAGACCACCTCGTGGCCGTGGGCGGCCAGCCGCTCGGCGAGGGCGTCCAGGTCGCCGATCTGGAAACCCGGGTGCCCCTTGCGGGACGGCCGGAAGTCCGGCACCACCCCGAGGTGCACCTCCACCCCGCCGCCGCGGAACCAGCAGCCGCCGCGCGCGGCCAGCACCGGGGGCTTCGCCAGCTCCGTCATGCCGAGCACCCCGTGCCAGAAGGCGCGGCACTCGTCCTCGGCCCCCGCCGGGATGTCGAGCTGGACGTGGTGGAGCCGTTCGAAGGCGAATCCGCTGGTCATGCACTCCCCCGAGTGTGATCGGACGTCGGTCACATCAATACTCCGTCCGAAGACACGGAACAAGCCCCGACAGCCCATTACACAGTGTGGCGATGATCGGACCGTACGTTGGGCGGGTGGAGCAGAGCATCCGTACCCAGCCGCCAGGGCCCAGACGCCGACCGCCGAACGGCGCGGCCGGGGCCGCCGTCCCCGGGCCGGGCCGCGCCCCCGGAAGCACCGGCGGACCGGCCGTCCGGCCCACCGGGAAGGCGCCCGCCAAGGCCGCCGGGAAGTCGGGCGGCAAGGCCTCCGGGCGGTCGGCGGGCCGGGGCCCCGATCCCGGTTCCCGGCTACGCCCCGTGTCCGGCCCGCCCGTGCTGCGGGCCCGGATGGCGGGGCGGCTGTACGGGCGGCGGCGCAGCGGACGGCCGACCCGGCTGACCGCGGTCGGCGCCGGGGTGGCCGCGCTGGCGGCGACGATCACGGTGGCCGGCCTGGACCGGCTGGTCTTCGGCGGGCTGGGGCTGCTGTTCGGGCTCGGCTATCTGCTGATCTGCTTCCAGCTGGCGGTCCGGGTCCGGTACGCCGACCTGCTGGCCGCGCCGATCAGCGGGCCGATCGCCTTCGCCGCGGCGCTGCTGCTGTTCGGCCCGGTCACCTCCTCCGGGGTGACGGCCCAGGTGGTGGCGCTGGCGACCAACCTGGCCACCCGGGCCGGCTGGCTGTTCTCCGGCACGGGGCTGGCCGCGGCGATCGTGCTGGCCCGGTTCGTGGCCCAGCGCCGGATCCACCGCGCGCGCTGAGGGGAGGCACCGTTCCCGGTGGCCTCCCCCCGGCGCGCGTGACGGCGCGTGTGACGGCGAACGGGCTCAGCCCGCGGCCCGGGCCGCCGCCATGGCCGCGCCGACGATGCCGGCGTCGTTGCGCAGCTCCGCCGGAACCACCCGGGCGCCGCGCTCGCGCAGCAGCGGCAGGAACTTCTCGTGCTTGCGGCTCACCCCGCCGCCGATCACGATCAGCTGCGGCGAGAACAGCATCTCCACCAGGTCCAGGTACTCGTCCACCCGGCCCGCCCACTGCCCCCAGCTCAGGTCGTGCCGCTCCTTGGCCGCCGAGGAGGCCCGCCGCTCGGCGTCCTTGCCGCGCAGCTCCAGGTGGCCCAGCTCGGTGTTGGGCACCAGCGTGCCGTCCACGAACAGGGCGCTGCCGATGCCGGTGCCGAAGGTCAGCACCAGCACCACGCCCTCCTGCCCCCGGCCGGCGCCGTGGGCGGTCTCGGCGAGGCCGGCCGCGTCGGCGTCGTTGAGCACGACGGCGGGCAGGTCGAGTGCCTCCCGGAACAGGCCTGCCGCGTCCAGGCCGATCCAGCCCTTGTCGACATTGGCGGCGGTCCTGGTGTGCCCGTCGACGACCACGCCGGGGAAGGTCAGGCCCACCGGCCCCCGGTGGTCGAAGTGGCGGACCACCTCGCGGACGGCGGCGACCACCGCCTCCGGCGCGGAGGGCTGCGGGGTGAGGACCTTGTGCCGCTCCTGCGCGAGCACACCCCGGCCGAGGTCGACGGGGGCACCCTTGATGCCCGATCCGCCGATGTCCACACCGAATACCGCCGTCATCCCGACCGCCCTCCGACCGAACGTTGTCCACAGGCTGTGCATGACCGTGCCTGACTGTCCACAACTTACGAGAGCCCGCCGGGCCCCGCACAGCGGAGGGCCCGGCACCCCGTCGGGTACCGGGCCCTCCCCCGGGCTCAGGTGCGTTACAGCTTGCCCGCGGCCTCGGCGCGCAGGTCGCGGCGGAGCTCCTTGGGCAGCGAGAAGGTCAGGTGCTCCTCGGCGGTCTTGACCGTGGAGACCTCGTCGTAGCCGCGGGCGGCCAGCCACTCCAGCACGCCGTCGACCAGGACCTCCGGCACCGAGGCGCCACTGGTCAGGCCGACCGTGGTGACGCCGGCCAGCCACTCCTCGCGGATCTCGTCGGCGAAGTCCACCAGGTGGGCGGCCTTGGCGCCGTACTCCAGGCCGACCTCGACCAGGCGGACGGAGTTGGAGGAGTTCTTGGAGCCGACCACGATCAGCAGGTCCGTCTCCGGGGCCATCTGCTTGACCGCCACCTGGCGGTTCTGGGTGGCGTAGCAGATGTCGTCGCTGGGCGGGCTGACCAGCAGCGGGAAGCGCTGCTTCAGCTCGCCGACGGTGGCCATGGTCTCGTCCACCGACAGGGTGGTCTGGGAGAGCCAGACCACCTTGGACTCGTCGCGCACCTGCACCTTGGCGACGTCCTCGGCGCCGTCGACCAGGTGGATCCGGTCCGGCGCCTCGCCCATGGTCCCGATGACCTCCTCGTGGCCCTCGTGGCCCACCAGCAGGATGTCGTAGCCCTCGTCGGCGAAGCGCACGGCCTCCTTGTGCACCTTGGTCACCAGCGGGCAGGTGGCGTCGACGGTGGCGAGCTTGCCGGCCCGCGCCTCGTCGTGCACCGACGGCGCGACGCCGTGGGCCGAGAAGACCACGATCGAGCCCTCGGGCACCTCCTCCGTCTCGTCGACGAAGATCGCGCCCTTCTTCTCCAGGGTCTGCACCACGTACTTGTTGTGGACGATCTGCTTGCGGACGTAGATGGGCGCCCCGTACTGCTCCAGGGCCTTCTCAACGGCGATCACGGCGCGGTCGACGCCCGCGCAGTAGCCCCGGGGGGCGGCGAGCAGGACACGGCGCTGCGCGGTGTTGGAGGACATGGCTCCATCGTACGGGCGGAGCGGAGCCGCGCCGACGGGAGTCGCGTTCCCGTCGGAACCGGTCGCGGGTGCTCAAATGTGGAAGCTATGAGCGAGCGAGCCGGGCCGGACGGGCCCGACGACGACGGACCCCGCGGCGAGCTGCGGCGCAGCCTCGGCGTCCGCGACCTGGTGGTCTACGGGCTGCTGTTCATCGCGCCGATGGCGCCGGTCGGCGTGTTCGGGGTGCTCGACGCCAAGAGCCACGGCGCGGTCGCCGCGGTCTACCTGGTGGCCACCGCGGCGATGGGCTTCACCGCGCTCTCGTACGCGCAGATGGTGCGGGCGGTGCCGCGGACCGGTTCGGTGTACGCCTACGCGCGGGCCGGGCTCGGCGAGGGGGCGGGCTTCCTGGCCGGCTGGATGGCGCTGCTGGACTACCTGCTGATCCCGGCGGTGGCCTACCTGTTCTCCGGGATCGCGCTGCACTCGCTGGTGCCGGACGTCCCGCGCTGGGTGTGGACGGCGCTCGCGGTGCTGGTGACCACGGCGCTGAACCTGGCGGGGGTGCGGACGGCGGCGGTGGTGGGCCTCGTGGTGCTGGTGGCGGAGCTCGCGGTGCTGGCGGTGTTCGTGGTCGCGGCCGTGGTGGTGCTGGTGCGGGACGGCGCGCAGCGCGGCTGGGCGACGCCGTTCACGGCGGTCGGCGGCTTCTCCGCGTCCGCCGTGCTCTCGGCGGTCTCCGTGGCGGTGCTGTCCTACCTGGGCTTCGACGCGATCGCCACCTTCGTCGAGGAGGCCGTCGGCGCCTCGGCGGCGGTGGCGCGGGCGGTGCTGTGGTGCCTGGTGCTGTCCGGTCTGCTGTTCGTGGCGCAGACCTGGCTGGCGGCGCTGCTGGAACCGCTCTCGCCGGGGCAGCTGGCGGCGGACCCGGCGGCGCAGGGGTCCGCGTTCTACGACACGGTGGAGGACTCGGTCGGGCACTGGCTGCACGTGCTGGTCGCGGCGAGCAAGGCGGTCGGCGCGGCCTTCGCCGCCCTGGCCGGGCAGGCGGCGGCCGGCCGGCTGCTCTTCGCGATGGGCCGGGACGGGCGGCTGCCGCGCTTCCTCGGCGCGGTCGACCCCGGTTCGGCGGTGCCGCGCCGGGCGCTGCTGGTGTCGGCGGCGATCACCCTGGTGGCGGCGGTCTGGGCGGCGGACCGGGACGACGGGCTGGACCGGCTGACCTCGGTGGTGGACATCGGCGCGCTCACCGCCTTCACCCTGCTGCACGCCTCGGTGGTGGGCTGGTACGTGGTGCGGCACGGCTCGCGCGACTGGGGCCGACACCTGGTGGTGCCGGTGCTGGGCGTGCTGGTGATCGGCGCGGTGGTGGCCGAGGCGGCCGGTTCGGCGCAGGTGGTGGGGCTGGTCTGGCTGGCGGTCGGCCTGCTGGTGGTGGCCGTCCGGAGCGGTTCCGCTGTCGGCGGGCGTCGCTAGTCTCGTAGGCATGGCCAACCCCAGCTCCCCCGAAGCGCCGCTCCCGGTCGGTAAGGTCTCCGCGCTGATCGGCGGCTGGATCGACCGGCTCGGCGCGATCTGGGTGGAGGGACAGATCACCCAGCTCAGCCGGCGGCCGGGGGCGGGCGTGGTGTTCCTGACGCTGCGCGACCCGCAGGCGGACGTCTCGCTGACGGTGACGTGCTTCCGCTCCGTCTTCGACCAGGTCGCGGACGCGGTGCAGGAGGGCGCGCGGGTGATCGTGCACGCGAAGCCGGAGTGGTACGCGGCGCGCGGCCAGCTCTCGCTGCGGGCCTCGGAGATCCGGCTGGTCGGCCTGGGCGAGCTGCTGGCCCGGCTGGAGCAGCTGAAGCGGCGGCTGGCGGGCGAGGGCCTGTTCGCGGCGGACCGCAAGAAGCCGCTGCCGTTCCTGCCGCAGTGCGTCGGGCTGGTCACCGGGCGCGGCTCGGCGGCGGAGCGGGACGTCCTGGAGAACGCCAGGCGGCGCTGGCCCGCCGTCCGCTTCGAGATCCGCAACGTCCCGGTGCAGGGCGTCAGCGCGGTGGAGCGGGTGAGCGAGGCCGTCCGGGAGCTGGACGAGCACCCCGAGGTGGACGTGATCGTGGTGGCCCGGGGCGGCGGCAGCGTCGAGGACCTGCTGCCGTTCTCGGACGAGGGCCTGGTCCGGCTGGTCGCGGCCGCGCGGACGCCGGTGGTGAGCGCGATCGGGCACGAGCCGGACCAGCCGCTGCTGGACTTCGTCGCCGATCTGCGCGCCTCCACGCCCACCGATGCCGCCAAACGGGTGGTTCCGGACGTCGGGGAGGAGCTGGCGAAGGTCCGGCAGCTGCGGGACCGGGCGCGGCGGTACGTGCTGGCCCGGGTGGAGCGGGAGCGGCACGGGCTGGACGGGGTGCGCAGCCGGCCGGTGCTGGCCGCGCCGCAGCGGATGCTGGACGGGCGGGGCCAGGAGGTGGCCGGGCTGCTGGAGCGCTCCCGGCGCACCCTGAACCACCGGCTGGAGCACGCGCAGAGCGATCTCGGGCACACCCTGGCCCGGGTGGTCGCGCTCTCCCCGGCGGCCACCCTGGAGCGCGGGTACGCGGTGCTGCAGCGGCGGGACGGCACGGTGGTGACCGATCCGGCGCAGGTCGCGGCGGGCGAGGGGCTGCACGCCCGGGTGGCGGGCGGCGGCTTCGACGTCACCGCGGACGGCGGCGGACGGGAAGCGGCGGCCGGCGGCCCGGTCGACGGCGGCGCGGCGGCCGGCGGCACGGCGGGCCGGTAGCGACGGGCGGGGCGCGCTGTCGGTCCGGCCCCCTACGCTGGCTCCCATGGCAGACGAGGAGCAGAGCACGGCGGCAGCGGCCGTGGAGACGCCGACCGCGGACGACGCGCTGGGGTACGAGCACGCCCGGGACGCGCTGCTGGAGGTGGTCCGGCAGCTGGAGAACGGCGGCACCTCGCTGGAGGAGTCGCTGGCCCTGTGGGAGCGCGGCGAGCAGCTGGCGAAGGTGTGCCAGCGCTGGCTGGACGGCGCGCGGGCCCGGCTGGACGCCGCGCTGGCCGCCGAGGAGGGCGCTCCGCCGCAGGGGTGACGCAGGTCACGTGCGGCACGGGGAACAGTTGAATGTTCACCCATGTTGGGAACGTCTGACCGGCTGCGGCCGGTCACCGCAACAAAGACGACCCCCCAGCTTCTTCCTCCCCCGAGGTGTACTGACATGACCACCGACGCCCTGGTTCTCGACGCCGCCGCCCAGGACCTGCTGTTCCGCGAGGCCCGCACGGCCAACTCCTTCACCGACGAGCCGGTCTCCGACGAGCAGGTCCAGGCCATCTACGAGCTGGTCAAGTTCGGCCCGACGGCGATGAACCAGCAGCCGCTGCGCGTCGTCCTGGTGCGCTCGGCCGAGGGCCGCGAGCGCCTGGTCCAGCACCTCGGCGAGGGCAACAAGGCCAAGACCGCCGCCGCCCCGCTGACCGCGATCCTCGCCGTGGACAACGAGTTCCACGAGGAGCTGCCGACCGTCTTCCCGCACTTCCCGGCCGCCAAGAGCTACTTCGCCGAGCGCCCGGTCCGCGAGGCCTCGGCCGCGATGAACGGCGCCCTGCAGGCCGGCTACTTCATCATCGGCGTGCGCGCCGCCGGCCTGGCCGCCGGCCCGATGACCGGCTACGACGCCGAGGGCATCAACAAGGAGTTCTTCACCGACGGCGAGCACTCGGTGCTGGCCGTGGTGAACATCGGCAAGCCGGGCGAGAACGCCTGGTACCCGCGCTCGCCGCGACTGGCCTACGACGAGGTCGTCACCACCGTCTGAGTCGGCACCGCCCGGGCCACCACCGCCCGGGCCACCGCCGTCCGGGCCGGCACCGCCCGAACCGGCACACCCGGATCACCGCCGGCCCGGGCCCGGACGGCACGAGGGCCCCGCACGCACCGCGTGCGGGGCCCTTCGGCGTCCCTGCCCGGCCGCCCCCGGAGCGGAGAACTCCGCTCCGGGGGCGGGAACCGGACTACTTCAGCGCCCGTGCCAGCTCCGCCAGCTCCTCGTAGGAGGCGGTGCCGGTCAGTACGGTGGTGGCGCCGCCGGTCTGCACCGTGATCGCCCGTGCCTTGGGGCCCTGCACCCGCTCCCAGGTCTGCCCGGCGATGTCCTCGGTGCCGTCCGGCTTGCCGCCGGCCACCGTCGCCTTGAGCACGTCGTCACGCGCGATGTCGCTCTGCTCCACGGCCGCGTACTGGCCCGAGGGGGTGACGAAGCCCAGGTGCCAGGCGTTGCCCTTGCCGTTGTTGGTCGCCGCCGCGTTGTACGTCACCGAGGTGGCCCGCCACTTCGGCGACAGGCCGTCCGGGACCAGCAGCGGGTACGGCGCGGCGCGCTTGGCGCTGGCCGCGGCCACCCTGTAGTCGACCGGGCGCACCCCGTCGCCGTCCGCGTCGTGCGGCAGGAACAGGTACCCGACCCAGACCACGACGCCGACGGCCAGCATCGACAGGACCATGTCCCGTACGGTCTGCCGGCCCCTCATGCCCTTGCTCTCTCCAGCCACCCCCACATGGTGACTCATGCCGACACGATCGCCCGCACCCGGGGTGGCCGCGTCGGCGCGCGGAGGGCGAAAGCCGCCCCCGTCGGCCCGTGGAGGGACCCGCGCCACAGACAGTCATGTCGTGGGCAGATACGATCGCAACACCCTCACCACGGCGTTCGACCAGGCAGTAGTCGGGCGCTCACTGGCCGTCGCGTACAGAGAGGTAACGACGATGACCACGCAGTACCCGCACAACCTCCCCAGCTCCCTGGAGGTCGCGCCCGAGGCTCCCGACCGGAACCTCGCGCTCGAACTCGTCCGGGTGACCGAGGCCGCGGCGCTCGCCGCCGGCCGCTGGGTCGGCCGTGGCGACAAGAACGGCGCCGACGGCGCCGCCGTCCGGGCCATGCGCACCCTCGTCTCCACCGTCTCGATGAACGGCGTCGTCGTCATCGGCGAAGGGGAGAAGGACGAGGCTCCGATGCTCTACAACGGCGAACGGGTCGGCGACGGCACCGGCGCCGAGTGCGACGTCGCGGTGGACCCCGTCGACGGCACCACCCTCACGGCCAAGGGCATGAACAACGCGGTGGCCGTCCTGGCGGTCGCCGACCGCGGCACCATGTTCGACCCGAGCGCCGTGTTCTACATGGACAAGCTGGTCACCGGGCCGGAGGCCGCCGACTTCGTCGACATCACCGCCCCGCCGGCCGTCAACATCCGCCGGGTCGCCAAGGCCAAGGGCATCGCCGTCGAGGACGTCACCGTCGTCGTCCTGGACCGCCCGCGCCACGAGGGCCTGATCCGGGACATCCGCGAGGCCGGCGCCCGGATCAAGTACATCTCCGACGGCGACGTCGCCGGAGCCATCATGGCCGCCCGCGAAGGCACCGGCGTCGACCTGCTCATGGGCATCGGCGGCACCCCCGAGGGCATCATCGCCGCCTGCGCGATGAAGTGCATGGGCGGCGTGATCCAGGGCCGGCTCTGGCCCAAGGACGACGCCGAGCGGCAGAAGGCCGTCGACGCCGGGCACGACCTCGACCGGGTGCTCAGCACCGACGACCTGGTCAGCGGCGAGAACGTGTTCTTCGTCGCCACCGGCATCACCGACGGCGAACTGCTGCGCGGTGTGCACTACCGCCAGGAGACCGCCACCACCAGCTCGCTGGTCATGCGCTCCAAGAGCGGCACCATCCGCGAGGTGCACGCCACCCACCGGCTGTCCAAGCTGCGGGCCTACAGCGCGATCGACTTCGACCGCGCCAACTGAACCACCCCGTGACCGGGCCGCCCATCGGCGGCGCGGACCACGGCGGCACCACCGCAGCACACGACGAACCCGCGGCCTCGGCGAAATCCCCCTTCGCCGAGGCCGCGGGCGTGACCGGGCGCCTGCCGGGCGGGTGCCGGTCCGGGCGCCGGAGCCCCCGGCCCGGTGCCGGGGATCACCCCGCGATCCGGCCCCTCGCCCCCGGCACCCGGACCGGCTCGCACAGCTCGACGTCCCGCCGGCGGCGGCGCGCCAGCACCACCCGGCGCTCGGCCGCCGTCAGCCCGCCCCAGACCCCGTAGGGCTCCGGCTGCGCCAACGCGTGCTCGCGGCAGGCCAGCAGCACCGGGCAGCGGGCACAGACCTGCTTCGCCTGCTCCTCGCGCGACAACCGGGCCGCGGTCGGCTCCTTGGAGGGCGCGAAGAACAGGCCCACCTCGTCCCGCCGGCAGGCCGCGGCGGTGTGCCACGGGCTGTCCTCGCCCGCCGGCTGCGCCGGGGGCCGCTCCAGCAACTGCGCCGCGGCCGCGGGCGAGGCGGCGACGGACGGCCGCGCGACCGGCGACGGGGCGGCCGGCGACGGGACGGCGGACGAGGTGGTGCGGGGCTCGATCGGATGCAGCACGGCCGTACTCCTGACGAGGCTCTCGGACACGGGGAAGCTCGCTCCCCTGCCCGGCTGCGGGGTCCCCGTTCACACCCGGGCCGGCCTCAGGCCGCCTCCGGTACGCAGCCGTACAAGAAGCGATGTGCCAGAGGAACTACCCCACGGCGCCGGGATTCATGCACACTGCACGCAACCGACTACAGCGTGCACCCGACACAACGACGAGTGCCCGGCCGGGAGTTGTCCCCGGCCGGGCACCGGACCGGCCGCCGAGCGGCGGAGTCCCCCGTTCCGAATGCGCCGCGGCGGACCGCCGGACCGTTCCGTCCGGCCGCCGGGCCCGCGGGCTCAGTCGGCGCCGAGCTGCTTGCGCACCCACTCCTTGAGCTTCTTGCCCCGGCGCGGCTTGGCCTCGCAACCGCCGAACACCGCGGTGCCCTTGACCCGCACCACCGGCGCGTACGGGTCCGCCGCGGTCTGCTCCTTGACGTCGAAACCGCCGAAGATGCCGACACCGCCGCCGTGCAGGCTGACGTTCTCCGGCACCTTGATCTCCACTCCGCCGAAGATCGCCACCACGTCGATCACCACCTCGGGCGACTCGAACACGGCGTCCGTCAGGTCGATCTCGACCCCGCCGAAGATCGCCACCGCGCGCAGGTTCGACCCCACCCGCCAGCGGCCCTTGCGGGACGAGCCGCCGAAGACCGCCAGCATGGTCGGCGCCTCGTTGCGGGCCGGCAGCCGCACCGGGCCGTCCGGCCGCGGGGTCGCCGCCGGATCGCCCGACGGCGACTTCTCGAAGGAGATCCCGCGGTGCACCGGGAGGTCCCGGGTCAGCGGCACGAGGTCCCCCAGGGTCTTGGCCGCGTACGCCGCCTCGATCCGCTCGGCGTGCTCCTCGACGTCCAGGCGCCCCTCGGCGTAGGCGTCGCGCAGCAGCTCCGCCACTCGTTCGCGGTCGGCGTCCGAGGCGCGGATCTCGGCCTCCGCCACCGGGGCGTGCTCGGCTCGGGCGGGCGGCGTCGCCCCGGACTTGGTCATCGGTACGGCCCCCCGGCCCTGATCGTCCATCCGCTGGTCCTGCGGGTCCTTCGACGGCGAGTTCTCCACGGGCCCAGCCTAGTCAACCGGGCAAGCCCCTCCCCCACCGGCGGGTGACCCCGGTCACGCAGGCTGACCTTCCCTCGTGGGCGATTCCCGCGCGTCCTACCCTTGAGGGTGCTTTCGCCCTCCAGGGTGCTTCGCCGACGCAGCCGGAACACTGGCAACACTGGACATCTAAGGACCGCCCCCATGGCTCCCACGCCGGACTTCGAGTACAGCGACCTTCTTCCCCTGGGCGCTGACCCGACCCCCTACCGCAAGCTCACGTCCGAGGGTGTCTCCACCTTCGAGGCCGGCGGCCGGACCTTCCTCCAGGTCGAGCCGGAGGCCCTGCGGCTGCTCACCGCCGAGGCGATGCACGACATCTCGCACTACCTCCGGCCGGCCCACCTCGCCCAGCTGCGCCGCATCCTGGACGACCCGGAGGCCAGCCCCAACGACCGCTTCGTCGCGCTGGACCTGCTGAAGAACGTCAACATCTCGGCCGGCGGCATCCTGCCGATGTGCCAGGACACCGGCACCGCGATCGTCATGGGCAAGCGCGGCCAGAACGTGCTGACGTCCGGCGGCGACGAGTCCGCGATCGCCCGCGGCGTCTTCGACGCCTACACGAAGCTCAACCTGCGGTACTCCCAGATGGCCCCGGTGACCATGTGGGACGAGAAGAACACCGGCAACAACCTGCCGGCCCAGATCGAGCTGTACGCCACCGACCGCGACGCCTACAAGTTCCTCTTCATGGCCAAGGGCGGCGGCTCGGCCAACAAGTCGTACCTGTACCAGGAGACCAAGGCCATCCTGAACGAGGCCAGCATGCTCTCGTTCCTGGAGCAGAAGATCCGCTCGCTGGGCACCGCCGCCTGCCCGCCGTACCACCTGGCCATCGTGATCGGCGGCACCAGCGCGGAGTTCGCGCTGAAGACCGCCAAGTACGCGTCCGCGCACTACCTGGACCAGCTGCCGACCTCCGGCGACGCGAAGACCGGCCACGGCTTCCGGGACCTCGAACTGGAGGCCAAGGTCACCGAGCTGACCCAGAAGATCGGCATCGGCGCCCAGTTCGGCGGCAAGTACTTCTGCCACGACGTGCGCGTGGTCCGGCTGCCCCGCCACGGCGCCTCGCTGCCCGTCGCGATGGCCGTCTCCTGCTCCGCCGACCGCCAGGCCCTGGGCAAGATCACCGCCGAGGGCGTCTTCCTGGAGCAGCTGGAGACCGACCCGGCCAAGTACCTGCCGGACACCACCGACGACCACCTCGACGACGACGTGGTGCGGATCGACCTCGACCAGCCGATGTCCGCGATCCGCGCCGAGCTCTCCAAGTACCCGGTGAAGACCCGGCTCTCGCTCACCGGCACCCTGGTCGTCGCGCGCGACATCGCGCACGCCAAGATCAAGGAGCGCCTGGACGCCGGCGAGGGCATGCCCAAGTACCTCCAGGACCACCCGGTCTACTACGCCGGCCCGGCCAAGACCCCCGAGGGCTTCGCCTCCGGCTCCTTCGGCCCCACCACGGCCGGCCGGATGGACTCCTACGTCGACCAGTTCCAGGCCGCCGGCGGCTCCATGGTCATGCTCGCCAAGGGCAACCGCTCCAAGCAGGTCACCGACGCCTGCGCCGCGCACGGCGGCTTCTACCTCGGCTCCATCGGCGGCCCGGCGGCCCGCCTCGCCCAGGACTGCATCAAGAAGGTCGAGGTCCTGGAGTACGCCGAGCTGGGCATGGAGGCGGTCTGGCGGATCGAGGTCGAGGACTTCCCGGCCTTCATCGTGGTCGACGACAAGGGCAACGACTTCTTCCGCGAGACCACCGAGGGCCCGCTGATCACCAGCCTGCGGGTCCGCTCCAAGGAGTAGCGCCCGCCGGGGGCGGGCCCGCCGGCCCCCGACGCTCCCGCCCGACCCACCGCCCCGGCCGCCGCCCGCGCCGCGCCCGGGGCGGTGGCGCGTCCGCGTCCGGCTCGACATCGCGCGTCAGGCATCAGACGTCAGGCGTCAGGCATCAGGCGTCGAAGTCGTACTCCAGGACGTAGGAAGCCGCGTCCAGGATCATCTCGTTCAGCTCGACGACCTGGCCCTCGTCGGCGAAGGCGGTCCGGCAGATGAGGATCACCGGGGTGCCGGCGGAGAGCTCCAGCCGGACGGTCTCCTCGGCGGCCGGCATCCGGGAGCGGACCTCCTCGCGGAAGTGCACCGGCTTGGCGCCGATCTCGGCCAGCCGGGCGTAGGTCCCGCCCGGGCCGGTGTCCTCACGGGTGATCGCGGTACCGGCCACGAGTCCCGCGGGCAGGTACGAGGTCGACAGCAGCACCGGTTTGCCGTCCAGGACGAAGCGCCGGTGCCGCACGCACATCGGCTCTCCCGGGTCGACGCCGAGCACCCGGGCCACGTGCTCCGGCGCGCCCCGCTCGGTGACCGACACCTGGTCGACGACCAGGGTGCGGTTGTCGATGTCGGCCGACCATATCGACCGGCCCGAGCCCCACTGGCCCTGGGCGAGCCGCTGGATCCCGCGCCGGCGCAGCGGCCGGAAGTCCCGCACGAACACCCCGGCCCCGCGGCGGGCCTCGGCGATGCCCTCGCTCTGCAGCACGCCGAGTGCCTGACGGGCGGTCATCCTGGCCACGCCGTAGACGTCCATGAGGTCGTTCTCGCCGGGCAGCCGGTCGCCCGCCCGGTACTCGCCGGCGTCGATGGCCGCCTTCAGCGTGTCGGCGATCCGTTGGTACTTGGGCTGCTTCTCGCCGCTGCTGCTGCCGACCATCGCCTTCTCCCTCGTCCCTCTCGGAAATCGTAGGCGCGCCCGCGGCCGCCGGTAAGCCGATAGGACCGGCTGGACCGTTGACATCTCTAGAGATATTAGCTTCTCTAGAGATGCTGGGTAGTCGCCGAGCAGAGCCGAACCAGAAGCCAAGCCACGACAGCGACCAGGGCCGGCCACCACCGTCGCCGCGCCCGCACCGGAGCAGCAAGGAGCAGCGCGGTGAGCATCCGAAAGCGCGCCGCCGCGGCCTACCGGCCGCGCGTGGGGGAATCCGTCCTCGACAGCAGGACCGGACGCACCGGCATCTACATGGACACCATCGGCGGGGAGCACTACCTCCGCCCGCCCGAGGGCGGTTGCGAGTGGACCGCCCGCCCCGAACACGTCGGCCCGGCCGGTCCGGCCGGGGCCGGGAGCGCCGGCGCCGCCGACGCCGACCCCGTCGACCCGAGCAGACCCGCCGGGCGCGCCGACCCGACGGCGACCGCCCCCGCCCACGCGGCCTGACCCTTCGCCCGGCGGGGCAACCCCGGCGGCGAATTCCGGCCACCGGGTCCGCGCGCGGACCGCTCGCCGCCGTGGCGGCCGGCCCTCGGGGAGGGTCGTGCGGACATGTGCCGGCGGCAATTGCCGACATTCTCGGCAAAGGCTCCGGCGGCCGCAGCGGTACAACTCGTGAACGCGACAACACCCGGATCGACTCGTATACACATGGGCGGTTTCCGCCGGTATCAGTACCGAATTGCCCCCGGGAATCCCGCCCCGCGGAGCGAGGGGCCGCCGGTGGCCCGACGCGCGAACGCCCCGCACCGCCGGTGGCGGGACGCGGGGCGCTCGGGTGGCCTGTGGGACTACGGGTGACCGGCGATGATTCCGGCGGAAGCGCCGGTGGCGGTCACGAGGTAGCCGGTGGTCACCACGATCGTCGAGACGGCGACGACCGCGAGGCGACGGAAGTGCTTCACGGATGTTCCCCCCGGAACTGCTGATCGACGCGCTTACGGGTGCGCGGCGATGATGCCCTGCGGCTCGCGCTTCTGGCCGGGCTCGGCACCGTCGGCCTTCGCGGCCTCCACGATGTACTGGCCTTCGTCGCCGAACTCGTCGTCCAGCAGGTCGGCCTTGTGGTCGGCGCTGGGCTCGGCGTACTCGGCCGGGTCCGGGGTCGCCGCGATCGCGCCCTCGACGGCCTGGCCGGCGACGGCCTCGACGGCCGGCTCGGTCGACACGGGGGTCGCGCTCTCGTTGTTGGCCATGGGCGGGCCGCCTTTCGGTCATCAAATGTCGTGTGCCCCACCGGTTCGGCGCGGGCACGGAGTCAGTATCGTAGGGTTGATTAAATGTCCGATAAACATCGTGCGGCTGACCGTGCCGTCCGGCAGAGTCGGCCCCCCGCCTAAGCTGAAGCCACCACAACGGCGGAACCGCCGAGCGCCCTACCGGGAAATCGACACCAGGCCATCGGGGGACTACATGGAGTTTCGGGAGACGCCGCCTGCTCCGGCGCTGCGCTTCCAGGTACTCGGTCCGGTCCAGGCCTGGCTCGACGGCAGGCAACTCGCCCTCGGCTCCCCGCAGCAGCAGGCCGTCCTGACCATGCTCCTGCTGCACGCCGGCCGCCCGGTCACCACCCAGGACCTCGTCGACGGGCTCTGGGGCGACCGGCCGCCCACCCAGGCCGTCGCCGCACTGCGGACCTACGTCTCCCGGCTGCGCACGGTCATCGAGCCCCGCCGCGAGGTGCGCCGGCCCGCCGAGTTCCTGGTCTCGGTCGCCGACGGCTACGCCCTGCACATCCCGGCCGAGGCCCTCGACGTCATCGTCTTCGAGAACCTCGCCGTCGAGGCCGCGACCGCCCGCGGCGCAGGGGACCTCGACAACGCCCACCAGTTGCTGGTGCGCTCGCTGGCGCTGTTCGCCGGCCGGCCGCTCACCGGTGTCCCCGGCCCGTACGCGGACTCCCAGCGGCTGCGGCTCGCCGAGCGCCAGGTCTCGGTGGCCGAGGAGCGCTGCGCGGTCGCGCTCGACATCGGCCTGCACGCCGAGGTGGTCGGCGAGCTGAACGCGCTCACCGCCGAACACCCGCTGCGCGAGCGGCTGCGCGAACTGCTGATGCTCGCGCTGTACCGCTGCGGCCGGCAGGCGGAGGCGCTCGGCGTCTACACCGACACCCGGAAGCTGCTGATCGACGAGCTGGGCGTCGAACCGGGCACCGGCCTCTCCGCGATGCACTCCCGGATCCTCGCCGCGGACCCGGCGCTGGTGCTCCCGGCAGCCCCCGCGCCGACGCCCACCGCCCGGGAGGAGAACCCGGCGCCCCCGCCGGCACCGGCCCAACTCCCGGCCGACGTCTCCGACTTCAGCGGCCGGGCGGAGATGGTGGCCGACCTGTCGGCCGTCCTGATGAGCGCCACCGGCCAGGCCGTGGTGGTCACTTCGCTGGCCGGCATCGGTGGCGTCGGCAAGACGACCCTCGCCGTGCACGTCGCCCACCGGGTCCGCACGGAGTTCCCGGACGGGCAGCTCTACGTCGACCTCCGCGGCGCGGGCGCCTCACCGGCCGACCCGGCCGTGGTGCTCGGCGACTTCCTGCACGCGCTCGGCGTCACCGAGAACCCCGACTCGCTGGAGCAGCGCGCCGCCCTCTACCGGTCGCTGCTCGCCAGCCGGCGGATGCTGATCCTGCTCGACAACGCCCAGGACGCCGAGCAGATCCGTCCGCTGATCCCCGGGGTCTCCAGTTGCGCGGTGCTCGCCACCAGCCGCTCCCGGCTGGCCGGCATCCCCGGCGCACACCTGGTGGACGTCGAGGAGCTGACCCCGGAGGAGGCGCTGGCCCTCTTCTCCACGATCGTCGGCGAGCAGCGGATCGCCGCCGAGCCCGAGGCCGCCATGGCCGTGGTGACGGCCTGCGGCTTCCTGCCGCTGGCCGTCCGCATCGCCGCCGCCCGGCTCGCCAGCCGCCCCCGGTGGAGCGTCTCGGACCTGGCCCGTCGGTTAGCCGATCAACGGCGGCGCCTGGACGAGCTGCAGCTCGGCAACCTCGCCGTGGAGACCACCATCGGGCTCGGGTACGGACAGCTGTCCCCCACCGAGGCCCGGGCCTTCCGCCTGCTCGCGCTGATCGATTCGCCCGACTTCCCGCTGGCCGCGGCCGCCGCGCTGCTGGGCACCGACGAGCGGACGGCCGAGGACGTCGCCGAGGCGCTCGTCGAGGCCAACATGCTGGAGTGCTTCACCCCGGGCCGCTACCGGTACCACGACCTGCTGCGGCTCTACGCGCAGCGCCGGAACGAACGGGCCGGCGACACGGAGCAGCAGCACGCCGCGGTGCGGCGGCTGCTGAACCTGCTGCTGCCCACCATGTACAACGCCGCCCGGGCGATCGAACCCGACGACCAGCTGCCCGAGCCGCTGAGTCCGCCGGACGGTCCCGGACTGCCCCTGCCGACCAGCGACGCCGCCCGGGAGTGGCTCCGGACCGAGAACGCCGTCCTGCTCAGCTCGGTGGAGACCGCGGTCTGCGGGCCGAGCGAGCTGCGACGGCCCGCGGTGGACCTGTTGATCCTGCTGTACAGCCTCGGTGCCGACCCCACCCAGGGGCCCCGGGTCCGCTCGATCCTGGAAGTGGCGGACCGCAACGCCCAGGCGACCGAGGACACCGCCGGACTCGCGCGGGTGCACTTCGCGATCGGCACCCTGCAGTCCGTCACCAACGACTTCCAGGGCGCGGAGCGTTCGCTGCGGCGGAGCCTGGAGTTCCAGACCAGCGGCGACATGACGGTCCTCCGTTCCGCCGCCACCAACACCCTCGGCATCATCCTGAGCATCGGCAACCGCCCCGCCGAGGCGCTGCCGTTCTTCGAGCAGGCGCTCGCGATCAGCCGGGTGGTCGGCGCGCCGATCGGCGAGGCCAGACTCATCAGCAACATCGCCCGCGTCCAGCAGCGGCTGGGGATGACCGACGTCGCCGTCAGCTCCGCCAGTGAGGCGGTGGCGGCCGCGCGGGCCTCCAAGAACGGCCCGTGCCTGGCCGACACGCTGTACCAGCTCGGTGTCGTCCTCGCGTCCGGCGAGGCGGTCGACCATCTGCGGGAAGCGCACAAGCTGTACCAGGCCCAGCAGAACCCGCTCTGGGAGGGCTACACCCTCGCCCGGCTGTCCTCCTCCCTGCTCTCCGCCGGCCAGCAGGCCGAGGCGGCGGAGACGGCCGAGGAGTCGCTGGCGATCGGGCTGGAGATGGACTCCGCCTACTGCCAGGGCCTGGCGAACGCCGCACTGGGCGAGGCGCTGCTCGGCCTCGCCCAGCCGGCACGCGGACTGGCGTGCCTGCGCGAGGCGCACGCCGTCTTCACGCGGCTCGGTGTGCCCGAGGCCTCCCCCGTGGCGGACCTCATCTCCCAGCAGCACACCGAGCCCTTCCCTCCCCCCGCGCCGTAGGGCCCCGTTCCCCCGTACTTCCCCCCTGGGGTCCTCCCCGTGAGCGTTCGGTGCTCCCGCAGCCCCCCGGCTGCGGGAGCACCTTCAACGCTTCCCCGGCGCTGGACTCCACTGTGCACTGGGCCGATTGACGTTCGATAAACGTCGGATTGCCGGCCCTCGGGCCGACGTTCTCGCAGGTCAGCGGGGTCGCATCGGCCCGCCGCGCGGCGTGCGCGCCCCGGACGCACCCCCTCCGCCCGCGCCGCGTGCTTCCGGGGAGGGGGGTCCTGTCGGCCAACCGCCACGAGTTGGCCGAAAACGGACCCCACGGCGGAGTGATCACGCATATTCTCGGATTCCAGTACACACACAAGTGCACTTCTCCGGTGGAGCATCCGGCAAAAGGCAGCGCGGCGGCGCTCCCGCAGTGCAGAGTGTCCCTGTGCAAAGAGTCTGTGCAAAGTGTCAGAGTGCAGTCAGCGTGGCAATGCAGTCAGTGTGACGCGGGGAGCGTGACGTACCGCCACCGGCAGCGGGCCGGCGGGGCAGCGCGGGCGCCGGGAGGAGACGGCGGTCCTGCCTCGCGCCTCGACCGGCCGACCGGAGGCCCGGCCGAAAGGTGCCTCTCAATCGTGACGACCGGACAGATATCGGATCCGTTCCCCATCGACGAGGACGCGGGCGGCGGTCCCGACGTCCTGCGCCGCCGGGCCGCACGCGCCCTGCAGGCGGTCGCCTTCGACACGATCGGCACCGGTTACGCGGAGGCGTTCCCCTCCAAGCACGGTCAGCTGGCCTGCGGGCGCCGGCTGCTGGCCCGGCTGGAGCCGGGTGCCCGGGTGCTGGACGTCGGCTGCGGCAGCGGCGAACCGACCGTCCGCCAGCTGGTCGCGGCCGGGACACGGGTCACCGCCGTCGACCTGTCGGACGTCATGCTGACCCTGGCCCGGGAGGCCCACCACCCCGGCCCGCACCCCCCGGCCCTGCACCGGATCGACATGTACGACCTCGCGACCGAACGCGCCGACTCGGCCTGGAACCTGCCGGAGCTCGGGCCCGCCGGGCGGGGCACCTTCGACGCCGTCACCGCGTTCTTCTCCCTGATCCTCCTCCCCAGGACGAGATCCCGACCGTGCTGGCCCGGCTGCGCGCCCTGCTGCGTCCCGGCGGACTGCTGGCGCTGGGTATGGTCGAGGCGGACCTGGACCACGTTCCGCTGCCCTTCCTCGGGCGGGAGCTGCGGATCAGCGGGTACCTGCGGGAGGATCTCGAACGGGTCCTGCTGGACGCCGGGTTCGTGATCGAGGAGCAGGAGGGGCGTCCGTACGCGCCGGCCAGCACCACCCTGCCGCCGGAGGAGCAGCTCTTCCTCCGCTGTCGGCGGGTCGGCTGACGGCCGGTCGGCACCCGCCGGACCCCGGCGGCGCCGGCGGACCGGAGCACGACCGCACACCACAGAGCAGCAACAGGCCCCAGACCGTACCGATCCCAGGACAGGCACCCGTGCGCGACCAGCTCAAACCCGAGGCCGGACAGCCGCCTGCCCTGCCCATCCCGCGCCGACCGCCGTCACCCCCGCCACCACCGGCCCCGGCCGGCGGCCGGCAGCCGGAGCAGTTGCCCGGGCCGCCGGACCGGGTCGCCGAGCGCCTCGCCTACCTCGACTCCGCGACCCGGCGGATCAACAGCGCGCTCGACCTGGCCGCCACCCTGCGCAACGTCGGTCGGGTCCTGGTCCCCGCCCTCGCCGACGCCGCCGTCGTCCATCTGCGCGACCCGCTGCCCAACGTCGAACGCGAGCCCGGCTTCCCCGAGCAACTGCGGATCCACCACAGCCAGGGCACCCGGCTGGGCCGACGCGGCCGCCCGGCAGGCGACGACCAGCGCGACCGCTACGGGGACCGCTACGGCAGCCGGTACGGCGCGCGTTCCACCGCCGACCCCGGCCCGGCCACCCCGGTCACCCGCGGCGGCGCGCTCGCGCACACCCTGCTCAGCCGGCGCCCCGCCGAACCGTTCGTGCTCGGATCCGCCGAGGACAGCGGCAGCGCCCGCACCACCGAGCTGCTGCGCGAGCTGTACGGCGCCCGGGGCCTGGCCAGGCTCAGCCCCGGCACCTCGGTGCTCGCCCTGCCGCTGCGCGGCCGCAAGGCCGTGCTCGGCCTGCTGGTGCTGATCCGGCGCCCGCAGGACAAGAGCGGCCGGCCGGGCTTCGACGCCGCCGACACCGCCACCGCCACCCACCTCGCCACCCAGGCCGGGCTGGCCGTGGACACCGCGCTGCGGTACGCCCGCGAGTGGGAGATAGCCAACGAGCTCCAGCGCAGCATGCTGCCGCTGCGCCTGCCCCAGCCGCACGGCGTCCGGCTCGCCCAGCGCTACCTGCCCGGGGAGCGCGGCGCCCAGGTCGGCGGCGACTGGTACGACGCGGTACCGCTGCCCGGCAACCGGGTGGCGCTGATCGTCGGCGACGTGATGGGCCACTCGCTCACCTCGGCCGCCATCATGGGCCAGCTGCGCACCAGCGCGCAGACCCTGGCCGCGCTCGACCTGCCGCCGCACGAGGTGCTCTACCACCTGGACGAGCAGGCCCAGCGGCTCGGCCGGGAACAGCACCTGGCGACCTGCGTCTACGCCGTCTACGACCCGATCGCCAACCGGGTGGTGCTCGCCAACGCCGGCCACGTGCCACCGGTGCTCGTCCAGCCGGACGGCACGGCCGAACTGCTCGACCTGGAGGCCGGGGCGCCGATCGGCGTCGGCGGGGTGGACTTCTCCTCCGTCGAACTGCCCGCGCCGCCGGGTTCGGCCCTGCTGCTGTTCACCGACGGTCTGGTGGAGACCCGCAGCCGGCCGCTCAGCGACGGTCTGGAACTGCTCCGCGCCCGGCTGTCGGGCACCCTGCGGCACGCACCCGAGCACCTCTGCCAGGAGGCGCTGCGGATCCTGCCGCCGGGGGACCGCGGCGACGACATCGCCCTGCTGGCCGCCTGCTTCGACGGCATCCCGGCCGGGGACGTCGCGCACTGGTACCTCCAGCCGCGCAACGAGACGCCGGGGCGGGCACGCAGGCTCGCCGCGCACACCCTGCGCCGCTGGGGGCTGGAGGAACTCACCGAGGCGACCGAGCTGATGGTCAGCGAGCTGGTCACCAACGCCGTCCAGCACGCCACCCGCCCGGTGACGCTGAGCCTGGTCCGCACCACCCGGCTGCGCTGCGAGGTCGGGGACGACAGCCCGCTGCTGCCCCGGCCGCGCCGGACCGGGCCGGAGGACGAGCGCGGACGGGGCCTGCAGATCGTGGCCCGGTGCGCCGAACGCTGGGGAGCGACCCGGCTGGGCACCGGCAAGGTGGTCTGGTTCGAGCAGCGGCTGCCGTGACGGACGGGGGCCGCCCCGGCAGCACCCTGCCGTGGCGGCCCCCGGTCCGTCGGACGCTCAGACCCGCTCGGGCTGCTTCGCCCCCGGGTCGGCGGCGGCCGCGCCGGCCGCCGGCTCCAGCCGGGCCATCAGCTGTTCGCCCTCCATGTCCACCCGCGGCACCACTCGGTCCAGACTCTTCGGGAACCACCAGGCGGCCCGCCCGAACAGCGTCATCGCGGCCGGCACCAGGGCCATCCGGACCACGAAGGCGTCCACCAGCACCCCCACCGCGAGCGCGAACCCGATCGGCTGCACGATCGGGTCGTGGCCGAAGACGAACGAGCCGAACACCGCGACCATGATCAGCGCGGCCGCCGTGACCACCCTGGCGCCGTTCCGCACCCCGGCCACCACCGCCTCGCGCGGCTCCGTGCCGTGCACGTGGTGCTCCTTCATCCCCGAGACCAGGAACAGCTCGTAGTCCATCGCGAGCCCGAACAGCACACCGATCAGCAGGATCGGCACGAAGCTGACCACCGGGCCGACCTTCGGCACGTCGATCAGCCCGTCCAGCCAGCCCCACTGGTAGACCGCGACGACGGCGCCGAGCGAGGCCGTGATGGAGAGCAGGAAGCCGGCCACCGCCTTCAGCGGCACCAGGATCGAACGGAAGGCCAGCGCCAGCAGCACCAGCGCGATGCCCACGATCACCGCGACGAACGGCGGCAGCGCGTCGCTCAGCTTCGCGGAGACGTCGATGTTGGCCGCCGTGGTGCCGGTGACGTCGATCCGCGCGCCGGTCTCCGCCCGGAGGGCGTCGCGCTGGTCGCGGATGTCGGTGACCAGCTGCCGGGTGTCGGCGTGGTCCGGGCCGGTGTTCGGGATGACCGGGACGAGCGCGGTGCGGCTCGGCCCGTCCATCTGCGGCGGGAGCAGTGTCCGGACACCGGGCAGCGCGCCGAGCCGCCCGGCCACGTCCTGGACCGCCTGCTCCGGCTGCGCCACCCCGGCGGCGTCGACCACCACGACCAGCGGCGCGTTGAAGCCGGGGCCGAAGCTGTGGTCCACGAGGTCGTACGCGGTTCGGGCGTCGGTGCCCTTGGCCTGCGAACCGCCGCCCGGAAGGCCGAGGGTGAGGCTCGCGGCGGGCACGGCCAGCGCGAGCAGGGCGGTGAGACCCACCAGCAGTACGGCGAGCGGACGGCGCACCACGAAGCCCGCCCAGCGCTCGCCGAGCGTCGTGCGCCCGGTGGTCCGGCGCCGCCGGACCGGCAGCCGGTCGATGCCCCGGCCGGCGAAACCGAGCACGGCGGGCAGCAGCGTGATCGCCACCAGCACCGCGACCACCACGGCAGCCGAGGCGGCCAGGCCCATCACGGTCAGGAACGGCACCCCGGCGACGGCCAGCCCGGCCAGCGCGGCGACGACGGTGAGACCGGCGAACACCACCGCGCTGCCGGCGGTCGCGTTGGCGCGGGCGGCGGCCTCCTCCGGCTCCAGGCCCTCGGCGAGGTGGCGCCGGTGCCGGGACACGATGAACAGGGCGTAGTCGATGCCGACCGCCAGGCCGACCATCAGCGCCAGCACGGGCGCGGTCGAGATGACCTCGAAGGAGCCGGCCACGGTGAACACCCCGGCCATCGCGATCCCGACCCCGACCAGCGCGGTGACCAGCGGGAGCCCGGCCGCGACCAGCGACCCCAGGGTGACCACCAGCACCAGCCCGGCCACGATCAGGCCGATCACCTCGCCGCCGTCGACCTGAGCCATCTTGTTGTAGGCGTCGCCGCCGAAGGCCACCGTGACGCCCGCCGCGCGCGCCGGGTCGGCCGCCGCCCTGACGGCGTCGCGCTGCTGGTCGGTGATGTCGCCGAGCTTGCTGTCGAAGGAGACCAGGCCGAGCGCGACCGTGCCGTCCGGGGAGATCGCGCCGGTGGCGTACGGGTCGGGGATGCCCGCGACACCTGGCACGGCGGCGATCCGGGCGACCGCCTCGCCCACGGCCCGGGCGTTCCCGGGGGCGGCGATGCCGCCGGCCGCGTCGCTGCGGAAGACCACCTGGGCGGAGCCGTGGCCCTGCGCCGGGAAGGTGTCCTTGATCCGGTCCAGAGTGGCCTGGGCCTCGGTCCCGGGGACCTTGAACTCCTCGGTGGTGCTGCCGCCGAAGGCCGCGGCGCCGCCGCCGATCGCGATCAGCAGGGCGAGCCAGACGGCGAGGACGGTTCGCCTCCGGCGGAAGCAGAGGCGGCCCAGGCGGTACAGGTACGTGGCCATGCGTGCACCTTCGATCGGATCGTGCGGGCAGGCGGGAGTGCGGTGCTCGGTCGTCCCGCTCACCGTACGCGCAACTTTGTCGCATGACAAAGTCGACCGACGCGAACATGCGACGAGATCATTCGATCCGGTTGTCCGAACATGGCGATACCCTGGCCCAATGGCTCATGTCCCGGCCGCCGAGCGGCGCCCCCAACTGATCCAGGCCGCGATCGACCTGATGGCCCGCGAGGGGATCGCCGCGGGCAGCACCCGCGCGATCGCGGCGGAGCTGGGCGTGGCACAGGCGACGGTGCACTACACCTTCGGCACCAAGAAGGACCTCTACCGGGCCGTGGTCGAGCAGCTGACCGCCGAGTTCATCGGCCAGGTCCGGGCCTCGGCACCCGAGCAGGGCCCGTTCGGCGAGCAGGTCAGGACGATGGTCCACGCCCTCTGGGACAGCGCCGTCGGCGAGGACGGCAAGTGCGCGCTGATCACCGAGTTCTCCGCGATGGCACTGCGCGACCCGGACCTGCAGGAGACCATGCGGGCGCTCCAGCACGAGATCGAGGACACCGCCGCCGCGCTGCTCACCGCGCTCGCCGCCGCGCACGGGCTGGCGCTGCCGGTGCCCGCCCGGGAGGTCGCGGTGTACTTCCTGGCCGGCTTCAACGGCCTGAGCGACCGCTACCTCGTCCTCAAGGCCGCCGGCGAGGACCCCGAGGCGGAGTCGCGCCGGGCGCTCGACCTGCTCGTCGCCACCACCGTCGGCCTCTGCCTCGGCGCGCCCGCGCGGTCCTGAGCATCCTCGCGGCCCTGAGCGTCCCCGCGGCCCTGAATCGCGGCGCGCCCTCGCGACCCCGGCCCCGACCCCGGCTCCGTCAGGACTGGACGATCCGGACCGGCAGTTCGGCCAGCACCTCCCGCAACGAGGCCGCGAAGCGGTCGTACTCGCCGCTGCGGGCCGAGCCCGGCCGGGCGGCGAGCCCGATCCGGCGGCCCGGCGCGGGCGCGGCGAAGCGGACGGCGGCCAGCCGGTCGGCGCGCCCCGCCTCGACGTCCAGCGCAGTGGCGGGCAGCAGGGTCACCCCGAGGCCGCCGGCCACCAGCTGCACCAGGGTGGACAGACCGGCCGCCCTGGTGGTCGAGCCGCCGGGGTCGACGCCGACCTCCCGGCAGATGTCGAGGGCCTGGTCCCGCAGGCAGTGGCCCTCCTCCAGCAGCAGCACGTCCAGGTCGAGCAGGACGTCCCGGGCCACGTCCACCCGGCCGGCGAGCTCGTGCTCGGGCGGGGTGACCAGGACGAAGTCCTCGTCGAACAGCGGGATGTCCCGGGTCGGCGAGGCGCCGCCGGCCGGCAGCGCGAGCAGCAGGACGTCCAGCCGCCCCGCGGCCAGGCCCTCCAGCAGCGAGGGCGTCCGCTCCTCGTGGACGTGCAGTTCCAGTTCCGGGTAGCGGTCGCGGACCAGTCGCAGCACGGTCGGCAGCAGGTACGGGGCGACGGTCGGGATGACGCCCAGGTGCAGCGGCCCGGTGAAGGGCCGGCGGGCGGCGTCCACCTCTTCGGTGAGCGCCTGCACGGAGGCGAGCACCCGGCGCGCGTGCTCCAGTACGCGCTCACCCAGTGGAGTGATCATGACTCGGCGCGTCGTACGCTCGACGAGCTGCGCGCCCAGTGACTCCTCCAGCGCCGCGACCGCCCCGGAGAGCGCCGGCTGGCTCGTACCGGTGGCCGCCGCGGCCTCCCGGAAGTGCCGGTGCTCGGCCACCGCGACGAAGGCCCTGAGCTGGGCGACCGTCGGCGAGCGGGGGCCGCGCGAGGTGGCGTTCCCCACAGTGGCGTCGGGTTTACGGGTGGGGGCCCCGCGACGGACGGGGCGGGAGGGGGGTGTGGGACTGTTGATAACTCTCTCCGATCAGTCACATCGAGTGTAGCTATTTCCCTGATCAGTCCACGATGTGGAATGGTGGAGACCGTTCCGCAAAACGGACAAACTCCCCTCGTCTCAACTTCAGGAGAAGCGAACGTGCTCACGATCGGTGACAAGTTCCCCGAGTTCGAACTCAACGCCTGCGTCGACCTGGACGCCGCGAACGCCTTCGCCGAGATCAACCACAAGTCCTACGAGGGCAAGTGGAAGATCGTCTTCTTCTGGCCGATGGACTTCACCTTCGTCTGCCCGACCGAGATCGCCGCGTTCGGCAAGCTGAACGACGAGTTCGCCGACCGCGACGCCCAGATCCTCGGCGTCTCCGGCGACTCCGAGTTCGTGCACCACGCCTGGCGCAAGGACCACAAGGACCTCCGCGACCTGCCGTTCCCGATGCTGGCCGACGTCAAGCACGACCTGATGCGCGCCTGCGGCGTCGAGGCCGCGGACGGCACCGCCCAGCGCGCCGTCTTCATCGTCGACCCGAACAACGAGATCCAGTTCGTCATGGTGACCGCCGGCTCCGTCGGCCGTAACCCCAAGGAGGTCCTGCGGGTGCTGGACGCCCTGCAGACCGACGAGCTGTGCCCCTGCAACTGGACCAAGGGCGAGGACACCCTCGACGCCCAGGCCCTGCTGGCCGGCTGACCCATGGCCCTCGACGACCTGAAGTCCGCCCTCCCGGACTACGCCAAGGACCTCAAGCTCAACCTGGGCTCGGTCATCGGCAACTCCGACCTCCCGGCCCAGCAGCTGTGGGGCACCGTGCTCTCCTGCGCGATGGCCACCCGCAGCCCCGCCGTGCTGCGCGAGCTGGAGCCCGAGGCCAAGGCCAACCTCTCCCCGGAGGCGTACAACGCCGCCAAGGGCGCGGCCGCGGTCATGGGGATGAACAACGTCTACTACCGGACGCTGCACCTGCTCTCCGACAAGGAGTACAGCAGCATGCGGGCCGGTCTGCGGATGAACATCATCGGCACTCCCGGCGTCGAGAAGGTCGACTTCGAGCTCTGGTGCTTCGCGGTCTCCGCGATCAACGGCTGCGGCCAGTGCCTCGACTCGCACGAGGCCGTCCTCCGCAAGGCCGGCGTCGACCGCGAGGTCGTCCAGGCCTCGATGAAGATCGCCGCCGTGCTCCAGGCCGTCGCCGGCGTCCTCGACTCCGAGGCCGCCCTGGCGGGCATCGACGCCTGACCCGGCACCACCACGAAACGGGCCCCTCGCCCGCGGACTCCGGTCCGCGGCGCGAGGGGCCCGTTTCGTGGTCGGTCAGGGGGTGGGGGGATGGGGGCGGGTGGCGGCTTCGCGGGCGGCTTCGATGGCGGTGAAGACCGCCTGGCCGGCCTCGTTGCGGCGGCGGAGGTGGGTGACCACGGTGTTGGTGACCGCGATCAGGGGGACGGCGACGATGGCGCCGCCGATGCCGCCGATGATCGATCCCGCCGCCACCCCGAGGACGACGCCGAGCGGGTGGACCCGGACGGCCCGGCCGAGGATCAGCGGCTGGAGGACGTGGCCCTCGATCTGCTGGACGGCGATCAGGACCACCAGCACCATCAGCGCCGTCCACGGTGTCGTGGTGACGAGCGCGATCAGGACCGCGACGGTGCCGGTGACCAGCGCACCGACCAGCGGGACGAAGGCGCCGAGGAAGATGATCACGGCGAGCGGCAGCGCCATCGGCACACCGAGCAGCTGGATCCCGACGCCGATGCAGACCGCGTCGATGAACGCGACGCAGACGGTGCCGCGGACGTAGGCGGTGAGCGTGGCCCAGGCCTTGGGGCCGGCGCCGGCCATCGCGTAGCGGGAGTGCCTGGGCAGGCCGCGCAGCGCCCAGTTCCAGATCCGCTCGCCGTCGTAGAGCAGGAAGAAGGTGGTGAAGAACGCCAGCAGCACGGCGGTCAGCACCTCGACCGCGATCTGCGCGCCGGTGATGCTGGCCGAAGTGATCTGCTCGCTGTTGGTGCTGATCGCCTTGGTGATCTGGTTGGCGAAGTCGGTGATCTGCTGCTCGGTCAGGTGCAGCGGCCCGGTGATCAGCCAGTCCCGCAACTGGTCGACACCGGCCTTGACCTTGCTGGTGACGGTCTCGAGATTGGTGGTCACCTGCCAGACCACGAACCAGCCGACCAGGCCGATGCCGGCCAGTCCGCTCATGAACACCCCGCCGGCGGCCAGTGAGCGCGGGACCCCGTGCCGGCGCAGCCAGGAGACGGTGGGCTCCAGCAGCGCGGAGATCAGCAGCGAGGCGAGCACCGCGAAGGCGACCAGTCGCAGCATGTCGACGATGTAGAAGACGACGTAGAGCGCGGCGCCGAGCAGCAGCAGCCGCCAGGTGGACTCGGCGGCGACCCGCAGGCCCCAGGGCACCGCCTCGGCGGGGGTGGCGGGCCGGCCGAAGTGGCCGTGCGGGGGCAGCGGGGCGGCGGGGGCAGGCGCGGGGGCCGCGGCGGCGGCGGGCGGTGCTGCCACCGGGACGGCCGCGGCGGGCGTACCGGACGGCCCGGCCGGTACGACGGCCGCCGCCGCCGCGGGCACAGCGGCCTCCCGCGGACCGGGCAGCGGACGGACGGCCGGAGCCGCCACCGGATCCACCGGGTGGAGGGTCTCGTGGAAGTCGGCCGCCATCGCGGCCCGTCGGCGCCGTTCGATGACGGCGGCCGCGCTCGCCACCACGGCCATGCCCTTGGCCACGGCCTTGAAGGCCTTTCCGCCCCGCGCCATGCTCGCTACCACTTCTCCCCGCCGGAGCCGCCCGGTGCGGCGGCACGCCGTGGGTCCCGCCACGGCCGTCAGGGATAGACGCTACCCGGCCGCGGTGCGGTGAGTCCGCCCGGCGAGCGCGATCCGCCCGGGTTCTTGCGGCGGGAGCCGCTCGGACGGGGGACGATTCCGGGGCAAACCATCATGTCCCCGGTGGTTTCAGGCACGGGACAGCGGGGAGGAGTCGGGCGGGAACCAGGAGCCGACTGTCGGCGGACCGGCCGGGCGGAGAGTCACCAGGACCCCTCCCCGTCCCCGCGTCCGCACCAGGACCGCACCGCCCGTGGCGCCATGGTCAGCGCCACCCGGGCGGCGCGGCCCGCTCCCCGGCCCGACCGGGCAACCGGAGCAACCGGGCCGGCAGACCCACGGGTCCCGGAAAAGCGGAACGCCGCGGCCTCCCCGATCGTGATCGGGGAGGCCGCGGCGGGCGTTCCTAGTACCAGTGGTGCGACTGCCAGAACGACCAGGCGCCACAGGGGCTGCCGTAGCGGCTGTTCATGTAGCCGAGACCCCACTGGATCTGGGTGGCCGGGTTGGTGCGCCAGTCGGCACCGGCCGAAGCCATCTTGGAGCCGGGCAGCGCCTGGACCAGGCCGTACGCGCCGGAGCTCTTGTTGGTGGCGGTGTAGTTCCAGCCGCTCTCGCGCTTCACGATCTGGCTGAAGCACTGGAACTGCGAGTCGCTGCCGATGATCTGCTGGGCCAGCTCCTGCACCGAACCGGGGCTGACCGAGACCGGCGGAGTCGACGGGGCACTGTCGGTGGCGGCCATCGCCGAACGCGCCTTGGAGCGGTTGGCGGCGGCCTCGTCGGCCTTCCGCTTCTCCTCGGCGGCCTTCGCGGCCTTCTCCGCCTCGGCCTTGGCGGCAGCGTCGGCGGCCTCCTTGGCGGCGGCGTCGGCCTTGGCCTGCGCCTCGGCGGCGGCCTGCTGGCGCGCTGCCTCCTCGGCGGCCTTCTGCTCGGCGGCGGCCTTGGCCGCGGCGTCGGCGGCGGCCTGCTGGGCGGACGCCTGCGAGCCGATGTTGTCGCTGATGGTCTGCGCCTGGGCGCCGGAGGGGACTTCGGCAAGCAGCGTCGCGCCGGCGACGTCGACCGTCTGCGTCGTCTTCGCCTCGCTGCCCGCGCCCATACCGACCACGGCACCGACAGCGGTGACGGCGGTGGCGGAGGCGACGGCGACTCCCCGGACCGAGATCCGAGTCACATGGATTCCTTCCAGCATCGCCCACGCGTGACCGTACAGGCGCAACATGCCCCTTGGCGCTGCCCTCCGTACGGTGCTGGTCACGGGAGGTACTGACCCGGCGTCCGGTCGAGGTGAGGCGACCGGGCGTTGTGATCGGGCGGCGTACGGCTCAGGTCTTCAATTGTGCGTCCACTGACCGGAGTTGGTGGACCGTCCGGGCCGGACTCCCGGTCTCCCGGAAGCCCTGCCATGCCGTACGCGGGGCCTGACAGAACCCTCACCATGCCGCACCGGGCACTGTCGACGCAATTCCCTGTTGCGTGGCGGATGTCACATTCACCGTACTGGCGTTCACCGGACAGAAAGCACGCGATGTGATGAAAGGGACAAGGGCCCGCTCCCTCAAGAGCGGGCCCTATACCGGGAATTGACTGTTTTGTCCCTAACTGCCCATTGGATTCCGGTAAGTCCGGAAAGTCCGGATCAGGGCTGAACGTCCTCCAGCATCTCGGTCACCAGCGCCGCGATCGGCGAGCGCTCGGAGCGGGTGAGGGTGATGTGGGCGAACAGCGGGTGGCCCTTGAGCTTCTCGACCACGGCCACCACGCCGTCGTAGCGGCCGACACGGAGGTTGTCGCGCTGGGCGACGTCGTGGGTGAGGACCACCCGCGAGCCCTGGCCGATCCGGGACAGCACCGTCAGCAGGACGTTGCGCTCCAGCGACTGCGCCTCGTCCACGATCACGAAGGCGTCGTGCAGGGAACGCCCCCGGATGTGGGTCAGCGGCAGGACCTCCAGCATCCCCCGGGAGATGACCTCCTCGATCACGTCCGGCGTGGTGACGGCCGACAGGGTGTCGAAGACCGCCTGCGCCCAGGGGCTCATCTTCTCCGACTCGGAACCCGGCAGATAGCCGAGCTCCTGCCCGCCGACCGCGTACAGCGGCCGGAACACCATCACCTTGCGGTGCTGCTGGCGCTCCAGGACCGCCTCCAGCCCCGCGCACAGCGCCAGCGCCGACTTGCCGGTACCGGCCCGGCCGCCCAGCGAAACGATCCCGACCTCCGGGTCCAGCAACAGGTCCAGCGCGACCCGCTGCTCGGCGCTGCGCCCGCGCAGGCCGAAGGCCTCGCGCTCGCCGCGCACCAGGCGGACCCGGCCGTCGCCGGTGACCCGGCCGAGGGCCTTGCCGCGCTCGGAGGTGAGCACGAGCCCGGTGTGCACGGGCAGCTCGTCGGCGCCGGGGACGTCGACGCCGGCGTCGTGGCCGGCCGCGAACAGCGCGTCCACATCGTCGGCGGCGGCGTGGAGCTCGGCCATGCCGGTCCAGCCGGAGGTGATCGCGAGTTCGGCGCGGTACTCCTCGGCGAGCAGGCCCACCGAGGACGCCTTGATGCGCAGCGGGAGGTCCTTGGACACGACGGTGACGTCGTAGCCCTCGGCCTGCAGGTTGCGTGCCACCGCCAGGATCCGGGTGTCGGCCTCGCCGCCGCCGGCCCGGTAGCCGACCGGCAGTATCGAGGTGTCCGAGTGGTTGAGCTCGACCCGGATGGAGCCGCCGAGCTCGCCGACCGGGATCGGCTCGTCCAGACGCCCGAACCGGATCCGGAAGTCGTCGAGCAGCCGCAGCGCCTGGCGGGCGAAATAGCCCAGCTCCGGGTGGTGCCGCTTGGCCTCGAGCTCGGTGACCACGACCACGGGGAGGACGACCTCGTGCTCCTCGAAACGGGTCATCGCCAGCGGGTCCGCCAGCAGCACACTGGTGTCGAGAACGTACGTGCGCCGGTCTGGTGTCCGGCGGCTCTTGGAACTGACCACTAGGCCTCCAGGGCGGATGACCCTGCGTCATCCGCGGCAAGCCGGCCCCGCTGCCCCGGTGGCCTCGGAGCCGGTCTGATCGGAGTATTCCCAGGCGGGGGGCGGTGCATTCGCGCCCCCGGAGAACTGACGGATCATTGCGGATGAACGTTTGGCCTCGCCCTGCCACCGGGTAGGCCAGCTCTTACGGCGGTCAATCCCGACGCCCGGCGGGCAGCGCTCCCGGGTCCCCGGCGGACGGCGCCCCGCCGCCCCGGCGGGCGCGGCCGACCGCACCCCGGCGGACGCCGCTCCCGTCAGAGCCCCAGCCGCCGGTTGCGCTGCTCGAAGGCGCGCAGCGCCCGCAGGAAGTCCACCTTGCGGAAGGCCGGCCAGTACGCCTCGCAGAAGTAGAACTCGCTGTGCGCGCTCTGCCAGAGCAGGAAGCCGGACAGCCGCTGCTCGCCCGAGGTGCGGATGACCAGGTCCGGGTCGGGCTGCCCCTTGGTGTACAGGTGCTCGGCGATGTGCTCGACGTCCAGGACCTCGGCCAGCTCCTCGATCGAGGTGCCCCGGCCGGCGTGCTCCTGGAGCAGCGAGCGGACGGCGTCGGCGATCTCGTGCCGCCCCCCGTAACCGACCGCCACGTTGACCGTGATGCCCTCGATGCCCGCGGTCTCGTCGGCGGCGCGCTTCAGGACGTCGGCGGTGTGCTGCGGCAGCAGGTCCAGCGCGCCGACCGGGTGGACCCGCCAGCGGCGGGCGGCGGCCAGACCGGTGACGGCGTCCTCGATGATGCCGAGCAGCGGGACCAGTTCGTCGGCCGGGCGCGAGAGGTTGTCGGTGGAGAGCATCCACAGCGTGACGACCTTGACGTGGGTCTCGTCGCACCAGCCGAGGAATTCGCTGATCTTGTCGGCGCCGCGCTGGTGGCCGTACGCGGTGGAGCCGCCGGTCGCCTTGGCCCAGCGGCGGTTGCCGTCGAGGATCACTCCGATGTGGTGCGGGGTGCGGGCGAGGTGCACCTCGACCCGGCGACCGTAGAGGCCGTACATCCCGTCCAGCAGGACGCGCAGACCCGGCGTGCGTTCGACGACATCGCGCAGACCCATGGTTTTCGGCCCCTCCGTGCTCACTTCAGCGGGTGCTTCAGAACCCCCGGCGCAGCCTACTCCCGCGCTGTGGCGGCAGGGAAAGCCGCAGGTCGCGGGAGGGTCACGGTCCTGTGCGGACTCTGTCGCCGCGGGCCGGGCCCGGGTGGCCGGAAGACACCCGCGCGGCGCCCCGGGGGCGGCCGGGGGAACGCCCGGCGGCCGGATACGGAACGGTCTCTGCTTCCTTAAGGAATCCGTAAGCCGACGGTTCAATGCTTGACGACCCCCAATGGTCTAGTCCAGCTTTTGTGCCAGGGCGGAACGGCGTACCGGAACCGCCCCTCTCGAGGCAGTACTGCGGACCTCCCCTCCCCCACACGCGGCCGCCGCGCCCCCCACCGCGGCGGCCGCTCCTCCCCCACAGGAGCGCACCTCCATGGCCCGTACGCTGAACCGGCCCGCGTCGCACAAGCGCCGCCGCGGCCCCGTCCCGGCCCTCGCGGCCGGCGCCACCGCCCTGGCCCTGGCCGGCACCGGCCTCGCCCTCTTCGCCGGGGGCGCCAACGCGGCCGCCGGGAACCTCGTCGCCAACGGCGGCTTCGACGGCTCGCTGGGCGGCTGGACCTGTACCGGCTCCGCGAGCGCGGTCACCACTCCGGTCCACTCCGGCTCGGGCGCGCTGCAGGCCGCCCCGGGCTCGGCGGACACCGCCGAGTGCACGCAGACCATCAGCGTGCTGCCCAACACCAGCTACACCCTGAGCGCCTGGGTCCAGGGCCCGTACGTCTACCTCGGTGCGCGCGGCACCGGTGGCACCGACCCGAGCAGCTGGTCCAACCAGAGCAGCTGGAACCAGCTCTCCTCCACCTTCACCACGGGCGCGAACGCCCGCAGCGTCACCGTCTACCTGCACGGCTGGTACGGCCAGAGCGCCTACCTCGCCGACGACGTGGTGCTGAGCGGCCCGGGAGGCACCCCGAGCCCGACCGCCACCCCGACGGTCACCCCCACGCCGACGCCCACGGCGACCGCCACCCCCACGGCGACCACGACGCCGACCGCGACCGCCACCCCCACGGCGACCGCCACGCCGACCCAGACCGCGACGCCGACCCCCACGGCCACCAGCACCGGCAACCCCACCACCGGCCTGCCCAAGCACGTCGTCACCGGCTACTGGCACAACTTCGACAACAAGGGCAACAACCTCCAGAAGCTGAGCGACGTCCAGAGCGCGTACGACATCATCGCGGTGTCCTTCGCCGACGCCGTCGCCAACCGCCCCGGCGCCATCACCTTCAAGCTGGACGCCGAGCTCTCGGCCGGTCTCGGCGGCTACTCCGACGCCCAGTTCCGCGCCGATGTGAAGGCCAAGCAGGCGGCCGGCAAGAAGGTCATCCTCTCCATCGGCGGCCAGAACGGCGCGATCTCGGTCAACGACGCGGCCGCCGCCCAGGCCTTCACCGACAGCGCCTACGCCGTCATCAAGGACTACGGCTTCGACGGCATCGACATCGACCTGGAGAACGGGGTCAACGCGACCCACATGGGCAACGCCCTGCACAGCCTCCAGTCCAAGGTCGGCTCCGGCTTCGTCCTGACGATGGCCCCCGAGACCATCGGGATGTACTCCACCGCGGGCGCCTACTTCCAGCTGGCGCTGAACACCAAGGACATCCTGACCGTCGTCAACACCCAGTTCTACAACTCGGGCGGCATGAACGGCTGCGACGGCAAGGTCTACACCCAGGGCACCATCGACTTCATCACCTCGCAGATCTGCACCCAGATCCAGGGCGGCCTGCGGCCCGACCAGGTCGGCATCGGCGTCCCGGCCTCCACCAAGGCGGCGGGCGGCGGCTACGTCGCGCCGAGCGTCGTCAACAACGCGCTGGACTGCCTGGCCACCGGCAAGAACTGCGGCAGCTTCGTCCCGCCGGCCAAGTGGCCCACCATCCGCGGCGCGATGACCTGGTCCACCAACTGGGACTCCGTCAACGGGAACTCGTTCTCCAACACGGTCGGCCCGTTCGTCCACCAGATGCCGTAACCGAGGACCGCACCCCCACGGCGCGCCTCCCCTTGAGGGTGGGGCCGGCGCGCCGACGACGGGCCCGCCGTACCGGACCGGTACGGCGGGCCCGTCCGCGTTCCCCGCGGCGGCGGACGGGCCGCCGCGCCTCAGCCGGAGTGCCCGAGCACCGCCACCAGGGTGCCGAGCAGCATGAACGGACCCAGCGGCACCTCCCGGCCGCGCACCGGCCGGCGCCGCACCAGGGCGACCAGCAGGACGCCGACCGACCAGAGCCCGGCCAGCAGCACGAAGGCGACCAGGCCGGACAGCGCGGCGGACCAGCCGTACCGGCCGAGCAGCGCCCCCAGGCCGAGCGCCAGCACGGTGTCCCCCGGGCCCATCCGCCCCAGCTGGACCGGGACTTCGAACAGCACCCCGGCCGAGAGCGCCACCAGCAGGCAGCGCAGCAGCGTCCCCGGACTGCCGTCCACCACTTCCAGCACCGTCAGCAGCAGCGCCAGGCCCGCCGCCAGCGTCCAGGTGAGCGGGTAGGGCAGCCGGTGCACCCGGGCGTCGGTGAAGCCGAGCACCACACCGGGGCCGGCCAGCCAGAGCAGCAGCACCGCGTCCGCCGGGCGGGCGGCGGTGAGCGCGGCGGCGGCCGCGGCGGCGGTGACCGCCTCCACCCGCCACGGGCCCGGGCCGAGGCCGGTCCGGCAGCCCGGACAGCCGCCGGTCGGCGGCAGGCCGCGCAGGGCGCGCCCGCAGGCCGGACAGGCCAGGCACCACGGCTGCTCCTCGGGCACGGCGTAGCGCACCACCAGCCCGCGCAGGGCCGGTGCCACCAGCAGCCCCGCCAGGACCGCCCCCAGCACGATCGCGATCACGGCTTGCCCCCTCCTCCTCCGGTGGCGGTACGATCCGGCGGGTTCCGCTCCGGAACCGACCGGACACCGTCCGCGTCCGACAATGACGGCGCCGCCGATCCCCGGATCCCCGGCGCCGCACCGACCACATCATCCACGGGGGAGAGACACCTTGACGAAGCTTCGGAACACTCTGCGCGCGGCCGCTCCGGTGGCCGCGCTCGCACTCGCGCTGACCGCCTGCGGTCCGGAGAACGACGACCCGGCCGTCACCGCCGCCCCGACCGGCGCCGCGCCCACCTCGGCTGCGGCGAACGCCCCGGCGGGCGCCCCGACGAGCGCCCCGACGGGCGGGATCACCGCGGCCCCGACCGCCGCCGCCCCGACCTCGGCCCCCGCGGCCGGTGCGGCGGGCGGCGCGGCCGGCGGCGGCAGCCCGACCGCGGGCGGCCTGCCCTCGGCCGCGACCAGCGGCAACCCGATCGGCGGGGCGAGCGGCGGCGGCAGCAAGATCACCTTCGACAACCCGCTCGCGCCCACCGCCACCGGCAGCTACCTCGGCAAGACCAAGGCCGACGTCACCCCGGTCTCGGTGGTCAAGGGCACCGCGGCCGAGATCGCGCCGTACAACTGGAAGCCGGCCGACACCGCGGGGAAGACGCCGTACTACGTGACGGTCAACTTCACCAACCGGACCGGTGCCCCGCTGCAGGACGAGTACTTCATGATGCGGTTCAAGGTGCAGACCGAGCCCAAGGGCACCGGCATCCTGTCCGCCCCCACCGTCCTGCGGTCGATCCCGCAGTGCGACTCCGGCAAGAAGCCGGGCACCCTGGCCGACGGCGAGACCCAGCAGCAGTGTGCCGTCTATCTCGTTCCGGACGGCACCCCGCCGCAGTTCCTCGTCTTCGGTAGCGTTCTGGACACCCAGCCGCTGATCTGGAAGGCCGGCTGAGGCCTCCGCCTCCCGATCGAAGGGGTAGCGGAACAGTAACGTCCGGGCGGTCCGGCGGGTGTCCCACGACATGCGCCGGGCCGCCCGTTCGTGCCCCTAAAGTAGGCAGGCATGCAGGTCATCCAGTCCAGCAAGCTCGCCAATGTCTGCTACGACATCCGCGGTCCGGTGCTCGAAGAGGCCATGCGGCTGGAGGAACAGGGCCACCGCATCCTGAAGCTCAACACCGGCAATCCGGCGTTGTTCGGCTTCGACGCGCCGCCGGAGATCCTCCAGGACATTCTGCGCAACCTCTCCTCCGCGCACGGGTACGGCGACTCCAAGGGTCTGCTCTCCGCCCGCCGTGCCGTGGTGATGAACTACGAGGAGCGCGGGCTGCACGGCCTGACGGTCGAGGACGTCTTCCTCGGCAACGGCGTCTCCGAGCTGATCCAGCTGGCGATGACCGCGCTGCTGGACGACGGCGACGAGGTGCTCGTCCCCGCTCCGGACTACCCGCTGTGGACGGCCTCCGTCTCGCTGGCCGGCGGCACCGCCGTCCACTACCGCTGCGACGAGCAGTCCGACTGGTACCCGGACCTCGCCGACGTCGAGGCCAGGATCACCGACCGCACCAGGGCGATGGTGGTGATCAACCCGAACAACCCCACCGGCGCGGTCTACCCGCGCGAGGTGCTGGAGGGGCTGGTGGAGATCGCCCGCCGGCACCAGCTGGTGGTCTACGCGGACGAGATCTACGACAAGATCCTCTACGACGACGCCGAGCACGTCCCGCTGGCCACCCTGGCCCCCGACCTGTTCTGCGTCACCTTCAACGGCATGTCCAAGTCCTACCGGGTGGCGGGCTTCCGCTCGGGCTGGATGGTGCTGTCCGGGGACCGCACCCGGGCCCGCAGTTACGTCGAGGGCCTGACCGTGCTGGCCTCGATGCGGCTGTGCGCCAACATGCCGGCCCAGCACGCGGTGGCCGCGGCGCTCGGCGGGCGGCAGTCGATCAAGGACCTGGTGCTGCCCGGCGGACGACTGCTGGAGTCCCGGGACGCCGCGTACCGGCTGCTCAACGAGATCCCCGGAGTCAGCTGTGTGAAGCCGAGGGGCGCGCTCTACGCCTTCCCCCGGCTGGACCCGAAGGTCTTCAAGATCAAGGACGATGCCCGGATGGTGCTCGACCTGCTGCGGGCCGAGCGGATCCTGCTGGTCCAGGGCTCCGGCTTCAACTGGCCCGAACCGGACCACTTCCGGCTGGTCACCCTGCCGCGCGCGGAGGAGATCACCGACGCGGTGACCCGGATCGGCGCCTTCCTGAGCGGCTACACCCAGCCGTAGCGCGCCCGGGAGCGGGCTGGTCGGAACATCCGGAAAAAGCGCTACGGCCGGAGCCCCGGTCGGGCGATCTCCTTGGTCGGGGAAAGATCGTCCGTCGGGTCTCCGGCCGTCCTGTCGCTGACCGGTGCGCTCGTTTCGTGCGGCGCACCGGCCTCTCTACCGCTCCTGCTGAGGCTCAGGCTCAGCCGAGGCGGGCGACCAGGTCTCGGTACTCGTCCCACAGCTCGGTGGGCGTGTGCTCACCGAACATCTCCAGGTGGGCCGGGACGAGCGCGGCCTCCTGACGCCAGATGTCGGCGTCGACGGTGAAGAGCAGGTCGAGGTCCTCCTTCGACAGCTCCAGGCCGTCCAGGTCGAAGCCCTCGACGGTCGGCAGCACGCCGATCGGGGTCTCGACACCCTCGCCCTTGCCCTCCAGGCGCTCGACGATCCACTTGAGCACGCGGCTGTTCTCGCCGTAGCCCGGCCAGACGAACTGACCGTCGGCGTTCTTGCGGAACCAGTTCACGTAGTAGATCTTCGGCAGCTTGGCGGCGTCGGCCGAGGCGCCGATCTTCAGCCAGTGGGCGAAGTAGTCGCCCATGTTGTAACCGCAGAACGGGAGCATCGCGAACGGGTCGCGACGCAGCTCACCGACGGTGCCCTCGGCGGCGGCGGTCTTCTCGGAGGCGATGTTGGCGCCCAGGAAGACTCCGTGCTGCCAGTCGCGGGACTCGGTCACCAGCGGGACGGCGGTGGCCCGGCGGCCGCCGAACAGGATCGCCGAGATCGGCACACCCGCCGGGTCCTCCCACTCGGGGGCGATGGTCGGGCACTGCGCGGCCGGGACGGCGAAGCGGGCGTTCGGGTGGGCCGCCGGGGTGCCGGACTCCGGCGTCCAGTCGTCGCCCCGCCAGTCGATCAGGTGGGCCGGCTTCTCGTCGGTGAGGCCCTCCCACCACACGTCACCGTCGTCGGTGAGCGCGACGTTGGTGAAGACGGTGTTGCCCCAGAGGGTGTCGATCGCGTTGGCGTTGGTGTCGACACCGGTGCCCGGCGCGACGCCGAAGAAGCCGGCCTCGGGGTTGATGGCGTACAGGCGGCCGTCGGCGCCGAAGCGCATCCAGGCGATGTCGTCGCCGATCGTCTCGACCTTCCAGCCCGGGATGGTGGGCTGGAGCATCGCGAGGTTGGTCTTGCCGCAGGCCGACGGGAAGGCGGCGGCCGCGTACTTGACCTCGCCCGACGGCGGGGTGAGCTTCAGGATGAGCATGTGCTCGGCCAGCCAGCCCTCGTCACGGGCCATGGTCGAGGCGATGCGCAGCGCGTAGCACTTCTTGCCCAGCAGGGCGTTGCCGCCGTAGCCGGAACCGAAGGACCAGATCTCGCGGCTCTCCGGGAAGTGCGAGATGTACTTGGTGCTGCTGCACGGCCACGGCACGTCCGCCTGGCCCTCGGCCAGCGGGGCACCGACGGTGTGCACGGCCTTGACGAAGTCGCCGTCCTCGCCGAGCTGGTCCAGCACCGCGCGGCCCATGCGGGTCATCACGCGCATCGACACCGCGACGTAGGCGGAGTCGGTGATCTCGACGCCGTACGCGGCCAGCGGGGAGCCGACCGGGCCCATCGAGAACGGGACGACGTACATGGTGCGGCCCTTCATGGCACCGCGGAAGAGGCCCTGCTCGCCGCTGAAGATCTCCCGCATCTCGGCGGGGGCCTTCCAGTGGTTGGTCGGGCCGGCGTCCTTCTCCTGCTCGGAGCAGATGAAGGTGCGGTCCTCGACCCGCGCCACGTCCGTGGGGTCGGACGCGGCGTAGTAGGAGTTGGGTCGCTTGTCCTCGTTGAGCTTCTTGAAAGTGCCCTGGGCGACGAGCAGGTCCGCGAGGCGCTGGTACTCCTCCTCGGAACCGTCGCACCATTCGACGCGGTCCGGCTGGGTGATCTCCGCAATCTCGCGCACCCACGCCAGCAGACGCTGGTGGCGGGTCGGCGCGGCGCTGAGAGCAGCCGAGTTCTCGTTCGACACGATCGCTCCGTTTCACGCCATCCCGGCGGGGAGACGGCGTAGCGGGGGTTGAGGGTGCTTGCAGCGTAGCTCCGCGCCTTGGGCCGGAACGCGGCGAGAAGGCAAAATTGACGCATCTTTTACTACAGTAAGGATGATTACCAGCCAGTAGCACGGCCTCCCGGGAGCCTTCGACCCCCCGCCGACCCCTGCGCCAATACTCCAAAACGTCCAAGTCGTGATGAGCGCCACTTCCTACGACTGGGTAACCTACGGATCCGTAGGTAGCGGGTAGCATGCGGCTCATGACTGCTGAGCTCCTGCAGGGCGCGGAGCGCGCGCCGCTCAAGCCGAAGTGGCGCGGCTGGCTGCACGCCGGGATGTTCCCCGCCACCGTGGCCGCCGGGATCGTGCTGATCTGCCTGGCCGAACCCGGGCCCGCGAGAGTCGCGTGCGCGATCTACTCGGCCAGCGCCTGGCTGCTCTTCGGGGTCAGCGCGGTCTACCACCGGTTCACCTGGGGCCCGCGCGGCGACGCGGTCCTGCGCCGGCTCGACCACGCGAACATCTTCCTGATCATCGCCGGCACCTACACGCCGTTCACCATCCTGCTGCTGGACGGCGCCGCCCGGCAGGTGCTGCTCTGGGCGGTCTGGGGCGGTGCGCTGGCGGGGATCGCGTTCCGGGTCTTCTGGGTCGGCGCGCCGCGCTGGCTGTACACGCCGGTGTACATCGCGCTGGGCTGGGCCGCCGTGTTCTTCCTGCCGGACTTCCTGCACACGGGCGGGGTCGCGGTGATCGTGCTGATGATCGTCGGCGGGGTGCTCTACAGCATCGGCGGCGTGGTGTACGGACTCAAGCGGCCCGACCCGTCACCGCGCTGGTTCGGCTTCCACGAGGTGTTCCACGCCTTCACCCTCGGGGCCTTCATCACCCAGTACGTCGGCGTCTCACTGGTGGCCTACAGCGCGGCCGGCTGATCCCGGCGCCCCGTGACGGGCGGTCGACCGGTCGTGCGACCGGACGGCCGCCCGTTCCGCCGTCCACTCCCGCACCGGGCGCTCGTGCGGCGCCCGGTCGTGGGACCCGCGTTCGCGCGGCCCGCGCTCGTACGAGCCCTCGCGACGGCGCTCGCGCGACCGGTCGTGGTGGTCGTGACGGTCGTGCGCGTAAGGGGTCCGCGACTGGCGCCCCGCCTGCCGCGCGTCGATCGCCTCGCGGGCCCGGCGGCAGCGCTCGCAGTGCGCGGCGTCCACCGTGCCGCCCGCCGTCCGATGACCCTTGGGCGCCGCCCTTCGGTCCGGCTCGGGCAGCTGGCGGAGCAGCCGCCAGCGGCGGCCCACGTAGACCATCAACAGCAGCACCTCGACCCCGGCGACCAGCAGCACCAGCGCGGCGCCGTTGATCAGATAGGCCGCGACCACGGCCAGCGCCGAGGCAACCACCACTGCGGCGCCCCAGATCTGGGCGCCCGACTCCCGATCGGCCATTTCGGCTTCCCCTTCCTGCGCCGGGCTCGTGGTCGGCCCGTGCCGCCCCACCCCTTCTCCGCTCTCGGCACGCACCGGCCCGCACTGACCGACGGCCACATGGTATCTACCGACAGTCACCCGTAACCGCCCAAAGGCGGCGAACGACAGATCAACGTTGCGTCAATTCCCCGTGCGGAACGCGCACTTCCAGGACACATCACGGAGAGTAGTCGACTCGGAAGGTCGGTCGGGCATTGACGGCAGCCATCTTTTGAGAGTTACTTTCATTTGACAGTGACTCCTCTTCGCAGGCCCCGGAGGTTCCCGTGTCCACCCCGCCCACCGACCAGGCCGCCCCGCCCGGGCCGGACCCACGGCGCTGGCTCGCCCTCGTCGCGGTCGCGCTCAGCGTCCTGGTGATCAGCTTCGACATGACGGTCCTGAACGTGGCCCTGCCCACGCTCGCCTCGCAGCTCCGGGCCACCACCGGGCAGCAGCAGTGGATCGTCGACTCCTACACCGTGGTCTTCGCCGCCGTGATGCTCCCGGCCGGGCTGGTCGGCGACCGCTTCGGCCGCCGCTTCACCCTCACCCTGGGCCTCGCCCTGTTCGGCCTCGCCTCCGCCGTCGGCATGCTGGCCGACAGCCCGGGCACGCTGATCGCCGCCCGGGCCGCGATGGGCCTGGCCGGCGCGCTCGTCATGCCGATGTCCATGGCGGTGATCCCCGGCCTCTTCCCGCCCGCCGAGCAGCGCCGGGCCACCGCGATCCTGGCCGCCGCGCTGGCCGTCGGCACCCCGCTCGGCCCGCTGATCGGCGGCTTCCTGCTCCAGCACTTCTGGTGGGGCGCGATCTTCGCGATCAACCTGCCGCTGGTCGTCATCGGCATCACCGCCTGCACCCTGCTGCTGCCGGAGACCCGCAATCCGGCCGCGCCCCGGATCGACCTGCCCGCCACCCTGCTCGGCGCGGGCGGCCTGGCCTCGCTCACCTACGGCATCATCGAGAGCCCCGAACGCGGCTGGAGCGACCCGCTGGTGCTGGGCACGGTCGGCGGGGCGCTGGTCGCCCTCACCGCGCTGGTGCTGCGCAGCCGGCGGCAGCGGGACCCGATGCTCGATCTGACCCTGCTCGCCGACGGCGGCTTCCGCTGGTCGACGGTGGCCGCGACGCTGGTGTCGCTGGTGCTGTTCGGCGCCTTCTTCGTCCTCCCGCTGTACTTCCAGAGCGTGCTGGGCGCCGACGCCTTCGGTACCGGCCTGCGGCTGATGCCGATGATGCTCGGCCTGATGGTGGCCGCCCGGCTCAGCGACCGGCTCGTCGCCAGGACCGGCCCCCGGTCGGTGATCGTCCTCGGGCTGGCCCTGCTGGCCGGCGCGCTGCTCCTCGGCAGCCGCACCGAGGTCGCGGACGGCTACGGCCTCGCCGCGGTCTGGCTCACCCTGCTCGGGGTCGGCATGGGCCTCTCCCTGATCACCGCGCAGGCCACCGCCCTGCTCACACTGCCGCCCGCCCGGGCCGGCGTCGGCTCCGGGCTGCTGCAGACCTTCCGGCAGGTCGGCGGCGCGATCGGGGTGGCCGTCTTCGGCAGCCTGCTGGCGGACTCCTACCGGGGGGCACTGGACACCGGCGGGCTCGGGGACCACCTCGCCGAGCTGGCCGGGCGCTCGGTGGTCGCCGCCGACACGGTCGCCGCCTCGACCGGCGACTCCGCCCTGGCCGCCTCGGCGCACGGCGCCTATGTGCACGGGATGACGGTCGTGCTGCTGGTCTCGGGGGTGATCGCGGCGCTGTCGGCCGTCCTGGTGGCGCTGCGGATGCCGGCCGCCGAACCGACCGGGGCCGCCACCGAGCCGACCGGGGCCGCCGTCGGACAGGCCGGGGCCGCCGCCGAGGATTCCGGGGCCGCCGGACCGGCCGGGCCCGCCCGGGAACCCGGCGGGCCGGGCGAGGCCGTCGCACCCGCGACCGATCGCGGATAATCGAAGACATGAGCGCACCGCAGTCGGCAACGGCACCTCCGGCCGGACCGGACAATCCGATCCAGGCGATGCTGGAGGCGCCGCTGTCGCTGCGCGAGCGGAAGAAGCTGAAGACCCGCCAGACCATCCGGCGCGAGGCGTACCGGCTGATCGCCGAACAGGGCTACGAGAACACCACGGTCGACCAGATCGCGGCCGCCGCCGAGGTCTCCCCGTCCACCTTCTTCCGGTACTTCGCCACCAAGGAGGACCTCGTCCTCACCGACGAGTACGACCCGGCGATGATCGACGCCCTGCTCGCCCGCCCCGCCGACGAACCGTTCCTGCGGTCCTGCCGGGAGGCCCTGATCGGGCTGCTGCGGCAGCTGCTGGAGCACGAGCGCGAGGAACTGCTCGTCCGGATGCGGCTGACCAAGGACGTCCCCGCGCTGCGCGCCCGGATGATCGACACCGGCAACGAACCGCAGCGGCTCTACCTCACCGCGCTGACCCGGCGGGCCGGACTGCGGGAGCCCACCTTCGCGATGCGGATCACCGCCGCCGCGATCGGCGCCGCCACCACGGAGACCGTGCTGCAGTGGGCCGAGGGCGGCGGCACCGCGGACATCGCCGAGCTCGTCGACCACGCCTTCGCGGTCCTGGAGCACGGGTTCACCGAGGCGTGACGCACGGCAGGACCGGTGGCCGGGCTCGATGCCCCGCCACCGGTCCGCCGTCCGGGCCGATCCGCTACCCGCGCGGATCCGCCGGGCGCACCACCGCCCGCCGCCGCAGCGCCAGGCCCGCGCCCGCGAGCGCGGTGACGCCCAGGGCCGCGACCGCCGTCACGGCCGGCAACGCGCTGCCGCCGTTCACCGACGTACCGGCGGCCCGCTGGGCGCCGGGCTCGTAGCCGCCGCCCTTGCCCGCCCGGTCGTAGGCCGAGCCGGGCAGCTTGTCGCCGTACCGCTGCCGGACCAGCCCCTGGTACGCGGCCAGGCTCACCCCGGCCTCGCCCACCGAGCGGCGCGCCTCGTCGTCCAGCGGCAGCACCCGGCCGTCCCGCAGCACGTACCAGGCGTTGATCTGCGGCTCGCGGAAGGCCGTACCGCCACCGCCGGCCGCCGCCCGCGCCGCGTAGTCGCTCTCGTCGCCGCCGGTGGCGATGTTGACGACCCGCCAGCCGCCGTTCTGCTTGACCGTCCAGACCGAGGCGACCTGGCCGTCCGCCGCGACCACCTTGCTCGCGGTGAACTCGGCCCGGGCCACCGGGGCGCCCGGCGAGCCGGACACGAAGTCCGCGTCCAGCAGGTAGACCGGCACGGTGTCACCGGCCAGCCTGGGCGCGGCCGCGACCGCGCCCGACGCCTCCTCGGCCGCCCCGACCGTGAGCTGCCCGGTCGACGGGGCACCCTTGCGGGCGAAGAACCGGCCCACCTGGTCCAGCACCGCCGGACTCTGCACCGTGCCGCGGGCCTGGGCCAGCTCCGCCGCGGGCACCGGCTCGGGCACCCCGCCGGGTCCGGCCGCGGAGGCGGCCGGGGCGAGGGCCAGGCCGAGGCCGGCGGCCAGCAGGACGACCGTCGCGCCGCGGACGGCCGCGGCATCACGCATGCTGCTCATGTCGCCCCTCACGCGCCGATCCGGTACAGGGAGTGGGTCCAGGAGAACGTGCCGTTCGACACGTAGTAGTTGTAGTCCGCCCAGTTGTAACGGGTGTTGGACGGCCACGGGTCGCCCCAGTAGACCCAGTTGTTGGAGGTGTCGAACCCGTAGACCACGTGCATGTGGCCGCCGCCGGAACTCCACTGGATCCTGGTCTCGATCGGCCGGTTGGCGTTCACCTCGGTCTGCACCGTGCTGTAGCGCAGATAGCCGGTGACGTAGGAGCCCGGGTTGATGCCGACCCAGCTCAGGCCGTTCTGCACATCGCCCAGCGTGGCCTGGCTGTTGGGGCAGCTCGAGTTGGTCGAACGGCCGAACGCGGCGTTGCAGAACTGGTTCTGGCTGTAGGTGTAGCCGTACCAGGTGGCGATGGTGTTGCCGCTCGCCGCCCAGCACCAGTTGCTCTGCTGTTGCTGCTGCATGGTGATGTTGAGCTTCTTGAAGGTGCCGGCCAGATCGGCCGTGGCACCCGTGGCGGCGGGCTGCACCCGCTGGGCCCGGTTCTGGACGGAGGCGGACGAGGCCGTGGGGGTGGCCTGGGCCGGGGTGACGGCCGCGACGCTGAGCGCCGGGCCGAGGACGCCGAGTGCGAGCACCGAGACGGTGCGGCGCAGGCGTGTCCGTGCGACTGACATGGGGGATTTCCTCCTTGCGACAGGCAGAGGAGTCGAGAGGTGTGGGGGTGCGGTCCGGATCGCGCCACCGAGCATCGCGCTGTTGACATGGCCGGTCAACGCCTCTCGGCGCCCCGTCCGCCGGGTGTGAACGCACCCGCCCCGTTGTGAACGCCGGCCCGGGAACCCCTGCCAGTCACGCCCCGACCGGTGACAAACCCCCCTCCACATGTGAATATTCACGACCGACCGGGCCCGCCCCGTCCGCCACCCGAGGAGGCCGCATGCAGCGGACCGACCACCCCGACCTCGCCACCGCGCTGCGGACCGGCCCGTTCCACCTCGCCCTGCGCACCGCCATCGCCGTCCGGGGCCTCGCCCTGCACCGGGTCCGCGACCACCTCGCGCTGCGCGGCGTCCACATCGGGGTCACCAGCCTCAGCTACTGGCAGCAGGGCCACCGCCGCCCCGAGCGGCCGGAGTCGCTGCGTGCCGTAAGAGAGTTGGAGCGGGTCCTGGACCTCCCCGCGCACTCCCTCACCAGACTGCTGGGCCCCCGGCGCGGCGCACCCGCCGAGCCGGCCGGCCCGCCCGTCCGCCCCTACCGCGACCTCATCAGCCCGGCCACCGCCGTCGACGACCTGCTCACCGAGCTGTCCAGCCCGCGCGACACCGGCCTGCACACCATCACCCACATCGAGCGGATCCGGATCGGCCCCGACCGCCAACTGCTGCGCCGCGACTCCCAGCACGCCCTGCGCGCCCACCGCGACGGGATCGACCGCTACCTCGCCATCCACCAGGGCGACCCCGGCAGCGACATCACCCGGGTCGGGGTGCGCGCCGAGGAGAACTGCCGCCCCGGCCGCATCCGCCGCGACCAGGCGCACGACCTGCTGGTCGCCGAACTCCTGCTGGACCGGCGACTGCGCGCGGGCGACACCCATCTGCTCGGCTACGGCTTCGACGACGCCCTGTCCCCCACCCCCAGCTGCGAGTACGTCCGGGGCTTCAACTCGGGCGCCGGCCAGTACGTCCTCCAGGTCACCTTCCACCCGGCGGCGCTGCCGGTCCGCTGCCACCGCTTCGCCCGCCGCTCCCCCGCCGAACGGCCCTACGAGACCGAGGAGCTGACCCTCGACGGCCACCACTGCGTCCACCTGGTCGCGACCGCCCTGCGGCCCTGCATCCTGGGCATCAGCTGGGACTGGGAGTAGGGCGTGTGGCGCCGGCCGCGGCCGTTCCGGCCGACAGTCCGGCCGGCTACCGGTCGTACCGCCCGGGGTCCGCCGCCAGCCGGCGGGCGTCGTAGCCGGGGTCGACGGTACCGAACACCCGGTCCCAGACCGTGGTGTAGAAGCCCAGGTTGACCGAGGGGTCCCGGTGGTGGCCGACATGGAACATCGGCAGCGCCACCCAGCGGAACACCGCCAGCCGCCGGACCCGGACCGGGAACGGCTCCACCCCCAGGTGCCCGAGCAGGCCGAAGACCAGATTGACGCCGATGTAGCCCGCCAGCGCCGCCGCCGACATCCCCGGCCAGAGGCAGAGCACCGCGATCCACGCCCCGCCGAAGCCCAGCACCTCCAACGGGTGCAGCACGAAGAGGGTGGCCGGGCGCGGGTCCGGGTAGGCGTGGTGGAGTTCGTGCGCCAGCCGGTAGAGCCGGCGGCGGTGGGCCAGCCAGTGGCCGCCGTACATCAGCGCGTCCATCACCAGCGAGAACAGCAGCAGATCGGCCAGCGCCCGCGGTCCGGTGTCCGCGGTGAGCCGGATCAGGTCGGCCCGCCACAGTAGCCAGCCAGCTAGCCCCAGGGCCGAGTTGAGCAGCACGGCGACCACCGTCAGCAGCCGTTCCCGGCGGTCCGGAGGCGCGGGGGCCGGGGTCAGCCGCCGGTCGCCGAAGCGGCGGACCAGCCAGCCCCCGGCCAGCAGCGCCACCGCGAACAGCGCGAGGTTGCCGGCCAGCGCTCCGACCGCCACCTCCAGCGGCCCCAGCCGGGCCGCCCGTGCCAGTACCGCGTCCACCGTCGCGCCCCCTCCGCCCGCCCTGCCCCCACCGGTCCGACGCCTCCCCGGCACCGGTGGTTCCCGGACCCCGCGACCGGACCCCGCGACCGGCCTCCGCCCGCCGCCCACCGGCGGGCCTCAGTCGCCGAAGGCCAGCTCCACGCAGTCCTCCACCGGCCGGTAACCGATCTGCTGGTAGATCGAGTTGCTGGTCGGATTGGCGAGGTCGGTGTAGAGCAGCACCTCGGCCGCCCCCCGGGCGAGGGCGGCGGCCGAGGCGGCCGCCGTGACGCCGCTGGCGTAGCCCCGGCCCCGGGCGTCGGCCGGGGTGTAGACGGGGCCGATCCGCGACATCCCGGCGATCACCGCGCTGGCCCCCGCCACCGCGACCGGCCGCCCGCCGTCCTCCCAGAGGTGCAGCTGGCCGGCGGCGGTCCGGTCGTCCACCACCGTCGCGAGGTTGGGAATCCGGATGTCCACCTCGTCGGCGAACTCGCCGAACCAGCGGATCAGCAGCTCACGGTCGTCCGCTCCGGCGAGCCGGGCCCGGCCGGACGGCGGACGCGGCGGATCGGTCAACTCGCCCAGCCGGTAGAGCCGTTCGTTCGTCCTGACGGTGCTCGTGGCGCCGGTGGCCCCGGCCCAGGCGGCCCCGAAGGCCAGCGTCGCGCGCGCACCGCCGGCCACTCCGGTGAGCGCCGCGGACCGGGCCGGCCCGGCGGCCGGCTCGGCGGCCAGCTCGGCGGCCAGTTCGGCTGCGGCAGATTCCGGCATCAGCCCCAGCCGCGGGGTGAACGGCGGCGTCCGCAGGAAGGCACCGGCGACCGGCCCGGCCGGCTCGGCGCTCCACCAGCCGAACACCGGCACGCCGTCGCCGTAGTAGTGCGGGCCGCGCGCCGTCAGCCGGTCGGTGATCGTGAGCAGGACGGTGTTCTCGGCCGGGTGCGCGGCGAGGAACCCGCCGGCCCGGGCGCGGAAGTCGTCGAGGGAGCTGCTGATGGTCCAGGGCATGTCCCATCCTCCCCCGGCTCCCGCGCCTCCCACCACCGCATTTCCGCTGCCGCTCGTACGCGGCCGCTCCCCTACTCGCCGGGCACGTCCTGAAGCACGCCCAGCCGGTCCGCGAGGACGGCCGGGTCGGTGGTGGGGGCGTCGCAGGTGAAGTGGCGGCAGACGTACGCGGCGGGCGCGCCGTCGACCAGCGGCCGGCCGGCCAGCAGCGGGACGTCGTCGCTGCCCGCGCCCGGTTCCCCGAACGCGACCACCGCTCCGGGAGCGGTGCCCAGCAGCGCGGTCCGGTGCAGCGCGACCGTCGCCGGGTCGCCGGCCGGGCCGATCACCGCGACCTCGCGCGGCCCGTCGGCCAGTGCCTCGGCGGCGGCCAGGCCCCAGCCGACGAACCGGGGCGCGCGCGGGGCCAGCGCCCCGACGATGCCGAGCGCCCGCTCGGCGGCGGTCCGGTGGCGCTCCGAGCCGGTGTAGGCGGCGTAGCCGAGCAGCGCGTTGGCGGCGGCGGTCCAGCCGGACGGGGTCGCGTTGTCGGTCGGGTCCTGCGGACGCCGGATCAGCTCCTCGGCGTCGTCGGCGGTGTCGTAGAGGGCGCCGGTCGACTCGTCGGCGAAGTGCTTGAGCACGGTGTCGAGCAGCCCGCCGGCCAGCTGGAGCCACTCCGCCTCGCCGGTGACGGCGTACAGCGCGAGGAAGCCCTCGGCGGTGTCGGCGTAGTCCTCCAGCACACCCGCGTTGGCGCCGGGTCGGCCGTCGCGGGAGGTGCGCAGCAGCCGGCCGTCGGGGGTGAGGTGGACGGCGAGCAGCAGATCGGCGGCGCGTTCGGCGGCGGCGACGAGGTCGGGCCGGTCCAGCAGGGCGCCGGTCTCGGCGAGGGCGGCGATCGCCAGGCCGTTCCAGGCGGCGACCACCTTGTCGTCCCGGGCGGGCGCCGGTCGCTCCGCGCGGGCCGCCAGCAGGCGCGCCCGGATCGCCTCGTACTCGGCGTGGTCCTCGGGGTCGGCGAGGAGCTGGAGCACGGAGGTGCCGTGCTCGAAGGTGCCCTCGGCGGTGACGGAGAACAGCCGGGCGGCGGTGGCCGCGTCGGCCGGACCGAGCAGGTCGACCAACTGGCCCGGCTCCCAGACGTAGTAGGCGCCCTCGCTGCTGGCGCCGGTCTCCTCGTCGAGGCTGTCGGCGTCCAGCGCGGAGGCGAACGCGCCCTCGGGGGTGCGCAGTTCGCGCAGCAGGAAGTCCGCGGTGGAGAGCGCCGTCCGGCAGGCCAGCGGGGAGCCGGTGGCCCGCCACAGGTGCAGGTACGCGCGGAGCAGCAGCGCGTTGTCGTAGAGCATCTTCTCGAAGTGCGGTACCACCCAGCGGGCGTCCACCGCGTACCGGGAGAAACCGCCGCCGAGCTGGTCGTGGATGCCGCCGCGGGCCATCGCCTCGCCGGTGCGGACGGCCATCTCCAGCGCCGCCGCGGACCCGGTCCTGGCGTGGTGGCGCAGCAGGTACTCGATCACCATGGCCGGCGGGAACTTCGGCGCCCCGCCGAAGCCGCCGTGCCGCTCGTCGAAGTCACGGCCGAGCCCGACCAGCGCCTCGTGCAGCCCGGCCTCCCCGGGCGGCGTGTGCACCCCGCTGCCGACCGCGTAGACGGAGGCCCGCTCGGCCAGGTCGGCCCGGATCCGCCCGGCGACCTCGCCGACCTCGTCCCGCCGGTCCCGCCAGGCCGCGTGCACGCCCTCCAGCACCTGCCGGAACGAGGGCATGCCGTGCCTGGGCTCCGGCGGGAAGTAGGTGCCGAAGTAGAACGGCTCCTTCTCGGGCGTCAGGAAGACGGTCATCGGCCAGCCGCCCTGCCCGGTCGCCGCCTGGACCGCCTCCATGTAGACGGCGTCGACGTCCGGCCGCTCCTCCCGGTCGACCTTGACGGCGACGAAGCGCTCGTTGAGGTACGCCGCCGTGCCGTCGTCCTCGAAGGACTCGTGGGCCATCACATGGCACCAGTGGCAGGCGGCGTACCCGACGCTCAGCAGGACCGGTACGCCGCGGCGCTCCGCCTCGGCGAAGGCCTCCGGTCCCCACGGCCACCAGTCGACCGGGTTGTCGGCGTGCTGCTGCAGGTACGGCGAGGTGGCGTCGGCGAGGCGGTTCGGCATGCCCCCATCCTTGCGCATCGGCGCCCGGGAAGGGGGCAGGACCTCACTCCTTCGGGGCCTCCGGCTCCTCGGCGAAGTCGACCTTCTTGAACTGGCGGTTCATCGACTTGGCCAGGAACCAGGTGGCCACGCCGAGGGCGGCGAAGACGACGAAGCCCAGCAGGCCGGGGGTGACCTTGGCGTCGTCGACGGCGAGCTCGGCGGCGAGGTGGGTGAGGTTCACGGGGGCACTCATATCTCTATGGTGGCCCGGCTCACGGGGAGCCGGGCCGTCGGGGGGTGCTTCAGTCCCGCGTGTCGGCCGACTCGGCCGTCAGGCTGGGGGTACGCAGACCGGCGAACAGGTCGTCCTCCGGCAGGTCCACGTCGACCAGGGTACGGGCGAGCTCGTAGTCCTCGGTGGGCCACACCTCGCGCTGGACCTCCAGCGGCACCCGGAACCACGGGCCGTCCGGGTCGATCTGGGTGGCGTGCGCGATCAGCGCGCGGTCCCGGGTCTCGAACCAGTCGTCGCAGCGGACCCGGGTGGTGATCTCGCGCTCCTTGCGGCCGCTCTTCTCCCAGCCGGCGATCCACTCGCCGTAGGGGGACTCGTGGCCGTTCTCGCTGAGGTACTTGTGCAGGGCGCGGATCCGGCCCATCGGGAAGCCGTGGTTGTAGTAGAGCTTCAGCGGCTGCCAGGGCTCGCCGGCCTCGGGATAGGCGTCCGGGTCCCCGGCGGCGTCGAAGGCCGCCATGGTGATCTTGTGGGTCATGATGTGGTCGGGGTGCGGGTAGCCGCCGTTCTCGTCGTAGGTCGTGACGACCTGCGGCTTGAACTCCCGGATCAGGCGGACGAGGGGTTCGGCCGCCTCCTTGACGTCCTGGAGGCCGAAGCAGCCCTCGGGCAGCGGGGGCAGCGGGTCGCCCTCGGGCAGGCCCGAGTCGACGAAGCCCAGCCAGGCCTGCTTGATCCCGAGGATCGCGCGGGCCTCGTCCATCTCCTTGCGCCGTACCTCGTGGATGTTCTCCTCGATCTCCGGCTTGCCCTGCAGCTTCGGGTTGAGGACCGAACCGCGTTCCCCCCCGGTGCAGGTGGCCACCAGCACGTCCACCCCCTGGTCGACGTACATGGCCATGGTCGCCGCGCCCTTGCTGGACTCGTCGTCCGGGTGTGCGTGCACCGCCATCAGTCGCAACTGCTCAGTCAACGCGTGCGTTCCTTCCACAAATGTCCGGGCGTCCCGCGTTGTCCGGTCCGCCCGTCGTCCGAGCCGCTCTCGGGGCCGCGTCACCGCGGGACCGGCCGCGGCGTACGGCGCGACACGGCCGAGCCCCGCCCCCGCCGGACCGGCCGCGGGCGTGCCCCTCCTATAGTGACGGACTGGAGGAGCCCCGCATTCCCCCGCACCACCCGCGCGGCCTCCTCCCCACGAGAGGACTGAGCCCCATGAGTGCTGGCACCCGGACCCCGCAGCTCCCCGAGGGGCGCTACGGGCGGCGCGGCGACCGCGAGACCGACCGCCGGCTCAAGGTGATCGGCGCGGTCTGCGGGGTGCTGGCGCTGGGCCTGATCGCCTGGCTGGGCAGCTCGTACCTGATCCGGGAGACCCGGATCAACGGCACCGTGCCGACCTTCCAGGCGGTCTCGGACAGCGAGCTCCAGTTGCACCTGGCGGTGCGCAAGAGCGAGGGCACGGCCGGCAGCTGCACCGTCCGCTCGCAGGGCGAGGACGGCGCGGTGGTCGGGGTCGCCGACTTCCCCGTCCCGGCGGCGGGCACCGGCTACGACGCGGTGGTCAGCCTGCGGACCACCGCCCGCGGCACCACCGCCGAGCTGCTGGGCTGCACGCCCGCGTGACACCCGCCCGGGAATTCGGTGGCGGCCGCCCTGCTGGTCGGCGCATATTCACCCGGGCGGGCGGGCATCCGTAGGGGAGTCCCGCGCACCGGTCCTGTACATCCCGGCGCAACGCCGCCGTCAATGACGCGCCAACGACCCTCCCGATTGTCGGCAGGAGTTGTTAGGCTCGTGGTTTCGCCCCTTCCGCACCAGCTGGTACGGGAGCGGGCGTTGCTTTGTAGTTAAGACCGTTATCAGCACCCACCTACGCGCTGACGACTCACACCCTCAGCACAGCCCCAGCACCTACGAGGAGCCCCCGTGACCCAGACCAGCGAGAACGTGACCTGGCTCACTCAGTCCGGCTACGACCAGCTCAAGGCCGAACTGGATCACCTGACCGGCCCCTGGCGGATCGAGATCGCGCAGAAGATCGAGGCCGCGCGTGAGGAGGGCGACCTCAAGGAGAACGCCGGCTACCACGCGGCCAAGGAGGAGCAGGGCAAGTACGAGCTGCGGATCCGCCAGCTCACCCAGCTCCTGGAGCGCGCCAAGGTCGGCGAGGCCCCGGCCGACTCGGGCGTGGTCGCGCCGGGCATGGTCGTCACGGTCGCCTTCGACGGCGACGTGGACGACACCATGAAGTTCCTGCTGGGTTCGCGCGAGGTCGCCGGCGACGACGACCTGGAGATCTACTCGCCGCAGTCCCCGCTGGGCCGCGCCATCGACGCCAAGACCATCGGCGACGAAGCGACGTACGAGCTGCCGAACGGCAAGCAGGCCATGGTCAAGATCATCGAGGTCAAGCCCTACACCGGCTGATCCTCCCTCCGCCGCTCCGGCGGACATGCGAAGGGCGGCCGCGGCATCTGCCGCGGCCGCCCTTCGCGCGTCCGTGTCCGGGCCCGGCCCGCCCCTCGGCACCGGGCCCGTCCGCCCCCGCTGCCGGCCCGGCCCGCTCAGCCCGCGGCCGAGCGGTACTTGCGCACCGAGAGCCAGGAGAACACCGCGATGATCACCAGCGACCAGAGCACCGACATCAGCTCCGCGTGCTGCATCGGCCAGACGTCGTCCACCGGCCCGACCTGGTTGCCGAAGAGGTTGCGGCAGGCCTGCACGGTTGCGCTGAACGGGTTCCAGTAGGCGATCGCCTGCAGCCAGCCCGGCATCGAGCTGACCGGTACGAAGGCGTTGGAGATGAAGGTCAGCGGGAACAGCCAGATCAGCCCGGCCGAGGTGGCCGCCTCCGGACTGCGCACCGAGAGGCCGATCAGCGCCCCGATCCAGGAGAACGCGTAGCCGAGCAGGAGCAGCAGCCCGAACGCGCCCAGCGCGGACCAGAACCCGTGGTGGATCCGCCAGCCGACCAGCAGCGCCACCACCGCGAGCACCACCAGGGTGAAGGCGGTCTGGCAGAGGTCCGCCAGGGTGCGGCCGACCAGCACCGACGAGCGGGTCATCGGCAGTGAGCGGAACCGGTCCACCAGCCCCTTGGACATGTCCTCGGCGATGCCGGCCGAGGCCCCCGCCACCGCGAAGGTGACGGTCTGGGCGAAGATGCCGGCCATCAGGAACTGGATGTACGTCGAGGAGCTGGACTCCGTCCCGGGGATCTGGATCGCGCCGCCCATGACGTACGAGAACAGCAGGACGAACATCACCGGCTGCATCAGCCCGAACACCACGATCTCGGGGATCCGGGTCATCCGGCGCAGGTTCCGCTTGGCGACCACCCACGAGTCGTGCAGCACGGCGGCCACGCCCCGGCGCTGCTTGGGCACCGCCCCGCCGATGGCGTGCTCGGTGGCACTGGTCATCTCAGCGCTCCTTCCCGGCCGGCACGGCCCGTTCGTCCGCGCCGGAGCCGGAGGCGCGGCCCTTGCCGCCGCCCTCCTCCTGGTCGGCCTCGGTGTGGTGGCCGGTGAGCGAGAGGAAGACGTCGTCCAGCGTCGGCCGGCGCAGGCCGATGTCGTCGATCTCGATCGAACGGGCGTCCAGCTCGCGGATCACGTCCGCGAGCACCCGGGCGCCGCCGCTGACCGGGACGGTGATCCGGCGGGTGTTCTTCTCCAGCGCCGGCTCGCCCAGCGCGTAGCCGGACAGCGCGGCCACCGCCTCGCCGACCAGATCGGCCCGGTGCACCACGACCTCGATCCGCTCGCCGCCGATCTGCGCCTTGAGCTGGTCGGCAGTGCCCCGGGCGATCACCCGGCCGTGGTCGACCACGGCGATGTCGTGGGCGAGGCGGTCGGCCTCCTCCAGGTACTGGGTGGTGAGCAGCAGCGTGGTGCCCTGCTCGACGAGGGTCTCGATGACCTCCCACAGGGCGAGCCGGTTGCGGGGGTCGAGACCGGTGGTGGGCTCGTCCAGGAACATCACCGGCGGCCGGACCACCAGGGCGGCGGCCAGGTCGAGGCGGCGGCGCATACCGCCGGAGTAGGTCTTGGCGATGCGGTCCTTGGCCTCGGTGAGGTTGAACCACTCCAGCAGTTCCAGCGCCCTGGCCTTCGCCGCGCGGACCGGCATCTGGTAGAGCTCGCCGACCATCTGGAGGTTCTCGAAGCCGGTGAGGTACTCGTCGACCGCGGCGTACTGGCCGGAGAGGCCGATCAGGCTGCGGACCCGGTTCGGGTGCTTGAGGACGTCGACGCCGGCCACCGTGGCACGGCCGGAGTCGGGCTGGAGCAGGGTGGTGAGGACGCGCACGGTGGTGGTCTTGCCGGCGCCGTTCGGGCCGAGCAGCCCGAGCACCGTGCCCTCGGGGACGTCGAGGCTGACGCCGTCCAGGGCTCGTACGTCGCCGAAGGTCTTCACCAGGTTCTCGGCTTGGATGGCTGGCGCCATGGGCCTGTCTCATCTCCTCGGGAGGGACGGAAGGGCGGGGACGACTGCGCGGGACAACATGTGGTCTGTCCCACTCTGCCCCCGATCCCGGTGGGCCAGCGACTCCGGAGCCCCCCGCTCCTACGCGGAGACCACGAACCCCGCGTCCCGCAGCTCGCCGAGCACCGCCGCGCAGTGCTCCGGGCCCTTGGTCTCCAGATGAAGGTCCACCTCCACCTCGGTCAGCCCCAGCCGGGGGTCGACCCGCACGTGCGCCACGTCCAGCACGTTGGCGTCGACCTCGGTCAGCACTCCGAGCAGGCCCGCCAGCGCCCCCGGGCGGTCCGCCAGCCGCACCCGCAGCGAGAGGTACCGGCCTGCGGCCGCCAGGCCGTGCCGCAGCACCCGCTGCATCAGCTGCGGATCGATGTTGCCGCCGGACAGCACCGCCACCACCGGCCCCTCGAAGGACTCCGGCCGCTCCAGCAGGGCCGCGATCGGCGCCGCCCCGGCCGGCTCCACCACCAGCTTCAGCCGCTCGAGACCGAGCAGCAGCGCCCGGGACAGCGAGTCCTCGGACACCGTGCGGACCCCGTCCGCCAGGGTGTTGACGATCTCGAACGGCACGTCCCCGGGCCGGCCCACCATGATCCCGTCGGCCATGGTGGCGAACCGCTCCAGCGAGACCGGACGGCCCGCCGCCAGCGAGGGCGGGTACGCGGCGGCGGCCGCCGCCTGCACCCCCACCACCCGGACGTCCGGCCGCAGCGGCTTGACCGCCGCCGCGATCCCGGCCAGCAGACCGCCGCCGCCCACCCCGACCAGCACGGTCCGCACCTCGGGGCACTGCTCCAGGATCTCCAGTCCGACCGTGGCCTGGCCGATCACGATGTCCCGGTGGTCGAACGGGTGGATGAACACCGACCCGCTCGCCTCCGCGTACCGCTGCGCGGCGTGCAGCGCCTCGTCCACGGTCGTCCCGTGCAGCCGCACCTCGGCGCCGTACTCCCTGGTCGCCGCCACCTTGGGCAGCGGCGCGGCCAGCGGCATGAAGACGGTGGAGCGCACGCCGAGCAGCGAGGCCGCCAGCGCCACCCCCTGGGCGTGGTTGCCGGCGCTGGCCGCGACCACCCCGCCCGCCCGCTGCACCGGCGAGAGGCCCGCGATCCGGACGTACGCCCCGCGCAGTTTGAACGAGCCGGTGCGCTGGAGGTTCTCGCACTTCAGGTGGACCGGAGCGCCCACCAGCGCGGAAAGGTGGCGACTGCCCTCCATCGGCGTCGTCCGGGCCACCCCGGCGAGCATCTTCTGGGCGCCGCGGACATCGTCGAGGGTGATCGGCCAGCTGTGCATGACAGCAGCCTAGGGCTCTCCGGCGTCCCGTCCGGGGACGTCGGCCCTGTTCCCGGGCCCGCCCGGCCCGCGTACGCTGCTGCTTCTGAGCCTCTCTCACCGCATGACGATCGTGAGCCGCGATGACGACGACCTCGCCCCTGGCCTCCGACCTCACCGACCCCGTGCACACGCAACTCCAGTACCAGCTGGCGCTGTTCGCCCGCAGAATGGAGCAGGTCCGCGGATCCGACGGAGTGGCCGCCCTGGTCCGGGCCGCCTACCTGCTGCTGGAGCGGCTGGAACGGCTCGGCCCCGCCAACGTCAAGGCCCTGGCCGACGCGCTGGGGGTCGACTCCTCCACCGTCACCCGGCAGGTCGCCCCGCTGGTCGCGGCGGGCCTGGTCGGCCGGGTGCAGGACCCGGCCGACCGACGTGCCGTCCGGCTCGCCCTGACCCCGCTCGGCGCCGACCGGCTGGCCGAAGTCCGGGCGGGGCGGACGGAGTTGACACGTCAGCTGGTCGCCGACTGGCCGCCCGAGGAGCAGCAGGTCTTCTGCGCCCTGCTGGCCCGCTTCAACCACTCGATGGAGTCGTACTCGGCGGGCCGGCAGGGCGCCTAGCGAGGCCGGACGACCGGCGACCGGCGACCGGCGACCGGGAGGCGCTACTTGCCCAGCGCCTGCTGGAGATCGGCCAGCAGGTCGTCGATCGACTCGATGCCGACGGAGACCCGCACCAGGTCGGCCGGCACCTCGAGCGCCGAACCGGCCACCGACGCGTGGGTCATCCGGCCCGGGTGCTCGATCAGCGACTCCACACCGCCCAGCGACTCACCGAGGGTGAACAGCTCGGCCCGGTTGCAGACCTCGACCGCCGCCTCCTCGCCGCCGTTCACCCGGAACGACACCATGCCGCCGAAGGCCTTCATCTGCTTGGCGGCGATGTCGTGGCCGGGGTGCTCGGGCAGGCCCGGGTACAGCACCTGGCTGACCTTGGGGTGGCCGGCCAGCAGCTCGGCGACCTTCTCCGCGTTCGAGCTGTGCCGGTCCATCCGGACGCCCAGGGTCTTGATTCCGCGCAGCACCAGCCAGGCGTCGAACGGGCCGGAGACCGCGCCCATCGCGTTCTGGTGGTAGGCGACCTCCTCGGCCAGGCCGGCCTCGGCGATCACCAGGGCGCCGCCGACCACGTCGGAGTGGCCGCCCATGTACTTGGTGGTCGAGTGCACGACCACGTCGGCGCCCAGCGCGATCGGCTGCTGCAGGTACGGGCTGGCGAAGGTGTTGTCGACGACCAGCAGCGCGCCGGCGCCGTGCGCGATCTCGGCCAGCGCGGCCAGGTCGGTGATGCCCAGCAGCGGGTTGGACGGGGTCTCCACCCAGACCGCGCGGGTGTTGGGGCGCAGTGCGTCGCGGACCGTGGACAGGTCCTGGGTGTTGGCCACGGAGAACTCGACGCCCCAGCGGGTCAGCACCTTGGCGAAGAGCCGGAAGGTGCCGCCGTAGGCGTCGTTGGGGATCACGATGTGGTCGCCCGGCTTGAGGATCGTCCGCAGGAGCGTGTCCTCGGCGGCCAGGCCGGAGGCGAAGGCGAGCCCGCGGGAGCCGCCCTCCAGCGCGGCCAGGCACTCCTCCAGCGCGGTGCGGGTCGGGTTGGCGCTGCGGCTGTACTCGTAGCCGCCCCGCAGGCCGCCCACCCCGTCCTGCTTGTAGGTGGACACCTGGTAGATCGGCGTGACGACGGCCCCGGTCTGGGGGTCTGCTTCCTGACCCGCGTGGATGGCGAGAGTCTCGAAGCCCTGGGGAAGCTGGTGCTCGGTCATGCTCCGAGCGTAGTCGGCGAACGCCCGGCTGCCGCCCGGAAGGCGCCCGGCCGCCGGGGACTGTCCGGAATCCCCGGGCGGGCGACGGTGTTGGAACCTCCGCAACCCCTGTCGAACCCGTTGGAGCAGGCCGTGCTGTTCAACCGCCACAAGACCTCGCTCGTCCCCGCCGACCAGGCTCTTCCCGGCCGGGCGGCCCCCGGCTTCACGCTGCGCGATCCGCACACCGTCCTCGGCCACCCGCTGACCGGGCCGTACCCCGAGGGGCTCGAGGTCGCGGACCTGGGACTGGGCTGCTTCTGGGGCGCCGAGCGGACGTTCTGGCGGCTGCCCGGAGTCTGGACGACGCTGGTCGGCTACCAGGGCGGCCACACCCCGAACCCGACGTACGAGGAGGTGTGCAGCGGCCTGACCGGGCACACCGAGGCGGTGCGGGTGGTCTTCGACCCGGCGGTGATCTCCTACGAGCGGCTGCTGAAGACCTTCTGGGAGGCGCACGACCCGACCCAGGGCAACCGCCAGGGCAACGACGTGGGCACCCAGTACCGCTCCGCGGTCTACACCCACTCCCCCGCCCAGGCGGCCACCGCGACCGCCACCCGGGACGCCTTCCAGCCGGCGCTGACGGCGCTCGGCCTCGGCCCGATCACCACCGAGATCGCCCCGGCCGGCCCGTTCTTCCCGGCCGAGCCGTACCACCAGCAGTACCTCTCGGACGCCAAGAACCCGAACGGCTACTGCGGTCTGGGCGGCACCGGCGCCAGCTGCCCGATCGGGGTGGCCAGCACGGGTACCCAGGGCTGATCCTCCGGGGTCCGCCCCTGGTCCGCCGGGGGTTCCGCCCCGGGCCCGACGGGCGCAGACTGGAGGGACCAGGAGGGCGGCCGCACCATCCGCCCCGGTGGTGCGGCCGCTCCTGTCCCGAGGAGACCCGAGGAGCACCCCATGGCCGGTCTCATCCGCAGGAACTTCGACACCGATGCCGAGGAGGTCCGCCCGTTCGAGGCGGACACCGGCGAGCTGCGCCTGGTCCACCTGGACGCCGGGGGCGTCGGGCGGGCGGTGTTCCGGCCCGGCTGGCAGTGGTCCCGGCACGTCAAGCCGATCGCGAAGACGGACAGCTGCCAGGCCGCGCACGTCGGCTACATGATCTCGGGGCGGCTGAGGATCGTCATGGACGACGGCGAGGAGAGCGAGTTCGGCCCAGGCGACTTCATGGTCTGCCCGCCCGGCCACGACGCCTGGGTGGTCGGCGACGAGTCGGCGGTCGTCCTGGACTGGCAGGGCTACGGGGACTACGCCAAGCGCTCGTGAGCACCCCGGCCGGCACGGCCCCCGGCCGACCCGGCCCGGCAGGGGTCGGCCCCGCCGGACCTCGCGCGGGGGTGGTGGCCAGCCCCGCCGGACCTCGCGCGGGGATGGTCAGCCCCGCCGGACCTCGTGCATGAAGCACCCGAACTCCACCGCCCGGACGTGCACCACGGCCACCTCCGGGTCGGCGAGCAGCACCGCCGCGCCCGCCTCGGCGGCCTCCGGCAGCACCACGGCGCCGCCGAGGATGTGCCCGCGCCGGTCGTAGGCCCGCAGCACCCGCTGCCCGCCGTGGAAGCCCTCCGGCCAGCCCTGCCCGGTCGCCGGGCCCGCGCACGGGCCGTCGTGCACGAACACCGGGCCGAGTTCCTCGTACGGGCCGGGCTCGGCCCCGGTCTCCGCGGCCCAGCGCCGCAGCGGCGCGTAGCTCAGCAGGGCGATCCGCTCCCCGGCCCCGGCCCGGGCCAGGCAGCAGCGCAGCGGGGCTCCGCCGGTCACGTCGACCGAGCGGACCGGCGGGCGGCCGGCGTCGTCGCGCACCAGCAGGGAGCGGTGCACGGCCGGGTCGATCGCCCGGACGGTCAGGACGGACGGGGCGGGCGGAGCGGGAGGAGTGGAGGTCGTCATGCCTCCACCCTCCCGCCGCCGCCCCCGGGAGTCCGGCGGTTTTCGGCCCTCGCGTTCGACCGCGTTCCACCGGCCCCGTCAGTCCCGTCAGTCCCGTCGGCGCCGTCAGTCCTGCCGGCCCCGTCAGCCTGCCGCCGGTGCGCCCGTGCCGCCGCCCGCGGTGGCCCAGGGGTCGGACCGGCGCGGAGCGATCAGGTCCGCGAGCCGCGTCCCGTCGGCGGCCCAGGCCGCGACCGAGGGGGCGGCGTCGGGTCCGGCCGGTCCGGAGGAGGAACGGGCGGCCCCGGGAACCACCGCGTAGTAGGCACTCCAGCCGTTCGGCTCCGTGGTGGTGACCAGGGTGGCGAGGACCTGGACACCGTTGAGCTCGACCATGACCCGGGCCGCCGCCGGGCCCAGGTACAGGCCGGTCACCACGGTCCGCTCACCGTCCCCGAGGCTCTGCGCCCCGATGGTGGGCCGGCTGTGGTCGAGGTTGTCGCTGGTGGTGTCGCGGCAGCCGAACGGCTGCTCCCACGATCCGGTGGCCTGCTCCCACCTCTCGACGCAGGATCCGGTCGCGGTGACGCCCATCCGGTAGCCCTCGGCGATCGTGAGCCGCTTGCCGGGCTCCACCAGCTGGACCGGGGAGTCCGGCTGCGCCCCGGCCCCGGTGGCGGCCGGCACCGCCGACGCCGCGGGGGCCGCGCCGGGCAGCACGGCGGCCGTCGTCGTGACCGCCGCCCCGGCCGCGCCCGTCGCGCCGCCGGCCGGCCGGGGGTCGCCGACGGTCAGCGCCGTCCCCCCGCAGACCAGGGCGACCGCCAGCGCGGCCGCCCCGGTGCCCAGCCGCCGCCGGGCCCGGCGGCGCCGCGCCCCGGCGATGACCGCCGCCGGTTCGGGTCGCCCCGCCCCCCAGGCCGTGTCCTCGCGGGTCAGCAGTTCGCCGAGCCGCTCCTCGAATTCCGTGCCGCCGTTCATACCGCCACCTCGATGTCGCTCGGGTCGTGGCCCGCCGGACCGCCGGTGCGGTCGGCGAGTTCGGGCCGTGCGCGCAGCTTCGACAGCGCCCGGTGCAGCGTGGACTTGACCGTCCCGGGCGCGATGCCCAGTTCGGCGGCGGTCTCGGCCTCACTCAGGTCCCCGTAGTACCGCAGCACCACGACCGCCCGCTCGCGCCGGGTGAGGGCGGCCAGCGCCTGGCGCAGCAGTGCCCGCTGGGCCTGCTGCTCGGCGAAGTCCGCCGGCACCGGCCGGTCGGGGGCGTGGGCGGTGGGCAGCTCGCGGTTGCGCGTCCGCCGCCACCAGTCGCGGTGCTGGTTGACGACGATCCGCCGCACGTAGGCGGCCGGGTCGTCGGCGTTCGCGGTGATCCTGGGCCAGTGCAGGTAGGCGCGTTCCAGCGCGGACTGCACGATGTCCCCGGCCCGGTGCGGATCACCGGTCAGCAGCTCGGCCAGCCTGATCAGCCGTGGCCCGATGCCGACCACGAACACGCTGAACTCGGCGTCCAGGCGCTCCCTCTGCTCGCGTTTCACACCCCCCTGACTCCTCGGGGGGCGGGCGGGGTTCTGTCCGCACGGGCGGGAATTCGCGCGGGAGGGAGCCCCCGCGCGACCGGGGCACCCCGGGGCGCCGGTGACGGCCGTGCCGCAGGTGACGCCCGTGCCGCAGGTGACGCCCGCGGCGCCCGGGCCGTCAGACCGCGCTGCCGGCCTTCCACTCGGCCCAGCCCATGTTCCAGCCGTTGAGGCCGTTGGACGGGAGGACGGTCTTGTCCCCGGAGTTGGTGACCTCGACCACGTCGCCGACCATCGAGCTCTTGAAGAACTTGTAGCCGTCCGCGTTGGCGTCCTGGCCGCCCTTGACGTCGCGCAGGCCGACGCAGCCGTGGCTGGTGTTCTGGCTGCCGAAGGTCGAGGCGGGCGACCAGTAGTTGCCGTGGATGAAGGTGCCGGAGGTGGAGAGGCGCTGGGCGTGCGGCACGTCCGGGATGTCGTACTCGCTGCCCAGGCCGACGGTCTGGGAGTTCATCCGGGTCTGCTGGTACTGCTCGGTGATCACCATCTTCCCGCCCCAGGTGCGGAACTCGGGCGAGCCGCCGGAGATCGCGTAGACGGCGCTGACCTGGCCGTCGGTGGTGACGGTGAGCTTCTTGGTGGCGAGGTCGGCGACGCTGGTCTGGGCCCGGCCGACGGTGAAGCGGACGTCCTTGGACTGGGTGCCGTAGACGCCCTTGGCGCCCTGGACGTCCTTGAGCCGGAGCTTGACGGTGACCTTGGTGCCCTTGGCCCAGTACTCCTGCGGGCGGAAGTCGAGGCGGGTGCTGGAGAACCAGTGCCCGACGATCTCGACGCCCGGTTCGGCCACCACGGTGATGGCCTGCTGGACGGCCTTGCGGTCGGTGACCGGCTTGCTGAAGTTGATCGAGACCGGCATGCCGACACCGACCACCGAGCCGTCCTCGGGGGTGAAGTAGCCCACGAAGGTGTTGGCCGGCGTCGCGGTGGTGAAGACGGCGTTGGCGTCCGCCTCCAGCTTGTCCTTGTCGACGGCGGCGGCGGTCACCGTGTACTTGGTGCCGCTGGCCGGGGAGGCGGCGGAGGTCCAGACGGTGCCGTCGTCGGACAGCGCGCCGGTCAGCGCCTTGCCGGTGGAGTCGGCGACCTTGACCGAGGTGAGGGTGCCGCCCGCGACGGCGACCCGGACCGGATCGCTGAAGCCGGCCGAGGTGGTGCCGTCGGCCGGGGTGACGGTGATCACGGCGACGGAGGTCTTCGGGGTGCTGGTGGCGCTCGCCGTCGGCTGTCCGCCGCCGGAACCGGAACCGCCGGAACCGCCGGTGCCACCGGCGCCCGTCGTTCCGGTGCCCGCGCCGCTGTCCGTGCCCTTGGTGTCGTTGCAGGCCGCCAGCAGCAGTACCGGGGCACCGACCAGACCGGCGAGTACGCCGCGCCGGCTCCAGCTGCTCGCGGCCGACCGGCCCTGACCGTCCCGTGCCGTCACGTCGCCCACTCCCTACTGCTTCATCCGGGCATTACGGATACAAAAACGCAATCCGTACGTTCACGGTTCCAACACCAACGGCTTGCGATCGTATGAGAAGACGAAACCAAGTGCCAAATATGGACAAAAAGCCCGGCCTGCGGACGGCAGGCCGGGCTTTCGTCGGACGTCGGGGGCGTGCCCTACTCGGCCGCCTCCTCCACCGCGTACTCGTCCCAGTCCCCGTCCTCGGGGTCGAAGTCGGTGTTCGCCGACTCCCAGGTCGCCGAGGCGAGCTCGACACCCGGGACGTCGCCGAGCAGCGCCACCGGGTCGATGAAGTGGGCGAGCGAACCCGCCGGGTCCACCTCGATGGCCTCGACGGACTGCGCGCGCTCCTCGTCGTCCAGGTACTCGTCCGCGGTCACCTGCTCGAGGGCCGCCGCCTTGAGGGCGCCCTCGTCGGTGATCTCGGCGATGAGCTCGATGCTGAGCCGGACGTAGCGCGGGCTGTCCTGGCCGGTCGTGTCAGTGCTGGTCATGCGCCGAGACTACGGGATCCCGCCAGCCGGGAGGCGCCGGAGAATGCCGGGAGACCGCCGGAAGGGACCCGAGAGAAGCAGCGGGGCCGGCCCCTCCTCGAAGGAGGGACCGGCCCCACCGCTTCCGCCCGACTCCCCCACCCGGGAGCCGTGCGGACGCGCCGAGCGGCGCGGACGTCCGGGAGCCGCCTCACCCTGGCAGCCGGCCGGGGCCGGGCAGGGGCGGGACGACGGCGTCTCCGCGGACAGGGACACCCGGCCGGGTCAGGACCGACCGTCGTGCCCGGGACGGACCGTGCCGCCGGGGAGCCGCTCCCGGCCGGTCGTTGTCGTCCCGTTCGGCGTCTTGCCGTGTGCACAACCATGCCGCAGTCGTGTTAAGCCCGTGCTGCACGGAGATGACGCCGGTGTACCGGTTCGCCCGGAAACGGAACCGGCGCCGTACGGTTCACCAGCCACCGGGTCGGGGGCGGCGGCTGACCGCGGACCGGCGCACGGCCGGGCTCAGTGGCCGGTGCGGCTGCCGGCCAGGAAGCCGAGCAGGTCCTGACGGGTGACGATGCCCTGCGGCTTGCCCTCCACCAGCACCACCGCGGCGTCGGCCTTCTCCAGCACCGTCATCAGGTTGGTGACGGTCTCGCCCGAGCCGACCACCGGCAGCGGCTTGGACATGACCTTGTCCAGCGTGTCGGTCAGCTGGATCTCGCCCGCGAAGACGCCCTCCAGCAGCAGCTTCTCCGCCACCGAGCCGATCACCTCGCCCGCCATGATGTCCGGGTGGCCGGCGCCCGGCGAGACCACCGGCATCTGCGAGACGCCGTACTCGCGCAGCACCCGGACCGCCTCGGCGACGGTCTCGTTGGGGTGCATGTGGACGAACTGCGGGATGCCCTCGTGCTCGATGGCGTCCTTGCGGGCCAGCACCTCGCCGATGTGCGCCTCGTCGGTGGCGGACGGCAGGAAGCCGTAGTCGGCCATCCAGTCGTCGTTGAAGATCTTCGAGAGGTAGCCGCGGCCGCCGTCCGGCAGCAGCACCACGACGACGTCGTCCGGGCCGAGCCCGCGCGCCACCTCCAGCGCGGCGACGACCGCCATGCCGCAGGAGCCGCCGACCAGCAGGCCCTCCTCCTTGGCCAGGCGGCGGGTCATCTGGAAGGAGTCCTTGTCGGAGACGGCGACGATGCCGTCGGCGACCTCGCGGTCGTAGGCGGTCGGCCAGAAGTCCTCACCGACGCCCTCGACCAGGTACGGCCGGCCGGTGCCGCCCGAGTAGACCGAGCCCTCCGGGTCGGCGCCGATCACCTTGACCTTGCCGCCGGAGACCTCCTTCAGGTAGTTGCCGGTGCCGGAGATGGTGCCGCCGGTGCCGACGCCCGCCACGAAGTGGGTGATCCGGCCCCCGGTCTGCTCCCACAGCTCCGGACCGGTGGAGTGGAAGTGCGAGGCCGGGTTGTCCGGGTTGGAGTACTGGTCCGGCTTCCAGGCGTTCGGGGTCTCCCGGACCAGGCGGTCGGACACGTTGTAGTAGGAGTCCGGGTGCTCGGGGGCCACGGCGGTCGGGCAGACGACCACCTCGGCGCCGTAGGCGCGCAGCGTGTTGATCTTGTCGGTGGACACCTTGTCCGGACAGACGAAGATGCACTTGTAGCCCTTCTGCTGGGCCACGATCGCCAGACCGACACCGGTGTTGCCGGAGGTCGGCTCGACGATGGTGCCGCCGGGCTTGAGGGCGCCCGAGGCCTCGGCGGCCTCGATCATCCGCATGGCGATGCGGTCCTTCACCGAGCCGCCGGGGTTGAAGTACTCGACCTTGGCGAGCACGGTGGCACTGATCCCCTCGGCGACCTTGTTCAGCTTGACCAGCGGCGTGTTGCCGACCAGGTCGATGATCGAATTGTGGTACCGCACGGGGGTCCTCCCGGTGTGTGGGCATACGAGTGCTGTCGGTACCGCAAGCCTAGGGCCGAAAGAGAGGCCCTGCGGCCGTACCGGGCGCCCCGGAGGGCCCGTGCGCACCACGAACGGCCCACCGCCGTCGTAGGCGGCGCCCCGGGCGGGTACTAGGGGTGTACACGCATCGGGAACGGCACCCGTCGGGGTGGCACGAGGACGCGAAGGGGGCACGGGGTGCCAGGAACACAGCAGTCGCGGGCCCGGGTGGCCCGGCGGATCGCCACCGCGGCGGCGTACGGCGGCGGCGGGCTCGGGGTCCTGGGGGTGGGCCTGGTCGGCCTGCTGCTGACCGAGAGCAAGCTGGCCGTCCAGGCCATCGGCATCCTGGACGGCGACCCGCCGAGGGCCGACGGCGTCTACGGCGAGGCCTTCGCCGACAGCGCGGCCGCGCCGCAGCCGCCGTTGGTCCTGGCCTTCCTGGGCGACTCCACCGCGGCCGGCCTGGGCGTGCTGCGGGCCCGGGAGACCCCGGGAGCACTGCTCGCCGCGGGCCTCGCCTCGGTCGCCGAGCGCCCGGTCCGACTGGTGAACGTGGCGTTCTCGGGCGGCCGCTCCGCCGATCTGGCCGGCCAGCTGGAGCAGGCCCTGTCGTGCCGCCCGGACATCGCCGTGATCATGATCGGCGCCAATGACGTCACCCGGCACAGCCCGGCCCAGCTCGCGGTGCGCCAGCTCGGCGAAACGGTGGCGGCGCTGCGCGCCGCCGGCTGCGAAGTGGTGGTCGGCACCTGTCCGGACCTCGGGACCATCAAGCCGGTCCGGCCGCCGCTGCGCTGGGTGGCCCGCCGGGTCAGCCGCCAGCTGGCCGCCGCGCAGACCATCGCGGTGGTGGAGGCGGGCGGGCGGACGGTCTCGCTCGGCTCGCTGCTCGGCCCGGAGTTCGCCGCCAGGCCGGAGATGTTCGCCGCCGACCGCTACCACCCGTCCGCCCAGGGCTACGCGACAGCCGCGATGGCCGTGCTGCCCTCGGTCTGCGCCGCACTGGACCTCTGGCCGCAGGAGGAGGCGGGCGACGGGCCGGTCCCCGGCGAGGCGGTGCTGCCGGTGGCGGTGGCCGCGGCGGCCGCGGCCGACCGGGCCGGCAGCGAGGTGGAGGCGGTCGGCGGCGCGGACGGCGCGGCCGGACGCTGGGCGCTGCTGCGCCACCGGATCCGGGTCGGCCTGCCGGGCTCCTGGGCCGCCGGGGAACCGGTGGGCGCGCCGTCCGAGGGGGTTGCCGGAGGCCTGTCCGGGGGCCCCGGTCCGACCCCCGGCAACACGTCGGCCAGCTCACACACCGGGGCGGGTGACGACTGAGCTACCAGACGGTAACTTTCCTCCCGGACGCCTGTCCGCCGCCACTCAGCGAGGAGCCCGCCATGCCCGAAGCCGTCATCGTCAGCGCCACCCGTTCGCCGATCGGCCGGGCCTTCAAGGGCTCCCTGAAGGACGTCCGCCCGGACGACCTGACCGCGCACGTCATCCGGGCCGCGCTGGCCAAGGTGCCGGAGCTCGACCCGCGCGAGATCGACGACCTGATGCTCGGCTGCGGCCTGCCCGGCGGCGAGCAGGGCCACAACCTGGCCCGGATCGTGGCGGTGCAGATGGGCATGGACTACCTGCCCGGCACCACCGTCACCCGCTACTGCTCCTCCTCGCTGCAGACCACCCGGATGGCCCTGCACGCGATCAAGGCCGGCGAGGGCGACATCTTCGTCTCGGCCGGCGTGGAGACCGTCTCCCGGTCGGTCCACGGCACCTCGGACGGCATGCCGGGCACCATGAACCCGCTGTTCGACGAGGCGCAGGCGCGCACCGCACTGCGGGCCGAGACCGGTGGCGGCGAGTGGCACGACCCGCGCGAGGACGGCCTGCTGCCGGACGCCTACATCGCGATGGGCCAGACCGCCGAGAACCTCGCCGCGCTCAAGGGCATCACCCGCGCCGAGCAGGACGAGTTCGGCGTGCGCTCGCAGAACCTCGCCGAGGCCGCCATCAAGGCCGGCTTCTGGGAGCGCGAGATCACCCCGGTCACCACCCCCGACGGCACCGTGGTCTCGACGGACGACGGCCCGCGCGCGGGCGTCACGCTGGAGGGCGTCTCCGGGCTCAAGCCGGTGTTCCGTCCGGACGGCACGGTGACCGCCGGTAACTGCTGCCCGCTGAACGACGGCGCCGCCGCGCTGGTGATCATGTCCGACACCAAGGCCCGCGAGCTGGGCATCACCCCGCTCGCCCGGGTGGTCTCCACCGGCGTCAGCGCGCTGTCCCCCGAGATCATGGGCTACGGACCGGTCGAGGCCTCGAAGCAGGCACTGAAGCGGGCGGGCCTGTCCATCGGCGACATCGACCTGGTCGAGATCAACGAGGCCTTCGCCGCCCAGGTGATCCCCTCCTACCGGGACCTCGGCGTCGACCTGGACCGGCTGAACGTCAACGGCGGCGCGATCGCGGTCGGCCACCCCTTCGGCATGACCGGTGCCCGGATCACCACCACCCTGATCAACTCGCTGCAGTGGCACGACAAGCAGTTCGGTCTGGAGACCATGTGCGTCGGCGGCGGCCAGGGCATGGCGATGGTCCTGGAGCGCCTCGTCTGACCTCGCGCCGTCAACCCGGAAGGGTCCAGACCACCCATTTGGAGTGACACAGCGTAATTGAGGGCCGGATCACACCGCGAGGTCGATCCGGCCCTCTTTTCTGTCATTTCCGGACCGGAAATCGACGGTGCGGAGCGGATCAACTCCGCTGCGTAGAGCGGTCCTACCTAACAATTTGGGGACAAGAGCGAAAGTCACCGACAAATTGGACATTGGCCACTGCGGTAACAGCACCGGATGGGGCAGTGTGGAGAGGTAACCCCGTTCCACTCCTCCCTAGGAGTACGTTCCGTGAGCGCCGTCTACACCGTCCTGCTGCTGATCCTGATCGCCGTGTCGACCGCCGTGCTGGTCCACCTCCGGGGAATCTCCCGCCGGTTGGACGCACGGGCCGCCGTCTCCCCCACCATCGACGAGACCGCGATACGCCGGGCCGTCGCCGAGGCCCTGGCCGCCGACCGCGAGCGGGAGATCACCGAGGCCCGGGCGTTCTGGGCCGAGCAGGAGGCCCGCGCGGCCGAGGACGCACCGCTGTTCGACTCCCCGTTCGCCGGTGTCTTCAGCACCACCGACGAGTGGCCGCTCTTCTTCCCCCGCCCCACCGGGCCGAACGAGGCCGCCGACAACGCCGACCACCCGGGCACCATGGACCCGGAGTTCGGCGAGGCCCTGCGCTCGGCGCTGGAGGACCTCATCGGCGACGGCGGCCGGCCCGCCGGGACCGACCCCGAGGGCGGCGGCCCGCTGCGCCCCGCCCACCCGGCCGGCCACCCCGCCGGCGGCCACCCGGCCGGCGAGGGCACCGGGGACGCCCGGGCCCGCCGCGAGGCCGACCTGCTGGCCACCGGTCTGGAGGCCGGGCTGCTGGACGCCGAGGCCACCGTCGAGGAGGCCCCGGCCACCGCGCCCGACCCGCGCCGCCACCCCTCGCACCCCGACTTCGTGCCCAGCCAGACGCCGTCCCGGGAGTGGACCGACACCCGGCTGACCGCGCTGGCCGAGGAGGGCACCGCACTGGTCGACGTCCGCCCCGGACCGCTCGGCACCCTGGACGTCTACGCCTTCGCCGACGGCACCACGCTCTGTGTGGCCCCGGGCGACCGCGAGGCCGCGTACCGGCTGATCGACGCCGTCCGGGCCGGTGAGAACGTCCGGCTGCTCGGCGGCTCCCGGTTCTCCGGCTCCTACTCGCTGACCTTCTCCACCGACGAGGACGCCGTGTACGTGCTCGCCGACCGGGTGGTGGCCAGCATCTGACCCGGGCGCGCCGACCGGCGCGCGGACGCCGAGGGCCGGCCGGATCGAGGGGGTTACCGATCCGGCCGGCCCTCGGCGTTCCGCCGGTTCCGGTTCACGGCCACCGGGCCGCGCGGGACCGTCCGCGCCATCCAGGTCGTCCGGGTCGTCCAGATCGCCCGGGTCGCCGGGGTCGCCGGGGTCGTCAGACCGCCGCCGAGGCCTCCGCAAGCCGTCGCACGGCCAGGGCCCGCACCGCCCCGGCCGTCACCGGCGGGCCGTCCGGCAGAGCCACCGCGGCGCCCTCCGGCAGCGCGGCCAGTGCCGCCGCCAGGTCGTGCCCGACCACCGCGAGCTGGTCGCCGACGGCGAACGCCCCGGCGTCCGGCAGCTCGCGCGCGTCCGGGCCGTCCGCCCCGCCGTCGGCCCGGACCGCCTCCGCGGCCTGTGCCGCCGCCGCCAGCCAGCGGGCCAGCGCCAGTCCGGCCGCGGCCCGCGAGGGGTGCCCGGGCACGGCGCCGAGCAGCCGGCTCTGCGGCATCGCGCGGAACCGGTCGGCCAGCGCGTCGACGGCCTCGGCCAGGGTCTTCTCATCGGGCGTCTCGGACATGCGGCGAGCATACGGGCCACCGGGGACGAAAGCCGCCGGGCCCCGGAGCGGTCGCTCCGGGGCCCGGCGGCAGTGGTGGTACAGCGGGTCGTACGGCTCGGGATCAGTCGTCGCCGCGCAGGATCGCGATCAGCCGCAGCATCTCGACGTAGATCCAGACCAGCGACAGGGTGAGCCCGAAGGCCGCCCGCCAGGACTCCTTCTGCGGCGCGCCCTGCGCGATGGCCTCCTCGATCGCCGCGAAGTCCAGCGAGAGGAAGAACGCGCCGAGCCCGATGCCGATCAGGCCGACCACGATGCCCAGCGGGCCGCTGCGCAGCCCCATGTCGGCACCGAAGACCAGCGAGGCGACCATGTTGACCAGCATCAGCAGCACGAAGCCCATGGCGATCGCGATGCCGATCCGGGTGTAGCGCGCGGTGACCCGGATCCGCCCGGTCTTGTACGCGATCAGCATCGCCGCGAACACCGCCGCGGTGCCCAGCACCGCCTGGATCGCGATGCCCTCCCAGATGGTGTTGAACACCTTGGTGATCGCACCGAGCGCGAAGCCCTGGAGGCCCGCGTAGAGCAGGATCAGCGGCGGGCTGACGCTCCGCTTGAAGGAGATCACCATGCCGACCACGAACGCGATCAGCGAGGCACCGCCGGCCAGGCCGAAGTTCCGCTCCGGCAGTGCGAACCAGGCGAGACCGCCGGCCGCCACCAGGGTGAGCAGGGTCATCGCGGTGCGCGCGACCACGTCGTCCAGCGTCATCCGGCCCGTCGCCGCGGGACCCGCGGAGGGCGCGTTGTACATCTCGACGAGCTGCTCGTCGGTCAGCGGCGCCCCGCCCTGGGGCTGCTGGCCGTAGGGGTTGTTGGCGTACGGGTTGTTCCCGTACGGATTGTTGCCGTAGGGGTTGCCTGCGTACGGGCTCCCGGCCGGCGGGGTCTGGGTGTTCCCGAAACCCGCGTAGCCGGACTCGCGGGTGAAGGACCCCTCCCGCGAGAAGACCGGGTTGCTGCTTCTCATTGCTCATTCCCTCCGTGGCGGCACTGCACCGCCCGCAGCACAAGGGTAATGGCTTGGCAAAGGAATCGGCATCCGCCGCGAGAAGGATTCGGGAGCTGACGTCCGGCGGGGACGCCGGTCGGCGTCCCCGCGAGTCGGTGCCCAGAGCCGGACTCGAACCGGCACGGCCTTTCGGCCAAGCAGTTTTAAGCTGCCCGTGTCTGCGTTCCACCATCTGGGCTTCTGCGGACCGCCCCGCGGCGGAACGGGGAGCAGCGCTCCACCCCCGTGCGGGCCACCCCTGAGCCTAGTCGCCCGGCATCCCCTTTCGCATGTTCCGAGGCGGGGAAGTTGTCATGTTTCCTTGCCATCTGACGAACAGTTCGTGATTTGGCCACTCGACCCGCTCGATCCGGCCACCGGTTTTCCGCTCAGGGTCGGTGTCATACCGCAGGAGGAGGGCGTCACCTGGGCGTACGCCCAGCGGCGGTCGGGCCAACCGTCCGCCGGAGCGACGAGGAACCATGATCACCGGAAGGAGCATGGAGGTACGGCCGGACGCCCCTGGAAGGGCCCCGGCCGGCCAGCCTCCGGAGCCGTACGGCCCGGTCCGCCACGCCCGACCCGAGGAGCACCCCGTGAGCACGTCGACCGCAACCGCCGTCCGCACCGGCCGGGCGGCCGCCCGCGCCACCGGCCTGAACAAGGTCTACGGGGAGGGCGAGACCCGCGTGGTCGCCCTCGACAACGTCAGCGTCACCTTCCCCCAGGGCGAGTTCACCGCGATCATGGGCCCCTCCGGCTCCGGCAAGTCCACCCTCATGCACTGCATGGCCGGCCTCGACACCGTCAGCTCCGGCTCCACCACCATCGGCGACACCGAACTCGTCGGCCTCAAGGACAAGCAGCTCACCCAGCTGCGCCGCGACCACATCGGCTTCGTCTTCCAGGCCTTCAACCTCCTCCCCACCCTCACCGCCCTCGAGAACATCACCCTCCCCATGGACATCGCCGGCCGCAAGGCCGACAAGCAGTGGCTCGACCGCGTCGTCGAGACCGTCGGACTCTCCGGCCGCCTCTCCCACCGCCCCAGCCAGCTCTCCGGCGGCCAGCAGCAGCGCGTCGCCTGCGCCCGCGCCCTCGCCGGCAAGCCCGACATCGTCTTCGCCGACGAACCCACCGGCAACCTCGACTCCCGCTCCGGCGCCGAGATCCTCTCCTTCCTGCGCAACTCCGTCCGCGAACTCGGCCAGACCGTCGTCATGGTCACCCACGACCCCGTCGCCGCCGCCTACGCCGACCGCGTCGTCTTCCTCGCCGACGGCCGCATCGTCGACGAACTCACCAACCCCACCGCCGACACCGTCCTGGACCGCATGCGCCGCTTCGACGCCAAGGGCCGCACCAGCTGACGCACCACGCGCCGCCGCCCGTCCCTCCGCAGACCCCAGGACCCAGGAAACCCCATGTATCGCACCGCACTGCGCAACGTGCTGGCCCACAAGGGCCGACTGCTGATGACGGCGCTGGCCGTCATGCTGGGCACCGCCTTCGTGGCCGGCACCATGGTCTTCTCCGACACCTTCGGCAAGGCCATGCGGGAGAGCAACTCCAAGAGCTACTCCGACGTGTCGGTCCAGGTCGTCGACTACTCCGCCGGCGCCACCGCGTCCGTCCAGGAGAAGAGCGACAAGAACGCGGTCACCCTGACCGACGCCACCGTCCAGCAGCTCGCCGCGCTGCCCGGCGCCGCCGGCGCCCGCGGTGTGGTCAGCGGCTTCACCGGTGTCGCCGACAAGAAGGGCGAGCTGATCGGCCAGTCGTGGACGGCCAAGGGCGCCAACTTCGCGCCCGGCCCGGACGGCAAGGACGCCCGCTACCCGATGGTCGAGGGCCAGGGCCCGAAGAACGGCAAGGAGATCGCCCTCGACCGGAAGACCGCCGAGAAGGGCGGTTACAAGGTCGGCGACACCGTCCGGATCGGCTCCAACGGCCCGGTCCTCGAGGCGAAGCTCACCGGCGTCTTCACCACCGACGACCCGATGGTCAACACCGGCGGCACGCTCACCCTGTTCGACCGCGCGACCGCGCAGCAGATCCTGCTGGAGCCCGGCCGCTACAGCAGCATCGTGCTCACCGCCAAGCCCGGCACCGGCCAGGACGCGCTGCTCGCCGAGGTGAACCAGAAGATCCGGCCGGAGCAGCAGATCGAGACCCGGACCGGGGCCGACCTCAAGGCCGAGGAAGAGCGGATGATCACCGCCGACACCGACAGCCTGCGCACCATGCTGCTCGCGTTCGCCGGCATCTCGCTCTTCGTCGGCATCTTCATCATCGCCAACACCTTCACCATGCTGGTCGCCCAGCGCACCAAGGAACTGGCCCTGCTCCGGGCGATCGGCGCCAGCCGCAAGCAGGTGACCCGCTCGGTGCTGATCGAGGCGTTCGCCATCGGCACCGTCGCGGCCTCGGCCGGTCTGCTCGCCGGCGTCGGCATCGGTGCGGGCCTGCAGTCCCTGATCGCCTCGCTGAACGACAGCCTCCCGACCGGCCCGCTGGTGGTCAAGCCGGTGACCGTGGTGGTCACCCTGGTGGTCGGCGTCCTGGTGACGGTGCTCTCCGCACTGCTGCCCGCCGTCCGCGCCGCCCGGATCGCCCCGGTCGCCGCGATGAGCAGCGGCGACCAGCCCGCCTCCCAGAAGTCCCTGGTGGTCCGGAACGTGCTCGGCTCGCTGGTGGCCGGTGCCGGCATCGCCCTGGTCACCTTCGGTGCCTCGAAGGGCAACTCGGACGGCCGGATGCCGGTCGCGCTGGGCGCGGTGCTCGCCGTCCTCGGTGTCTTCGTCCTGCTGCCGCTGCTCTCCCGCCCGGTGATCGCCCTGGTCGGACCGGCCCTCGGCAAGCTGTTCGGCATGCCCGGCCGGCTGGCCCGGCAGAACGCGGTGCGCAACCCGCGCCGCACCGCCGCCACCGCGGCCGCGATCACCATCGGCCTCACCCTGGTCAGCGGTCTGACGGTGATCGGCGCCTCGGTCTCCGACACCGTGGACCGGGCCATCACCAGCTCGATGAAGGCCGACTACCTGATCTCCGCGGCGAACGGGATGAGCCTGTCCGAGAAGGTCCCCGCCGAGGCCGCGAAGGCCGCCGGGGTGGCGGCCTCCTCACCGCTGCTGAAGGTCGAGTGGGACCTCAACGGCAAGGCCAGGGAGATCACCGGCCTGAACGGGGACAGCCTGGACAAGCTGCTCTCGGTCACGATGAAGAGCGGTTCCACGGCCTCGTTCGGCCAGGGCGGGCTGCTGCTCGCCGAGGACGTGGCGAAGAAGCTCGGGGTCGGCACCGGCTCCACCGTCGAGGTGGGCTACCCCGGCGACACCAAGGGCACCATGACCGTCGGCGGCGTCTACGAGACGAGCGACCTGCTCGGCGGGGCCATGGTGGCCAACAGCGAGATCCTCAAGCACAACCCCCAGGTCTACCTGAAGAGCGTCCTGGTCAAGGGCACCGCCGGGGAGACCGAGGCACTGCGCAAGGCGCTCAAGGACTCCACCGGCGCCAACCCGGTGATCGAGGTCAAGTCGCGCCAGGACGTCCGGGACAACTTCAGCCAGAGCATCACCTTCGCGCTGAACATGATGTACGGGCTGCTGGCGATGTCGGTGGTGGTCGCGATCCTCGGGGTGATCAACACCCTGGCGATGTCGGTCTTCGAGCGCAAGCGCGAGATCGGCATGCTGCGGGCGATCGGCCTGGACCGGCGCGGCATCAAGCGGATGGTCCGGCTGGAGTCCGTGGTGATCTCGGTGTTCGGCGCCGGCATCGGTGTCCTGCTCGGCTGCTTCACCGCCTGGGCGATCAACGGCACCCTCGAGGCCAGCCTGCCCGGCCTGACCACGGTGCTGCCGTACGGCCAGCTGCTGCTCTTCCTGGCCCTGGCCGGCCTGGTCGGCGTGGTGGCCGCCTTCTGGCCGGCCCGCCGGGCCGCCGGGCTGGACATCCTGGGCAGCATCAAGACCGACTGACCGCGGCACCGTGCGGCACACCGCCGCACCGCCGCACGGCGCGAGAAGGCCCCTGCCGGAGGGTTTCGGCAGGGGCCTTCTGCTACTTCTTGTACTCCGCCCGACTCGCACAGCCGGCTGAGCACCACGGAGGTCGTGGTCCGGCAACACTGCCGGGCGGAGAGCCTCCGACTCATACCCGGTGCTCCCACACCGGGCCGTAGTCGCTACTTGCTGGTGGCCAGCTCCTTGTCGGCGGCCGGCTTCGCGGCCTCGACGGCGGGACGCTTGGTGGGCGCCGTGACCTCCTGGATCGGCTGGTACGGGTTCTCCATCTGGGAGAGGCCGACCATCTCGCGCTTCAGGAAGACGGCGAGGGTCCAGTCGGTGAAGACGCGGACCTTGCGGTTGAAGGTGGGGACCATGGCGCCGTGGTACAGGCGGTGGAACCACCAGGCCGGACGGCCCTTCAGCTTGTACTTGCCGAAGAGGATCGCGACACCCTTGTGCAGGCCGAGGCCGGCGACCGCGCCCAGGTTCTTGTGCTTGTACTCCTGCTGCGGGAAGCCGCGCATGCCGGAGATCACGTTGTCACCGAGGACGGCGGCCTGGCGCACGGCGTGCTGCGCGTTCGGCGGGCACCAGGCACCCTCACCGGCGGCGAGGTCCGGCACCTGGGCGTTGTCGCCGGCGGCCCAGACGTAGTCGAAGCCCTGGACCTGGAGGGTCGGCGCGGTGTCGACGTGACCGCGCGGGCCCAGCGGCAGGCCGAACTGGGCCAGCACCGGGTTCGGCTTCACGCCGGCCGTCCACACGATGGTGGAGGCGTCCGTCTCCATGCCGTTCTTCAGCACGACGTGGCCGTCGACGCAGGAGTCCATCGAGGTCTCGATGTAGACCTCGATGTTGCGCTCTTCGAGCTTCTCCTTGGTCCACAGACCGAGGTCCGGGCCCATCTCCGGGAGGATCCGGTTGGCGGCCTCGACCACGATGAAGCGCATGTCGTCGCGGCTGACCGTCTTGTAGATCTTGGCGGCGTCGCGCGCCATGTCCTCGATCTCGGCGATCGTCTCGACGCCGGCGAAGCCGCCGCCGATGATCACGAAGGTCAGCGCCTTGCGGCGGATGGCCTCGTCCGTGGTGGACTCGGCCTTGTCCAGCTGCGCCATGACGTGGTTGCGGAGGGCGATGGCCTCCTCCACGGTCTTCATGCCGATGCCGTGCTCGGCCAGACCCGGGATCGGGAAGGTGCGGGAGACCGACCCGGTCGCGACGACGAGGTAGTCGAAGGGCAGCTCGTACGAGTCGCCCGCCGAGGGCTGGATGGTCGCGATCTTGCGCTCGTGGTCCACACCGGTGACCGCACCGGTGAGCACCTCCGCGTTCTTCAGCGCGGTGCGCAGGGGCGCGACGAGGTTGCGGGGCGCGACGTTGCCGCCGGCCGCCTCGGGGAGGAAGGGCAGGTACGTCATGTACGACCGCGGGTCCACGACCGTGACGGTCGCTTCGCCGTAGCGCATCTTCTTGAGGATGCGCATCGCGGCATACAGGCCGACGTAACCACCGCCGACAATGAGGATGCGAGGACGCTCCGTGGTGCTCATATCCGAAAGTATCCAGCACCGTTCGGAGCAGCCTTCGTGAGCCCGCTCACAAGCGGACGGACCCCCTCTGCTACACTTCGCGCCCCCGTTTCGACCCCCCGGCCGACACTTCGCGGCCACCCCGGCCCCCCAGCGGACCCACCCGTGACGACGGCCCCGCTGAGCAGCAACGATCCATGACAGGGCCTGGTTCCCGCGCGGGATTTCGATTTTCAAACCTCTGACGGGTCGGAACCTGCGATCCAGTGGTTATCACGCCGAGCGAGCCTTCGGTCCCACATATCGGACGGACCGGACCGTCCAGCGCCGCGAACGGGCGGATCCTCATGTGAAGAAATTCACGAACTTTTCCGCACGGCCCCGGGCGCGCCCCGGCCCCGGGACCCCCGAGGGGCCTCCGGGGCCGGTGCGGTAAGCCTCGTGCCTGGTCAGCGGGCGATACTCCAGGCGATGCCGTCCAGGATGTCGTGCTCGCTGACGACCACCTCGGCGGCGCCCGTCCGCGCCATGATCTCCAGCAGCTCCAGCGCGCCGGCCGCGATCACGTCCACCCGGCCCGGGTGCATCGACGGGATGGCCGCCCGCTCCGCGTGGGTCGCGCCCAGCAGCCGGTCGGCGATCTCGGCGACCCGCTCGCGGGGGATCCGCGAGTGGTGGATCGCCTCCGAGTCGTACCGCGGCAGGTCCTGGGCGATCGCCGAGATGGTGGTGACCGTCCCGGCCAGGCCGACCAGGGTCGCCGCACCGGTCAGCGGGACGGCCTCCTCGGCCCGGTCCAGCTCCGCCCGCACATGCGCCCGTGCCTCGGCGATCTGCTCGTCCGAGGGCAGCTCGGCACCGCCGAAGTGCCGCTCGGTCAGCCGGACGCAGCCGATGTCCACCGAGCGGGCCGCCTCGACGTCCTCGGCCCCGAGCACGAACTCGGTCGAGCCGCCGCCCAGGTCGAAGACCAGGTACGGGGTGGCGAAGGTGCCACCGGTGAGCTCCTTGGTGGCCCCCACGAAGGAGAGGTGCGCCTCCTCCTCGCCGCTGACCACCTCGGGCTCGACCCCCAGGACCGCCCGCACGCCGTCCACGTACTCGGCGCTGTTCTCGGCGTCCCGGGAGGCGCTGGTGGCGACGAAGCGGATCCGCTCCGGGCCGACACCGAAGCCGGCGATCACCTCGGCGTACTCCCGGCAGGCCGCGAAGGTGCGCTCCAGCGCGTCCGGGTGCAGCCGGCCGGTGCGGTCCACGCCCTGGCCCAGCCGGTTGATGATCATCCGCCGGTCCAGGTCGGTGATCTCCCCGGTCTCCGGGTCGAGATCCGCGACCAGCAGCCGGATCGAGTTGGTCCCGCAGTCGATCGCGGCCACCCTGGTCGTGCTCATGCCTCGGCCTCCCCTGCCTCGTCCGCCTCCTGTGCCGCCCGCTTGGCGGCGCGGTCCGCGGTCTTCTGCTCCTTGGCCGCGATCACGGCCTGGTGGTCCTGCTCCTTGGCCCGGTTGCGGAGCACCCGCTCACCGGCCGCCTCGACCTCCGCCGGGGACACGCACGGGCCCTTGGCCCACCAGTCCTCCAGCATCCCGATCGCCTCGTCGCCCAGCGGGTTGACGCCCTCGCCGGCCGCCAGCGAGTGGCCGACCAGCACGTGCAGGCACTTGACCCGGTCCGGCATGCCACCGGCGCTCGGGAAGCCCTCCAGCACCTCGATGGCGTCCCGGCGGGCGATGTAGTCCTCGTGCGCCTTCTGGTAGGCCGAAGCCAGCTCCGGGTCCTCGGCGAGCCGGGCGCTCTGCTCCTTCATCACGCCGTCCGCCTCCAGGGTGCCGATCAGCGAGGCGGCCTTGGGGCAGGTCAGGTAGTACAGCGTCGGGAACGGCGTGCCGTCCGGCAGTCGGGGGGCCGTCTCCACGACGTCCGGGTTGCCGCACGGGCAGCGGTGGGCGACGCCGCGCAGGCCGCGCGGGACCCGGCCGAGCTGCGCGGCGATGGCCGCGACGTCCTGGTCGGAGACGGTGGGGTGGTTCTCAGTGGTCATGGGAGGGGCTGTCTCCAGCGGGGACGGGGGCGGGTGGTGAGGAAGGGGCGGGCTGCGCCGGGGCGGCGGGGGTCACGGGAGCGGTGGGGGCGACGGGAGCGGCGGCGGCGTCCACGGAGTCCCAGACGCCGGCGTACCAGGGCCGGGCCGCCTTGACCGTCCCGGCGGCCGGGCCCTGCGCGGGCGGCGGCGCGCCCAGCGAGGACTTCGCCGGGTCCTGGGCCGCCGGGTCCACCGCGATGTACGGGGTCTCCCCCGGCATCGCGTAGTGCAGCCGGGTCCTGGCCTGCGCCTTGACGTACTCCGGGTCCTGCCAGCGGGCCTTCTCCCGGCGCAGCTGCTCCACCTGCTGCCGGGCGTGCTCGGCCCGGGCGCGCTGCGCCGTGATCTCGGACCGCTGCGAGATGAACTGCCGGGTCGGGTAGGCCAGGATCGCCACCAGCGAGCAGAGCACGAGGACCAGAACGGTCGCCCGGCTCGTGAACCGAGGCCGGGCCGCCAAGCCCGGGATCCTCCAGCCTGCCATCTCCGGTGTCCCCTCCTGGTCGCGACGGTGCCCCGCCGTCCACCCTACGGGGTGAACGGCGGGGCACCGGTCAGGCGTGCGCCACTCGGGCGGCCGGGCGGGTCAGCCCTCGTGCTTGAACCGCGGGAAGGCGCCGCGGCCGGCGTACTCGGCGGCGTCGTCGAGGATCTCCTCGATGCGCAGCAGCTGGTTGTACTTGGCGACGCGCTCGGAGCGGGCCGGGGCACCGGTCTTGATCTGGCCGCAGTTGGTGGCGACGGCCAGGTCGGCGATGGTGACGTCCTCGGTCTCGCCGGAGCGGTGGGACATCATGCAGCGGTAGCCGTTGCGCTGGGCCAGCTCGACGGCGTCCAGGGTCTCGGTCAGCGAACCGATCTGGTTGACCTTCACCAGCAGCGCGTTGGCGGTGCCGGTCTCGATGCCGCGGGCCAGGCGGGCCGGGTTGGTGACGAACAGGTCGTCGCCGACCAGCTGGACCTTGTCGCCCAGCTTCTCGGTCATGGCCTTCCAGCCGTCCCAGTCCGACTCGTCCAGCGGGTCCTCGATCGAGACCAGCGGGTAGGCGGCGACCAGACCGGCGTAGTACTCGATGAGCTCGGCGGAGCTGAGCCCCTTGCCCTCGAACTGGTAGGCGTCGTCCTCGTAGAACTCGGAGGCGGCGACGTCCAGGGCCAGCGCGATGTCCTTGCCCGGCACGTAGCCGGCCTTCTGGATGGCCTCGACGATCAGGTCGAGCGCCTCGCGGTTGGAGTCCAGGTTCGGGGCGAAGCCGCCCTCGTCGCCCAGGCCGGTGGAGAGGCCGCGCTCCTTCAGCACGCCCTTGAGCGTGTGGTAGACCTCGACGCCCCAGCGGACGGCCTCGGAGAAGGACTCCGCGCCGATCGGAGCGATCATGAACTCCTGGATGTCGACGTTGGAGTCCGCGTGCGAGCCGCCGTTGAGGATGTTCATCATCGGGACCGGCAGGACGTGCGCGTTCGGGCCGCCCAGGTAGCGGAACAGGGGCAGGTCGCTGGCCTCGGAGGCGGCGTGCGCGACGGCCAGCGAGACGCCCAGGATGGCGTTGGCGCCGAGCGAGGACTTGTCCGGGGTGGCGTCCAGGTCGAGCATGGCCTGGTCGATCAGGCGCTGCTCGGTGGCGTCGTAGCCGACCAGCTCCGGGCCGATCTGCTCGATGACGGCCAGGACGGCCTTCTCCACGCCCTTGCCGAAGTAGCGGTTCTTGTCGCCGTCGCGGAGCTCCAGGGCCTCGAAGGCACCGGTGGAGGCGCCCGACGGGACAGCGGCACGGCCGGTGCTGCCGTCGTCGAGGCCGACCTCGACCTCGACCGTGGGGTTGCCGCGCGAGTCGAGAATCTCACGGGCTACGACGACATCGATGGACGGCACGAGGCATCTCCTAGCGGAAGCAGGTGCGGCTGACAGTGGGGTGCCGTCGGCCGGACGATTGCGGAGTCGTTACGACCAGAGCCTAACCGCACCGGCTGTCCGGGCCACGTCGACCTCGGCCACGTCTCAGCTTGTGGCCGTGCTACCCACCGGTAGTTCACCTGGTTGCCCGGCCTCGGACGTCCCGGGGCGGACGAAGCGGATGGAACGGGCGGGAGCCCGCGCGCCGGTCCACCCGCCCGCCCGCCTGTCCGGTGACGGGCGGACGGGCGGGCGGCGCGACGGACGGACGTGCGGCGCGACGGACGGACGGGCGGACAGCGGCGCGACGGACGAACGGGCGGACAGCGGCGCGACGGACGGTGGGCGCGCTCCGGAGCGTCAGCCGAGGGTGAGGACCTGGCCGGGGATGATCAGGTCCGGGTCGCCGCCGACGGTGCCGCGGTTGCCGTCGTACAGGGCCTGCCAGCCGCCCTGCACGCCCTGCGTGGTGGCGATCCCGGCGAGCGTGTCGCCGGAGCGGACGGTGTAGCCCTGGCCGGCCTGCGGCTGCTGGACCTTCGGGGCCTGCTGGACCTGCGGGGCCGCCGGAGTCTGCTGCGGCGCGTACTGCGGGGCCTGCGACTTGGGCGCGGCGTGCTTCGGTGCGGCCTTCGGGACCTGCTTCTCGGCCTCGGCCTGCTGGGCCTGCGACTTGGGCGCGGCGTGCTTCGGCCCGGCCTTCGGGGCCTGCTGCTCGACAGCGGCCAGCGGGGCCTGCGCCTTCGGCGCCTGCTGCGGCTGGGCCTGCGGCTTCGGGGCGGCCGGGGCGGCCGGCGCGGCGTCCGCCGAGGCGTCGACCGCCGCCGGGGCGCCGCCCTTGCTCAGGCCGGCCTTCTTGGAGCAGACCGGCCAGGCGCCGGGGCCCTGCGAGGCCAGCACCTTCTCGGCGACGGTGATCTGCGCCGCCTTCGAGGCCTGGTTCGCCTGCGGCGCGTAGGAGGTGCCGCCGAACGCCTTCCAGGTGCTGGAGGTGAACTGCAGGCCGCCGTAGAAGCCGTTGCCGGTGTTGATGCTCCAGTTGCCCCCGCTCTCGCACTGGGCGACCGCGTCCCAGGTCGAGGCCGGGGCGGCAGAGGCGCCGGTGGCGCTGAGGATCGGCAGTGCCAGTCCGACACCGGCGACACCGGCGACGGCGATGGCCTTCTCGGTCTGGGTGCGGCGACGGTGACGGCCGGTTCCGACGAACAGCATGGGGAAGTCCCTCTCCGCACGCCTGCGAGGTGAGCTGTCGGGTTCGGACCGGGAGGTGGCCCGGCCGCACGGAGGCGGCTTCACCCCAAGCCGTGGGAGACGGCGCAAGACCTGGTTCCCCCGCCCCTGCCCAGGGTTCTGGTCGGTTTCCGGTGACGCGGCGGGCAGGACTCGGCGTTCCGCGCACGGGACCCGCTTCCGCGGGCTCCCCGGAGAGTAGACAGATCTTCAGAGCAATCACAAGCTCATATCGCCGCTATCACACGGAAATCACGTCACGTGATGGATTGCCCACCAACCGAGGATGTATGTCCGGGTTGATGGGGATTCACACCCTCCGGGGGCGGCGCGTCGAGCGGCCGCGCCGGCGTGTCGTGAGCCCCCCTCAGTGAACTGCCGAGGGGTCGGCGGAGGTTGCCCCCGATGTCGCCCCCGGCGTGAATTCCACCGGAAGTTCACGAAGTCCGCGCATGATCAGACCACCGCGCCAGCGCAGTTCCTCCGGGTCCGCGGCGAGCCGGAGGTCCGGCAGCCGGGACAGCAGGGTGGTCAGCGCGGCCCGCCCCTCCAGGCGTGCCAGCGGGGCGCCGATGCAGTAGTGGATGCCGTGCCCGAAGCCCAGGTGCGGGTTGTCCGCCCGGGCCAGGTCGAGGGTGTTCTCGTCCGCGAACCGCGCCGGGTCCCGGTCCGCCGCGGCGAGCACCACCAGCACCGGGTCGCCGACCGGGATCCCCACCCCGCCGATGGTCAGCGGACTCGTCGCGAACCGCCAGGTGGCCAGCTCCACCGGGCCGTCGTAGCGCAGGAGTTCCTCGATCCCGGTCTCCAGCAGCGCGCTCTCGCCGCGCCCGATCGACTCCTGGAGCAGCGACCGCTGCCCCGGGTTGCGCAGCAGCGCGTAGACGCCGTTGCCGATCAGGTTCACCGTCGTCTCGAAGCCCGCGAAGAGCAGGATGAAGGCCATCGCCGCGGCCTCGTTCTCGGTGAGGTGCTCACCGTGGTCGCTGGCCCGGATCAGCCCCGAGATCAGGTCGTCCCCGAGGTCCGCGCGCTTGCGGTGGATCAGCTCCGCGAGGTAGGCCCGCATCCGCTTCACCGCCCGCCCCACGCCGCCGCGTTGGCCGCCGCCGTGCCGGATCATCATCCCGGCCCAGTCCCGGAAGTCGTCCTGGTCCTCGGCCGGCACGCCGAGCAGGTCGCAGATCGCGTAGATGGGGAGCGGGAAGGCGAACTCGTGGATGAGGTCGGCGGATCCGCGCGCCGCGAAGCCGTCGATCAGCCGGTCCGTCAGCTGCTGCACCCGGGGCTCGAAGGCGGCCACCCGGCGCGGGGTGAAGGCCTTGGACACCAGACGGCGCAGCCGGGTGTGGTCCGGCGGGTCGATGTTCAGGAGGTGCGTCATCAGGTCGGCCTGGCGCTCGCCCGGGATGCCGACCCGGCCGGTGCGGTGCGCCTGCTCGCTGTGGTGCGCCGGGTTCTTGGAGAGCCGGCTGTCCGCGAGCGCCTGACGGGCGTCCGCGTACCGGGTGACCAACCAGGCCTCCACCCCGCTGGGCAGCGTGGTCCGGTGCACCGGCTCGTGCTCGCGCAGCCACGCGTACGCCGGATACGGGTCTGCGGCGAACTCCCAGGTGAACAGGGGCGGACGGGCGGAAGCGGGCTGAGCAGGCATGGGTCGACGGTATCCCGGGCGGGTCCCCGGCACCGCACCGTGGGCGGCGCCGTTCCCGTCGTTGTTCCCGTCGTTGTTCCGGCCGTTGTTCCCGCCGCCGTTCCGGCCGCTGTTCCCGTCGGCTCCGCCCCTTCCGGTGATCGTTCCGGTGATGGTGGGCCGGAGCAGGCGTGAGTCTGGTCACCTGAGGGGTAATTCCTGTTGCGGAGGATCCGGTCGTGCCTACGATCCTCCGCAAGATGTCCGTGGGCGCCGGTGCGGAGCCGCCCACAGGGAGGAGCAGGGCCATGCGGGTCACCGGTGCGGTCATCGTGATCGCGGTACTCGACGGCGGGTCGGGGGCGGGCCTCGCCCGCCGCTTCACCGCGGCGGGCGCCGCCGGGATGCTGATCGCCGACCAGCGGAGCGGGGTCGCCGAGGACCTCGCCACCGAACTCGACCGGCCGGGCTGCCCGGTCGTCGGGGTGTGCGGCGACGTCCGCCGCCCCAGCGATGTCGCCGCGCTGGTCGACACCGCCGAGAAGCACCTGGGTCCGATCGACCTCTTCTGCGTGGCCGGGCCGGACGGCGAGCGGATCGTCTCCCTCTCCGACCTGCCCGCCCACCTCGACCTGGAGCGGCTCGCCGAACTCGTCGCGCTGGTCGGCGAGGCGATCGGCGAGGTCGTTCCGCCGCAGCGCCGTCCGGTGGCGGACGTCGCCGCGGCCTGAGGCCCCGGGGCGGACGGGGCTGCCAGGTCGGGTCGCTCGGGTCGGGGTCGGCCGGGTCGGGGCGGGGCCCGTCGGTCCGGACTGCTCGCTCGCCCGGCGCCGCCCGGCTGCTCGGCGGGCTACTCGGCGGGCTTCAGACCCTCGGCGGCGCGCACCGTGTCGCGGTAACCCCGCGCCGCCGACCGCAGCGCGGCGTCGACGTCGAACCCGGCGTCGTGCGCTCGCTGCGCCACCGCGAGCAGCAGCCGGCCCGCGGACTCCGCCGTGAGCTCGGCGGGCAGCTCGTACGGCTCGTCCGGTACGCCCGCGAACCCGGACCGGCGCACCCGCGACACCAGCTTCGCCGCGTACGCCAGCGAGGGCAGTCCGGCCGGGACGCCGTCCAGCACCGACTCGCGGTCCGACTTCTCGGCCGCCTTGAGCGTCTCCCAGTTGGCCTCCACCTCGGCCGCGCCGTCCGCCTCGGTGTCCCCGAACACGTGCGGGTGCCGGTACATCAGCTTCTCGACGATGTCGCCCGCCACATCGTCGATCGAGAACGCCCCGGTGGGGTGCTCCTCGGCGATCCGGGAGTGGAAGAAGACCTGGAGCAGCACGTCGCCGAGCTCCTCCCGAAGGGTGTCGCGGTCGCCCTCCTCGATCGCCTCGACAAGTTCGAAGGCCTCCTCGACCAGGTACTTCACCAGGCTGGCATGGGTCTGTTCGGCGTCCCACGGGCAGCCGCCGGGCGAGCGGAGGCGGTCCATCACGGACACCAGGTCCAGCAGCCGGGAGCCCGGCAGGTCGTACGAGCCCGGCAGCACCTCGATCTCCGGCACCTCCCCGGCGTGCTCGACCGCGAGCCGCGCCAGCGCGTCGGTCAGCCCCGGATCGCCGTCCGGGCCGCCCAGCCAGACCGTCGCCCCGTCGCCGGCCGCGCCGTCCGCCGGGGCCCCGGTCAGCAGCCGCGCCAGCGCGGGGGCGGAGCCCGGCGCCACGACCTCCACCTCGACACCCGCCTGCCGCAGGGCGGGCAGCTGCGGGTGAGCGGCGTCGCCGGCGAGCACCCGCCCGGCCGAGCGCAGTGCCTCCCAGGCCGGCCAGGACAGCAGGCCCGGGGCCACCCGGTGGGTCGTGATGAGGAGGATCAGCTTCGCGCCCGGAGGATTCGTCGTCACCCCTCGAACCTACCCGTCCGCCCGATCGGCCCGCCGCCGGGTTTCCGCGCCGACGACGCGGGTGAGGTTGCTCCGGTGGGCCGGCCGGTGCTCCGGTGCTCCGGTGGGCCGGGGGCCGGGGCGAGGCGGCGGCGTCCTCAGCCGACGGGCCCGGAGCGGGTGACCGGCGCGAGGGCGGCGCGGTCCGGGTCCCAGGTGCCGTAGCGGGGGTTCACCCGCAGACGGCCGGCGGTGGCCGTGGCGGCCAGGATCCGGCGGACGGCCGCGTCGCCCGCCGGGGTGCCGGCGTCCGCCCCGGCGGTCGCGGCGAGGCGGCGGATCCCCAGCTCGCGCCCGAGGCGGTCGTCGATCGCCTCGGCCGGAACGCCCTGCGCCGCCAGAGCCCGCGCCAGCTGCCCGGCGCCGCCGAGGCGCCGTTCCTCCTCCGCCCGGGCGGCCGCCACCTCGGTGTCCGCGACCGCCGGGCCCCGCTCCGCGACCGCGCGGGCCACCACCGCGTCGAGCACCAGCTCGGTGACCGCCCTCCGGGCCGGAGCCTCCGTCCGCCACCGGGCGTCCGCCGACACCCCGCCCGGGGCGTGCCGCAGCGCCGCCACCCTGGCCTCCACCGCGTCCACCGGGATCCGCCGTCCGTCCAGCACCGCCGCCGTGCCCGGCGTCAGCCCGTCCCCGCCGCACCCGGTCAGTGCGGGGAGGAAGCACAGGGCCCCGATGGCGGCGGCGACGGTCCTGGTGGCCCTGCTGGTCCCCGTGGTCCCGGCGATTCCGGTGCTCCCGGTGGTCCCCGTGGTCTTGGTGGTCCCGGTGGTCCCGGTGGTCCCGGTGGTCCGGCGACGGTGCATGGCGGCTCTCCGGATGCGGGCGGCAGGGATCCCCCGAGCGTAGGGCGGGGTGCCCGGGGCGGTGCGGACCGTCCCCCGGACGGCCTATCCGGGCCGGGCGCCGGCGCGGCACCGGGCTCAGGTCAACCCTGACGATCGTCAAGGTCGGCCCCTGCCTTTCGGGTCGGGTCGGGACCCGCCTCCGACTCCTACCGTCCGTGTCATGACGAACACGATCAGGAACAGGGCCGTCCTCACGGTGGCACTCGTCGGTACCGGCGCCGGTGCGGTCGGGTGGCTCGCTCCGGCCGGCGGCGGTGCGGGCGGGGCCGGCCCGCCCGCACCGGGCTGGTCGAGCACGGGCTACCGCCGGGTCGCCGGGGCCGTCACGGACGCCCCGCCCCGCCTCGCCGCCCTGCTGGAGCCCGCCACCGAGGCCGGTCTGGTGGTACTGGGCCTGCTGCTGGCGCTGGTCTGGTGGACGGCGCGTGGGCGGCGGGCCGCCGACACCGTCGCGGGTGTCGTACTGACCGCCCTCGGCACCGTACTCGCGTACGGCGCGAGCGAGGGCTTGAAGCTCGTCCTGGACGAGGAACGACCCTGCCGCGCCCTGGCCGGACTGCCGGCCACCGCACTCGCCGACTGCCCTCCGCCGGGCGACTGGTCGTTCCCCAGCAACCACGCCACCCTCGCCGTCGCGATGGCCACCGGTCTGCTGCTGCTACGGCCTCGGTGGGCGTGGCTGGTCGTCCCGGCCGGCCTCGGCACGGCGGCCCTCCGGGTGGCGGCGGGCGTGCACTACCCGCACGACGTGGCCGCCGGAGCCGTACTGGGCGGGGTGGTCACGGCGGCTGCTGTGGTCGCGCTGCTGCCCTCGGCGACGGCGGTGGTCGGCGCGGCGGGCCGGGTCCGGCTGCTCGGTCCGGTGCTGCTGGCTCCCTCGGCCTCCGCACGCGCCGTGGCCCCGGTCCCGGCTTCGCCTCCGGTCCCGGCTTCGGCCCCGGGCGCGGTTTCAGCCGGCCGGGCCCACCGTCAGTCCGGCCTCGTGGGCGAGAACGGCGGCGGCAGCCCGGTTGGCCACTCCCAGCCGGGCCAGGACGGAGCTGACGTGCGCCTTCACCGTGCCTTCCACCACACCGATCCGGCGCGCGATCTGACCGTTGGACAACCCGGCGGCGACCAGAGTCAGTACATCGCGCTCACGGGCTGTCAGCCCGGCCACCTGCCGCTGGGCCGCGGCCCGGCGGTCGGCCGGACCACCGGACCGGGTGGCGGCGAGGTGGGCCACCACCCGGGCGGCCACCTTGGGTGACAGACAGGCCGCCCCGTCGGCCACCGCACGCACCCCGGCGATCAGCTCCTCGGGCTCGCCGGACTTGATCAGGAATCCGTTGGCGCCCCCGCTCAGGGCGCGCAGGATGCAGTCGTCCTCACCGAAGGTGGTCAGCATGACGATCCCAGGAGCCGCTCCGGTCCTGGTGGTGACGCCCGCCCGCCGGATCTCGGCCGCGGCGGTGATGCCGTCCGTGCCCGGCATCCGGATGTCCAGCACCGCGACGTCCGGTCGGTGGCGGCGGACCAGCTCGACCGCCTCCCGCCCGTCCCCGGTCTCCGCGACGATCTCGATGCCCGGGTCGGTGGCGAGCACGGCACGCACCCCGGCCCTGACCATCGGTTCGTCGTCCGCGACCAGTACCCGGATCCGCGCCGGGGCGCCGTTCCCCGGTGCCCCGTCGCTCATCGGACACTCACTGGACCAGGGCGTCCAGGGAGATCAGCACGCCGCCCCGGAAGCAGAGCCGGTACGCGTCCCCCGAGCGGTCGTTGTTGAACGCCTCGGCCGTCATCGCGTAGTACTCGCACGTCACTCCCTCTCCACCGGGTGGCGGGTTGCCTACGGACGGATGGTACGGAAACTGATGTTCCGGCAGAAATCGCTGCACGGTGGACCGGTCCTGGCCGACCCGCAGTTCGGCGTAGTCGGCGGGGTCGAGCACCGACAGCCCGGCGGTGTGGATCGTCCAGCCCCGGAGCACGGCGGTCAGCAGCACCGCGACGGAGAGCGGCACCAGGACGATCGCGACCACCATGCGGCCCACCCGGCGGCGGGCCAGGCGCAGTTCACGGGCCGGCGACACCGTGACCGGCACCGCGGGGGCCGGGGTCGGAACGCCCGTCCGCGGCAGGTGGGCGCTCACCTCGAAGCCGGGGCCGTCGGCCCGGGGCCCGTAGCCGAAGGTGCCGCCCGCCAGCCGCACCCGCTCGGCCAGTCCGAGCAGACCGTGACCTCCTGTGCCCGGCAGACCGGGGCCCGCCCCGGCGCGGACCGGGGGATCGCTCCCCGCTCGGGGAGCGTCGAGCACCCGGACGCGAGCGCCGTCCGCCGTGTACGCCACCAGTACCGTGACGGGCGCCCCCGGGGCGTGCTTGGCGGCATTGGTCAGCGCCTCCTGAACGACGCGGTACACGGCGTGCTCGGCCGCCCGGGGCAGCCCGTCCGGCCGACCGTCGACGGTCAGCCGGACGTCCAGCCCGGCCGCGGCCGCTTCCCCCACCAGTTGCGGGACGCCCGCGTCGACCGGGCCCCGGGCGGTGTGCGGGTCCGTGTCGTCCCGCAGGACGCCGATCACCTCACCGAGGCGTTCGACGGCGGCGGCCGCACCCGCCCGGATGTCCTGTGCCGCCTCGCGGTGCGGCGGGGCCAGGTCGCGCGCGAGCTTGAGCGCACCGGCCCGCAGGGCGATCAGGCTCAGGTCGTGGCCCAGCGCGTCGTGCATGTCCTGGGCGATCCGGGCGCGTTCGCGCAGGCGAGCCTGCTCGGCCACCAGTCGCTGCTCGTGCTCGGCCCGTTCGGCCCGCTCCCAGCCCGCCCGCACCAGCTCCTGCGACTGCCGCCAGAACCGGCCCACCATCCACGGGGCCATTCCGGCGCAGACCAGCACCGACACCACCGACGTCGCCCGCACGGCCAGCTCCGGGGCGGCCACCGTCACCAGGGCCCCGGCCGTGATCAGCACCACGAGCAGGGCGACCGCCTCCCGTACCCGCTCCGTCCGCACCCCGGCCGCGAACGCGGCCCCGATGCCGGGCACCACCCACCAGAGGGACACCGCACTCAGCCCGAGCGTCCCGGCCGCCAGCACCAGCAGCCCCCGGTCCCACCACGTTCTCGTCCGCATCCGCCCGACCCTACGGTCCTCACCGGCGCCGCGGATCTGTCGAAAGTCATGCCCGTCGGCGACCGGTCGCGGGCCCCGGTCCCGGGTCGGCACAGTCGGCGTGGCCGGCGGTCAGGCGCGCGGGGGCCAGGGGGTGGCGTCGGTGCGGTGCGGCTGGAGGGTGTCGAGGGTCTGCCTCAGACGGCGGACCGCCGGATGGTGCGGGCCGTCGCGGCGTTCGCGGTCGAAGAGCAACTGGAGCAGCCACGACCAGGCCGCCTCCGTCTCGCCGAGCGAGGCCAGGAGCACGCCGACCCGTTCCCGGAGATCGAGCACCCGCTCGGGTTCGGTCTCCGGCCACACCGCGAGCAGGGCCTGGTACTCGGCGAGCGCCTCCGCGCCCCGGCCGAGCTGCTCGAGGCACTCGGCCACCCGGTGACGCGGTTCGAGCGCCCGTCGGCCGTGCGGTCCGCCCTCGGCGGTGGCGGCGAGCGCCCGGTACTCGGCCAGCGCCTCGCGGTGGCGCCGCTCCTGGAGGAGGGTCCGGGCGTAGATGGTCCGGACGGTGCGGACCATTCCCGCGCCGTCGCCGAGTTCGGAGCGACCGCGGGCCAGCAGCCGGGCGGCGAGGTCCAGGACCTCGGAGCGCCGGCCGGCGTCGACCAGGTCGGAGAGCCGGGCGCAGGCCGCCGCGAAGTCCTCCGCCGCGGCGGGCGGGGCCGCTGCCACCGGCGGAGCCTGCGGCAGCGGGGCGGGCGGGTTCGGCGCGGCGGCGAGCAGGAACGGCGGCGGTTCGGCCCGCGGTGGCGGCGCCGGGGCGACGCCCTCCGGGCGCGGCTGCGGCTGGAGCGGGTACCGGTAGGGCCGGGCCGGGTCCGGCAGCGGGCCGAACCGGGGCTGCGGCACCGAGACGGCCACGGGGAGCAGCGGCAGCAGTCGCCCGTACACCTCCTGGGCGTCGGCCGGCCGGTCCCCGGGGCGCTTGGCGAGCAGGTCGAGCACGAGCCGCTCCAGCGCGGCCGGCACCTCGGGCCGCAGGTCGCGCAACGGCACCGGTGGGTCGTCGACGTGCCGCCGCAGCAGTCCCAGCGCGGTGGGTGCCCGGAACGGCCCTTCCCCGGTCAGCATCTCGTGCAGCAGGCAGCCGAGCGCGTACAGGTCGCTGCGCGGGTCGACGGCGGTGGACAGCGCCTGTTCCGGCGCCATGTAGGACGGGCTGCCGATCGGGACACCGGTGAGGGTGAGCCGGGTGGCCTCGGGGTCGAGCGCGGTGGCGATGCCGAGGTCCAGCAGGACGGTCCGGCCGTCCTCCCGGACCATCACATTGCTCGGCTTGAGGTCGCGGTGGACGACCCGCACCGCGTGCACGGCGGCCAGCGCGGCACAGAGCTGGGCGGCCACGGCGACCGCGCGCTCGACCGGGAACGGCGCGTCCTCGGCGATGAGATCGGCCAGACTGACACCGGGGACGCGCTGCATCACCAGATACAGTTCGCCACCCTCCTCACCGGCGTCGAAGACGGTGACCAGACCCGGATGGTCGAGGGCCGCGGTGGTGCGGCACTCGCGGAGGAACCGGCGGCGCAGGTCGTCGCCGTGCCGGAGCCGGTCGGCGGTGGTCGGGTCGGTACCGCCGGCGGCGGCGAGGAGCAGGTCGGTGCGCAGCAGTTTGACCGCGACCGGGCGGGCGAGCCGTTCGTCGTGGCCGGCCCAGACCTGGCCCATGCCGCCGTGGCCGATCTTCTCGGTGAGGTGGTAGCGGCCGCCGATCACCCGGGCCTGGGTCACGGGCGGTCCTCACGAGCCTGACGGCGCAGCAGTTCGCCCAGCTCGCGGAGTTCGTCGGAGGTGGCGGGACCAGCACCGGACGCTCCCTGGCCGACGGCCCCGGTCGGCGGGTGGGACTGGTACGGGGGCTGGGCGGCCTGCCCGGGCTGGGCGTACGGGGCCGGAGCGGGGGCCGGAGCCGGGTAGGAGGACGGGGCCGGCGTCCCGTACGGCTGCGCCGCACCGTAGGTCGGGGCGGGGGTGTACGGCTGCGGCGTCCCGTACGGCTGGGCGGCCGGGTTCGGGTAGGGCTGCGCGGCGCCGTACGGGTGGGTGGACGACTGGGCGGACGGGTAGCCGTACCCGGCCGGCTGCGGGTGCCCGACGACGCCGGCCGGAGCGGCCGGACGGCCCGCCGACCAGACCACCTGGCGATCCATCAGCAGGAAGTGCACCGGCGGGGTGAACCACATCAGCACCATCATCGTGGTGCCGACCGCGTCCGCGACCGGAGCCTCGCCCTTGCCGAAGCTGCCGGCCACCCCGATGCAGATGAAGAAGGTGAGGAAGAGCCCGGCGTACACCACCGCCCCCAGGATGTCGTACGCCCTGCGACGGCGGACCGCCAGCAGCAGCGACGGCACCATGCCGAGCAGACCGACGGTCAGCAGCGGTGCGAGGACCACCAGGACCCGACCGGCCACGCCGTACGGGCCGGCCGGCCGACCGGGGCCCGCGGGTCGGGCGACCAGGGTCCGGCCGTAGGGCGGGGGCACGGCGCCGGGTATGCCACCGGCGGGCGGGCCACCGGGCGGTGGGCCGAACTGCCCGGGGTACTGCCCTGACATGCGCGCTCCTGAGCGGGTGAGGACGACGGCCGTCCGGATCACGGGACCGGTTCCGCACACCGTACCGCCAGCGCCGGTCGGGCCGGCGTCCTTCCGTCGTACCCGTACCGCTCCGCGGCACCGGAGCGGAGCGGGAAGCCGGCCGGTCCGACGTCCGGAGCCGGACGCGGGTCCGGACGCAGGGCCGGACGCCGGGGACCGTCAGGAGGCCGACGGGGGCTCGGCGGTGCCGGCGGCCAGGGCGTCGGTGACGGCCTGGGCGAGGGCGTGGCCGAGGGTCGCGGCCTGCTGGAGCGCCGCGTCGAAGGCGGCGAGCCGGGCGAAGGCCGCGCCGAGGCGGCGCTGTTCGGTGATCGGCAGCCGCGGCAGCTCGACCCGGCGGATGTCCAGCCTGGTGGTCGTCGAGGCGTGGCTGGCGGCCCGGCGGGCGGCGGCCGTGGAGCGCAGATGCCCGGCCAGGAAGTCCGGGTCGAGGGCGGCCGGGTCGGGACGGAGCAGGTGCAGCTGGCGGCCGAGCGCGGCACCGACGGGTGGGCCGTCCGGGCCGACCACCCGGGCCACGCCGCCGCCGAGAGCGGGGACGAGCACGTCGCCGGGCCGGGTCAGCGGAGTGCCGTCGGCGGCGGCCCGGTCCAGGACGGATGCGGGCGGGGCGCCGAGGACCAGGTCCTGGTCCGTCAGCACAGGGATGCCGGTCGGATCGGCATCGGTCGGATCGGTGCCGAGCGGATCGATGCCGAGCGGATCGGTGCCGACCGGCCGGGTCGGGGCGCCCGCCCCGGAGGAGTGCACCTCCAGCAGTCCGGCGCGGACCAGCTCCCCCAGGGTGACCACCGGGCCTACGCCCGCTCCCGGCACCGGGTCGGGTGCCGGTCCGGGCAGCAGGGTGCCGGGGTCGGCGAGTCCGTCCAGCAGCTCGGTCAGCCGGCCGCCGAGGTGCGAGAGTCCGGCGGCGCCGCCGGGCGGGGCGGCCGGCGGGACGTGCCGGGCGGGCGAGAGGTCGGTCTCGTCGTCGAGCAGGTCGATCGCCGCCACGGTCCGGTGGCGGCCGGGCCGGTCCTCGGGCAGCGGGAGACCCTCCCGGGCGGCGAGGTCGAAGGCGCGCCAGGCGTCCAGGACGGTACGGCTCAGCTCGGGCCAGCGGACCTTGTCGCGGCCGCCCTCGGCGGGTTCGGCGGAGCCGGGCGAGGTGGCGGCGGCGTCGATCATCAGCACCTGGCGGAAGTCGTCGCCGGAGCGGGGCGCGCGCAGCACCCAGAGGTGGAGCGGCACCCCGTACGGAGGCGCGGCACCGGCCGGGAGGGCGACCACCGCCCGCAGCGCGCCCGAACGCAGCAGTTCGGCACGGACCCGGCGGCCGGCCCGGCGGGCGGCGACGGTCGGCGGGAGCAGCAGTGCGGTGAGCCCGCCGGGACTGGTGTGGGCGAGGCAGTGCAGCACCCAGGCGAGTTCGGACTCGCCGCGCGGCGGGACGAGTCCACCGGGCCAGCGACGGTCGAACTGCAGCTCGTCGTGGCCCCAGTCCCGCTCGTTGTAGGGGGGCTGGCAGAGCACCGCGTCGAAGGTGTGGCCGGTGTAGGCGTCGGCACGCAGGGCGTCGCCGGGGCGGAGGTCGACCGGGAGCGGGACGGGGTCGGCGGCGGGCGCGTGCAGGGCGAGCCTGAGCCGGGCGAGCGCGGTGGTGACCGGGTCGGTGTCCTGGCCGTAGCGGTCGGTGCTGGACGGCAGGGCGAGCAGCAGCGCGCCGAGGCCGGTGGCGGGGTCGAGCACGGTGGCGGGCACGCCGGCGACGGCGGCGAGCAGTTCGGCGGCCTCCGGCGGGGTGGGGCTGAGCTGGCGGGTGTTGGCCTCGGCGTACCGGGTGAGGAGCTGTTCGTAGGCGGCGGCCGGACCGGCCTCGGCGGCCAGCCGGGCGAGCAGCCGGGCGAGGTCGAGCTCGGTGGAGCCGAAGAGGCCCGGTCGGCCGAGTCCGCCGGCAGCAGCGTCCGAGCCGTCAGCCGCGGCACCGGCCCCCGCGCCGTGTTCGGTACCGGTGCCGGTGCCGAACACGGCGCGGGCGGTGTCGGCGAGGGCGCGCGGCAGGGCGGTGGCGAGCCTGGTGTCCGGCTGATCGGCGAGGGCGGCCCAGCGGTCCGGTTCCCGGTGCTGCAGCAGCAGGACGGCGCCGGCCCGGACCAGCGGGGCGGCCGGGTGGCCGTCCGGGTCGCGCAGGGTCTCGACGAGCCGCCAGACCCGCTCCAGCAAGGGCAGTTCGGCGATCTTGCCCTGGGACCGGAGCCAGGTCTCGACCGCGGCGAGCGCGAAGGCCGGGCTGCTGTCGGTGCCGCCGACGGGGCGCGGGAAGTCGGGGTGGCGGCGGCGCCAGTTGCTGACGGCGGCGCGGCCCACCCCGGCGAGGCGGGCGATCTCGACCGCGGTCACCTCGGGTCGGTCCGGCATGGGGGCTCCTTCGTCGGCGACGGCACAGGTGTGGCCACACAGCATAGTCAGCGGCGCCGATCCAGCAGTTCACACGTGAACAGAGGTGTTTTATGAAAGGCCGTTGACATCGTTCACAGCAGATGATGTGATCTCTCCTGTCGACAGCACGTCAGGTCGACACCGCACAGGACGAGAACCGCCGGACCGTACCCGGCGACACGACAGGAGACCCCGATGTCCGCGACCACCCGCCGCACCCGCCGCACCGCCGCCCTGCTGCTGGGCGCCACGCTCGTCACCCTCACCGCGACGGCCTGCAACTCGACCGGCGGCCCCTCCGTCTCCACCGAGGCCAAGCAGACCGCCGCCGCCTCCGCCCCGGCGGCCGGCGCCGCCACCTCCGCCCCGGCCAAGCCGGCCGACAGCAAGCCGGCGGAGAGCAAGCCCGCCGAGGCGGCCAAGGCCCCGGCGAAGGTCGGCGACACCATCGCCCTCAAGAGCACCCTGGAGAAGGGCAACACCGCCGACATCACCGCGCTGAAGGTGGTCGACCCGGCCCAGAGCACCAACGAGTACCTGACCGCGGCGGACGGCAAGCACTACGTCGCCGTGCAGTTCCAGATCAAGCCGACCGGGGCCAAGGCCTACAGCGACGCCCCGTGGAGTGCCGCCAAGGTGATCGACGACCAGGGCCAGGCGTACGGCCCGACGCTGGCCGACACCAAGGCCGGCCCGTCCTTCCAGACCCCGACCAACATCGCCTCCGGCGAGACGGGCAAGGGCTTCGTCGTCTTCGAGGTGCCCAACGGCACCAAGCTCGACAAGGTCCAGTTCTCCCTGGACAACGGCTTCGCCGACCAGGTCGGCCAGTGGAAGCTCGGCTGACCGGTGGCAGCACCCCGCCCACCGCTCCCGCCACCCCGCACGCGACCGCACGCAAGAACGCGAACGCCCGCAAGAACGCGGCCGCACGCGAGACCGCGAACACGCGCCAGTGCGCGAACGCCCGCACCAACGCCGACGGCGGCCCCGGGCAGCACCGCCCGAGACCGCCGTACCCGGCGAGGGCCCCTCCGGGGGCTCCCGACCGCCGCGGGGTCCGCTACTTCTTCGCCCCCGCCAGGTCGTCGAACATCGCCGACAGGAACTCCCTGGACCAGGCCAGCAGCTCCCGTCCGACCAGCGGCTTGCCGCCGATCCGCCCGGTGGACGGCCTCGGCACCAGCAGCTGGTTGGTCGCCGCCTTCACCTGGCTGCGCGGGTAGAGGCGGTTCAGCCGCAGCTGCTGCGACTCCCTCAGCTCGACCGGGCCGAAGCGCACGTTGGAGCCCTGCAGCGTGATGTCCGCGATGCCGCACCGCCGCGCGTACAGCCGCAGCGCCGCCACCAGCAGCAGGTTCTCCACCGGTTCGGGCAGCTTGCCGTACCGGTCGGCCAGCTCGTCCCGGACCTGGGTGATGTCCTCCTCCGAGTTGACCGCCGCGATCGAGCGGTAGGCCTGCAGCCGCAGCCGCTCCCCCGGCGCGTAGTCGTGCGGCACATGGGCGTCGACCGGCAGCTCGATCTTCACCTCCAGCGGCTCCTCCTCCGGCTCGACGCCGCCCGCCAGCGACTCCCGGAACTCGGCCACCGCCTCGCCGACCATCCGCATGTAGAGGTCGAAGCCGACGCCGGCGATGTGCCCGGACTGCTCGCCGCCGAGCAGGTTGCCCGCGCCGCGGATCTCCAGGTCCTTCATCGCGACGTACATGCCGGCGCCCATCTCGGTGTGCTGGGCGATGGTGGCCAGCCGCTCGTGCGCCGTCTCGGTCAGCGGCTTCTCCGGCGGGTACAGCATGTAGGCGTACCCGCGCTCCCGGCCCCGGCCCACCCGGCCGCGCAGCTGGTGCAGCTGGGAGAGGCCGAAGGTGTCGCCGCGCTCGACGATCAGGGTGTTGGCGTTGGAGATGTCGATACCGGACTCGACGATCGTGGTCGACACCAGGACGTCGAACTCCTTCTCCCAGAAGTCGACGACCACCTTCTCCAGCTGGGTCTCGCCCATCTGCCCGTGCGCGGTGGCGATCCGTGCCTCCGGCACCAGGTCCTTCAGCCGGGCGGCCGCCTTGTCGATCGACTCGACCCGGTTGTGGATGTAGAACACCTGTCCCTCGCGCAGGAGTTCACGCCGGATCGCGGCCGAGATCTGCTTCTCGTCGTACGGTCCGACGAAGGTCAGCACCGGGTGCCGCTCCTCCGGCGGGGTGGTGATGGTGGACATCTCGCGGATCCCGGTGACCGCCATCTCCAGGGTGCGCGGGATCGGGGTCGCGGACATGGTGAGCACGTCGACGTTGGCCCGCAGCTTCTTCAGCTGCTCCTTGTGCTCGACGCCGAAGCGCTGCTCCTCGTCGACGATGACCAGGCCGAGGTCCTTGAACCGGGTCTCCGAGGAGAACAGCCGGTGGGTGCCGATGACGACGTCCACCGAGCCCTCGAACAGGCCCTCCAGCACGGCCTTGGCCTCGCTGTCGCTCTGGAACCTGGACAGCGCCTTCACGTTCACCGGGAAGTTGGCGTACCGCTCGGCGAAGGTCGAGAAGTGCTGCTGCACCAGCAGCGTGGTGGGCACCAGCACCGCGACCTGCTTGCCGTCCTGCACCGCCTTGAAGGCCGCCCGGACCGCGATCTCGGTCTTGCCGTAGCCGACGTCGCCGCAGATCAGCCGGTCCATCGGGACGGACTTCTCCATGTCGGCCTTGACCTCGGCGATGGTGGTCAGCTGGTCGGGCGTCTCCGCGTAGGGGAAGGCGTCCTCCAGCTCGCGCTGCCACGGGGTGTCCGGGCCGAAGGTGTGGCCGGGGGCCGCCATCCGGGCCGAGTACAGCTTGATCAGGTCGGCGGCGATCTCCTTGACCGCCTTCTTGGCCCGCTGCTTGGTCTTCGCCCAGTCCGCGCCGCCGAGCCGGTGCAGCGTCGGGGCCTCGCCGCCGACGTACTTGGTGACCTGGTCGAGCTGGTCGGTCGGCACGAACAGCCGGTCGCCGGGGTGGCCCCGCTTGGCCGGGGCGTACTCCAGCACCAGGTACTCGCGGGTGGCGCCCTGCACGGTGCGCTGCACCATCTCCACGTACCGGCCGACACCGTGCGCCTCGTGCACCACGTAGTCGCCGGGCACCAGCGCCAGCGGGTCGATCGCGTTGCGGCGCCGGGACGGCATCCGCCGCATGTCCTTGGTGGAGGACCGCTGGCCGGACAGGTCGGTCTCGGTGATCACGGTCAGCTTGAGCGTCTCGTCGACGAAGCCGTGCTCGATCGAGCCGCAGGAGACGTGCACGACGTCCCGGGTGGGGGCCTCGGACAGGTCGGCGACCAGCCGGGCCGCGATGCCCTCGTTGCCGAGCATCTCGGCGAGCCGGGAGGCCGGTCCGTGGCCCTCGGTCACCATGACCACCCGCCAGTCGGCGGCCAGCCGCTCCTTGGCGTCGGCGATCGCCCGGGCGGTGTCGCCCCGGTACGCCTCGACCGCGTGCATGCCGAGGGTCAGGGTGTTGGTGTCGAACTCCAGCATTCCGCCGACCGAGGCGTCGCTGGTCGCGAACGGGCTGACCGACCACCACGGCAGGCCGATCTCGGCGGCGTGCTCGCGCACCTCGGCGAGCGAGCGCAGCGAGGCGGCCGAGACGTCGATGGTCTCCAGGTCGATGGGCCGGTCGCCCCCGGAGGCGGCGGCCACCCAGGAGGCGTGCAGGAACTCCTGGCTGGTCGCCACCAGGTCGGTGGCACGGGTGCGGACCCGCTCGGGGTCGCAGACCACCGCGACCGAGCCCAGCGGCAGCACGTCGACCAGCAGCTCCATGTCGTCGACCAGGACGGGGGCCAGCGACTCCATCCCCTCGACCGCGATGCCCTCGGCGATCTTGTCCAGGATCTCGGCCAGGCCCGGGTGCTCGGCGGACAGTTCGGCGGCCCGCGCCCGCACCTCGTCGGTCAGCAGCAGCTCGCGACAGGGCGGCGCCCACAGACCGTGCTCGGCGATCTCCAGCGAGCGCTGGTCGGCCACCTTGAAGAACCGGATCTCCTCGACGTCGTCGCCCCAGAACTCCACCCGCAGCGGGTGCTCCTCGGTCGGCGGGAAGACGTCCAGGATGCCGCCGCGCACCGCGAACTCGCCGCGCTTCTCGACGAGTTCGACCCGGGAGTAGGCGGCTGCGGCGAGCCGCCGGGCGACCTGCTCCAGATCGTGCGACTCGCCCCGCTGGACGGCCACCGGCTCCAGCTCGGCCAGCCCCTTCACCTGCGGCTGCAGCACCGAGCGGACCGGTGCGACGATCACCTGCACCGGCCCGGACGCCCGGTCGTCGACGCGCGGGTGGACGATCCTGCGCAGCACCGCGAGCCGGCGGCCGACGGTGTCCGAGCGCGGGGAGAGCCGCTCGTGCGGCAGCGTCTCCCAGGCCGGGAACTCGGCGACCGCGTCCGGCGGCAGCAGCGAGCGGAGCGAGGCGGCGAGGTCCTCGGCCTCCCGGCCGGTGGCGGTGACGGCCAGCACCGGACGGCCCCGTTCCCCGGCCGCCTGCCCGGCGAGCGCGCGGGCCAGCGCGGCGATGGCGAACGGCCTGGCGGCGGGCGGTCCGACCAGGTCGAGATGGCGGCGGCCCCCGGCCGCCGCACCGGTGGCGGTCGCGGCCTCGATCGCCTCGGCGAGGGCCGCGTCCCGCGCGACGACATCGAGCAGTCCGGTCAGGCTCATCTGGAGTCTCTTCTTCGTCCCGAGGAAGGTGCTGCCCGGGGGCCCTCGGCCCGTCGGGGCAACGCGAACGGCCCGGCACGCCGTGCGGCCGGGGGTCTCCAGCCTACGCCGCGAGGCTGACGCGCACGCGGCACACGGCCGGGGGCGGGGCGGCGCGCGACCGGCGCACGACCCGCACGCCGTCCGCCGGCGATGCGGTGCGGACGAACCACCCCCCGCACGCTGCCGGTCCCGGTGTTCCGCCGGGCCGTTTCCCCATCGTCGCGTTCTGCCACGAACTGGACATACTCCTGTCACTGCCCGTCCATGGAGATCGCGCACCATGGTGAATGTGCCCGCCGCACCCAACCGTGGGGGATGGCTGCGAGGGGCACGGTCGCACACCCGATGGGGGTCGGGAGTGCGAGGCCGGGCGGCCCTGGGTGGGGGCGCCCGCCCACACGCCGGGAACCGTGGCGTCCTTTCCTGGAGGACGCCACGGGTCTCGGCCTCATTCTTTTCCCCGCCCGCCCTCCCCGTCCACACCTCCGGGGTCACGATCGCGTGCCGTCCCGGGGGCTTCTCCCCCGACGGGGACGGCTGCCGGCCCCGATCGCGGTCCCGCGTCCCTTTCCGGCCCTTTTCGGCGCAATCCCGGGAAAGCCCCCGCCGTCCGGCCCCGCTCCCTACCCTGTGGTGAAGACCGTGTGGAGACGCCCGGAGGGGCCAGGGGCGTCGCGATGGAGGGGGTTCTTCGTCATGCGCGTTGTCATCGCAGGCCAGGGCTACGTGGGGCTGCCGCTCGCGGTCCGCGCGGCCGAGGTGGGGCACCGGGTGGTCGGCTACGACGTGGACGAGCGCCGGATCAAACGGCTGGCCGTCGGCGAGTCCTACGTCGAGGACATCCCGGCCGAGCGGCTGCGGCCGCTGCTGGAGAACGGGAGCTATCTGCCGTCCGCCGAGCCGTCCGACGTCGCGGAGTTCGACGTCGCGGTGATCACCGTGCCGACGCCGCTGCGCGACGGGGTGCCCGACCTGTCGTACATCGAGGCCTCGGCGGCCCTGCTCGCCCAGCACCTGCGGCCGGGGGCGACCGTGGTCCTGGAGTCCACCACCTACCCCGGCACCACCGAGGAACTGCTCGCGCCGCTGCTGGAGCAGGGATCCGGGCTGACCGCCGGGCGGGACTTCCACCTCGGCTACAGCCCGGAGCGGATCGACCCGGGCAACCCGACCTGGCGGCTGGAGAACACCCCGAAGGTGGTCTCCGGGATCGACCCGGACTCCCTGACGGCGGTCGAGGGCTTCTACGGCGGGCTGATCGACCGGACCGTCCCGGTCTCCAGCTGCAAGGAGGCCGAGCTGACCAAGCTGCTGGAGAACACCTTCCGCCATGTGAACATCGCCCTGGTCAACGAGCTGGCGATGTTCGCCCACGATCTCGGGATCGACGTCTGGGAGGCCATCGACGCCGCCTCCACCAAGCCGTTCGGCTATCTGCGCTTCACCCCCGGCCCGGGGGTGGGCGGGCACTGCCTGCCGATCGACCCGTCCTACCTGTCCTGGCGGGTGGAGCGGGCGCTCGGCCAGTCGTTCCGCTTCGTCGAGCTGGCCAACGACGTCAACAGCCACATGCCCGACTACGTGGTCCGCAGGCTCGCCGAGGCGCTGAACGAGCGGCAGCGCTCGGTCAAGGGCTCACGGGTGCTGCTGCTGGGGCTGGCGTACAAGAAGAACACCGGCGACGCCCGGGAGACGCCGGCCGCCCGGGTCGCCGAGCTGCTGGTCAGGATGGGCGCCGAGGTCCGCGCCGCCGATCCCCACGTGGTGGTCGGGGTGCACGTGCCGGAACCGGTGATCCCGGGCCAGCGGGCGGCCGAGCACGACCCGCACGGCGACCCCTTCGCGGCCGTGCACCGGGTGGAGGCGAGCCCGCAGGAGCTGGCGGCGGCGGACGCGGTCGTGCTGCTGGCCGACCACGACGACTTCGACTACGGGGCGATCACCGCCCACGCCCGGTACGTGCTGGACTGCCGGCGGCGGCTGGCCGGCGGCGCCGCGGTCGAGGTGCTCTGAGCCGCCCGCCGACCCTGCCGTCCTGCCGGTCCCTGCCGACCCGCCAGCCCTGCTGTCCCGCCGCCCCCGCCGACCTGCCGTCCGTCCGGCCCGCGCCGCGGACGCTCCACGGGCGCTCCACGGACGCTCCACGGACGCGCCGGGCCCCGAACGCGTCCCGCGTTCGGGGCCCGGTACGTACGGGGCTGCCGGCCGGCGGTCAGCGCCGGCGGCGGTAGGCGACCGTGTTCGGCGTGCCGTACTCGGCGCCGTCGTCGACGATCACGATCTTCGGGATGATCCTGGTCTCCTCCTCGGCCGGGCGCTCGGCGCCCGCCCCCTCGCCGCCGTCCGTCGACGGGAGCACCGCCGGGGGCGTGGCCGGCCTCGGCGGCACCGGGCCGGGGGCGGCGGCCGGGGCGACCCGCCCGGGGGTGACCCGGAGCATGGCGGTGGCCGCCTCGCCCGCGCCGGGAACCGGACCGGCGGGCAGGGCCGGGACGGGCTCCTTGCGGAGCACGGCCCGCGGGTCGGCGGCCGCGGGCACCGGGACGGACACCGCGGCGGGGACGCCGACGGGCAGCGGGATCTCCCCCGTGTCCGCCTCCGAGTCGACCGGGGCCGCGTCCGAGGGGGCCGCGTCGACCGGGGCCGCGTCCGCGGGCGCGGCGTCCGCCGGGGCGTCGTCGGTCCGCTCCCGGTCGGCCCGCTCCTCGGCCGCCAGGGCCTCGGCCACCGGGGCCGGCAGCGGCTCGATCGCGCCCACCGCGGCGCCCGTGAGCGAGGCCAGGGTCGCCTTGATGTGGTCGAGGTGCTGCTGCACCGTCTCCAGCCTGGCCGTGAACTCGCGGTGCTCGCGCTCGGTCGCCGTGTTGATCCGCTCGGCCTCGCGCCGGGCCTGCTCGATCAGCTCGTCCGCCCTGGCCTGGGCCTCGGCGTCGCTCTGCTTGATCCGGCCGAGCACCGACTCCCGGAACTGCTCGGCCTCCTTGACCCGCCGCTCGGCGGTGGAGGAGATCGCCGCGTCCTCGGTGTCGGCCTTGGTCTGCGCCTCGGCGAAGGTCTCGTCGGCCTTGCGGCGCAGCTCGGCCAGCTTGGCCTCGGCCCGCTCGGAGGCCTCCGCGGCCGCGACCCTGACCTGGGCCGCGTGCGCGGTGGCGGCGTCCCGGACGGACCGGACCTCGCGGTCGGTGTCGGCCCGGATCGTCTCGGCCTCGGCCCGGGTGCGCTCGTCGGTGCGGCGCGCGGCCGCGTCGGCCTCGGTCCGGGTGACGGTCGCGTACTCCTTGGCGGCCCGGTCGGCCGCCTGGCCGGCCTCGTAGACCTCGTCACGGAGGTCCTCGGCCGCGCGCTCGGCCTTGTCACGGACGGCGCGGGCCTCGTTCTCGGCCGTCCGGGCCAGCCCGGCGGCCTGCTCGCTGAGCACCTCGTAGTCCGGTTCCGGGGCATCGGCGGCGGCCTGCCGGACCTCGGCCAGCCGGCGTTCCATCTCCCGGATCCCGGACCCGAGCACGCTCAGCCGTTCCCAGGCCTCGTCCCGCTGCGCGGTGTAGGCCGTCAGGGCTCGGTCGACCTGCTCGGGCGCGTAACCGCGCCGGGCAACGGTGAAGCCGTACTGGGGGACGGCGTCGCTCATGGGCTCTTCCCCTCGTGTCGCGGGCTGCGGAGCCCATGATCGGACGGATCGGTCCGCTCGGGAACCGGGTCGACGAACCCGGTCGGGAGTCGAACGTCGAACGGATCGAAACATGTCGAGGATGGACGATTGCGACCATCCTCTTGACCTATTTTGCGCAGATCATGGCGAAACCCCAATGAGGCACCGCCGCACCGGTACGCCGAAGGGGCCGTTCCGGACACCGGAACGCCCCCCGGCCACGTGCGTGGATCCGGGACCGCCCGCCAGGGACCGTCCGGCGGTCCCTAGAGCAGGCCGTCCCAGAACTGCTCCAGCAGCACGGCCCACCAGGTGTCCGCGGACTGGAGCGCAGCCGGGTCGATCGCGGCCAGCTGAGCCTGGAAGTCGGTCGTCCAGCGACCGGCCTGGTCCGGGGTCAGCCCGTACCGCAGCCGCCACATCCGGCCCAGCAGGGCCAGCGCGCGGACGAACTCCGGTACACCTGTGTTGACGAACCGGGGCGGCTCCCCGGTTCCTTCGAGATCCATCGCGACCACGTGCGCCGTGCCGTACTGCACGCACAGCTGCCGGCCGTAGTCGTTGCCCAGCACCAGGTAGCCGCCGAAGTCGGTGCCGCCCGCCAGACCCCGCTCGGCCGCCAGCTCGGCGAGCGTCGGGATCGGCCGGCCCTCCTGGGCCTGTGCCCAGAAGAACGGTCCGAACTCGCGCGGCAGACCCGCCCACATCAGTGTCTGCGCCACCGGCTCGGGAACGCCCTGCCGGGCCACCGCGCGCTGCTCGAAGCGGAACACGTTGGCCCCGAAGGCCTGGCCGAGCTCCTGGCCGAGCTGCTGCGGCGGAACCGGCTGCGGCGCCGGAACGGTGCCCGGGGCGGGCAGCGGCACCCGGAGCGGCCGGACCCGCTGGGGACCGGAGGCCAGCTGGTGCAGCTCGTCCAGGTGGTCCAGCAGCTGGGCCATGCCGGCCTGCCGGGAGTGGTGCTCCCGGCCGTAGTCGGCGGTGTGGGTGAGCCGCACGTTCGGCCAGGAGGCGGCGATCATCCGGTGGCAGTAGCCGCCGGGCAGGTCGCAGGACTCCAGCTCGGTGTAGAGCTCCAGCACCTGCTCCGGCGGCACGTTCAGCCGCCGCAGGTCCTGGAGGATCTTCCACTCCGGGTGCGGGGTGCCGGGCTCGCTGCGGTGCAGCAGCTTCTGCTCCGACCCGTCCGGGCCCCGGTAGCTGAGCGCGGCGAAGTAGCCGGGGCCGACGGCCGGCACGCCGGGGGGCACCGGGGCGCCCGGCGGCGGCCCGGGCACGGGCGGGACGGGAGCGGGCGGGACGGGAGCGGCGACCGGGGCCGGCGCCGGTGCGGCGGGAGCGGGCCCGGCCGGGTAGCCGTAGCCGGCCGCGGGCGCGCCGGCACCGGGCGGCGGCGGGACGGCGGGGCCGCCGGACGGCGGGGTGCCCGGGTCGATCGCGCCCGCCAGCTGGGTGCGCTCGTACGCCACCCCGCCGGACGCGGCGGGGGCGGCGGGAGGTGCGCCCGGGGCGTCCGCGGGACGCAGACCGGCCGGCGGCGGGGGCGGCGGAGCGCTGGAGGCACCGCGGCCGCCGGAACCGGCGGAGACCGCCGGGCCGGAGCCACCGCGCAACTCGGCCGGCGGGGGTGGCGGCGGGGCCGAGCCGGGGTTGCGGCCGAGCGCGGCGGGCGCCGGACCCGCACCGGGGCCGGCCGCACCACCGCGCAGTGCGGCGGGCGGGGGCGGCGGCGGGGCGGAGCCCGGTGCGCGGCCGAGCGCGCCCGGCGGCGCGGGCTCGGCGGACGGACCGACCGGCGGCGGGACCGGGGCCCCGGGCGCACCCGGCAGGCCCGCCAGTCCGGGCAGACCGTCGGGCGAGGCCAGCATGGTGGCGGCGTGCTCGACCCCCGGGCCGGCGGGCGGCGGGACGGGCGTGCCCGGGGCGGGCGTGCCGGGACCGCCGGGCGCACCCGGCAGACCGGCGAGACCCGGCAGACCGTCCGGCGGCGCCAGCAGCGTCGGCGCGGGCTCCACCATCGGCGGCAGCGACGGCGGCACCGGAGTCCCCGGCACCGGCGTCCCCGGACCACCGGGCGCACCCGGCAGACCCGCGAGACCCGGCCGGGCGCCCTCGGGCAGCAGCACGGTGGCCGCCTCCGAACCGGCCCGCGGCTCACCGGACAGCCCGGCACCGTTGGTGCGCAGCCCGTCGGGCAGCAGGACGGTCGCCGCCTCGACGCCCGGGCCGTGCGCGGGCGGACCGGCCGGCTCGTCGTGACCGGGCGGCGGGGCGAGCATGGTCGGCGCGTCCCCGGCGGGGCGCTCGGAGACCGGCGGCGTGGTCAGCACCGCGGGCCCGGGCGTGTCGGCACGCCCGAACCGGACCCCCGGGGTCGGCGGCACGGCGGGTGCCGGATCGAGCGGCGGGGCGGGCGGGGGCGGCGGCAGGACGGCGGGCCCGGCCGGAGCGGCCGGTTCGGCACCGGCCACCGGCACCCCCGACGCCGGCGTCCCGGCCGCCGCGGGTGCGCCCAGCCGCTCCGCCTCGGCGGCGAGCGCCGCCTCCCCGGCCTCCTGCAGCCACTGCGGCGGGCTCAGCAGGAAGGACGTCGCCTCCACCGGCCCCGGCGCGGGCCGGGCCGCCCCGGCCGGGTTGGCCGCGACCGGCCGCCCGTACGTCTCCTCGTACTGCCGGACCACCTCGTTGACGGGCAGCGCGGGCCAGAGGGTGCTCGCGCCGGAGTCCCGGGCGATCACCAGCCGGGCCTCCCCCTCGGCCCCGGTACCGCCCTCGGCGGACTGCACGGCCCAGCAGACGAAGCCCAGGTCGAACTCCCGGACCCGCACCTCGCGCTGCCGCTCCCGGGACACCCCGCCGTTGATCCACTCCTCGGCGAGCTCCTGCGCCTGCGCGTACGTCACCACGCCCGGTTCACCCCTGTCCCCATCGTCCCCGCTCGTTCCACACCGTCGACGACCGGCCGGTCCGTCTCCCGGCCCGTCCTGCGTTCCACCGCGAACGCCACGTCAGCCCACCGGAACGGCCCGGGCGAACCCGCCGTTCACCATCAGCTCGGCGACCGTCTCCAGCTCCGGCGGGCTCCCGGCCAGTCGCAGCAGGAAGTCGTCGAAGTCGTCCCCGCACGGCAGCAGCAGCCGCTCGACCCGGTCCTCGGGGGACTCCGGGGCGCCGGTGTCGCGGGCGTCGTCGTAGAGGCAGAGCCAGACCGAACCGATCCGGTCGCCGCGCACCTTCAGCGCCAGGATGCCGCCCTGGGCGTAGGCGATGCCCAGGTAGTCCTTGGTGAAGTGGTCCCGCAGGCACTTGTTGGCGTAGACGACGTCCTCGGTGCCGTACTCCTCGGTGAGCGTCAGGAACGGCTGGTCGACCAGCAGCCCGAGGTCCGGGTCGAGAGCCACCCCGGCCGGGACGCGGCCGCCGCCGAGCTTGAGGAAGGTCCGGTAGGCGCCGGGCAGGCGGTAGCCCAGGCGCTGCTCGGCCCGCTGCACGAGGTCCTCGGGGACGCCGATCGGGTCGCTGCCGTCGAGGGCGAGCGGGAAGTGCACCGCCCGCTTCTCCTGCAGCGGGCGGGTACCGCGCCGGCTGTGGTCGGCGGAGGAGGTGGCCAGTCCGCCGTGGTGCCGCAGCAGCGCCTTGACCTCGACCGGGACGAGCTCCATCCGCCGCCAGCCGGGCGCGGCCCGGCCGACCACGTGGTGCCAGGTCCAGCCGGGCGGGGTGGCGACGGCGGTGTCCAGGTCGGCCCAGAGCGGGTGGCCCTGGGTGAACAGCGCGGCGTTGGCCGAGACGTAGTCGGTCAGCCGAAGCTCGTCGACGCCGAAACCGGCCGGCGGGTCGGCGACCTCGGCCGCCGCGGCGGCGTACGGGCCGAAGTCCGGGTGGCCGTGCTCGTCCACCCGGACCCCGGCGGGGTGCCGCTCGGCGCGGACCGGATCCGGGAACTGCACCACCTGACCTGCGTACGCCGCGTTCGGTGCGGCGGCGACGCCGGGCCGACCTGTCGTCATCTGGGAGCCCCCACTGGCTGCTGCAAACTCTCGGTGCGCTTGTTGGGAACCAGCGTAGGGGGTACGCCTGCGGCCCGGCCCCCCGCCCGGTGGGACCGGACCCGGACCGGCACCGACCGGACACGGGACGGCCACCGGCAGGGCACGGGGCGGTCACCGCCGGGACGGGGAGGCGGGCGGGAGAACGGACGCGGGACGGGCCGACGGGGCGGCCGCGGAACGGGGCGGCCGCGGAACGGAACGGGACGGAACGGGCTCAGGCCGCCAGTGCCTTGGCCAGTACTTCCACCACCCGCTCCTGCTGCCCCGCGGTGATCTGCGGGAACAGCGGCAGCGTCAGCAGTTCCCCCGCCGCCCGCTCGGCGACCGGGAACGCCCCCTCGCCGTGGCCGAGGTGCCGGAAGGCCGGCTGCAGGTGGACCGGCACCGGGTAGTGCACGCCGGCCCCGATGCCGGCCGCGTTCAGCGCCGCGAGCAGCGCGTCCCGGCGCGCGCCGCCCGCGCCGACCCGGACCGCGTACAGGTGCCAGACGTGCTCGTTGCCGGGCGCGGTGCGCGGCGGGGCGATGCCGTCCAGACCGGCCAGCAGACCGTCGTAGCGGGCGGCGGCGGCCCGGCGGGCCTCGTTCCAGGCGGGCAGCCGGCGCAGTTTGGCGCGCAGCACGACGGCCTGGAGCGCGTCCATCCGGGAGTTGAAGCCGAACCGCTCGTGGACGTACTTGCGGGCCGAGCCGTGGTCCCCGATCAGCCGGACGGCGGCGGCCAGGTCGTCGTCGTCGGTCACCACGGCCCCCGCGTCCCCGTAGGCGCCGAGGTTCTTGCCGGGGTAGAAGCTGGTGGCGGAGATCCGGCCGTGCCGGGCCCGGCCGTCCTGCCGGGCGCCCTGGGACTGCGCGGCGTCCTCCACCACCGGGCGGTCGCCGGCCAGGTCGAGCAGCGCGGCCATCGGGGCGAGCTGGCCGTTGAGGTGGACCGGCAGCAGCGCGACCGCGTCCGCCAGCACCTCGGCGACCCGGGCCGGGTCGATCAGCAGGTGGTCGGGGTCGGCGTCGACCAGGACCGGGCGCAGACCGGCCCGCTGGACCGCCTCCGCGGTGGCGACGAAGGTGTTGGCGGGCAGCACCACGCCACCGCCGGGCGGCAGGTCCAGGGCGCGCAGGGCCAGTTCGAGGGCGTCGGTGCCGTTGGCCGCGCCGACGCAGTGCCGGGCACCGGAGAAGGCCGCGTACTCCTCCTCGAAGCCCGCCACCTCCGGCCCCTTGACGTAGCCGCCGCTCGCGAGCACCCGGTCGAAGCCGGCCCTGACCTCCGGCTCGATCTCGGCGTGCGCGGCGGCGAGGTCGACGAGCGGAACGGGCTGGTCGGTGGTCATCCTGTGGTCTCCCTGGGCCGGTCGGAACCTGTCTGTGCGAAACCTGCGAGCAGCGGAGCGGTCGAGCGGCGGAGCGGTCGAGCAGAGCGAACGGACGGACGGACAGAGCGAACGGACGGACAGCGGACGGACGGACAGCGGACGGAAGCAGCGGCGCAACGGACGGCGCGCAGGACCGCCGGGCTCAGCCGAGCGCGGACCGCAGCGCGGCCACCACCCGGTCCTGCTGCTCCTCGGTCAGCGCGTGGTGCAGCGGCAGGATCAGCGAACGCCGGGTGAGCAGTTCGGTGGCGGGCAGCGGGACCCTGGCCGTCCCCTTGTACGGGGCCTCCAGATGGGCGGCCATGATGCCGCGCCGGGCGGAGACGCCGGCCTCGGCGAGCCGGAGCAGCAGCTCGGCCCGGTCGGGGGCGCCGTCCGGCGGCAGCACCCAGCAGGACTGGTAGTTGGTGGTGCCGTGCGGCGGGTCGTCGACCAGCCGCGCACCGGTGCCGGCGAGCAGCTCCCGGTAGCGGGCGGCGAGTTCGCGCCGGCGGGCGACCATGGCGGGCAGCTTGCGCAGCTGCACCAGGCCGATGGCGGCCTGGATGTCGGTCATCCGGTAGTTGAAGCCGATCTCGTCGTAGGTCTCCAGCACGCTCGCGCCGCCGGCCCCCGCGTGCCGGTCGGCCGCCGAGACGCTCATCCCGTGCTCGCGCAGCCGCCGCAGCCGGGCCGCGAGTTCGCCGTCCCGGCAGGTGACCATGCCGCCCTCGCCGGTGGTGAGCAGCTTGCGCGGGTGGAAGGAGTAGGCGGCGAGTTCGGCGCCCGCGCCGACGGGACGGCCCCGGTAGACGGAGCCCGCCCCGCAGGCGGCGTCCTCGACGACGGTGACGCCGTGCGGCCCGACGGCGGCCCGGATGCCGTCCAGGTCGACCGGCACCCCGCCCTGGTCGACCGCGACCACCGCCCTGGTCCGCCCGGTGAGCAGCGGTTCGACGGTGGCGGCGGTGAGGTTCCCGGTGGCCGGGTCGACGTCCGCGAACACCGGTACCGCGCCCGCGTAGGTGACGGCGTTGGCGGTGGCGACGAAGGAGAGCGAGGGGACGACCACCTCGTCCCCCGGGCCGACGCCCGCACCGATCAGCGCCAGGTGCAGCGCGGTGGTGCAGGAGGAGACCGCGACGGCGTGCTCGACGCCGAGGTGCTCGGCGAAGGCCCGCTCGAAGGCGGCGACCCGGGGGCCCTGGGCCACCCAGCCGGAGCGGACCGCCTCGGCGGCGGCCTCGGCCTCCTCCTCGCCGAGCCAGGGGATCATGACGGGGATGCTGGACACAGGCGTGCTCCGAACGTGGCGCGGACGTGATCGGGGGACGGGGCGCCCGGCCGGGCGCGGACGCTCGACCGGGCACGGACGGGGCGGGAGGCCGCCACGCGCGCGGCGCGACGGCGACCGGGGCGGGACCGGAACGGCTACTGCTCGCGCCACCAGGCGACCAGCCGGCGCAGACCCTCGTCGAGGCCCAGTTCGGGCTTCCAGCCGAGGTCGCGCTCGGCGGCGCCGATGTCCGCGAGCCGCCGCACCACGCCGCCGGCGGTCCCCCGGGCCGGGCCGTGCTCGACGTCCAGGTCGGTCCGGTCCATGGCGGTGAGCAGGGCGTCGGCGAGGCCCCGCAGCGAGACCTCGCCGGCGCTGGCGATGTTGTAGACCCGGTCGGTGACGGGGGCCGCGGCGGCCAGCAGGTTGGCCCGGGCGATGTCCTCGGTGTAGACGAAGTCCATCGTCTGGGTCCCGTCGCCGAAGATCAGCGGCGGCTGTCCGGCGGCGATCCGCTCCATCCAGCGGATGAACACCTCGGTGTACCGGCCGTGCACGTCCATCCGGGGCCCGTACACGTTGAAGTAGCGCAGCGCGACGTAGTCCAGGCCGGACATGGCGTGGAAGGAGCGCAGCAGGCCCTCGTTGAAGACCTTGGCCGCCCCGTACAGGGTGTCGTTGTTGTACGGATGGTGGGTCTCGGGCGTCGGGAAGACGTCGGCGAGGCCGTAGACCGATGCGGTGGACGAGGCGATCACCTTGCCGACGCCGACCTCGGCGGCGGCCTCGACCACGTCGAAGGTGCCGTCCACCATGATCTCCAGGGCGAGCCGGGGCTCGGTGGCGCACTGGGTGATCCGGATCGCGGCCAGGTGGAACAGCAGGTCGGTACCCGGGTCGAGGAGTTCGCGCAGCAGCGCGCGGTCGCGGATGTCGCCGTCCACCACCCGCAGCTGCCCGGGGCGGGCGATCTCGCGGGCGTACGCGAGGTTGGCCTCCCGGCCCCGGACGAAGTTGTCGAGCACGACCACCTCGCGGGCGCCGCCCTCGATCAGCTGGTCCACCACGGTGGAGCCGATGGTGCCGGCCCCGCCGGTCACCAGGCAGCGGGAGCCCTCGATCTGTACAGCGTTCACCGCGTGGCGGCCCTTTCCTGAGCTTCGGACATGGCGGACGTGCCGGGCAGGCCCTGCCCGGCGGACGGTTCGTGGCCGGCGGGCAGCTCGTGGCCGGGGGCCGGCTTGTGCGGCCCGGACAGCTCCGGGTCGAGGCCGACGCCGACCGGGACGGTGGCGCCGCCGAGTTCGAGGCTGAGCGAGGCCGCCTCCAGCAGCTGGAGCACCCGCAGGCCGGACCGGCCGTCGGTGAGCGGGGCCCGGCCCTCGGTGATGGCGGCGGCGAACTCGGCCATCACGTTGCGCAGCGCCTCCTGCTCGACCAGGGCGGGCGCGACCATCGAGCCGACCCGGTAGGAGATCAGGGCCTGATGGCGGATCGCGTCGGTCAGTTCGTCCGGCGGAGTGAGGTCCACGCCCCGGTCGTGGACCGCCAGCCGGGCCTGCGGGTTGAGGTCGTCCCAGACCAGGGTGCGCCGCGAGCCGCCGATCATGGTGGTGCGGACCTTCGTCGGCGAGAGCCAGTTGACGTGGCAGTGCGCCAGCGCGCCGTTGCTCAGCCGGACCGTGAGGTAGGCGACGCAGGCCCGGCCGGCGCCGATCGGGTCGGCGCCCTGGGCGGAGACGCCGACCGGCTCCACCCCCGGCGGCAGGACGAAGTCCAGGATCGACAGGTCGTGCGGGGCGAGGTCCCAGAGCACGTCGACGTCCGGCTGGACCAGCCCGAGGTTGATCCGCACCGAGTCGAAGAACTGGACGTCGCCGATCTCCCCGCCGTGCACGAGCTCGCGGATCCGGCGCACCACCGGGGTGTAGCAGAAGGTGTGGTCGCACATCAGCACCAGCCCGCGCTCCTCCGCGAGCGCCACCAGTTCGGCGGCCTCCGCGGCGGAGGTGGTGATCGGCTTCTCCACCAGGACGTGCTTGCCGGCCTCCAGCGCCGCCCTGACCAGCCGGTAGTGCGCGGCGGCCGGAGTGGCGACCGCGACCGCGGCGACCCGCTCGTCGGCCAGCACCTCCTCGAAGGAGGTGGTGGACCGGACGGTGCTGTACTCGCCGAGCACCCGGCGGGACTTCGCCGGGTCCAGGTCGCAGAGCCAGTGCAGGCGCAGCGCCGGCGTCTGCTGCGCGTTGCGGACCAGGTTCGGGCCCCAGTAGCCGGCCCCGACCACCGCGATCCCGATCCGGCGTTCCGGCGCGGGCTGCGGCGGCGCGCCGGGTGTGGGTACGTGTTCGCCGGGCGCCTCGTTGGCGGTTTCCGTGTCAGTCATCGCAAGACCCCCCTTGCTGTGTGGAGCCGGGCGCCGGCCCACGGGCGCACGGCCCGGGCCCCCCAGGCCCCTCCGACCACAACGACCATGGCAGGCAAAGGAGTTGCCACATCCATCGGCGACCCCAACCGGACCGCCCGTCCCCTCGGCCCGCCTGCCGGAACGCTACCGGCCGTCACAGTCGCCCGGGGGCGGATTCGGGAAACCCGGGGACGAGTCGTGACGATGCCGTGCGGATCCGGCCAACGTTGCGTGACCGTCCACCGCCAGACCCCCCGGACCGGCTCCGACCGGCCGTGCCCCGCACCCCGGTTGTGCGGTTGTCAGTGTCGTTTGACAGGCTGACCCCTGTCGGCCCCTGCACCACGCGGAGGGCGAGCGGGAGAACGTACGGGAACGCCGGCGGGAAGACGAGGAGGAGAACGACGCCATGAGCACGGGGCAACCGGCCGCGCCGCCACTACTGCGCCACCACCGCGACAGCCTGCTGCCCGCCGTCGCCGCCGCGCTGTCGCTGAAGGGCGGCGAGGTGCACACCCTGGCCGGCGCCAAGTCGGACCGCGGCCCCGCCCTGCACCCGCTGGTCGGCGAGTTCCTCGACGCGCTGCCGCTGGAGCAGCGCGAGCGCTTCACCGGGCGCTGCCCCGAGGCGGTCCTGCTCTCCCAGTACCTGGCCGCGGTGGACGGCCGGCGCTCCAAGCGCGCGGCCCGCAAGCCGATGAGCCTGCACGAGGCCCGCAAGGCGCTCAAGGGCGCCCGGCTGACCACGGTCCGGATCCGCGAGGAGCACGATCCGGCCCACGGCACCCACGCTCCGCCGTGCCGCTCCTGCGCACCGCTGCTGGAGCACTTCACCGTCCAGAGCGTCGCGGTCGGCCCGTCCGCCACCGGCTGACCCGCCGGCCCCGCGCCCGGCCCGCGCCGGCCGCCCGGCGCGCCGACCGTCCCCCGTCCCCGAACCACCGGAGCCCGTCCTGAATCCGCCCAGCCCGCCCCCGCCCCCGCCGCCGGCCACCCTCGCCGCGCCCGCGCCGCGGACCCGCCCGCGCTTCCCGGCCGACGTCGCCGCCGAGCTGAAGGCGGCCGGCTGGCACCCCGGGCGCTGGCAGATCCGCCAGGCCGAGGAGTGGGCCGACACCCTGGCCGGCCACGGCGGTCCGACGGACGTCCCGCACGCGGTGTTCCCGGCGGCGGTGGAGGCCTGGGCCGAGTTCGGCGGCCTCGCCTTCGACCTGGCCGGCCCCGGCCGGCAGCTGGCCCGCACCCCGTTCCTGGTCGACCCGCTGTGCGGCCTGCACCAGCCCCGCACCCTGGCCGACCTGGGCCGTGCCCTGGACACCCGGGTCGCCCCGCTGGGCGAGGAGGCGTACGGGCAGGCGCTGCTGGCGATCGACGAGGAGGGCCGGGTCTTCAGCCTGGACCACACCGGCGAGTGGTTCCTCGGCGACAGCGTCGACCGGGCGATCTCCGCGCTGGTCCTGGGCACCGCGCCGGAACGGCTGCGCACCGCCGAGGACGCCGGCTGATCCGACCGGCCCCGGCGGGGACGCCCCCGATCCCTAGACCAGGCGGTCCTGGCGGACCGCCAGCCGGGACGGCAGGACCGCCTCCACCCGGAAGCCGCCGTCCCGCTCCGGCCCCGCCGAGAAGGTGCCCCCGAGCGCCACCACCCGCTCGCGCATGCCGACCAGGCCGTTGCCGCCGCTGGGCAGCGCGGCCGCGCTCCGCTCGCCGCCGGGGCAGGCGTTCACCACGCTGACCCGCACGCCGTTCGGCGCGTACGCGAGCAGCACCGACACCTCGGCCCCGCCCGCGTGCTTGTGCGCGTTGGTCAGGCCCTCCTGCACCACCCGGTAGGCGGTCTGCTCGGCCTCGCCGGTGAACTCCTGCCGGCTGCCGCTGACCGTCAGGGTGACGGCCATGCCGGCCGCCCTGGACTGGTCCACCAGCCGCGGCAGCGCGGCCAGCGAGTCCGGTTCGACCGTGCTCTCCTCGGACATCCTCAGCACACCGAGGATCTCCCGCAGCTCGTTCAGCGCCTGTCGGCCGACCTCGCCCATCAGCTTGGCGCTCTGCGCCGCCCGCTCCGGGTCCTTGGCCACGATCCGCTCCAGCGCCCCGGCGTGCACCACCATCAGCGAGACCCGGTGCGCGACCACGTCGTGCATCTCCCGGGCGATCCGGGTGCGCTCCTCCAGCCGGGCCCGGCGGGCGCGCTCCCTGGCCTGCTCGGCCAGCAGGTCCAGCTCGGTCTCCAGGCCGTGCGCGCGGTCCTTCAGCGACTCGATCAGCCGCCGCCGCGCCCCGACGTACAGGCCGGTCACCACCGGGGCCACGGTCGCACCGGCGGCCACCAGCAGCGCCAGCACCAGCTGGCCCCAGAACGGCGGCTGCTCGATCGTCGGATCGCCGGGGTCGACCATCGAGAGCAGGATCACCCCGACGGTCTCGGCGTAGGCGAGCGCGGAGAGCGCGACCACCCGCCGGCGGCGCGAGGGCCACTCCCAGGTCGCGGCCAGTGTGTACAGCGCCACCAGCAGCAGCACCATGCCGGGCACCCCGGGCATCACGATCAGCGCCACCACCACCGGCACCGCGGGCCAGCGCCGGCGGACCACCAGGCTGGCGCCCACCATCGCCCCGAACAGCGCGATCCCGATCTCGGCCACCAGGTTGAGGTGGATCCGGCCGCCGATGTACACGACCGAGCTGGCCGTGCACTCCAGCGCCGCCACCGCGGCGAGTCCCGCGTCCAGGAGGGCGCTGCGCCGCCTCGGCCACCACAAGAAGGACGACCGGCCCCGCGCGCGCTCCCCAGGCGACTTGCTCATGCCCCACAGACTACGGCGCGCCCCCGCCGCGCCCCCACCGGGTCGCGGCCGGACACGCCCCGCGGCGGCACCCCGACGCCCCGCCCGACCGCCCCCGGAACGCGCCCCCCGCCGCCTCCCGGCGCCCCCACCCCGACCGCAAGTGGTCCAGACCACATACGGTCCCGGGGCATGGCTGTCCGCCATCCGGCCACTTCGCGGACAGCGCACCTCCCGACACCTATGCTGGTCGCGTCGGACAGCGCGGTCCGCACGCGTCACACCCGCCACACGCGGGACGGCCCTGTGACGATGAGCCGTTGCCGAACACCCCACCACCCCGAGGGAGCCAGCCGTGACCGCTCCGGTCCCCAGCCCGGCGGACAGCCCGACCCCCGTCGACGCCGACAACGCCGCGCTGCGCGCGGACATCCGTCGCCTCGGCGACCTGCTCGGCGAGACCCTGGTCCGCCAGGAAGGCCCCCAGCTGCTCGGCCTGGTCGAACAGGTCCGACTGCTCAGCCGCACCAACGGCGAGGCCACTGCCGAACTGCTCTCCGACATCGACCTGGACACCGCTGCCAAGCTGGTCCGGGCCTTCTCCACCTACTTCCACCTCGCCAACGTCACCGAGCAGGTGCACCGCGGCCGCGAGTTCGCCACCCGCCGCGCCCGCGAGGGCTCGCTGCTCGCGCAGACCGCCGACCAGCTGGCCGAGGCCGACCCCAAGCACCTCCGGGACACCCTGGCCCACCTCGCCGTCCGCCCGGTCTTCACCGCGCACCCGACCGAGGCCGCCCGCCGCAGCGTCCTGAACAAGCTCCGCCGGATCGGCGAGCTGCTCGACCGCATCCACCGAGAGGAACTCGCCGCCGGCCTCTCCCACGCCGACCCGGCCCGCACCTCCTCCGCCCGCCGCCAGGCCGACCGCCGCCTCGCCGAGGTGATCGACCTGCTGTGGCAGACCGACGAGCTGCGCATCGCCCGCCCCGAGCCCACCGACGAGGCCCGCAACGCCGTCTACTACCTGGACGAGCTCTACCGCGACGCCGTCCCGCAGGTCCTGGAGGAGCTCCAGGAGGAGCTCGCCCGGGTCGGCCTGGAGCTGCCCGAGGGCGTCCGCCCGCTGACCTTCGGCACCTGGATCGGCGGCGACCGCGACGGCAACCCCAACGTCACCCCGCAGGTCACCTGGGACGTCCTCAACCTCCAGCACGAGTACGGCATCAAGGACGCCCTCGCCGCCGTCGACGACCTGCGCAGCACCCTCTCCACCTCGGAGCGGCTCGCCGGCGCCTCCCCCGAGCTGCTCGCCTCGCTCAACGCCGACCTCGCGCTGCTGCCCGAGCTGAGCCCCCGCTACAAGCGGATGAACGCCGAGGAGCCGTACCGGCTCAAGGCCACCTGCATCCGGCTCAAGCTGGAGAACACCCGCGAGCGGCTGGCCGGCGGCACCCCGCACGTCGTGGGCCGCGACTACCTCGGCACCCGCGAGCTCGTCGCCGACCTGCGGCTGATCCAGGACTCGCTGCGCGCCCACCGCGGCGGGCTGATCGCCGACGGCCGGCTCGCCCGCGCCATCCGCACCGTCGAGGCGTTCGGCCTGCAGCTCGCCACCATGGACGTCCGCGAGCACGCCGAGGCGCACCACCACGCGCTCGGCCAGCTCTTCGACCGGCTCGGCGAGGAGGCCTGGCGCTACGCCGACATGCCGCGCGAGTACCGCCAGCGGCTGCTCGCCAAGGAGCTGCGCTCGCGCCGCCCGCTCGCCCCCACCCCGGCCCCGCTGGACCCGGCCGGCGCCAAGACCCTCGGTGTCTTCACCACCATCCGCGAGGGCTTCGACCGGTTCGGCGACGAGATCGTCGAGTCCTACATCATCTCGATGTGCCAGGGTGCCGACGACGTCTTCGCCGCCACCGTGCTGGCCCGCGAGGCCGGCCTGATCGACCTGCACGCCGGGATCGCCAAGATCGGCATCGTGCCGCTGCTGGAGACCACCGACGAGCTCCAGCAGGCCGACCGGATCCTCGACGAGATGCTGTCCGACCCCTCCTACCGGCTGCTCGTCTCGCTGCGCGGCGACGTCCAGGAGGTCATGCTCGGCTACTCGGACTCCTCCAAGTTCGGCGGCATCACCACCTCCCAGTGGGAGATCCACCGCGCCCAGCGCCGACTGCGCGACGTCGCCCACCGGTACGGCATCCGGCTGCGGCTCTTCCACGGCCGGGGCGGCACCGTCGGCCGCGGCGGCGGCCCCTCGCACGAGGCCATCCTGGCCCAGCCCTGGGGCACCCTGGAGGGCGAGATCAAGGTGACCGAGCAGGGCGAGGTCATCTCCGACAAGTACCTGCTGCCCTCGCTGGCCCGGGAGAACCTCGAACTCACCATCTCCGCCACACTGGCCGCCTCCGCGCTGCACACCGCCCCGCGCCAGGCCCCCGAGGAGCTGGCCCGCTGGGACGCCGCGATGGACCGGGTCTCCGAGGCCGCGCACACCTCCTACCGGGCCCTGGTCGAGCAGGAGGACCTGCCGAAGTACTTCTTCGCCGCGACCCCGGTCGACCAGCTCGCCTCGCTGCACCTGGGCTCCCGCCCGTCCCGCCGCCCCGACTCGGGCGCCGGCCTGGACGGTCTGCGGGCCATCCCGTGGGTGTTCGGCTGGACCCAGTCCCGCCAGATCGTCCCCGGCTGGTACGGCGTCGGCGCCGGCCTGGCCGCCGCCCGCGAGGCGGGCCTGGGCGACGTGCTGGACGAGATGTACGGGCAGTGGCACTTCTTCCGCAACTTCCTCTCCAACGTCGCGATGACGCTGGCCAAGACGGACCTGCGGATCGCCCGCCACTACGTCGAGCAGCTGGTGCCCGCCGAGCTGCAGCACGTCTTCGAGCAGATCCAGGCCGAGCACGACCTCACCCTGCGCGAGGTGCTGCGGCTGACCGGGGAGAGCGAGCTGCTGGAGCACAACCCGGTGCTCAAGCAGACCTTCGCGGTCCGCGACGCCTACCTCGACCCGATCTCCTACCTCCAGGTCGCGCTGCTGCGCCGGCAGCGCGAGGAGGTCGCCACCGGCCGCCAGGAGGACCCGCTGCGCGCCCGCGCGCTGCTGCTGACCGTCAACGGCATCGCCGCCGGTCTGCGCAACACCGGCTGACCGGTCCCCCGGGACACCGCAGGGCCCCGCGGCGCGTGCACACGCGCCGCGGGGCCCTGTCCCGTTCCGGCGGTCAGCCGACCGGCCGTACCTCGATGACCTCGGCGCCGTACCGGTCCAGCATCCCGGCCCGCGCGGCGTCCGCCTGGTCGGTGAGCACGGACACCCCGGTGCCGTCCTCGGAGATCCTGACCTCCCGGACGGTCACCCCCCTGGCCGCCCAGTAGTCCCGATCGGTGTCCTTGATCCGGGTCGTCAGTTCCAGGTAGTGCCGGCGCGAGGCCGGCACGTCCGCGAAGTGGAGGGCCACACCCAGGTGCGGCACGGCGGCCGGCACCTTCTGGTCGAGGTCGCCCCCGGGGACGCGCAGGACCCACAGCTCGTTCGTCAGGAGGTCGACGCAGGTCCCGAAGTACTGGTCCGGGTAGTCCGCCGCCATGAGCGTCCTGATCTCGGACTGCACGTCCACCACATGGCGGTTGGTCTGGCCCCCGCTGGTGCTCGACGAGGGGTCCGGCGACCTGGTCGGCGGGGTGGACCGGGGAGGCGGCGGCGACCAGTTCGAGGGCGTCGTCGTCATGTCCGCCCAGCGGAGCAGCCGCAGCGAGGCCGGACCCTCCGGACAGATCGACGGCACCCCCCGGTAGTCCGGCCCCGAGGACGAGGACGAGGACGAGGACGAGCCGAACGTCGGCGGCAGGGTGGGCAGCCGGGACGGGCGGGACGGGAACGGCGACACGACGCCCGTCGCCGGCTCCGTCGCACCGCCGCCGGTCGGCCGCAGCCCCACCGGCCCCACCGCCCCGGCGCCGTCGGCCGGGCCGCCGAACTGCGCCACCATCCCGGTGCCCAGGGCCAGCACCGCGGCCGCCGTCCCCGACCGCACCACCAGCCGGCGCCGGGCCCGGCGCCGTCCGGCCCGCCGCACCTCGGCCAGCGGCGGGCCGCCGTCCGGGCCGCCCACACCGCCCGCCCGTGCCCCGAGCCGGACGACCAGCTCGTGCTCGAACCGGTCCCGTTCCGACCCGTCCCGTCCCGACCGCTCCCCGGCGTCCGGTTCCCTGCCCGTGTCATCGGCCGTCATGACCCACCATCTCCCTCACCGGTGCCAGCTCCTGCCGGAGCGTCCTCATCGCCCGAGCCAGATGCGTCTTGGCCGTCGCCGGGGAGCAGCCGAGCTCCTCGGCCACCTGGGCCACCGACAGGTCGGCGTAGTACCGGAGCACCACCGCCGCGCGCTGACGGGGCGGCAGCGACCGCAACGCGGACTCGAGTTCCTCGTCCCGCGGGTCCACCGCGGCCGCCGGGGCGTCCGGCAGCAGGGGTGTCAGCACTTCCCGTCGGGTCCGCCGCCAGCGCGACACATGGGTGCGGACCATCGTCCGGCGGACGTAGCCCTCGGCCGCGCCCGGGTCGCGGATCGCCCCGCGCCGCACGTACACCCGGGACAGGGCGTCGTGCAGCAGGTCCCGGGCGTCGTGGACGTCCCCGGTGATCAGGAACGCGCCGCGGAGCAGGGCCTGGTACCGCGCCGAGACGAACTCGTCGAACGCGTCCTGCCGGGTGCCCTCGGCAAGGCCCCCCGACCGCATCGATTCCCGCTTCATGCCAACAGGACGCACGGCGGGGCGGAAACGGGTGACACGCCGCGCGGAAAATGCCGCGGGGGCCGGGATCCGGTCGTCCCGGCTCCCGGCCCCCGCGGACCGTGTCCCGCTTCCGGCTCCCCGCGCCCCGGTGCGCTACTCCCCGGCGTCTCCCGCACGGTGGCGCCGGATCCACAGGGCCGCACCGCCCGCCGCCACGACCAGCCCGCCGCCGACGGCCAGCAGGCCCGCGTCACCGCCGACCGGGCCGCCGAGCACGGGGCCGAGATCGAGATCGAGGTCGAGCTGCGCCGAGACCGGCTCCGGGGACACCACACCCGGTCCGGGTTCGGACACCGGGTCGGCGTGGGCCGGACCGGCCCCGCCCAGCAGCACCCCGGCGGCGCCGAGCGCGCCCGCGGTGCCCAGCGCACCGGCCTTGCCCACCCGCCGTCCGAGCTTCCTCAGCCGTACCACCCGGATCCGCCGAAACCGCCGGACCGGCCGCAAACTCCGCATCGAGAACTCCCCAGACCCCGTTCGCGTACTGTTCCGCACGCTATCCGATGCGTCCCGGATTCTCACACCTGTTCAGGTTTGGACGGCCAGAAGTTGCACGACTGTTGTGCGGCCGGACCGCCACCCGCCCCCCGGCGCACGCATCCTTGACGGTGGATCAGGAGTTGTACGTGGACTGGGCCCGCTCCAGCCCCTCGGTGAGCAGGGCCTCCACCGCGTCGGCCGAGCGGTCCACGAACCAGTCCAGCTCCTTGCGCTCGGTGCTGGAGAAGTCCTTGAGCACGAAGTCGGCGACCTCCATCCGGCCCGGCGGCCGGCCGATCCCGCACCGCACCCGGTGGTAGTCGGGGCCGAGCGACTTGGTGATCGACTTCAGCCCGTTGTGGCCGTTGTCACCGCCGCCGGTCTTCAGCCGCAGGGCCGCGTAGTCGATGTCCAGCTCGTCGTGGACGGCGACCAGCGCGGAGGCCGGCACCTTGTAGAAGTCGCGCAGCGCGGTGACCGGGCCGCCCGAGAGGTTCATGAACGACATCGGCTTGGCCAGCACCACCCGTCGGCCCGCCAGTCGTCCCTCGGCGACCTGGGCCCGGCTCTTGTGGGCCTTGAACCTGGCGCCCATCCGCTCGGCCAGCAGGTCGACCACCATGAAGCCGATGTTGTGCCGGTTCCGGGCGTACTGCTCCCCGGGGTTGCCCAGACCCACCACCAGCCAGGGGCCTTCGTACGTCTCGTCGCTCATGTGCCCGTCCCGCTCCGCTCGGCGAGGGCATCCGCCCGCGCGCGCCTCTCGACCGTCCGCTCGCCGCGCCCGCACACCGGGCCACCGCTCCTCGTGGTCATGTCCATCGTCATCATCCCGGACACGCCGCTGCCCCGGCCGCTCCAGAGGAGCGGCCGGGGCAGCGGTGTCAGGCTGTGCGGGAGGCTCAGGCCTCGGCGCCGGCCTCGGCCTCGGCGGCCTCGTCCTCGACCGGGGCGGCCTGGGCGGCGATGACCTGCAGCACGACGGCGTCGGCGTCGACGGCCAGGGTGACGCCGGCCGGCAGGACGATGTCCTTGGCGTGGATGGCGGCACCGGCCTCCAGGCCCTCGACCGAGACGGTGACGGCCTCGGGCAGGTGGGTGGCCTCGGCCTCGATCGGGAGGGCCTGCAGGACGTGCTCCAGCAGGTTGCCGCCCGGGGCCAGCTCGCCCTCGGTGTGGACCGGGATCTCGACGGTGACCTTCTCGCCGCGCTTCACCAGCAGGAGGTCGACGTGCTCGATGGTGCGCTTGATGGCCTCGCGCTGGACGGCCTTCGGCAGCACGTACTCGTCCTTGCCGTCGATCGGCACGACCAGCAGGGCGTTCGGGGTCTTCAGGGCCATCATCAGGTCGTGGCTGGGCAGGTTCAGGTGAACCGGCGCGTGGCCGTGACCGTAGACGACACCGGGGACGAAGCCGGCGCGGCGGGCGCGACGGGCGGCACCCTTGCCGAACTCGTTGCGGGACTCGGCGGCAAGGCGGATCTCGGACACGACGGCACTCCTCGTAAAAGCTGGCGCGGGGGTGCAGGCAACGCGAAAAACCGCCGGGACCACACCCTCATAACGGGGGTCACTCGGCGGCGCAACGACTCTGCCGGAAGCCCGGGTGACCGGAGCCGGCAGCGCGTCGATCACGGATCGGGCACCCGCGAAGCGGGCACACGGCATCCCTCGCCGAGCAGTTTCACGAGTCTAACCGCTACCGCGGCCTCTCGCGAAATCGGCGGCGCCCCCGGCCCCGGAGGGACCGGGGGCGCCGCCCTGGCGCCCGGAATCAGTGCACGCCCTCGAAGAGGCTCGTGACCGAACCCTCCTCGAACACCTCGCGGATCGCGGCCGCGATGGACGGGGCGATCGACAGCGTGGTGATCTTGTCCAGCTGCAGCGAGGCCGGGGTCGGCAGGGTGTTGGTGAACACGAACTCGCTGACCCGGGAGTTCTTCAGCCGGTCCGCGGCCGGGCCGGAGAGCACCCCGTGGGTGGCGGCGACCAGGACGTCCGCGGCGCCGTTCTCGAACAGCGCGTCGGCGGCGGCGCAGATGGTGCCGGCGGTGTCGATCATGTCGTCCACCAGGACGCAGACCCGGTCCTGGACGTCACCGACGACCTCGGCCGACAGGATGGTGTTGGCCTGGGTGATGTCCCGGCGCTTGTGGATGATCGCCAGCGGGGCGTCCAGCCGGTCGCACCACTGGTCGGCCACCTTCACCCGGCCGGCGTCCGGCGAGACCACGGTGAGCTTGGAGCGGTCGACCCGCTCGCCCACGTAGTCGGCCAGCAGCGGCAGCGCGAACAGGTGGTCCACCGGGCCCTCGAAGAAGCCCTGGATCTGCGCGGTGTGCAGGTCCACGGCCATCAGCCGGTCGGCCCCGGCCTGGCGCAGCAGGTCGGCCACCAGCCGGGCCGAGATGGGCTCGCGGCCCAGGTGCTTCTTGTCCTGACGGGCGTACCCGTAGAACGGCAGGATCGCGGTGATGCTCCGGGCGGAGGCCCGCTTCAGAGCATCGATCATGATCAACTGCTCCATGATCCACTGGTTGATCGGAGCCGTGTGACTCTGCATCACGAAGCAGTCGGCGCCGCGCGCCGACTCCAGGAAGCGGACGTAGATCTCACCGTTGGCGAAGTCCAGGGCCTTGGTCGGAACCAGTTCGGTCCCCAGCGACGCGGCCACCTCCCTCGCCAGCTCCGGGTGGGCACGGCCGGAGAAGAGCTTCAGTTTCTTCTCGCCCGACGTCGTGATCCCGCTCACTGCCACCGTCTCCTCGCGTTGCTGACACCGGTCCCGTCCGCACCGCGGGCAGGCTTCCGCCAGCCGGCGAGTGGGGTCGGGGGAATGGTCGGTACGCCGGGACACGGGCGGTAAGCCCTATGGCGCACGTATGACCCCAAGGTTACGCGCCCGCGCCCGAACCGTCCGCCCCGGGACCGTCCGCCGGCCCACCGCCCGCCCGCTCAGACCTCCGGCACGACCTCCGCGGCGGCCGCCGCGGCCTGCGCCGACGTGGTGCCGGGGCGCTTGCGCTCCACCCAGCCGGGGATGTTCCGCTGCTGCGCCCGGCCGACCCCGAGGCCGCCGGCCGGCACGTCGTTCGTGATCACCGAACCGGCCGCGGTGTAGGCGCCGTCGCCGATGGTCACCGGGGCGATGAACATGTTGTCGGAGCCGGTCCGGCAGTGCGCGCCGATCACCGTGCGGTGCTTGTTGACGCCGTCGTAGTTGACGGTGACCGAGGCCGCGCCGACGTTGGTGCCCTCGCCGATGGTGGCGTCGCCGATGTAGGAGAGGTGCGGGACCTTGGCGCCCTCGCCGAGCTCCGAGTTCTTCACCTCGACATAGGTGCCGACCTTGGCCTTGCGGGCCAGCCGGGCGCCCGGGCGCAGGTAGGCGTAGGGGCCGGCGGTGGCGAGCTCGCCGACCTCGGCCCCGTCCGCGGTGGTGTTGCTCACACGGGCGCCGGCGCCGATCCGGGTGTCCTTGAGAGTGGAGTTCGGGCCCACCTCGCAGCCCTCGCCCAGGTGGGTCGTGCCCTGCAGCTGGGTGTTGGGCAGCACCACCGCGTCCGGCTCGTAGGAGACCTGGACGTCGAACCAGGTGGTCGCCGGGTCCACCACGGTCACGCCGGCCCGCATCGCCCGCTCCAGCAGCCGGTCGTTCAGCAGCCGGCGGGCGTGCGCCAGCTGGACCCGGTCGTTGATGCCCAGGATGTCCCGGTAGTCCGCGGCGACCACGGCGCCCACCCGGTGGCCGGCCCGGCGCAGGATCTCCAGGGTGTCGGTCAGGTACTCCTCGCCCTGCGCGTTGTCCGTGGTGACCTCGGCGAGCGCGCCCACCAGCAGCTTGGCGTCGAAGGCGAAGACCCCGGAGTTGATCTCGTCGATCGCCCGCTGGGCGTCCGAGGCGTCCTTCTCCTCGACGATCGCGGCGACCGCGCCGTCCGCCTCGTCGCGCAGGATCCGCCCGTAGCCGAACGGCTCCGGCACCACGGCGGTGAGCACGGTGACGCCGTTGCCCTGCTCGGCGTGCGCCCCGGCCAGCGCGCGCAACGTCCCGCCGGTCAGCAGCGGGGCGTCCCCGGTGGTGACGATCACGGTGCCGTCGAGCTCGATCCCGTCGGCCGCCAGCGCCTCCAGGGCGGTGCGCACGGCGTGGCCGGTGCCGTTCTGCTCGGCCTGCACCACGGCACGGGCACCCGGGTGATGCGCCGACAGGTGCTCGGCCACCTTCTCCCGCATGTGCCCGATCACCACGACCAGCTGCCCGGGCGTCAGTTCCTCCGCCGCCGCGACCGCGTGGCCGACCAGCGAGCGCCCGCACACCTCGTGCAGCACCTTCGGCAGACGGTTCGACTTCATCCTGGTCCCGCCACCGGCGGCGAGCACGACAACGGCGGCAGGCGAATTGGCACTCACGGGGGGAGGCTCCTCATTCGGTTACACGGGGAGGGCAGAGCAGCCGGGGACGGGACCCGCACGTCGGCGACCCGGCGGCTTCGAGGATAGTGCGCGGAGAATGTCCGGCCTCCCGGCCCCGGGAGTCGTCACGGAGCCGCCACGAACCGGGCCGGGCCGACCGGCCCGCAGATGGCTCCCGGAGGAGGATTCGAACCCCCATAAGCTGGACCAAAACCAGCTGTCCTGCCCTTAGACGATCCGGGACCGGCGCGTCCGCTCCCGTCACCGGGGGGCGCGCTGCGCCAAGACTACGGGGTATGGGCCGTCACATCTACCTCCTCACGGCTCTCCCCCGGGGGGCCTCCCGCCCGCGGCCGGTCATCCATCCAGTCGGGTGAATTCACTCAAGCGCCGCCCGGCGGCGTATTCCCTCGATGGCGGCGAGCAACCTACGATTCCGTAGGTTACGCATACGTAGCCTCCGTCCTCTCCCCCCTTCAAGGGACGCCCATGACCATCCAGGCCGGCGAGGCGCACGCCGATTCCGCGCGCCCCCTCGACACCTCACCTCCCGGACCCGACACTCCCGACCACTCCGTACCGGCCCCGGCCGCACCCGCCGACGCCGCGAGCGCCCCGGCCGACGGCACCGACCCGCAGCTGCTCTCCGCCACCCGTGGCGGGGAGCGGCAGGGCGCCGCCGAGCGGATCGCGCTGGGGCTGTTCATCGCCGTTCCCTTCGCCGCCCTGGTCGCCGCCGTCCCGGTGGCCTGGGGGTGGGGCCTCGGCTGGACCGATCTCGCGATCGCCACCGTCATGTACTTCCTCACCTGCCACGGCATCACCGTCGGCTACCACCGCTACTTCACCCACGGCGCCTTCAAGGCCAACCGGCCGGTGCGGCTCGCCCTCGCGGTGGCCGGCTCGCTGGCGATCGAGGGCCCGCTGGTGCGCTGGGTGGCGGACCACCGCAAGCACCACCGGTTCAGCGACAAGGACGGCGACCCGCACTCGCCCTGGCGCTACGGCGAGACCGTCCCCGCCCTGCTCAAGGGCCTGTGGTGGGCGCACATGGGCTGGCTCTTCGACGAGGAGCAGACCCCGCAGCTCAAGTACGCGCCCGACCTGATCGCCGACCCGGCCATAAGGCGGATCTCCCGGCTGTTCTGGCTCTGGACCACCGTGTCGATGCTGCTGCCGCCGCTGGTCGGCGGGCTGGTCACGCTCTCCTGGCAGGGGGCGCTGTCCGCCTTCTTCTGGGGTTCGCTGGTCCGGGTGGCGCTGCTGCACCACGTCACCTGGTCGATCAACTCGATCTGCCACGCGCTCGGCAGCCGGCCGTTCCGCTCCCGGGACCGCTCCGGGAACGTCTGGTGGCTGGCCGTGCTCTCCTGCGGCGAGTCCTGGCACAACCTGCACCACGCCGACCCCACCTCGGCCCGGCACGGCGTCCTGCGCGGTCAGATCGACTCCTCGGCCCGGCTGATCCGCTGGTTCGAGCTGGCGGGCTGGGTCCGGGACGTCCGCTGGCCGGACGCGCAGCGGATCGCCGCCCGCCGCGCCGCATGAGGGCGCACCTGCAGCATGATGTAGGGGTGAACGGGAGCAGCGCAGACAGCACAGGCGGCCACCAGAGCACGCGGACGGACGCCGCGCCCGGCCAGGCGCAGAACCGTCCGCGTGCCACCGCCGGGGCGGACGGCGCTGCGTCGGCACCGCGCCGGCGGGGCGGCCGGGTGCGGATGACCGGCAAGCAGCGCCGGGAGCAGCTGCTGGAGATCGGGCGCACGGTGTTCGCCGAGCGAGGCTACGACGGCACCTCGGTGGAGGAGATCGCCGAGCGGGCCGGGGTGTCCAAGCCGGTGGTGTACGAGCACTTCGGCGGCAAGGAGGGGCTGTACGCCGTGGTCGTCGACCGCGAGATGCAGCTGCTGCTGGACATGGTGACGGGGGCGCTGACCGGGGGGCACTCGCGCGAGCTGCTCGAGCAGGCGGCGTTCGCGCTGATGGACTACATCGACACCTCGACGGACGGCTTCCGGATCCTGGTCCGGGACTCCCCGGTCGCCCAGTCGACGGGCACCTTCGCCTCCCTGATCAGCGACATCGCCACCCAGGTCGAGGACATCCTCGGGCTGGAGTTCAAGGCCCGGGGCTTCGACGCGCGGCTGGCGCCGATGTACTCGCAGATGCTGGTGGGCATGGTCGCGCTGACCGGCCAGTGGTGGCTGGAGGTGCGCAAGCCGGACAAGGCCGAGGTGGCCGCCCATCTGGTGAACCTGGCCTGGCACGGCCTGGAGGGGATGGAGCGGCACCCCAAGCTGGTCGGCGACCGCAAGGCCTGAGGCCCCGCCCCGGACACCGTCCGGGGTCAGGCCCGCTCCGCCCCGCTCCCCCGGGGCCGGACCCGCTCCGCCCCGGCGGTCGGGCCTCGCCCCCCGGCAGTCGGCCCCGCTCCGCCGCGACGGTCAGGCCCGCTTCACCCCGACGGCGAAGATCCGCCGGAACGGGAAGACCGTGCCGTGCGGCCCGGCCGGGTAGGCCTCGCGCAGCAGCGCCCCGTACTCGGCGAGGAACGCGGACCGTTCGGCCCCGTCGGTCAGCCGGGTCAGGACCGGGCGCAGGGCGGTGCCCTTGACCCACTCCAGCACCGGGTCCGGCCCGGTGAGCAGGGTGCTGTAGGTGGTCTCCCAGACGTCGGCGGCGCAGCCGGCCCGGGTGAGCGCGTCCAGGTAGACCCCGGGCTCGTGGACGCCGGCCCGGACGGCGTCCACGCCGAGCAGACCCCGCCAGCGGGGGGACCGGCGCAGCTCGGCGAGGAGCAGATGGCTGGGCGCGTCGAAGTTGCCGGGCACCTGGAAGGCGACCACCCCGCCGGCCCGGAGCGCCCCGGCCCAGCGCGGCAGCAGCCCGAGGTGCCCGGGGATCCACTGGAGCGTCGCGTTGGAGACGATCGCGTCGGGCGCCGCCCCGGCCGGGTCGTAGTCGGCGGCGTCGGCGAGCAGGTAGTCCGCGCCGGGTTCGCCCCCGCCGCGGGCGGCGTCGAGCATCTCGGCGGAGTTGTCGATCCCGGTGATCCGGGCCCCGGGCCAGCGCTCGCGCAGGACGGCGGTGGAGTTGCCGGGCCCGCAGCCGATGTCCAGGACGGTGGCCGCCGGTTCGTGCGGGAGGGCGGGGACGCGGGCGAGCAGATCGCGCAGCGGGCGGGTCCGTTCGTCGGCGAAGCGCAGGTACTGGCGCGGGTCCCAGACGGGGGAGCTCATGATCGGCCTCGCAAGTATCTCGACATCAAGATATATCCCCAGCTTTCAGGCTGGATTTCTCGATGTCAAGAGACTTCACATCGACACAACCCCCGATACACTGATCGCCATGGAGGACGAGGTCGATCGACTGGTCGCGGCATGGCGCAGAGAGCGCCCCGACCTCGACGTGGAACCGCTCGAAGTGCTCAGCCGGGTCAGCCGGCTCGCCCGCCACCTCGACCGCGCCCGCCGCACCGCTTTCGCCGAGCACGGGCTGGAGCCCTGGGAGTTCGACGTCCTGACCGCCCTGCGCCGGGCCGGCTCCCCGTACCAGCTCTCCCCCGGCCAGCTGCTCACCCAGACCCTGGTCACCTCCGGCACCATGACCAACCGGATCGACCGGCTCACCGGCAAGGGCCTGGTCAAGCGGCTGCCCGACCCCGACGACCGGCGCGGCGTCCTGGTCCGGCTCACCGACGACGGGCGCGACCGCGCCGACCAGGCCCTCGCCGGGCTGCTCGCCCACGAGCGCGAACTGCTCGCCCAGCTGACCTCCACCCAGCAGGGCGAGCTCGCCGGACTGCTCCGGCAGCTGGTCGCACCCTTCGACAACATCCCCTGAGCCGCCCCGTCCCGCCCGGACGGCGTCGGGTCGGGCCCCGTACGGCCGGACGCCCGGCCGGTCAGAAACCGTCCGGATAGGGCGTGCTGAGCGCCGGCACCGGGGCGGGCGCGGGCTCCGGCGTGCGGTAGCCCGGCAGCAGCTCGGCCAGCCGGCGGCGCACCTCGTCGTCGCTGTTCACCGCCGCCGCCCCGTACAGCCCGGTCAGCCCGCCGGCCAGGTCCTCCGGCCCGCCCGCGGTGTCCGCGACGGTGGCGTAGATCCGGGCGTGCTCGGTCGCCAGCCGCTCCTCGTCCTCCGAGAACAGCGCCTCGTTGAGCTTCTCCCCGGCCCGCAGCCCGGTGTAGCGGATCTCCACCTCGTCCCGGGCCAGCTGCACCTGCTCGGCGAAGTTGTGCACCAGGTCGACGATCCGCACCGGCTCGCCCATGTCCAGCACGAACACCTCGCCGCCGCGCGCCATCCGGCCCGACTCCAGCACCAGGCCGACCGCCTCCTCGATGGTCATGAAGAACCGGGTGACGTCGGGGTGGGTGACGGTCACCGGCCCGCCGCTGCGCAGCTGTTCGGCCAGGACCGAGAGCAGCGATCCGCGCGAACCCAGCACATTGCCGAACCGCACGGCGGAGAACACCCCGGTGCCCAGGTTGCGGGCGTCCCTGGCATTGGCCTGGACGATCAGCTCGGCCAGCCGCTTGCTGGCGCCGAGCACCGAGGTCGGATCGGCCGCCTTGTCGGTGGAGATCAGCACGAACCGCTCGACGCCGGTGGCCAGCGCCGCCTCCACCAGGTGGTCGGTGCCGAGCACATTGGACTTCACCGCCTCGCTGGGGTGGCGCTCCAGCAGCGGCAGGTGCTTGTGGGCCGCGGCGTGGAAGACCACCTCGGGCTCCAGGTCCCGGAAGATCTGCTGGATCCGCGGCCGGTCCCGGATGTCGGCGATCACCAGCGAGTCGTCGGTGAGCAGCGCCTCGCCCCAGATCTCCAGCTGGAGCCGGTGCAGATTGGACTCGTCGTGGTCCAGCATGTAGAGCGCGCTCGGGTTGAACGCGTGCACCTGGCGGCAGAGTTCGCTGCCGATCGAGCCGCCCGCGCCGGTCACCAGCACCCGTCGGCCCTCGATCACGTCCCGGACGTCGGCGGAGACCACATGCACCTCGTGCCGGCCGATCAGCCGGTTGACGTCCAGGCTGCGCATGTCCGAACCGACCACCTCGCGGCGCAGCGCGGCGAGGAAGGAGGGCAGGTAGCGGACGGCCGCCCCGGCCGCCGCGGCCGCGGTGGCCAGCGCCCGGACCCGCTGCGGGGCGAGCCCGGGGATCGCCAGTGCCACGACCTGGGCGCGGTGCTCGACCGCGAGCGCGGTCAGATCGGCGAGCGTGCCGAGGACCGGCACGGTGTCCACCGACTGCCCGGCCTTGGCCGGGTCGTCGTCCAGCAGGCCGATCGGGTCGAGGCCGAACTCCGGGGCGCGGCCGAGGTCGCGCACCAGCGCGGTCCCGGCCGCCCCGGCGCCGACCACCAGGGTGCGCATCCCCTTGGGCGGCGCGGCGCGGCCGACGGCCGACGGCCCCGGCGCGCCCTCCGGCGACTCCGGGCCGCCGCCCGGGACACCCGCGGTTGCGTTCGCGTTCTTGTCCGGGCCCCCGTCGGCGCCGTGCGGCGTCGGGTGCGGGCGTGCGGAAGTACTGTGCGGCGACATCTGTCCTCCGGAATTCCCTGACCTGACGGAGCCGAACCGGTGGTGCTGGGGTGACGGACGGACGGATCAGCCGGGGCCGGGAGAGGTGGTCGTGGCGACGGACGGCGGAACAGCGGGAGCCGCGAGCTCGGACGGGCTGACGCCCGCCCGGCGGGCCACCGCGACGGCGGCCAGGGTGGAGTGCACCCCGAGCTTGCCGAGGACGTTCTGCATGTGCGTACGAACGGTGTGCGGGGAGAGGTAGAGCCGCTCGGCGACGGCCTGCCGGCCGAGGCCCGCGACCATGCAGCGCAGGATCTGCTTCTCCCGCGGGGTGAGGGTGTCGACCAGCCGTTCGCTCTCGGTGCGGTCCCGGCGGGCGGTGGTGAGTTCGCGGATCACGCCGGTCAGCAGCGCGGGCGGCAGATGGGTCTCGTCCCGCAGGACCCCCCGGATCACCGCCAGCAGCCGGGCCAGCGAACTCTCCTTGGCCACCCAGCCGGTGGCGCCCGCGTGCAGGGCGCGGGCGGCCCGGTGCGGGTCGTCGGCGGTGGCCAGGACGATCGCCCGCAGGCCGGGATGGTGGCGGCGGATCCGGGCCAGCAGGGTGATGCCGTCGGGAATCTGGCCGGCGGCCGGGACGGCCGCCGGGACCGCCGGGGCGGCCACCGGGATCACCGGCGCCGTCGGATGCGGTTCCGCCGTGAGCGGCCCGGCCGGGTGAGCGGCCGGGCGACGGTCGGCCGGATGGCGGACGACGGCCCCGGGCGGACCCGCGGCCCCGGGAGGGACGGCCGTCGCGGGCGGTCCGACGGCCTGGGCCACCGCCGGCCGACGGGGCGGGGGCACCGCCGCCGGCGGTCGGCGGCGGACGGCGTCGGGCGGTTCGGCGCCCGCCTGGCGCGGCTTGCGGGCGGCCGCGGCCTCCGCCACCCCGAGGTCGGCGTCGACGAGGACCACGTCGAACACCCGGCCCTCGGCGGCGGCACGCTCCAGCGCCCGCTCCGCGGCGGCCGCGCTGCCCGCCGCACCGACCTCGACATCGGGCTCGGCGGCGAGTGCCGCGGCCAGCGCCTCGGCGAAGATCCGGTGGTCGTCGACCACCAGGACGCGGATCCGCCCCATCGTCACTTCCCCCCTGCTCAGCTCCGGCCCGCGTCCGGGACGGCGCGCCGGTCCCGCCGCCGCCGTCCGGGCGCTCCTGCGCCGCTCACCTCCCGGGTGCCCGGAAGGGCCGAGGTGCCGACCCCCACCGGTACCGGAATCAGCGTACGGGGTGGGCGCGGGCTCGGTGGGGATTTGGTGAAGTTTCGTCAGGAGGTGCGAAATTGGCGTGACTTGGTGCCCAGATGCGGCCTCCCGGCGCGATGTCCCGCCCGCTCCGCCGACTCCGGGAACCCCGGTGGGAGCCGCGCCCGGAACGCGCCAGGAGCCGCGCCGCCACGCCCGGAACGCACCCGGAGCCGCGCCGGGAACGCCGGAGCGCCGCCCCTCGCCGTACGGGAGGGAGCGGCGCCCGGTCGTCCGCCGGGCCGGGGCAGGCCCCGGCCCGCGCCTCAGCCGGCGTTCTTCTCCAGGGTGAACTTCCAGGCGTCGGCGACGATGTCGTCCAGGTTCGGGCGGCGCGGGGTCCAGCCGAGGGCCTGGTGGGCACGCTCGGCGGAGGCCACCAGGACCGCCGGGTCGCCGGCGCGACGGCCGGAGACCACCACCGGGATCTCCCGGCCGGTGACCCGCTTGACCGACTCGATCACCTCGTGGACCGAGAAGCCGCTGCCGTTGCCCAGGTTGCAGATCAGGTGCTCGCCCGGCTTCGCGGCGTCGAGCGCCAGCAGGTGCGCGTCGGCGAGGTCCGCGACGTGGATGTAGTCGCGGATGCAGGTGCCGTCCGGGGTCGGGTAGTCGTCGCCGTACACCGCGATGTGCTCGCGCTGCCCGAGCGCGGCCTGGAAGACCAGCGGGATCAGGTGCGACTCCGGGTCGTGCCGCTCGCCGTACGCGCCGTACGCGCCCGCCACGTTGAAGTAGCGCAGCGAGACGGCGGCCAGGCCGTGGGCGACGGCCTCGCTGGTGATCAGGTGGTCCACGGCCAGCTTGGTGGCGCCGTAGGTGTTGGTGGGCGCGGTGCGGGCGGTCTCGGCGATCGGGACCGACTCCGGCTCGCCGTAGGTAGCGGCGGTGGAGGAGAACACCAGCTTGCGCACGCCCGCGGCGCGCATCGCGGAGATCAGCTCCAGCGAGCCCGCCACGTTGTTGCGCCAGTACTTCTCCGGGTCCACGACCGACTCGCCGACCTGGGAGGAGGCCGCGAAGTGCAGCACGCCGTCGAAGGAGCCGTCGAGGACCTTGCCGGCCTCCTGGATCCGCCCCTCGACGAACTCGGCCCCGGCCGGCACGCCCTCCCGGAAGCCGGTCGAGAGGTCGTCCAGGACGGTCACCCGGTGCCCCGCCTCCAGCAGGTGGGCGGCGACCACGCTGCCGACATAGCCGGCGCCACCCGTGACCAGGTACTTACTCATGATGCGACCTCCAGCGGGCGATGGTCCGCGGTCGGCGGACCATCGGGGACGTTCGTACGACTGTGGCCCATTCTCCCTGCCCACCGGGGGTGCTCGGACCACTCGGACGGCCGTCCGTCAACCGCGCGCCATCCGGTCCAGCAGACCGGTCCGCGCCGCCACCGCCGCCGCCTCCAACCGGGTCCGGGCACCGAGCTTCATCAGCACCCGCTGGACGTGCGTGCGGGCCGTGCTGGCGGCGATCCGCATCCCCGCCGCGATCGCCGCGGTGTCCTCGCCGTCCGCGATCCGCGCCAGCACCTGCACCTCGCGCCGGGTGAGCAGCCGCAGCAGCCGGACCGCCTCGTCGTCCGGCTCCGCCGCCGGTCTCAGCAACTGGTCGAACGCGCCGCGCAGCACCTCCACCGTGACCGCCGCCTCACCGGCCCGGGCCCGCGCGATCGCCCGCTCGACCACCTCGATCCGCTCGTCGCTCGGCACGTACCCGGCCGCACCGGACGCGAACGCGCCCGCCACGCCCCGGAGTTCACCGACCGGACCGAGCACGATGACAGCCACCTCGGGCCGCTCCCGGCGGATCCTGCGCAAGCCGTCGAACGCCCCCGGGTCGGCCGGCGCGGCCACCCCCAGCAGGCACACCTCCGGACGCCGACCCGCCACCAGATCGGCCGCCGACGCGGCCGGCGACCCCACCGCGAGCACCCGGTGGCCCCGCAGCTGGAGCGCGGTGGCCAGCGCCTCGGCCAACAACCGGTGGTCGTCGACCACCACGAGGCGAACACCCATGAGACCCCTCCAGGTCGGCGTCCCGCCCGCGGCCCCGCCCGGCGGGAGCGGGCGGCCGGTGACGCACCATCACAGCGCATTCCGTACCCGACGTGCCAGACCGTCTCACCGCCACCGGCGGACGAGCACAACGAAAAGGACCCCCGCCTCGATGGCGGGGGTCCTGACCGAGCCCCCATGCGGAATCGAACCGCAGACCTTCTCCTTACCATGGAGACGCTCTACCGACTGAGCTATAGGGGCCTGTTGCCTGTCCGAACTCCCCGGCTTCGCTTCCGCTCCGCCCGTTCGCTCGAACAAGGAAGACATTACACGGCAGGGGGGCGGAATGGGAAATCGGTCCCGGCAGCCCGGACGGCCGGCCCGGACACCGCCGAGAGGTCCCTTCCGCCGGTCTCCGGCAGCAGCCGCAGGCACAGCAGCGCCACCACCCCGCACCCCGCCAGGTACCAGCCCACCGGCTCCGCCGTCCCGTACGTCCCGGTCAGCCTGGTCGCGATCAGCGGGGTGGTCGCCCCGCCCACCACCCCGCCCAGGTTGTAGGTCAGCGCCGCCCCCGTGTACCGCACCCGGGTCGGGAACAGCTCCGGCAGGAACGCCGCCAACGGTCCCAGCAGACAGCCCAGTACCACCATCGCCCCCGCCAGCGAGAGGAACATCAGCCCGCGCCGCTCCGTCTCCAGCAGCGGGAACAGCACCAGCGACCACACCACCGCCAGCCCCGTCGCCCCCTGCAGCGTCCGCCGGCGCCCCCAGGCGTCACTGCGCCTCGCGCTCAGCCACACCGTCACGCCCTTCCCCACCGCGCCGGCCAGCAGCATCGACAGCACCACCGTGCTCGGCACCCCCAGCCCCGTCGTCGCGTAGGCCAGCGAGTACGTCGTGGTCAGGTAGAACAGCGCGTACCCCACGGTGATCGCGCCGCAGCCCGCCAGCACCGTCCGCCAGTGCCCCCGCAGCACCTCCACCACCGGCGCCCGCTCGGCCCCCGTCCGCGGCTCGCCCCGGAACAGCGGCGTCTCCTCCAGCCGCAGCCGCACGAACAGCCCCACCGCCACCAGGCCCAGCGAGGCCAGGAACGGCACCCGCCAGCCCCAGGACCTGAACGCCGCCTCGTCCAGCCACAGTTGGAGCACCAGGAAGATCCCGTTCGCCAGCACGAACCCGGTCGTCGGCCCCAACTGCAGATACGCCCCGTACCGCCCCCGCCGCCCGGCCGGCGCGTTCTCCGCCACCAGCAGTGCCGCACCGCCCCACTCCCCGCCCAGTCCCACCCCCTGACACACCCGTAGCACCACCAGCACCACCGGCGCCCACCACCCCCACGCCGCGTACCCCGGCAACACCCCCACCACCGCCGTGGACAGCCCCATCAGCAGCAGCGACACCACCAGGGTGGTCTTCCGCCCCAGCCGGTCCCCGAAGTGCCCGAACACCACCGCCCCCAGCGGCCGCGCCAGGAACGCCACCGCGTACACCGAGAACGCCGCCAACAACGCGCCGACCGTGCCCAGTTCGGGGAAGAACACCTCCCCGAAGACGAGCGCCGCCGCCGTGCCGTAGATGAAGAAGTCGTAGAACTCGATCGCCGTACCGATCAGCGCCGCCGCAGCGGCCCGCCGCATCTGCCCCGTCGCACCCATACCCCCAACCCTGACGAGGACGCCCCACCCCCGACAGCGCCCACCCGGGTGACACCCGCGCCCCGCCCCGGACCCCACGCCCCCCGGCGCCGCCCGCTCAACGGGCGGACCGGCCGCCCCTCCGCCGTACGACCACCACGGCCGCTCCGGCCACCAGCAGCAACCCGCCGACCACCGCGGCCACCAGCGCCGGGGACGAGCCGTCGTCCTTCGGCTCGGCCGCGGGGGCGGCGGACGCCGGGGGCGGCGGGGTGGGGGCGGGCTGCGCCTCCGGGCTCTGGGAGGCGGCGGTGGGTGTGGACGGCTCCACGGATGTCGCGCTGGCCGAGGGCTCGACCAGCGGACTCACATCGGCGGAGCCCGGGTCCCCCGGCGTCTGCAGCGCGACCCGAGGACGGACGATTCCGTAGCCGATGAAATCCGTTCGGCTCGACCCGTCCTTGGGCTTCCCGGCAGTTCCGATCAGCACCCGGATGATCTGATTCGGAGCCCAATCGGGGTGAACCGCCCAGAGCAGCGCCGCCGATGCCGAGACGAGCGCGGTCGCATCGGAGGTCCCGTGCTTCTTGCAGTAGCCGGACTCGGCGACACACGACGTGTAGATGTCCACTCCGGGAGCCGCGATGTCGATCTGCGGGCCGTGCTCGGACTCGTCGGTGGCCGTTCCCGCCCGGTCGGCCGCAGCTACCGCGACAATGCTCGGCAACGCGGCGGGATAGAGGGCGGGATTTCCCTCTTGTCCACTGTTTCCGGCACCCGCGACAACCAGCGCCCCCTTCCCGTTGGCATACTTCACGGATTTCTCGAGCTCTGCGACGTCCCCCGCGGAAACCCCGGAGGAACCGGCGACCGAGGAGACATTGATGACCTTCGCCCCCTGGTCCGCCGCATACGTGATTCCCTGGCTCACCTGCTTGAGGTAGCCGGATGCGTCGATCGGCTGTGCCGGGTCGTCGTTGATGTTGATCTTGATCGGGAGCACCTTGGCGTCCGGTGCCAGGCCGTACGCGCCCTTCCCCCCGAGGCCCTTGCCGGATCCCGCGATCAGACCGGCGATGCCTGTGCCGTGACCGCTCTTGTCCACACCGATCCCACCGGGCAGTCCGCTCAGGTCCTTGCCCGGCAGCAGCTGACCGACGAGATCCGGATGATCGAGCCGGAAGCCTCCGTCGACCACCGCCACCGTGACCCCCTGCCCCTTGCTCGCCTGCCAGATCTCGGGCGCCTTCATGGTGTCCAGGTGCCACTGCTGATCGCGGATCGAGTCCACGGCGGCCGCCGGGCCCACAGTCGGCCCGGCCACGATCCCGGCCGCCGCCATCGCTGCGGCGAATCCCCGCACCCCTACGTTCATCCGCCGCATCGCTGCTCCCTCGTCACTTTCCCCATCGAGCCAGGACCGCGCCCCGCGCAGGACTGCCCGGCCACCGGGAGTCCCAGTGGCCGGGCAGTCGTTCCGGACTACTCAATCACGCCCGGGTTGCTCTTCGGAGTACCGCTGGTCCAGGTCTCCTCGTCCTCGTGCAGGTAGTCGGCCCGGTTGCGGCGGTCGCGCTCGCGCCGCTCACCCGCACCGCCCGCCATGCCCGGGGCCATCATCCCGTTCTGGCCCGGCCGCGCCGCGCCCTCGGCAGCCGCCGCACCTGCTGCTGCCGCCCGGTTGCGCAGGCCGCTGCCGCCCGGGGTGAACTCCCCGGCGGCCACCGGCCCCTTCGCCCCGCCGATCACGCCACCGCCGGTCGAGCTGTAGCCCCGGCCGCGCGCACCGCCGACAGCGCCACCACCGTGGCCGCCGCCCTGGTGCATGCCGCCACCCGGACCGCCGAAACCGCCGGCACCGGACCCGCCGGACCGGCCCTGGGCCTCGCGCGCTCCGAAGACCGTGCCGCCGTTGCTCGCGCCCGGACCGCCGTTCTTCGTCGGCAGGCCGCCCCCGACGGTGCCGGTCCGGCCCGGCGGCACCGAGCCTCCGCCGCTCTTCAGCGGAGTGGTCCCACCGGTGAACGGACCGGTCCCGCCGAACGGGATCGGCCCCCCGCCGGGGAACCCGCCGGGACCGCCACCGGGCGTACCCGGGTGCCCGGGGCCGCCGCCCTGGGGGTACATCGGTGCGGGACCGCCCCCGGGAGTCCCCGGCCCGGTCGGGCCGGGCAGGGTCGGCACCGTCGGCAGGCTGTCCAGCCCGGTGCCGGGACGGTCCCCGGGGTGCGTCGGTCCCGTCGGCACCGGTCCCGGCGTGTTCGGGTCACCCGGCAGCGGCACCGGAGTGCCGTGCCGCGGCGGAGTCGGCGTGACCTTCCCGGGCGGGGTCGGCCCGGGCGTCACCAGCACCGGCGGACGCGGCGGCACGGAACCGCCACCGCTCCTGTCGCCACCGGAGGGCGGGCTGTAGCCGCTGCCGCCGGTATTGCCGCTGCGGGTACCTCGGCTGCTTCCGCCGGAGCCGTAGCGTCCGCCACCGGACCCCACCGGCACCTCGGTTCCTCCGTCGACCGCCTTCGGCCCGTCATCGGGAGTACCTGGCAGATCGGGCATCTTGAGCGAGTTGAGCTGGGTCGTCGCCGCCTCGTACGCCTGTCCCAGCTTCTCCATCTGGTGGATGGCTTCCTGGTGCGCGGTGTCCACCCGCTTCTGCGCCGCCGCGGCCTCCGTGTAGGAGACCCAGGTCGGGTCCTCCTTCTTCATGATCGCGTCGGTGGAGACGGACGGGTTGCCGAATCCGGCGATGCTCAACGGCGAAGGCTTGAGGCACGGCTGCTCGGAGTGCCGCTTGACCGTGTCGATGTCCTTGGTCGGGACCTCCGGCACGCCGGTCTTCGCGCTGCTCAAGGCCTCGCCGGCCTGCACCATCGCGTCGCCCGCGCCCTTCGAGTACTCACTGATCATGGACGCCGACTTGTGCAGGTCACTCGCCCACGACTTGAAGTTCTCGGCGGCCGGGCCCTCCCACTGGATCTGGGTCACATGGGCGGCCAGAGCCTTGCTGAGCTCGTCCAGGACGCGCCCGGCGGCCTTGAGCTGGTTGCCACGACCGGTCACCTTGGACGGATCGCTGCCGGCCACCATGGACTTGAGCTGCGGATGATTGATGCCTTCGAAGTTCGTTCCGCCCGCCATCAGTTGTCCCCCGTCCCGGCCGCGCCCACAGACATGCGCACCATCAGTAGTCACCGCTCTTCGACCCCGGCCCGCCGGCCGCGTCCGTCGCGACCGCCTTGACCGCCGCCGTCTGGTGCTCCTCGTTGTTGCCGTAGCTCCCCGCCGTCTGCGCGACCGCCTTGCTCATCCTGTCGATCTGCTCCGCGAACGACTTCGACAGCTGCGCGATCGCCGCGTGCGTCTTCTCGTACGCGGCGATCAGGTCGGCGGACTCGTGGAAGCCGCTGCCGAGGTTCCCGGCGTGCAGCTTCTGCTCCTTGATCTTGTGCTGCGCCGCCTCCGAACCCTCCAGCGAGGCCAGCAGCGCGTCGACCTTCTTCTTGAAGTTGGTGAGCGTGTCGAGCTCGATCTTGACGTCCTTGGACCCGAACGCCGCCACCAGCGCGTTGGCGCTGACGTCGACCTGGACCTGGCCGACCACGCGACCGATCCAACTGTTGCTCAGCGTCCACGGCGTCACTTCACCGTCGGGGCCGTCGGCCCAGCCCGCGCCTCCCGGTCCAGCCTCGCCTGGCACAGCAATCCACCTCTCCCCCGTGCACGGCGCGGCCCCCGCAGGTCGCCGCACCGCGACACACACCGTCAACTGCTCGGTCCTACCGGCCGCACAGATCGATCCGGCCCATCGGCTCCGTCGGGTCGATCCGGCAGAACCGTCCTCCCATCGGGACGGACGGCGCCTCAATCATCGTAGCCACCACCTCCGTCGGACCGGCAGGGCCCGTGCCCCGCCTGAACGCGATCGGTACGAACTTGACACGTCCACCCCGTGCCGGGACGGGGCCGCCCGGGCGGCGGGCGCCGTTAGACTGGCCGGGTCCGGTCGCACCGGACGAGACCTCCACTGCCGCGCAGCGTCGCACAGCAGCGCCCCGGGCCGCCGCCCAGCCCCGCACCCACCGGGCCCCGGCCCCGCCGCGGATCGGACGCCCCGCATGCCCACCAACACCCCGGTCGACCCCACAGTCCCCACCACCCCCAGCACCCCCGCCACCCCCTGGTGGGCCCGGGCCGCCCGCCCGGCCCGGCCGCCGCTGCCGTGGGCGCCGATGGCCCGGGCCGCGCTCGCCATGGCGCTGGCGCTGACCGCCGGGCTGCTGGCACACCGGGTGGACCTCGGGGTGTTCGCCGGGCTGGGCGCGATGCACGCGACCATGAACGACCGCGTCGAGCCGGTCCGGCTGCGGGCCCGCCGGATCGCCACCGCCGTACCGGCCTCGGCACTCGGCATGCTGGTCGGCAGCGCGCTCCAGCACGCCCAGGCCGGCCCGCTCGCCCTGGGCGCCGGTCTGACCGTGACGGCCTTCGTCTCCGGTGCGCTGAGTGCGACGGGCCCGCGCGGTTCGGCCGCGGGGCTGCTGCTGCTCGTCTCCGCCACGCTGGGGAGCGGCATGCCGCTGCCGCACCCGTGGTGGGCCGCCGCGGCGGTGCTGCCGGCGGGTGCGGTGCTGGTGCTGCTGCTCGGGGTGCCGCTGCGCGGCCGCCGGGCGCCCGGCGCCGACCCGGGTGTGCGCGCGCTCGCCGCCGTGTACGACGCGCTCGGCCGGATGCTCGCCGATCTCGGGACTCCCCAGGGGTCGGCCTCCCGCCAGGTACTGACCGCCCGGCTGAACCAGCTGCAGGACGTGCTCCCGCCCCTCCCCCGGCACCCCGGGAACCCGCCCGGCCCCGCCGCCCACCGCGTCCACACCATGTACCGGGCCGCGCTCGCCGCCACCGAGGCGGCCACCGGGCTGCTGTGGGCCCGCCGGCCGGTGCCGCCCGAGGTGGCCGCCGTGCCGGTCCTGCTGGCCCGCGCGGTGGAACGCGGCGTCCCGGCGGAACGCGGCACCGGGCCCGAACGCGCTGACGGGCCCGAACGCGGCACCGGCCCGGGACCCGACGGCGAGGTGCCCGTGCCGGACTGGGCGCCCGACACTCCGTCCCGGCAGGCCCTGGACGCGGCGCTGCGCGCGGCCGCGGCGACGGTCGCGGGCCGGGAGGCCGCACTGGGCACCGCTCCCGCACCCCCGCCGGACCCGTGGCGGCTGCGGGTGCGGCTGGTCTCGCCCGGGGCGGCCCTGTACGGGGCGCGGCTGGCGCTGTGCATCGCGGTGGGCGCGGCGCTGATGGCCACGGTGCCGCTGAGCCGGAGCTACTGGGTGCCGATGACGATCGCCTTCGTCCTGAAGCCGGACCTCGGCTCGGTGTTCCTGCGGTCGGTGAGCCGTGCGGTGGGGACGGTGCTGGGGGTGGCGGTGACGGCGGCGGTGCTGTCGCTGGCTCCCGGTCCGTGGGCACTGGTCGCGATCGCCGCGCTCTGTGTGGCCCTGCTGCCGTACGCGACGGCGGCGCACTACGGGCTGAACACCGTGGTGATGACGCCGATGGCGCTGGTCCTGCTCCAGCTGGGCGGGCAGGACGGCGCCGCCGAGTTCTGGCCCCGGGTGCTGGACACGGTGCTGGCCAGTGCGATCGTGCTGCTGTTCGGCCATCTGCTCTGGCCGGAGCGGCCGCGGCACCGGATCGAACCGCGGCTGGTGTCCGCGGCTGCCGCGCTGAAGGCCTATCTGGCCTCGGTGGTGCGGCAGGACGGGCCGGAGCCCCGGTCCGAGGTGTGGCTGCGGCGGACGGCCTACCGGGCGCTCGCGGACGCCCGCGCGGAGGTGGAGCGGGGCCTGGCCGAGCCGCCGCCGACGGGCCGGCTGGCGGCCGAGTGGCTGCCGGCGACGACCGCGCTGGAGCGGCTGAGCGGTGCGGTGGCGGCGTTCGCGGCGCAGCGCCGGTACGGCGGGCGGGTGCCGGAGCGGGCGGAGGTGGAGCGGGTCGGCCGGGCGCTGGACGAGCTGACGGCCGCGGCGCGCGCGCACCGTCCGCCGACCGGGGCGGCGGCGCGGCCGACCCGGCCGCACGACCCTTCGCGCAGTGCGCTGGGCCGTGCGGCGGACGAACTGGACACCCTGCTCGCCGACCGCCCGAGCCGCTAGCCGCCCGCCTTACCCGCTGAGTCGCCCGCCCTACCCGCCGAGCCGCCGGCCCCGGCCGGACCCGGCCGGACGACCCGGCCCCGGTCAGACCTGCTCGGCCAGCTCCAGCCAGGTCATCTCCAGCTCCTCCTTCTCGTCCCGGACCGCCCGCAGCTCGCTGTCCAGCTCGGCGACCTTGGAGAAGTCGGCGGCGTGCTCGGCGAGCTGGGCGTGCAGCTTGGACTCCTTCTGGTCCAGCTTGGCGATCTGGCGCTCCAGCTTCTGCAGCTCCTTCTTCGCCGCCCGCAGGTCGCCGCCCGACAGCGCGGGCGCCGAGTCCTCCGCGCCGCCCGCTGCGGCGGCACCGCTCGCGCCGGACGCCACCGAGGCCGCGGCCGCAGCGGCGGCGGCCGCCGCCATCGCGGCCCGCCGCTGCAGGTACTCGTCGACGCCGTTCGGCAGCATCCGCATCCGCCGGTCACCGAGCAGCGCGTAGGTGACGTCGGTGGTCCGCTCGATGAAGAAGCGGTCGTGGCTGATGACGATCATCGAACCGGGCCAGCCGTCGAGGAGGTCCTCCAGCTGGTTCAGCGTCTCGATGTCGAGGTCGTTGGTGGGCTCGTCGAGGAAGAGCACGTTGGGCTCGTCCATCAGCAGCCGGAGCAGCTGGAGCCGCCGCCGCTCGCCGCCGGACAGGTCGCCGACCGGCGTCCACTGCTTGTCCTTGCCGAAGCCGAACTGCTCGCACAGCTGGCCGGCGCTCATCTCCCGGCCCTTGCCGAGGTCGACCCGGGAGCGGACCTGCTCGACGGCCTGCAGCACCCGGGTGGCCGGGTCGAGCTCGGCGACCTCCTGGGAGAGGTACGCCAACCGCACCGTCTTGCCGACCTTGACCACACCGGACGCGGGCTGGATGTCGCCCTCCGAGGTGTAGGCGTCGCGCAGCGCCCGCAGCAGCGAGGTCTTGCCGGCGCCGTTGACGCCGAGCAGGCCGATCCGGTCGCCGGGGCCGAGCTGCCAGGTGACGTTCTCCAGCAGCAGCTTCGGGCCGGCCTTGACCGTGATGTCCTCGACCTCGAAGACGGTCCGCCCCAGGCGCGCGTTGGCGAACTTCATCAGCTCGCTCTTGTCGCGCGGCTCGGGCACGTCGGCGATGAGCGCGTTGGCGGCCTCGATCCGGTAGCGCGGCTTGGAGGTCCGGGCCGGGGCGCCGCGGCGCAGCCAGGCGAGCTCCTTGCGGGCCAGGTTCTGGCGCTTCTGCTCCTCGGTGGCCTCGATCCGGGAGCGTTCGGCGCGCGCGAAGACGTAGTCGGAGTAGCCGCCCTCGTACTCGTGCACCGAGCCGTGCTGGACGTCCCACATCCGGGTGCAGACCTGGTCGAGGAACCAGCGGTCGTGGGTGACGCAGACGAGCGCGGAGCGGCGGTTCTGGAGGTGCTGGGCGAGCCAGGCGATGCCCTCGACGTCGAGGTGGTTGGTGGGCTCGTCGAGCACGATCAGGTCGGGCGAGCCGAGCAGCAGCTTGGCGAGGGCGATCCGGCGGCGCTCGCCGCCGGAGAGCGGGCCGATGACGGTGTCCAGGCCGTCGGGGAAGCCGGGCAGGTCGAGGCCGCCGAAGAGGCCCTCGACGATGTCGCGGATGCGGGCGTCGCCGAGCCACTCGTGGTCGGCGCGACCGGCGATGACCTCGTGCCGGATGGTGGCCTCGGGGTCCAGCGAGTCGTGCTGGGTGAGGACGGCCATCTCCACGCCGCCGACGTGGGTGATCCGCCCGCCGTCCGGCTCCTCCAGCTTGGCGAGCATCCGGATCAGGGTGGTCTTGCCGTCACCGTTGCGTCCGACGACGCCGATCCGGTCCCCCTCGCTGACGCCGAGGCTGACCCCGTCCAGAAGGGCCCGGGTGCCGTACACCTTCGTGACGGACTCGATGGTGGCGAGGTTGACGGCCACGTGTGCTGCGCTCCTGGGTTCGACGGTCCGGGCTCGGGCGGAGGTCCGGATCCTCCCCAGCCTAGTGGGCCCGCTCCGACTGCCCTCCCGCTGCGGCTCCCCACCCGGCCGGCCCGGCGTCCCGCCCGCCCCGCTCCGACTGCCCGTCCGACCGGCTGCCCGTCCGACCCGGCTGGCCGTCCGACCCGGCTGCCCGGCTGCCCGACCCGGCGTCCGCCGCTACTCCCCCGCCGTCACCGCCGCGCCCGGCACCGGCCCGTACGTGGCGTGCGCGGCGCGGCAGCTGCCGGAGGCCCGCAGCGCGGCCGCGACGGCCTCGGCGCCGTCGGCGTCCTTGGCCAGGAAGGCGCAGGTCGGCCCGGAGCCGGAGACCAGGGCGCCGATCGCGCCGGCCTCGGTGCCCGCCCGCAGGGTGGCGGCGAGGGCGGGGCGCAGCGACAGGGCGGCCGGCTGGAGGTCGTTGGCCAGCGCGGTGGCCAGGGCGACGGCGTCGCCGTCGGCGAGGGCCGCGAGCAGCGCCGGGTCGGCGTCGGGGGTGACCACCTCGGTGTCGCTGGAGCCGGTGCCCGCCTCCTCGCGCAGGCGGTCGCACTCGCGGAAGACCGCGGGCGTCGACAGGCCGCCGTCGGCGACCGCGAAGACCCAGTGGTAGGTGCCGGCGACGGGCAGCGGCTCCAGGATCTCGCCCCGGCCGCGGCCCAGGGCGACGCCGCCGACCAGGGCGAACGGCACGTCCGAGCCGAGTTCGGCGGCGAGCTCCAGCAGCACCCCGACGGGTGTGCCGAGCCCCCACAGGGCGTCGCAGGCGACCAGCGCGGCCGCGCCGTCCGCGCTGCCGCCGGCCATGCCGCCGGCCACCGGGATGGCCTTGGCGATGTGCAGGTGCACATCGGGGGCGGCGAGGCCGTGGTGGGCGGCGAGCAGCCGGGCGGCGCGGGCCGCGAGATTGCTGTCGTCCAGCGGCACGGCGTCGGCGTCCGGCCCGGTGCAGCTGAGGGTGACACCCGTGCCGGGTTCGCCGGCCGTCGCGGTCACCTCGTCGCCGAGGGCGACCGCGAAGAAGACGTTGGCCAGGTCGTGGAAGCCGTCGGCGCGCAGGCCGCCGACCCCGAGCTGGACGTTGACCTTGGCGGGCACGCGTACCGTGACGGTCACTGGGAAACCCTTACTCCGGCTTGTGCTCGGCGATGGCGGCGAACTGCTCGACGGTGAGCATCTCGCCGCGCAGCTTGTGGTCGATGCCGGCGGCGGCGAGCGCCTGCTCGGCCCCGGCGGCGGAGCCGGCCCAGCCGGCCAGCGCGGCCCGCAGGGTCTTGCGGCGCTGGGCGAACGCGGCGTCGACGACCGCGAACACCTCCTCGCGGCTCGCGGTGGTGCTCGGCGGGTCGTGGCGGACCAGCGAGACCAGCCCGGAGTCGACGTTGGGGGCGGGCCAGAAGACGTTGCGGCCGATCGCTCCGGCGCGCTTCACCTCGGCGTACCAGTTGGCCTTGACCGAGGGGACGCCGTAGACCTTGTTGCCCGGCTTGGCGGCGAGCCGGTCGGCGACCTCGCTCTGCACCATGACCAGGGTCCGCTCGATGGTGGGGAAGGTGGCGAGCATGTGCAGCAGCACCGGCACGGCCACGTTGTACGGCAGGTTGGCGACCAGCGCGGTCGGCGCCGGGCCGGGCAGCTCGGTGACCAGCATGGCGTCGCTGAACACCAGGTCGAAGGAGTCGGCCTTGCCGGGCATCCGGGCGGCGACGGTGTCCGGGAGGTGCCGGGCGAGCACCGGGTCGATCTCGACCGCGGTGACGTGCCGGGCGACCTCCAGCAGGGCGAGGGTCAGCGACCCGAGCCCGGGCCCGACCTCGACCACCGTGTCCTCGCCGGTCACCTCCGCGGCCCGGACGATCCGCCGCACGGTGTTGCCGTCGATGACGAAGTTCTGCCCGCGCTGCTTGGTCGGCTTCACGCCGAACGCTTCCGCGAGCGCCCGGATGTCCGCGGCGCCGAGCAGATTGTTGTCAGAGGTGGGGTCGGTGGTGCTCACCCGCCAAGGATACGGGCGCGCCGCCCCCTCACAGCTCGACGACCGCCGCGAGGTCGATCTCCACGGGGTACGGCACCGACGTCCGCAGCACGCCCTCGTGCTGGGCGACGGGCAGGTAGACACCCTTCTCCTCGTCCCGGTGGAACTCGTGCACGATCGGCAGGTTGTCGATTCCGCGCTCGACCCGCCAGTAGTAGGGGATGCCCTTGTCGGCGTACTGCCCGGGCTTGCGGAAGCGGTCCGCAACCTGGGATCCGGGCGAGACCACCTCGACGGCCAGCGCAACCGACTCCGGTGGGATGCACTCCAGCTCGAAGAAGTCGAGGCCGGTCCTGTCGATGACCACAACATCAGGTTTGGCAGTGTTGTACTCGTCAAGCAGCACGCACCGCTCGACGTTCACGACGTGTGGCGCGGTGCGCACACCGGACAACGCGATCAGCAGCTGATCGCGCACCTGGTCATGCCACCACTTCGTCATCCCCCGAACCACGACGGCTCCGTCCACCAGTTCCCAGTCGACAGGCAGATCGAGTTCCCTGACCTGCTCGTACGTCCAGCCCTGGGACGGCGGGTACATCCAGTCGATCGGCATGGCGGTCATGGCCACCTCCCTCACTGCACTCATGCTAGCCAGCCTAGGAAGCCACCAGGAGTGCCGAATCGTTCCTTCGGAACCCGACTTTCGTTCGATCGGATCAGTACCCGAAGGCCCGCGCCGTGTTCGCCGCGATCGCCGTGGCGAGCTCGTCCTCGTGCAGGCCCAGGGTGTCCGCCATCGAGCGCACCGTGACCGGGATCAGGTACGGCGCGTTGGGCCGGCCGCGGTAGGGGTGCGGGGTGAGGAAGGGGGCGTCGGTCTCGACCAGGACCCGGTCCAGCGGGGTCGCCGCCAGGGCGTCCCGCAGCGGCTGGTTGGCCTTGAAGGTGACCGGCCCGGCGAAGGAGAGGTACCAGCCGTGCTCGGCGCAGACCTTGGCCATCTCCGCGTCGCCGGAGTAGCAGTGGAAGACGGTCCGCTCGGGCGCGCCCTCCTCCAGCAGGACGGCGATGACGTCCTCGTGGGCGTCCCGGTCGTGGATCACCAGGGCCTTGCCGTGCCGCTTGGCCATCGCGATGTGGCGGCGGAACGACTCCTTCTGGATCTCCACACCCTCCGGACCGGTGCGGAAGTAGTCCAGGCCGGTCTCGCCGACCGCGCGGACGTGCGGCAGCGCCGCGAGCGCGTCGATCTCGGCGAGCGCCGCGTCGAGCGCGGCCTGCCCGCCCGGCTCGCGCCGCTGCCCGGACCAGCCGTCGGGGTCGCCGAGGAAGATCCTCGGCGCCTCGTTGGGGTGCAGGGCGACGGCGGCGTGCACCTGCTCGAACCGGGCCGCCAGTTCGGCGGCCCAGCGCGAGCCCGGCACGTCGCAGCCGACCTGGACGACGGTGGTCACCCCGACCGAGGCGGCCTTGGCGAGGCCCTCCTCGGGGGTGCCGGACTGCATGTCCAGATGGGTGTGCGAGTCCGCCACCGCCACCGCCAGCGGAGCCGGCAGCGGCGGCGGGGTGGAACGCTCGTCGTCCTTCTTCGGCATCGGTCGTCCTCCTCCGGCCCCGGGGTCGGCCCCTAGGCGGCCGGCTTCTCCTCGAGTCGCGGGAACAGGATCTCGCCCTTGGTGACGGTGGCGCCGACCGGCAGCAGGCCCCACTGCGCCGCCTGCGCGACGGTCTGGCCCGCGAGCGCGCCCAGGCCCTCGGCGGCGCCCAGCGACTCCCACAGCTTCTCGGCGGTGGCCGGCATGACGGGGTTGAGCAGCACCGCGGTGGCCCGCAGCGACTCGGCCGCCGTGTAGAGGATGGTGGCCAGCCGGTCCCGGCCCTCGGCCGAGTCGTCCTTGGCGACCTTCCACGGCTCCTGCTCGGTGAGGTAGCCGTTGACCTGCTTGACGAACTCGAAGATCGCCGCGAGGCCCCCGGCGAAGTCCAGCTCCTCGCCGATCTTCCGGTCCGCGGTCGCGACCGCGGCCGCCAGGCCCTCGGCGACGGCCTGCTCGGCGGCGCCCGGCGCCGCCGCGGCCGGCAGCACGCCGTCGAAGTACTTGCCGACCATGGCCGCCACCCGGGAGGCGAGGTTGCCGAAGTCGTTCGCCAGCTCGGAGGTGTACCGGGCGGTGAAGTCCTCCCAGGAGAACGAGCCGTCGGTGCCGAACGGGATCGCCCGCAGGAAGTAGTAGCGGTAGGCGTCCACGCCGAAGTGCGAGGTCAGATCGGTGGGCGCGATGCCGGTCAGGTTGGACTTGGACATCTTCTCGCCGCCGACCATCAGCCAGCCGTTGGCGACGACCCGCTTCGGCAGCGGCAGCCCCGCGGCCATCAGCATCGCGGGCCAGATCACCGCGTGGAAGCGCAGGATGTCCTTGCCGACCAGGTGCACCGAGGCCGGCCACAGCTCGGCGAACCGCTCCGGGTCGGCGCCGTAGCCGGCCGCGGTGATGTAGTTCTGCAGCGCGTCCACCCACACGTACAGGACGTGCTTGTCGTCCCAGGGCAGCGGGACGCCCCAGTCGAAGGTGGAGCGGGAGATGGAGAGGTCCTGCAGGCCCTGCTCGACGAAGCGCAGCACCTCGTTGCGGGCCGTCTCGGGGGCGATGAAGCCGGGGTTCTCGGCGTAGAACTCCAGCAGCTTCGGGCCGTACGCGGAGAGGCGGAAGAAGTAGTTCTCCTCCTCCAGCCACTCGACCGGCTTCTTGTGGATCGGGCAGAGCTTCTCGCCCTCGGTGGCACCGTCGAGCAGTTCGGCGGGGAGCTTGTACTCCTCGCAGCCGACGCAGTACGGGCCGGAGTAACCGCCCTTGTAGATCTCGCCCTTGTCGTACAGGTCCTGGACGAACTCCTGCACCCGGGCGGTGTGGCGCTCCTGGGTGGTGCGGACGAAGTCGTCGTTGGCGATCTCCAGGTGCTGCCAGAGCGGCTTCCAGGCCTCCTCGACCAGCTTGTCGCACCACTCCTGCGGGGTGACGCCGTTGGCCTCCGCGGTGCGCAGGATCTTCTGACCGTGCTCGTCGGTGCCGGTCAGGTACCACACCCGCTCGCCGCGCTGGCGGTGCCAGCGGGTCAGCACGTCGCCCGCCACGGTGGTGTACGCGTGGCCCAGGTGGGGGCGATCGTTGACGTAGTAGATCGGGGTGGTGACGTAGTACGCGGGAGTGGTGCCCCCGGTGGTGCTGTGGTCTGCAGTGGCCGCCATGGTCGGCAAGCTTAGTCGGGCCCGGGTACGGGCCCGACCGCCGCTGCCACCGTCAGCCCCGCATCCGCGCCCAGAACCGCGCCCAGCGCCCGCCCGAGGGGGCGGTGCGGACCGGCCGCGCCGCGTCGGCGGGCAGGGCCGGCTCGGCGTGCGACGAGTACCCGGGGGCGTGCTGCCACGGCTGGTCCTGCCCGGCCACCCGGCCCTCGCGCATGATCCGGACGGTGTGGCCGCCGCAGCCCGGGCAGGCCGGCTTGAGCAGCGGCGACGGCACCCGGACTCCGTTGGCGTGGTACTCGAACACGACGCGCCCGTCCCGGGCCACGTGGTGCTCGATGTCGTACGCCTGCTCCCAGCCGTACCCGCAGCTCAGGCACACGAAGGAGTAGGCCTCCCGGACGGTCTCGACGGGGGTGTGCGACCGGCCGCTCGGGCCGGCGCCGCTCGGGCCGGGGTCGCTCAGGGCGTTGCCACCGCGGGGGCTACCGATCGTCTCGCTCATAGCCGTCTCCCAGCGCCCGCCGGGCGCTCGCCCGGCTGGGTCTTTCCATCCCAGCAAATGCCCGGAACGTCCCGGTCGATGCCCGTCTTGTGAAGACTTGGAGGGGGGTTGGGAAGCCCTATACGAAAGGGTGGGTCCTGTCCGAAAACCTCGACCGAAGCTTCAGCTCGACGGGCGTTTATCCGGGGCCTTCTCTCCAAGGTACGCGCCCGCAGGCCCGGCGGCACCTCGCCCACGAACCGTGCGTACTCGCAGCTCAGACGCCTGTCGAGGCGCTTTCCGACCGTTCCCCGGCCGTTCGACGACCGTTCCCGACCGGATCGCCCGCCGACGCCCCGGCCGGGGGTGGGCGACCGCTCAGCCGGCTCCGCCCGCGGCGGCGTTCTTGGCCGCCACCACCGCGTCGAACACCTCGCGCTTGGGCAGCGAGAGTTCGGCCGCGATCGCCGCGATCGCCTCCTTGCGCCGCTCCCCCGCCTCCTCCCGCACGGCCACCAGCCGGGCCAGCTCGGCCGGGCCCAGCTCCTTCGGCGCGGCCGGCGGCGCGCCCGCCACGACCACCGTGATCTCTCCCCTGACCCCCTCGGCCGCCCACGCGGCCAGATCGCCGAGCGGACCGCGCTTGACCTCCTCGTAGGTCTTGGTCAGCTCCCGGCAGACGGCGGCCGGCCGCTCGGGGCCGAACGCCTCCGCCATCGCGGCGAGCGCCTCCGCGATCCGGTGCGGGGCCTCGAAGAACACCATGGTGCGCGGCTCGGCGGCGATCGAGGCCAGCTGCCGGGCGCGGTCGCCGGTCTTGCGGGGCAGGAAGCCCTCGAAGGTGAACCGGTCGACCGGCAGCCCGGACAGCGCCAGCGCGGTGAGCACCGCGGACGGTCCCGGCACCGCGGTCACCTTGAGGTCCGCGGCCACGGCGGCGGCCACCAGCCGGTAGCCGGGGTCGGAGACGGACGGCATCCCGGCGTCGGTGACCAGCAGGACGCGGGCCCCGCCGAGCAGCGCCTCGACGAGCTCGGGGGTGCGCCCGACCTCGTTGCCCTCGAAGTAGGAGACCACCCGCCCGGCCGGGGTCACCCCGAGCGCCTGGGTGAGCCGGCGCAGCCGCCGGGTGTCCTCGGCCGCGATGACGTCCGCCGCGGCCAGCTCGGTGAGCAGCCTGGGCGGGGCGTCCGCGACGTCGCCGATGGGGGTTCCTGCCAGTACCAGTACTCCTGTCACGGACCCCATCCTTCCAGCAACCGGCCGCCGGGCGCTTTTGGTGACGATTCGGGCAGCTTCGGAGGGAGCCGTCCCAGCGTCATGACGCACCCCTACCATGTGGCGGATGAACGGCGACACGGCGGCGCAGACGCCCACTGGTACAGACCTCACCGCGCGGGGTGGCGTCGGCGGGCCGGTCCTGGCGGACCAGCCGTCGCCCGCCCTGCCGGGCCCGCGCGACCCGGCCGGCGACGCCGCCGACGGTCCCGGCGGCCCGGACGAGCCCGGCGGCCCCGCCCCCGACTCCCCGGACGGCTCCATACCCGCCCCGCCCCCGCCGCGCCCCGCCTGGCTGCGCGGCCTGGCCCGGTTCGGCTACGCCCCGGCCCCCGCCGCGACCACGGCCGAGCGCCTGGTCCCGCCGATGCCGGACGGCCCGGGCGTGACGCCGGAGCGGGTGCCGCCGTCCCCGCTGCTGCTCCGGCTCGGCCTCGCCCTGCCGGCACCGCTGTGGTCCTGGCTCTGCCGCTGGTCCGGCTGGCTCGGTCCGCTCGCGGTGACGCTGTTCGCCGGCGTGCTGCGGTTCGCCGACCTCGGCTCGCCGAACGCGATCGTCTTCGACGAGACGTACTACGCCAAGGACGCCTACGCGCTCTGGCACGGCGGCTACGAGATCAGCTGGCCGGACGGCGCCAACGAACAGATCATGTCCGGCGGCCCCGTCCCCTACCGGTCGAACCCGTCGTACGTGGTGCACCCGCCGGTCGGCAAGTGGATCATCGGCGCCGGCGAGCAGCTGTTCGGGATGAACCCCTTCGGCTGGCGGTTCGCGGTGGCGCTGCTCGGCACCCTGTCGGTGCTGATGCTGGCGAGGATCGCCCGCCGGCTGTTCCGCTCGACCCTGCTGGGCTGCGTGGCGGGCCTGCTGCTCGCCGTCGACGGCCTGCACTTCGTGATGAGCCGGTCGGCGCTGCTGGACCTGGTGGTGATGTTCTGGATCGTCGCCGCCTTCGGCTTCCTGCTGCTGGACCGCGACCGCACCCGGGCCCGGATCGCCGCCCGGCTGAGCGCCCTCGGCGACGGCCTCCCGGACGCGGCGACCGCCCACCGGATGAACCTGGGCTGGCGCCCGTACCGGATCGCGGCCGGTGTCTGCGTCGGTCTGACCTGCGCGACCAAGTGGAGCGGCCTGTACGTGGCGGCCGCCTTCGGTCTGCTGACGGTGCTGTGGGACGCGGGCTCGCGCCGGCTGGCCGGGGCCGACCGCCCCTACCGGTGGACCCTGGTCCGGGACGCGGTACCGGCCTTCGTCTCGCTCGTGGTGGTCCCGGTGGCGGTCTACATCGCCTCCTGGTGGGGCTGGTTCGCCAGCAGCACGGTGCCGAACCAGGGCGGCTACGGCCGGGACTGGGCGGTCGGCCGCTCGACCGACTTCCCGTGGATCCCGGAGGGTCTGCGGGCGCTCTGGCACTACCACTCGACGGTCTACGACTTCCACACCCATCTGAGCGACCCGCACACCTACCAGTCGAACCCCTGGAGCTGGCTGGTGCTGGGCCGGCCGGTGTCCTTCTTCTACGAGTCGCCGAAGCAGGGCGCGGCCGGCTGCACGGTGAACGAGTGCGCCCGCGAGGTGCTCGGCATCGGCACCCCGCTGCTCTGGTGGACCGGTGTGATCGCCCTGGTCTACTGCCTGTGGCGGTGGGCGGCCCGGCGCGACTGGCGGGCCGGCGCGGTGCTCTGCGGCCTGGCCGCCGGCTACCTGCCCTGGTTCGCCTACCAGCAGCGGACGATCTTCCTGTTCTACGCGGTCTGCTTCGTGCCCTTCCTGGTGCTCGCGGTGACCATGCTGCTGGGGGCGCTGGTCGGACCCGCCGGGGCCTCCCGGGACCGCCGGATCATCGGCGGCACCGCGGCCGGCCTGGTGGTCCTGCTGATCATGTGGAATTTCCTCTTCTTCCACCCCCTGTACACGGGCGAGACGATCCCGATGGAGGACTGGCGCAAGCGGATGTGGTTCAACACCTGGATCTGACGCCGGGGGCGCGCCGGGGGCGGTGCCGGGCGGCGGAGCGTACCGGAGTGGTGCGCGACACGTACCAGATCCGTCACAAGACCCCGTCCTTTCACCGGGGCACGGAGTCAGGCTGCCTAGGGTGGACTCCGAACGCGCATCCGGCCACGTCCGGCTGCGGCCCGACCGCCTGACCCTTGGGGGAACATCACCATGCGCAATGGCGCGAAGACCGGCCTGATCACCGGCGTGGCCGTCGCCGTGCTCGCCGCGGGCGGCTACGGGGCGTACAGCCTCGTCGGCGGCTCCGACGACAAGGACGCCCCGGCCGCCAAGAAGGCGCGCACGGTGGTCGCCGAGCCCCCGAGCGCCGAGCAGGCGGCGGCGGGCACCAAGGACTTCCTGGACGCGTGGGCGGCCGGCGACATCGCCAAGGCGGCCTCGCTGACCGACGACCCGGCGGGCGCGACCACCGCGCTGACCGCGTTCCGGGACCAGGTGAAGCCGAGCGGGCTCACCCTGGCCCCGGCCGGGCCGGCCACCCCGGCGGCCTTCGCCGCGGCCACCGGCTCCCCGAGCGCCGCGCCCAAGGCCCCGACCACCGCCCCGGCCACGCCGACCCCCGGCGGCCCGCTCCCCACCGACTCGCCGTCGGCCTCCGCCCCGGCCGCCCCGACCGGGGTGCTGATGGGCTTCAAGGCCCGCGCCGAGTTCGAGGGCACCAACCGGGTCTGGGACTACAGCGGCTTCCTCGGCGTGGTGAAGATGAGCGACAACACCCCGGCCGTGCACTGGGCGCCCTCGGTGATCCACCCGCACCTGGCCCCGGGCGAGTCGATCGGCGTGCAGCCGCTGCCCCCGCTGGCCGGCAACGTGGTGGACCGCAACAACAAGCCGCTGAGCAGCCCCTCGATCACCCCGCTGATCCCGACCCTGCAGGCCAAGGTCGCCAAGCTGCTCGCGGACCAGAACAAGGACCAGAGCGACAACGGCACCGGCGTGGTGATCACCAACGCGGCCGACCCGAACAGCGTGCCGGACCGGCTGTTCACCATCGTCGACCCGAAGCCGCCGAAGCCGTTCAAGCTGACCATCGACAACACCCTGCAGGCCGCCGCCGAGAAGGCGATGACCGACCTGGGCGGCAAGAAGGGCTCGATCGTCGCCATCGAGCCGAGCACCGGCCAGGTCCTGGCCTTCGCCAACGCGCCGGTCACCGGTCTGAACCGGGCCTTCCAGGGCCAGCTCGCCCCGGGCTCCACGCTGAAGATCCTCACCTCCACCGCCCTGCTGGAGGCCGGGGTCAACCCGGACACCCCGGTGGCCTGCCCGACGCTGAGCAGCAACCCGAAGAAGATCCCGAACTCGTTCCCCGACGCGTACCCGAACAACACCCTGCAGCAGGACTTCATGATCTCCTGCAACACCGCCTTCATCGACCAGGGCCTGACCAGCCTCAAGCCGGGTGCGCTGACCACCACGGCCAAGGACGTGTACGGCATCGGCCTGAACTGGCAGACCGGTCTGCCCAGCTTCGACGCGGTGGTGCCGGACGCCGGCACCAACAAGGACGAGCAGGCCATGCAGTCGATCGGCCAGGGCAAGGTCCAGATGAACCCGCTGGCCATCGCCTCGATCACGGCCACCGTGCAGAGCGGCTCCTTCAAGCAGCCGATCCTGGTCGCCGAGCTGCCGCAGCAGAAGGCCCCCCGGGACCTCGGCCCCGACGTCGCCGGCAAGCTGCGCCAGATGATGGCCGCCACCGCCACCGGCGGCACCGCCAAGGACGTGATGGCCGGGATCTCCGACAACGCGGGCGCCAAGACCGGCTCGGCCGAGGCGACCGGCATCGCCACCACCAACAGCTGGTTCACCGCCTACCGGGGCAACCTGGCGATCGCCTCCGAGGTCGAGGGCGGCGGCCACGGCGTGGACGCGGCCGGCCCCGCCGTCGCCTCGATCATCAAGGCGGCTGGCAACCGCTGACCCGGGCGGCGCACGCCGACCCCGGACCGGGCCCGTCCTACCTCACCGGCAGGGCGGGCCCGGCCTGGTTGAGCAGGCAGGCCGGCCGGACCGGCGGCCGGGCGCCGCTCCACCGCCGGGCCGCCAGCCGGGGCCAGATCACCAGCACCGCCGGCAGCGCCAGGTACCCGAACCGCCCGGCCGGCGCCAGCATGAAGGCGATCGCCAGCCCGGTGGCCAGCAGGTCGGCGGCGGCGATCGCGGAGACCGGCGGCCGGGCCAGCAGCCAGATCGTCACCCCGAGCCCGCCCACGGTCAGCAGCACCAGCGAGGCGGTGTGCCCGGTGGGCCCGAAGCCGGCCAGCACCTTGCCGGGCAGCGGGCTGCCGGCCGGCGTCTGGATCGCGGTCAGCCCGAGCGGGAAGCGCACCACCTGGTCGCGCAGCTCCTCGGCCCGGGTCAGGACGTAGGGCACCATCACGGCGCACGCCGCGCCGAGCGCGGCGAGCCCGGCCCGGGCGGCCGGCCGTCGGCCGTAGAGCCGCCAGAGCAGCAGGACGGCCACCGGCAGCGCCGGCCAGACCGTCCACTTCAGCGTCCCGGCCAGGGCCAGCACCAGTCCGGCGGCGATGGTCCGGTCCCGCTCGGCCAGCGCCATCGCCAGGCAGCAGAGGCCGATCAGCGGCAGGTCCACCCCGCCGCCGACCAGCGCCAGCGCGACCAGCGGCGAGGCGGTGAGCACGGTCAGCGGCAGCAGCGGGGCACGGTCCCGGTTCGGCCGCAGCAGCCGCCAGCTCGCCAGCAGACAGGCGACGAAGGCCAGCGCGAACCAGATCCGGGCGTCCCCGGCCAGCCGCGCGAGCGCGTTGCCGTCGCCGAGCAGCGCCCGCGGCACCCCGAACAGCGACATCGCCGGCAGGTAGGGGTTGTAGTCGGTCACCACCACCGGATCCGGCAGGTAGGGGCTCCCGGTGCTGAAGAGCAGCCGCGCGGAGCGCTCGACCACCATCACCTCGGACTGGTGGCGGCCCTGCAGCACGAGGACCACCAGCGGCACCAGGACGGCGCCGAGCAGGGCCGCCGCGGCGGCGGCGCGGGCCGCGACCCGGCGCGGGAGGACCAGGCAGAACAGCCCGGCGAGCAGGTAGGCGGGGGCCGCGAGGGTGCCCCACAGACGCTGGTTGGGGAGGTCGGAGACGATCGGGAAGCCAGCCGCCCAGCCGGCCGCGACCAGGCAGCCGAGCAGTTGGACGCCCCGGTGTCCGGCGAGCCGGGCCGGATTCAGCCGATCGGGCGGGGACGGCGGGCCCTCCTCGCCGCGCTGGCGGGGGAACGACCGGTGGCCCCGGTCTCCGGGCGGTCGTCCGGCTCCGGTCGGGGGCGCGGCCGGAACGGGCGCCGTCGGCGTCGTGCTCCGGCCGGTGAAGCGGCCGCGCGGGCGGGAGAAGCCGGGCGTGCGGGTGCTCACCATGGTGGAAGGTTAGGGCCGGGGGTGGTGCCCTGTCGCCATGTGGCGGGCACGAGTGTCCGGCGCCACGGGCCCGGGCCGCGGCCGGGACACCGGCGGGCGAACGGCCGGGAACAGCCGCGGGAACGCCCGTGCGGACGCGGACGGGGCCGCCCGGGGAGAGCTGTTCCCCGGACGGCCCCGTGCACGGCGTGCCGGCCGCTCAGCCGACCGTGGAGCCGGCGTCCGCCCGCTCCCCGGCCCGCTCCAGCTTGGAGTGCTTGATGCTGTAGCCGAAGTACACGGCCACCGCGACCACCAGGGCGACGCCGCCCGCCGCGAAGGTGTCCGCGTGCAGACCGGTGATCAGGTAGACGCAGAAGCCGACGCTGGCCAGCGGGACGACCGGGTAGCCCGGGACCCGGAAGCCGCGCGGCAGGTCGGGCTGGGTGCGGCGCAGCACGATCACGCCGATCGAGACCACCGAGAAGGCGATCAGGGTGCCCAGGCTGGTGATGTCGGCCAGCCGCGCCAGCGGGACGAAGGCGGCGAGCACGCCGACGCCCAGGCCGACCACGATGGTGTTCCAGACCGGGGTGCCGGTGCGCGGCGAGAGCTCGGCGAAGCGCTTGGGCAGCATGCCGTCGCGGCCCATCGAGTACAGGATCCGGGTCTGGCCGTAGATGACCACCAGGGTGATCGAGAAGATCGAGACGATGGCGCCGATCGCGAACAGGATCGCGGGCCAGCTCTGGCCGGTGATGTCCTGGAGGATCTGGGCGAGGCCGGCCTCCTGGCCGTCGAACTTCTGCCAGGGCTGGGCGCCGATGCCGGCCAGGGCCACCAGGATGTAGAGCACGGTGACCACCACCAGCGAGATGATGATCGCCATCGGCAGGGTGCGCCGGGGGTTCTTGACCTCCTCACCGGCGGTGGACACGGCGTCCAGGCCGATGAAGGAGAAGAAGATGCTGGAGGCCGCGACCTGGACGCCGCCGATGCCCAGCGGCATGAACGGGGTCAGGTTGCCGGAGTGGAAGCCGGTCAGGGCGACCCCGATGAACAGCAGCAGGATCAGGATCTTGACGGCCACCATGGCCGTGTTGACCTTGACCGACTCGCTGACGCCGCGGATCAGCAGGAAGCAGACCATCGCGACCAGCAGCAGCGCCGGCAGGTTGAACCAGTGGGTGTCGTCGGGCGCGCCGGCGATCGCCTCGGGGATCTTGAAGCCGAACGCCAGGTCGAAGAACTTGTTCAGGTACTCGGCCCAGCTGACCGCGATCGCGGAGGCCGAGACGCCGTACTCCATCAGCAGGCAGATGCCGACGCCGAAGGCCACGCCCTCGCCGAGGGTGGCGTAGGCGTAGGAGTAGGAGGACCCGCTGACCGGGATCGCGGAGGCCATCTCGGCGTAGCAGAGCGCGGTGAGGCCGGCGGTGACGGCCGCGATCACGAACGAGAGGATGACGGCTGGGCCGGCCGACGGCACGGCGCTGTTCAGCACGAAGAAGATGCCGGTGCCGATGGTGGCGCCGATGCCGATCGCGGACAGCTGCCAGAGGCCGATCGAGCGACGCAGGTGGATGCCGGAACGGCCGCCCTCCTCGGGCGCCCCGGCGGGCGGGCCCTCACGGCCTTCGCTCTCGGCGATCAGGGTGGAGACGGGCTTGCGCCTGAGGAGGCGTGCGCCGAGCGTGTTCGGGGCCAAAACGGGGGTGTCCTTCTAGGCGGGGGAGGGTGTCCTAGTGGCCGGCCGCTCGACGCACCGAAGGGTGCCATCGGGGACCAACCGAACAAAGATGGGACAGTACCGCGCGAAAGCACCAGTGTCGCAAACGAACAGTCACGGCGCGCGCATTGTACGAACCGTCGCATCGGCATGTACAAACCGGACACTTCGCAGACGGCGGATCTCTCGACGAGGCGATAAAGCAGCAGGTCACCGCCATCGGTAAGGGACTCATCGGGCCAGCGCCGCCTGCATCACGGCGCGTGCGACCGGGGCCGCCAGCCCCCCGCCCGTCACCTCGGTCGCGTCGCTGTCCGCGACCACCACGGCGACCGCCACCGGCGGCACCCCGGCCGAGCCGGCCGGCGCCGCCCAGGCGATGAACCAGGCGTACGGCGTCCCGGTGTTGTCCACCCCGTGCTGGGCGGTGCCGGTCTTCCCGCCGACCACCGCGCCGTCGATCCGGGCGGCCCGTCCGGTGCCGTTCTCCACCGCGTCGACCATCATCCGGCGCACCTGCCCGGCGGTGCCGGCGCCGACCGCCTGCCGGTACACGGACGGCCGCACCGACCGCACCACCGTGCCGTCGGCGGCGGTCAGACTGTCCACAAGCTGTGGACGCATCACGGTGCCGTTGTTGGCGATGCCCGCCGCGACCATCGCCATCACCAGCGGGGTGGCGGCGGTGTCGAACTGGCCGATCGAGGAGAGCGCCAGCTGCGAGTCGTCCATCCGGGTGTCGAAGTTCGACCGGGCCGCCCGCACCGGGACGTCGAGCCGGGCGTCGTTGAAGCCGAAGGCCTCGGCCGCGGCCGACATCCGCCGCAGGCCCACCTCGACCCCGAGGTGGCCGAGCACGCTGTTGCAGCTGAGCACCATCGCGGTGGCCAGCGACTGTCCCGGTTCGTCGCAGGCCGCCGAGTCGTTCACCAGCGGTACCGAGGTGCCCGGCAGCAGGTAGGGGTGCGGGGTGTCGGTCGGCGCGTCGGCATCGGTGACCACCCCGCTCTCCAGCGCCGCCGCCGCGGTCACCACCTTGAAGGTCGAGCCGGGCGGGTAGGTCTGCCGCAGCGCCCGGTTGAGCATCGGCTGGTCGGGGTCGCTCCGGAGCCGGCTCCAGGCCTCCCGGTCCTCGGCCGAGGTGCCGCCGAAGCTCCCCGGGTCGTAGGACGGGGTGGAGGCCAGCGCCAGGATCCGCCCGGTGGCCGGCTCGACCGCCGCGACCGCGCCCTTCTGCCGGCCGAGCCCGCGCACCGCCGCCTCCTGGACGGCCCGGTCGACCGTGGTGCGGACGTCCCCGCCGGGGTTCTGCCGCCGGGCCACCGCGTCCCACACCGCCCAGCTCGCCAGCCCCGGGTCGGTGCCCGAGAGCAGCGCGTCCTCGGTGCCCTCCAGCTGGCTGTTGCCGTAGGTCTGCGAGGAGTAGCCGGTGACCGCCGCGTACAGCGGCCCGTCGGTGTAGGTGCGCCTGTAGTCGTACCGGCCGCCGGTCGGCTCGGAGCCGGTGACGCTGTCGGCCCCGACCCGGATGTCGCCGCGCGGCTGGGAGTACCGCTCGAGGACGAGTCGCTGGTTGGCGCTGTTGTGGTTCAGCTCGTCGGCGCGGAACACCTGCACCCGGGTGGCCTGGACGCACAGCGCGACGATCAGCAGCAGACAGAAGGTGCCGGCCCGGCGCCCGGTCACCGAGATCCCCGGCAGCCCCTGCGGCCCGCCGCCCGGCCGTCGGGCACCGCCCCCGCCACCGGCCCCGCGGCGCCCGCTCCCGGTCCCGTCCCCGAGCCCGCTCACCGCCCCTCCCCCGGGGCGGGCCGTCGGGCGATGTCGCTCATCCGTACCAGCAGCGCGACGATCACCCAGTTGGTGACCACGGAGGACCCGCCCTGGGCGACGAACGGCAGCGTCATCCCGGTCAGCGGGATCAGCGCCAGCACCCCGCCCGCCACCACGAAGACCTGCAGCCCGACCAGCGCCGCCAGCCCGATCGCCAGCAGCCGCCCGAACGGGTCGCGCAGCGCGATCCCGGTCCGGAACCCGCGCGACACCAGCAGCGCGTACAGCAGGAACACCGCCACCAGCCCGGTCAGCCCCAGCTCCTCCCCGATGGTGGCCAGGACGAAGTCGGACTTCGCGGCGAAGCCGATCAGCACCGAGTGCCCGGCCCCCAGCCCGGCGCCCAGCTCGCCGCCCCAGGCGAAGGCGAACAGGGACTGGGCGATCTGGTTGGCCCCGTGCCCGGCCGCGATCGAGCCGAGCGGGTCCAGCCAGTCCGCGACCCGGCTGTGCACGTGCGGCGAGAGCAGGCCGACCCCGACCGCCGCGATCGCCGCCAGGAACAGCCCGATGGCGATCCAGCCGGTCCGTGCGGTGGCCACGTAGAGCATCACCACGAACAGGCCGAAGAACAGCAGCGAGGTGCCGAGGTCGGTCTCCAGCACCAGCACCCCGACGAAGACCGCCCAGATCGCCAGCACCGGTGCGAGCACCCGTCCGGGCGGCAGCCGCAGCCGCCGCACCCGCCGCCCGGTGAGCGCCAGCGCGTCCCGGTGCACCGCCAGGTAGGCGGCGAAGAAGACCGCCAGCAGGACCTTGGCGAACTCGCCCGGCTGGAAGGAGAACGGCCCGAAGGTGATCCAGATCCGCGATCCGTAGACCGGCGGGAAGAAGACCGGCAGCACCAGCAGGACCAGCGCCACCAGCGCCCCGATGTACGCGTACCGCTGGAGCCGTCGGTGGTCCCGCACCAGGAACAGCACCAGGACGAACAGCCCCACCCCGAGGCCGGACCAGAGCAGCTGGGTGGGCGCCGCGTTGCCCGGGGTGGCCCGGTCCAGCCGGTGGATGACGACCAGTCCGACACCGTTGAGCAGCACCGCGATCGGCAGCGGCAGCGGGTCCGCGTACGGCGCCCGCAGGCGGACCGCGCCGTGCGCCAGCAGCGCGAGCACCCCCAGCGCGCCCCCGTACTCAGCGGCGTCGGCCGGCACCGCGCCGTCGAGGTTGAGGCCCACCTGGACGTAGCCGAGCACGGCCGTCAGCACCGCCGCGAGGACCAGCGCGAGCTCGGTGTTGCGCCGGGTCGGCACGGTACGGCGCGGCCGGCCTGCGGTTCTCGTCACGGCGGAGGGTGTCGCCACGGACCGTCCTGGGAGTCGGGGCTGCGGGCGCCGCCGGAACGGCCACCGGGGAGGACGGGCGGCACCCCCATCACCTTCGCCACCCTAACGAGGACTGTGCGGGTATTCCGCCCGGTTCACCCGGTGTGTCCGGCCCTGTCGCGCGTTGGCCACGGCGAACTGATGGTCCCTAGGATCGACGGGTGATTACCGGACGACGACCGAAGGCCAGGCTCGGCAGCCTGCTGGCCGCCCTGGCGATAACGGGCGGGGCGCTGCTCAGCGGCCTGCCCGCCCATGCCGACGAACCATCAGCCGGCCAAGCCGGCAAGGAGGCCCCACGGGTCGATCTCGTACTGGACGTCAGCGGCTCCATGCGCGAGGCGGACATCCAGGGCAAGACCCGCATCTCGGTGGCCCAGCAGTCCCTGAGCGACGTCATCGACGCCCTGCCCGCGGAGACCGAGTTCGGCATCCGCACCCTGGGCGCCAACTACCCCGGCACCGACAAGGCCCAGGGCTGCCTGGACAGCAAGCAGCTCTTCCCGGTCGGGAAGACCGACAAGACCGAGGCCAAGACCGCCGTCGCGACCCTGCGGCCCACCGGCTTCACCCCGATCGGCCTGGCCCTGCGCGGCGCCGCCCAGGACCTCGGCAAGGGCGAGACCACCCGCCGGGTGGTGCTGATCACCGACGGCGAGGACACCTGCACCCCGCCCGACCCCTGCGACGTCGCCCGCGAACTCGCCTCCCAGGGCATCCACCTGGTGGTCGACACCCTGGGCCTGGCCCACGACGACAAGACCCGCCAGCAGCTGCTCTGCATCGCCAACGCCACCGGCGGCACCTACACCGACGTGCGCACCCAGGAGCAGCTCACCGAGAAGGTGAAGCAGCTGGTCGACCGCTCCAACGACACCTACACGGTCACCCCGGTCAAGACCGCCGGCACCGACAAGTGCGAGTCCGCGCCGGTCCTCACCCCGGGCGTCTACAGCGACCGCGAGAAGTTCTCCGAGCACCGCGTCTACCGCGTCCCGGTCAAGGCCGGCCAGGAGCTGCGCGCCTCGGTCAGCGTCGCCCTGGACCGCCCGGTGGCCCGCGACTACGGAGTCCTGCTCCAGGCCACCAGCACCACCGGCCAGGAGCTGGTCCGCGGCACCGACGCGGGCAGCAGCCGCACCGACGTGGTCTCCACCGGCCTGCGCTGGTCGGCCGACGCCTCCAAGGGCTACGCCACCGCCTCCGCCACCGCCTCCGCCTCGCCGAGCGGCAAGCCGGAGACCAATGTCTGCCTGGTCGTCTCCAACTCGCTGGCCCCGCAGGCCGGCGCCGCGGCCGACCCCGGCCTGCCGCTGGAGCTGACGGTCGACCTGACCGCCGCCTCCCCCGCCCCGGACGGTCCGGCGATGGGCCTGGGCCGCGGCTGGATCCTGCTGCTGGTGCTCACCCTGGCCGGCCTGCTGACCGGCCTGCTGTTCGGCTGGATCGCGCGCTGGCGGATCGCTGTCTGGCAGGAGAACTGACCATGCGTACGACCTTCCTCCGCACCGCCGCGGCCGCCCTGACCGCGCTCCCGGCGCTGCTGCTCGCGGCCCCGGCCGCCACGGCCGCCTCGCCCTCGCCGAGCGCGAGCGGCACCCCGGCCCCGGCCAACAAGGCCGGCACCTCCTTCCTGACCGCCGTCAATCTGGCACCCGGTCAGGACGCCAAGGTGGACATCTCCACCGGCGACTACCTGTACTGGGCCTTCGGCGCCGCCGAGGGCCGGACCGCGAAGGTGGACCTCACGGTCGCCCTGGCCCCGTCCGCCGACCGGCACGGGCCGCAGACCTGGAACGTCGAGGTGTTCGACGGGCTGCGCCGCCGCCAGTCCTGCACCGACGGCACCCAGAACGCGACCGCCGAGCAGGCCGCCGGCTCGCTGGCGCTCAGCTGCACCCTGCGCGAGGTCCGCTCCTGGGCCGAGCCGTGGTCCGGCGATCCGCTGCCCGGCACCTACTACGTCCGGCTCTCGGTCGCCGACGCCCCGCAGCCCGACCTCGGCCTGGCCGCGTCCGTGCAGCTGCGGGTGACGGCCAAGGGCGACGAGGACAACGCCCAGCCGGAGGGCGGCGAGCTGAAGGCCCCGCTGGTCCCGCCGGCCGGCGGCGGTGCCGCGACGGCCAAGGCGGCGGCCCCCGAGGAGCCCGAGGAGCACTGGTACACCGGCTGGTTCTCCGGCTGGAACAGCCGCTGGTTCTGGACCCTGGCGGGCGGCGTGCTGGCCGCCCTGGCAGGCGTCGCCGGCTACACCCTGACCCGCCACCCGCGCGGCCGCCGGCCGGCCCGCTACGGCTCGGTGCCGCCGCAGTCCGGCGCCCCGCAGCCGGGCCCGTACGCGGGCTCAGGCCAGTCCTGACCCGCTCCTGACCCACCCGGACCCCGAGGGCCGGACCGGAGACCTCTCCGGTCCGGCCCTCACCGCTTCCCGGCCGCCCCGGTCCTGCACTGCGTCGGTCCGGCCCCGCGCCGCTCCGCACGTGATCCGTCTCACAGCCCGCCGGAAGCCCGCCCCGTCGGCCCGGCTGACCCCCCGTCGGCCGGTCCGCCCCCACAACGCAGAAGTCCCGCCCGATCTTCCGATCGGGCGGGACTTCCGTTGGGTGGAGCTGAGGGGATTCGAACCCCTGACCCCCTCGATGCGAACGAGGTGCGCTACCGGACTGCGCCACAGCCCCAACAAGAAGAAACTTTAGCACCTCTCCGAGGTGGTCCGTGACCACCCTCCTGGTGACGCCCCCGCGGCGGGACGGGAGCGGGGGCGGAACGGGCGGCGGAACGCGAAGAGGCCCCCGGCGGCGGGGGCCTCTTCGCGGGCGGTCGCGGACCGCGCGTCCTACTCGTTGGCGGCGCGGGGCCGCGGCTCCGGCCCGGACGGCTCGGCGTACTGGTCGAAGAGCGGGGTGTTCCGGGACTCGACCGGGCGGCCGGCGGTCCAGGTGCCCGGCGCCGACAGGTCGAGCCCCCGGTTGACCCGGGGGGCCACCGGCGCGGTCACGTACGTCGGCAGCGGAACGGGCACCGGCTCCCAGGAGTCCGGGCCTGCGGCGCCCCGCTCCCGCATGCCGTCGACCCACTCCTCGTGCTCGGTGACCTCCGCGACGGCCGAGGCCGAAGCCGCGGAGCCCCCGGCCGAGGTCGCGGCGGAGGCCCCGGCAGGGCCCGCCGCGGGAGCGCCCCCGGAGGCCGCCCGTACGGCGTCCGCCTCGGTGGCGAGCCTCAGGTGCGGGCGCGCGCGGCCGGGGGCGGGCGTGCGCCGCTCCGGCTCGGCCGCCGGGGCCGGCACCGGGGCGGCGGCCGCGCGGCCGGCCTCGACGCGCTGCTGCTCGCGCTTGCGCAGCCGCTCGGCGGCCTGGGCCGCGCGGGTGCGGTCCAGCTTGACCGCGTACCGCTGGCGCTCCAGGCGTCGCAGGTGCCCGATGTAGAGGGTCAGCAGCGCGGCCGGGACCGCGGGGACCCACAGGAAGGCCAGACCGGCCACGGCCGCGACCACCGCTCCCAGCGCGAAGGCCAGGAACAGCACGGTGACCATCCGGCGCCGACGCGCCAGCAGCCGGGCCCGGCGCTCGGGGCCGCCGCCCTGGGGCGCGGGCCTCGGCTCGGCCCGGTCGCGTTCCGCCGGCCGGCCGGGCGCGGGTTCCTGCGTCCGTCCGTCGGGGACGCCGGGGACGCCTGGGGCGTCCGGGGCGTTCACGGGGTCGCCGGGGGCGGCCGCGTCCCGCTCGGGGGGGCCGTCCATGCTCTGCTCGTCGTCACGCGGTTCGTCACCCAGGGCCCGGGACGCCCGCCGCTCCAGCGCCGAACGCCCGGCCAGCAGGCGGATGGCGGTGCTGAAGCGTTCCGTCGGGCGCGCCTCGTTGAGCTCGTCCTGCCTGCGGAGCCACATCGGCACCAGATAGGCGGCCCAGGCCCCTACGATGACGGCGTAGATAAGGCCGCTACTGCTCACGATTCACACCGTACGGGCGTGCAGGAGGGGCCGGTAGCAATTTGGCACGGCGTGTCGTGTGATCAAGCTGATTCTCCGACTATTTTGCCGGTATTTGTGCCCGTCCGTCGTCGCGCCGATGCCATATCGATATTTCCATTCGAACATACATTCAATTATGCGGCCGACGGCCCGAGCTGAGGGAACGCCAGCGTTCCAGCATCCCCTCCGGGACCTCCTCGGCGGCGAGCGCGAACACCAGGTGGTCCCGCCAGTCGCCGTCGATGTGCAGATAGCGCGGCCGCATTCCCTCCGAACGGAAGCCGAGCTTTTCCACCACCCGCCGGCTCGGTCCGTTCTCCGGCCGGATGCACACCTCGATCCGGTGCAGGCCGAGAGTGCGGAAACAGTGGTCCACCGAGAGCGCGACCGCGGTCGGCATGATGCCCCGCCCGGCCACCGCCTCGTCGATCCAGTACCCGACATTGGCCGAGCACATCGACCCCCAGGTGATTCCGCCGACGGTCAACTGGCCGACCAGCCGGCCCCGGTACAGCACCACGAAGGGCAGCATCCGCCCCGCCGAGGCCTCGGCCCGCAGATAGCGGACCATCTGCCGGAAGGTCGGGCGCGGGCCCGCCGCCAGACCGGCCGGGCCGGGCGGCACGGTGGCCTCCCAGCGCCGCAGCCAGTCCCGGTTGCGGCGGCTGACCTCCTGCCACTCGCGCTGGTCGCGCGCCCTGATCGGGCGCAGCACGACGTCCCCCTCGTGGAGTTCCACCGGCCAGCCGGCGTTCAGTGCGCGCTCCCGGAAGCTGCCGTGTCGGGCCGGGGGTGGTCCCCGCCGCCGAGCTGGTCGACGGCGTGGGCGAGCAGCGGGGCCAGCACGGCCAGGCCGTCCCGGACGCCGCCGGTCGATCCCGGCAGATTGACGACCAGGGTACGTCCGGCGAGGCCGGCCAGCCCCCGGGAGAGCGCGGCGGTGGGCACCGTGTCCCGTCCGTACGCCCGGATCGCCTCGGGGATGCCGGGGATCTCCCGGTCGAGCACCCGGGCGGTCATCTCGGGGGTGAGGTCGTTCGGCGAGATGCCGGTGCCGCCGGTGGTCAGCACCACGTCGTAGCCGGCCGCCACGGCCTCCCGCAGCACCGCCTCGACCGGTTCGCCGTCCGGGACGACCCGGGGGCCGTCGACCGTGAAGCCCATCGCCCGCAGACCCTCGACCAGCAGCGGGCCGCCCCGGTCGGCGTAGACGCCGGCGGAGGCGCGGTTGGAGACGGTGACCGCGAGGGCTCTCATTCCTCCCCCTCCGGGGCGGTCCAGTCACCGCTCTTGCCGCCGGTCTTGCTCAGCACCCGGACGGACTCCACCGCGGCGCCCTTGTCGACGGCCTTGACCATGTCGATCACGGTGAGGCCGGCCACCGCGACGGCGGTCAGCGCCTCCATCTCGACGCCGGTCCGGTCGGTGGTCCTGACGGTCGCGGTGATCTCCACCGCGTCGTCGGCGACGGTCAGCTCGACCTTCACCCCGGAGAGCGCGATCGGGTGGCAGAGCGGGATCAGCTCGGGCGTCCGCTTGGCGCCCATGATCCCGGCGATCCTGGCCACGGCCAGCGCGTCGCCCTTGGGCACCCCCTCGCCGCGCAGCAGCTCGACCACCCGCGGGGACACCCGGACCCGGCCCGCCGCGACGGCGGTCCGGGCGGTCACGTCCTTCGCGGAGACGTCGACCATCCGGGCCGCGCCCTGCTCGTCGACATGGGTGAGGCGGTCGCCGGGGGGTGAGGCGGTCACGGGTGGCTCCAGGGGGCGCGCAGGTCGAATACCGCGCTACCGTACCCCCCGTCCCGGTCCCGGCGCGGGAGGGGCCGCATCGGTGGGACGGCCCCGCCGCGGCGGGGAGTTCGGCCGTGCTCAGCCGCCGAGCAGCACCACGTCGACCTCGCTGCCCGCGGGCAGCTCGGTGACGTCCTCGGGAACGGTGATCAGGCAGTCCGCCCGGGCCAGCGCCCCGACCAGGTGCGACTCCGCGCCGCCGACCGGTTCCACCAGGCCGTCCGCGGCCGAGTACCGGCCGCGGAGGAACTGCCGGCGGCCGGCGGGCGAGCGCAGCGCCACCGGGCAGTGCGCCCGGACCACCGGGCGGTGGATGTCCTCGGCGCCGAGCATCGCGCGGATCGCCGGGCGGACGAACAGTTCGAAGGAGATGTACGCGCTGACCGGATTGCCCGGCAGGGCCAGCAGCGGCACCCCGGGGCCGGGCCCGATCCGGCCGAAGCCCTGCGGCTTGCCGGGCTGCATCCGCAGCCGCCGGAAGTCCACCCCGCCGTACTCGGCGAAGACCTCCTTGACCACGTCGTAGGCGCCGACGCTGACGCCGCCGCTGGTGACGATCAGGTCGGCCCGGCCGAGCTGGTCCTCCAGCACGGCGCGCAGCCTGGCCGCGTCGTCGGGGACGCCGCCGACCCGGTAGGCGATCGCGCCGGCGTCACGGGCGGCCGCGGTGAGGGTGAAGCTGTTGGACTCGGAGATCTGCCCGGGGCCGACCGGCTCGCCGGGCTGGACCAGCTCGCTGCCGGTGGACAGCACCACGACCCGCGGGCGCGGGCGGACAGTGACGGTGGCCCGGCCGATCGCGGCGAGCAGGCCGAGCTGGGCGGGTCCGAGCCGGGTGCCGGCGGTCAGCACCCGGCTGCCGGCGGCGACGTCGCTGCCGCGGCGGCGGATGTGGGCGCCCTCGGCGACCGGGCGCAGCACCCGGACCTCCTCGCCCTCGACCGCGGCGGCCATCGCGTCGGCGGGGCGGCCGGAACCGGTGCCGCCGTCGGTCCACTCGACCGGGGCGACGGCCCCGGCGCCGGGCGGGACGGGGGCGCCGGTCATGATCCGGGCGGCCTGGCCGGGGCCCACCGCGGGGAGTTCGCCGGCACCGGCGGCGATGTCGCCGACCACGGTCAGCACCGAGGGGTACGCGGTGCCCGCGCCGACGGTGTCGGGCGTGCGCAGGGCGTAGCCGTCCATCGAGCTGTTGTCGAAGGGCGGCAGATCGCCCTCGGCGACGACGTCCTCGGCCAGCCGGCAGCCCTGCGCGTCGAGCAGCTGGAGCTCGATGGCGGGGAGCGGGCCGACGGCGGCCAGGACGTCCGCGAGGTGCTCGTCCACGGTCCACGGACCGTCCGGACGGGCACCGGGGCGGGCGGCCGGAGCCGGGTCCGCGGAGTCGTCGCAGCAGGCTGCGGGGGTGGTACCGCTCTCCGTGGACCCGGTCATGGGCGCGCTCGCTCTCTGTCGGTGTGTCAGTCCTGCAGCTCGGAGGCGACGAACTCGCGCAGCCAGGTGCGGAACTCCGGCCCGAGGTCCTCGCGCTCCGAGGCGAGACGGACGATAGCGCGCAGGTAGTCCGAGCGGTCGCCGGTGTCGTAGCGGCGGCCCTTGAACAGCACGCCGTGGACCTGGCCGCCGGTGTCGGACGGGCGGGTGGTCAGTTCACGAAGGGCGTCGGTGAGCTGGATCTCGCCGCCGCGGCCGGGCGGGGTGTCCCGCAGCACGTCGAAGACGGACGGGTCGAGCACGTACCGGCCGATGACGGCGTAGTTCGACGGGGCCTCGGCCGTCTCCGGCTTCTCGACCAGGTCGGTCACCTGGAAGACGTCCTCGCCGAAGGTGCTCGGCTTGACGGCGGCGCAGCCGTACAGGTGGATCTGGGAGGCGTCGACCTCCATCAGCGCGACGACCGAGCCGCCGAGCTCCTGCTGGACCTCGATCATGCGGGACAGCAGCGGGTCGCGCGGGTCGATCAGGTCGTCACCGAGGAGGACGGCGAAGGGCTGGCCGGCGACGTGCTGCTCGGCGACCGAGACGGCGTGGCCGAGGCCCTTGGGGTCGCCCTGGCGGACGTAGTGCATGTTGGCGAGCTCGACGGACTCGCGGACCCGGCGGAGGCGGTCCTGGTCGCCCTTGCGGGCGAGCAGCTCCTCGAGCTCGTAGGCGCGGTCGAAGTGGTCCTCGAGGGCGCGCTTGTTGCGGCCGGTGACCATCAGTATGTCGGACAGGCCCGCGGAGGCCGCCTCCTCGACGACGTACTGGATCGCCGGCTTGTCGACGACGGGCAGCATCTCCTTCGGAGTGGCCTTGGTGGCCGGCAGGAATCGGGTACCCAGACCGGCCGCGGGGACCACTGCCTTGGTGACCGGGATACGGGAGTTGGTCGTCGTCATGCGTTTACCTTACTAAGGCACGTATTTCGCCTGACCGGGCGCAGTTGACCGATGCTTGGGCAGCACGTCGCCGGACCCGGCCGCGATGGCAGGCAAGGGGGACGTGCCGGGCGGGGTGAGGGGGTCCCCTCCGACACAGGGCGACAGATTACCCGGCTTTTCCTAACGGTCACGTTCGGCTGCGAAGACTCCGTCCGGCTGCGGGGAAACGACCGCCGCCCCGGTCACCGGAACGTTTCCCGAAAGGGCCACCGGGGCGGCCGGGCGCCAGCAGTCGCCGCCCGCGGCGCGGGCGGCGGCGAGTGCCCGGTCGGCGGACCGCAGCAGGACGGCGGCGTGGGTGCCGTCCTCCGGGAGCACCGCCAGGCCGATCGCGGCGGTGAGGCCGTTGCCGTGCGGGCGGCGGTCCGCCCGCTCGCCGGAGGACCAGTCCAGCAGCAGGTGGCGGCGGACCGACCAGACCAGGCGGTCGGCGACCTGGGCCGCGCCCTCGGCCCCGGTGTCCGGCAGCACCACCAGGAACTCCTCGCCGCTGTACCGCCCCAGGGTGTCGGAGCGGCGGATCTCCATGCCGAGCCGCTGGGCGAGGTCGCGCAGCACCGTCCCGGCCCGGGTCCGGCCGTGCTCGGCGACCACCGCGTCGAAGCCGTTGATCTCCAGCAGCAGCACGGCCAGCGGACGCGGCCCGTCCTGCGGCTCGTGCTGCTCGGCCCGGCGGGCCCGGTCGATCTCCCGGTCCAGGGTGAGCTGGAGGTGCCGGTAGTTCCAGACGCCGGTGACCGGGTCGCAGGAGGCGGTGCGCTCCAGTTCGGCGTTGCGCTCCTCCAGTTCGGCGACGCGCTCGCGCAGCCCGGTCTCGCGCCGGGCCGCGCGCGCCGCGCCGCGCCGCAGCCGGACGCCGAGGACGGCGGCGCCGGCCAGCGCGGGGGCGCTCAGCACGGCCAGGGCCTGGACCAGCAGCGGGGTGGACATCGTGGGCTGCCTTCCGCGTGTCAGGCTCTGGGCGGCCCGGTCGCACAGGCGTCAGGGGTCCAGAGCGGTCGTGGTCGGAGCGATGGAGGAACGGTGGACCATCCCATGCACAACGAGAAGGGCGCGCTGAGGACACGGCTGCTGTCCGAGCGGCGGGAAATCCCGGCCGAGGAGCGGGAGCGGGCCGCCGAGGCGCTGGCCGGGCACGCCGGCGCGCTGGCGGCCGCCGCCGTGCCGGCCGGGGAGGCCGCGACGGCGGGGGCGGCGGGGGCGACGACGGGCGCGGCGGCCACGGTGGCCGCGTACGTCTCGGTGGGCACCGAGCCGGGCACCCGCCCGCTGCTGGACGCGCTGCGGGCGCGCGGGCTGCGGGTGCTGCTCCCGGTCCTGCTGGCCGACAACGATCTGGACTGGGCGGAGTACACCGGGCCGGCGGCGCTGGCCCCGGCCGGGCGCGGCCTGCTGGAGCCGGTCGGCGGGCGGCTCGGGCCAGAGGCGGTGACCGGCGCCGGGCTGGTGCTGCTGCCGGGGCTGGCGGTGGACCGGCGGGGGCTGCGGCTGGGACGGGGCGGCGGCTCGTACGACCGGGTGCTGGCCCGGCTGGAGCGGTCCGGGGCGCGGCCGGTGCTGGCGGTGCTGCTGTACGAGCACGAGCTGCTCGAACGGGTGCCGGCCGAGCCGCACGACCGGCCGGTGGACCTCGCGCTGACCCCCTCCGGCGCCCACCGGCTGGGGTGAGGCCCGGCGGGCGGGTACGGCGGGCGGGTAGTACGGCGGGCGGGTACGGCGGGGCCCCGTGCCCCCGGACGGATCCGGGGGCACGGGGCCCGGACGGCGGGCGGGCGTCAGCCCGCGGTCAGCGTCAGCTTGTGCTTGGTCGCCCGTTCGACCGCGTCCGGCGAGAAGGACCAGCTCAGCAGCTTGCCCTTGAGCCAGAGGTCGGTCTGGTCGTTGTAGTTCTCGTGGAAGGCGTGACCGGAGGCACCACCGACGATGATCCAGCGCGAGGCGTCGAGGTCGTTCAGGTCGACCACCATGCGCATCGAGGGGATCCAGTCCACCTGGTACCCGGCGGCCGCGTTCCACCCCGCCGCGTCGACCGCCGCCGAACCGCCGGAGAGCCGGTAGGGGCCCCGGTTGAGCAACTGGTGGACGACGCCCGAGCCGATCGAGGAGCTGTCCGAGCCCATGGTGCGCTCGCGCAGCTCCAGCTTGTGCAGCCGGCCCCAGCTCCAGGTGGTGATGTCCTTGGTGAGCAGCGAGGTGAGCTCCTGGCGGGCGTTGGTCATCGCCTCGCGCAGCAGGTTGTCCAGGCCCTTCTGCTCCTTGTGCTGGGAGTCGATGTACGTCCACCAGCCGCTGTCGGGCTTCTCCAGCTGCTGCCGGACGACCTCGTTCCAGCGGTCGCCGCCGTCCGGCTGGGCCTTGGCCGGGTCACGGGTGCCGCACTCGGTGACGATCTTCGACTTGCTGTCCGGCCTGGTCGGGTCGATCTGCTGGCGGACCAGCAGGCAGTTCTCCTCGGCCCGCAGGTCGGCCGGGAACTTCTGGCCGAAGGCGAGGGTGAGCAGCTGGCGCCAGACGCCGTTGTAGTAGGCGGCGGCGGCCGAGTCTGCGTCCTGGTGGAAGTTCCAGTCCTTCAGCAGGTCCTGCGCCTCGCGCACGTAGGGGTCGTCGATCTCGACCTTGAGCAGCATCGGGACCAGGGTCTTGGCCAGGATGCTGGTGTTGTCGAGCTGCATGTCCTGCATGTCGTCCGGCGAGATCTTGCCGTTGTTCTTCAGCCGGGCCTCGAGCTGGTCGGTGATCTCCTTGGCCCGGGTGCCGTACTCCCAGTCGGTGGTCAGCGCGGGCTTGTAGCCCGGGTCGACCACGGCCTGGTTGGCGGTGACGATGTAGCCGCTGCTCGGGTTGAGGCTCCAGGGCATGGCGCTGAACGGGACCGGGTCCTTCTTCCACTGGTAGGCGGAGTCCCAGCCCGGCGCCGGGTAGCGGCCGTCGCCCTTGCCGCGCACCGGGATGTAGCCCGGGGCCTGGTAGCCGATGTTCTTGGCGTCGGCGTAGACGAGGTTCTGCGACGGGACGGTGAAGTCGGCGGCGGCCTTCTGGAAGTCGTCCCAGTTCTTCGCCCGGTCGAGCGCGAAGACGGCGTCCATGGTGCGGCCCGGGATCAGCGCGGTCCACTGCAGGGCGACGCCGTAGCCGCCGGTGCCCCGGTCCGGGGCGGAGGCGCCGTTGGGCGCGTACTTGCCGACGTTCTGCTGCTCGGTGCTCGGGTCGGAGATCAGCGGGGCGCCGGTCTCGGTGGTGCGGACGGTGATGGTGCGGTCCTCGCCGCCGGCGACCTTGATGGTCTCCTTGCGGAGCTCGAACTTCTTCTCCTTGCCGTCGACCAGGTAGGTCTCGGGGCCGGTCACCTTCTCCAGGAAGAGGTCGGTGACGTCGGCGCCGAGGTTGGTGAAGCCCCAGGCGATGTCCTTGTTGTGGCCGATGACCACACCGGGCATGCCGGCGAAGGTGAAGCCGGAGACGTCGTACTGGCAGGTCGGGGAGACCGCCCGGCAGTGCAGGCCCATCTGGTACCAGACCGAGGGCAGGCCGGGACCGAGGTGCGGGTCGTTGGCCAGCAGCGGCTTGCCGGTGGTGGTGTGGCTGCCGGCCACCACCCAGGAGTTGGAGCCGATGCCCTGGCCGTTGCGGCCGAGCAGCTCGGGCAGCGCGTCGATCCGGTCGGTGACGCCCTTGAGCAGTGCCGAGGAGGCGGCGGCGCCCTGGGCGGTGCCGGCGGCGGTCCCCTGGGCGGCCGGGGCCGAGCCGTCGGCCGGCTTGTAGGAGGTGCCGTTCACGGTGCCGGTCTTCACGATCGTGCCGTTGCGCGCGTACGGGTAGTCCGGGTACAGCTCGGCGATCTTCTCCGGGCTGAAGTCCTGGGCGAGCAGCGAGCGGTCGATCTCCTCCTGGAGGTTCCCGGAGAGGTCCCAGGCCATCGCCTTGAGCCAGGCCACCGAGTCGACCGGGGTCCACTGCTCGGGCTTGTAGTCGCCGTTGACGACGCCGAGGACGCCGTACTCCACCGAGGCGGCGGAGCCGCCCGGGTGCTCGGCGAGCCAGGAGTTGACCCCCTCCGCGTAGGCCTGGAGGTTCTTCTTGGTGTCGGCGCCGAGGAGGGTGTCGAACTCCTTCTGGGCCACCTGGCGCCAGCCCATGGTGCGGATCATGGAGTCGGTGTCGACCTGGCTGTCGCCGAACATCTCGGAGAGCCGGCCCGCGGTGATGTGCCGCCGGACGTCCATCTCCCAGAACCGGTCCTGGGCCTGGACGTAGCCCTGGGCCCGGAAGAGGTCCTCGGAGGTGTCGGCGTAGAGCTGGGGGATGCCGTTGGCGTCCCGCTTCACGTCGACCGGCGCGCTCATGCCCGCCACCTTGACGCTGCCGTCGACCTCGGGGAAGGACGCGCGGACCGCGGCCACCCCCCGGTAGCCGCCGTAGCCGGCGCCGGCCACCAGCAGTACGACCAGCACGATCACGATCAGACGGGCGCGCCGGAACTTTTTCGAGCGGGGCATCTGGGTCCTTGCGGTCCTCACTGGGGGGCGGGCGGACATGTCAAGGGCACGGGGCCGTGACAGGGCACCACATTAGGCCGACTCGGCTGGCGGCCGTGCACGGGGGACGCTCACGGTGGGATCGGAGGAGGTCAGGAGGCGGCCCGAGGAGGGCCGGCGGGAGGCCGCGGGCGCGGGCCGGAGAAGACCGGAGGCGGCGGACCGGAGCAGGTCACCAGGAGGCCGGAGGCCCGGACCGAGGAAACGCGTGGCCAATGAACCTAAAGATATGGCAAAATGTTAGACTGAGTAACGATCCGCAAGGGGAGTAATTGGCGCCCCCGGTCGCCACCCCTGTCGGGACCCCGTCCGCCCCCGCCACGTCCGAGGTGCCCCTGCGTGAATGTCGACCACCTGAACCAGCTGCTGCTCGAGTTCTCCGTGATCCTGCTGATCGCGGTGGTCGCCGTGCGCGTCTCCACCAAATCCGGCCTGCCCAGCCTGCTGATCTACCTCGGCATCGGGGTGGCGCTCGGCCAGAACGGCCTCGGCGTCTCCTTCGACAACGCCGAACTCACCCAGGTGCTCGGCTACGCGGCCCTGGTGGTGATCCTGGCCGAGGGCGGCCTCAAGACCAACTGGCGCGAGGCCAGACCCGTGATGGGGGCCGCCACCGTACTCGCCACCGTCGGCGTCGGGATCAGCGTCTTCGTCACCGCGGCCGGGGCGCACTGGCTGGTCGGCCTGGACTGGCGCACCTCACTGCTGCTCGGCGCGATCGTCTCGTCCACGGACGCCGCGGCCGTCTTCTCGGTGCTGCGCACGGTGCCGCTGCCGCGCCGGCTGACCGGTCTGCTGGAGGCCGAGTCCGGCTTCAACGACGCGCCCGTGGTCATCCTGGTCGTCGCCTTCGCCGCCGTCGGCGACACGGAGCCGTGGTACGTCCTGATCGGCACGATCCTCGCCGAGCTGGCGATCGGCCTGGCCGTCGGCCTCGCGGTCGGCAAGCTCGGGGCGTTCGGCCTCAAGCACGTCGCCCTGCCGTCCTCCGGCCTCTACCCGATCGCGGTGCTGGCCCTGGCCGTGCTCGGCTACGCCGGCGGCGCGCTGCTGCACGGCTCCGGGTTCCTCGCCGTCTACGTCACCGCGGTGATCCTCGGCAACTCCAAGCTGCCGCACGGCCCCGCCGTCCGGGGCTTCGCCGACGGCCTGGCCTGGATCGGGCAGATCGGCATGTTCGTGCTGCTCGGCCTGCTCTGCACCCCCGAGTCGATGGGCTCGGCCGTGGTGCCGGCGCTGGTGATCGGCGCGGTACTGGTCTTCCTCGCCCGGCCGCTCTCGGTGGTGCTCACGCTCACCCCGTTCCGGCTGCCGCTGCGCGAGCAGGCCCTGCTCAGCTGGGCCGGCCTGCGCGGGGCGGTGCCCATCGTGCTGGCCACCATCCCGATGGTGTCCGGCGCGCCGATGGCCCAGGACGTCTTCAACATCGTCTTCATCCTGGTCGTGGTCTTCACCCTGCTCCAGGGCCCGACGCTGCCCTGGGTCGCCAAGGGCCTGCGGATCGGCGAAGGGTCGATGGGACAGGACCTCGGCATCGAGTCCGCCCCGCTGGAGAAGCTGCACGGACACCTGTTGTCGGTCGCGCTGGCGCCGGACTCCCGGATGTCCGGCGTGGAGATCGGCGAGCTGCGGCTGCCGACCGGGGCGGCGGTCACCCTGGTGGTGCGGGAGGGCAGCAGCTTCGTGCCCGACAAGGCGACCGTGCTGCGCGGCGGGGACGAGCTGCTGGTCGTCACCACGGACGAGGTGGGCGAGGCGGCCGAGCGGCGACTGCGGGCCGTGGACAAGGGCGGCAAGCTGGCCGACTGGCTGCACGGACGCAGGACCTGAAGGTCTCGCCCGGAGTTCACCTTGACTTAACAGGACAACTTTGGATCCGTCCTGTAGTGTCGAGTTCAGCGCGACATCTACGCGCGTATAACCATTGTTCGCTGACACACCACACCCCAGCATCTGCCTGAAGCAGAGTTGGCGCGACCGCTCGGCGGCCGCGGCCCGGACCCGGCCCACCGCCGGACCGGCCCGGTAACTACCCCGGTCGACGCGCGAGAGGACGACTCTCGGCGCCGTCGGGGCCACCCCATGCCCTGCCGCGCTACCAGGCAGCAGGAAGGACCGACCGTGACGGCCCGCCGAACGGTCGAGAGCGTCGAGGACGCCCGGAGCACCGGAAACCCCGGGAACCCCGTGGACGCCGCGGATGCCAGGAGCAGCGCGGACGCCGCGAACCACGCGGACACCGCCGGCCACGCGGAGGCCACGGGCGCCGCGGACCACGCCGATGCCACGGGCCGCGCCGACGCCGCGCCGGCCCGGGTCGGCTACGGGACCCTGCTGCGCACCCCCGGGGCCTGGACGTTCCTGACCCCCGCGCTGCTCGCCCGGCTGCCCTACGCGATGCTCAGCATGGGGATCCTGCTGCTGGTCAAGGACACCCACGGCTCGTACGGCACCGCCAGCACGGTCGCGGCCGTCGCCGCCGTCGCCCAGGCGCTGATCGGCCCGCAGACCGGGCGGCTCGCGGACCGTTACGGCCAGGCCGCCGTGCTCGTCCCGACCGTCCTGGTGCACGCGGCCTCGGTCGGCGCACTGATCGCGCTCGCCCTCGGGCACGCGCCGGCCTGGAGCCTGTTCCTGGCCGCCGCCCCGGCCGGCGCGAGCGTCCCGCAGATCGGCGCGATGGTGCGCGCCCGCTGGATCTCCACCTTCACCGCCGAGGGCGCCTCCGCGTCCTCCGCCGCCAAGGTGAGCACCGCCTTCGCCTTCGAGTCCGTGACCGACGAGTTCACCTTCGTCGTCGGCCCGATCCTGGCCGCCGCCGTGGCAACCTCGGTCAACCCCTCGACCGGGCTGATCGCCGAGGCCGCGCTGACCCTGGTCGGCGGTCTGGCCTTCGCGGCCCAGCGGCGCACCGCGCCCGCCCGGGTGGTGCGCGAACCCGGTGTCCGGCAGGCCTCGGCCCTCGCCTCGCCCGGCGTCCGGCTACTGGCCGGCACCTTCCTGGGCGTGGGCGCCGTCTTCGGCGGCATGCAGGTCTCGGTGAACGCCTTCGCCGACTCGGTCGGCCAGCAGGGCGCCGCCGGCACCGTCTACGGCATCTTCGCCGGCGGCTCGATGGTGGCCGGCGTGCTCTACGGCGTGATCGCCTGGCGGCGGTCGGTCCAGCAGCGGATGGTCATGAGCTACGGCCTGCTGGTGCTGGGCTGCTCGACCCTGTGGGCGATGCCGAACCTGGTCGCGCTGTCGGTCGCCGGGCTGGTCTGCGGCCTGGCCATCGCCCCGACCCTGATCAGCGGCTACACCCTGGTCGAGACGCTGGTCGAGGACGGCGCCAAGACCGAGGCCTTCACCTGGCTGACCGGCGCCATCGGTCTGGGCCTGGCGACCGGCGCGACGGCGGCCGGGCGGCTGATCGACGCGCACGGCCCGACCGTCGGCTTCCTGGTACCGGTGGCCGGTGCCGGCCTCGGCCTGATCGCCCTGTTCTCGCTGCGGGGACTGCTGGTACCGGCCGGAACCCGCAGCACGGTGGTCGCCGGCTCGGTGGAACGGGGTGCCCCGGCCGGACTGGTGGGGGCCGTCAAGGGCTGACCCCGGGGCCGGAACCGACTCATCTCACATTCGAGTCGCTGGACTGATCCTTCGGAATGCCGCATCATTGAGGATCGTTAGCACTCATCAGGCGAGAGTGCCAGGAGGAAGACAAGTGCCCACGTACCAGTACCAGTGCACCGAGTGCGGCAACGGCCTGGAGGCGGTGCAGAAGTTCACCGACGAAGCGCTGACCACGTGCCCCGACTGCCAGGGACGGCTCCGCAAGGTCTTCTCGGCGGTGGGTGTCGTCTTCAAGGGCTCCGGTTTCTACCGGACCGACAGCCGCTCCTCCTCCAGCAGCTCGGTGGGTTCCGGCTCGTCGTCGACCTCGTCGTCGACGTCGCCCGCGAGCTCCTCCTCGGGCTCGTCCTCGTCGGGCTCCTCGGGTTCGTCGGGGTCCTCGGCCCCCGCCGCCAGCCCCGCCCCGGCGGCCGGCTGAGTTCCGGCCGGGCCGCGGCACCAGCTTCTCGGACGGCCCGCCGTTCCCGTTCTCCACGGGTGCGGCGGGCCTTTCGCGCGTTCGGCGGCAGGTGCCGGGGCGGGGCGCGGAAGGCGGGTCCCGGAAGGCTGGTCCCGGAAGGCTGGTCCCGGAAGACGGGGCGGAGAGCACGGATCCCGAAGGACGGGTCGCGGAGGACGGGTTCTGTCAGCGCGGGGCGGGCCGGTTCACCCCTGCGAGTGGGTCCCGTTGTCCACAGGCCCGGGTTGTCCACAGGTTCTGGAAACGGAGTTCCGGCGGTCGCGCGGGGCGGCCCAGAGTGGGCACCGCAAGCCCCGAGCCCGACCGTGGAGGTGCCCGTGACCACCGCTTCGTCCGCCCTGCCGCCCCGTCCGCTGCCGATCCCCCCGCTGCCCGCGCCGACCGTTCCACCCCGGCAGCCGGTGCCCTCGTTCCCGCCGATCGGAGGCCGGTCCGGGCCGCGCGGCCGACTCCGACAGCTGCTGGGGTACGGCCCCCGGGTGCCGGCCGCACTGCTGCTCGCGGTGGTGACCGCACTCGCCCTCGGACCGGCCCGGGCGGACTCGCGGCCGCCGGAATCGGCACCGCCGGTCGGCCGAACGGGTTGTCCTGCGGAGGGGGGAGAAAATCACCCGTGACCGGCGGACGACTTCGTCGTTCACGCGGCATGAAGGGCTTCAAGGAATTCCTGCTGCGCGGAAACGTCGTCGAACTGGCCGTCGCCGTGGTCATCGGTGCGGCCTTCACCAGCATCGTCAACGCCTTCGTCAAGGGCGTGATCAATCCGATCGTCGGCGCGTTCGGGGCCCAGGACCTCGCGTCCTACAGCTCCTGCCTCAAAGGGCCCTGTGAGGTGAGCGCCACCGGCGAGGTCACGTCCGGAATCCCGATCCTCTGGGGCAGCGTGCTCAGCGCGGCCCTGCAGTTCCTGATCACCGCCGCCGTCGTCTACTTCTGCCTCATCCTGCCGATGACCAGGTTCACCGCCCGGCGCAAGACCCTGGCCGAGGTCCAGGCCGAGGCCGAGGCCAAGGAGGTCCTGCTGCTCACCGAGATCCGCGACGCCCTGGTCACCCGGGCCGCCTGAAGACCGGGCTGCCCGACCCCCGAGCCGTCCGACCCCGCGACACCCGACCCTGCGGCACCCGACCGGGCCCGGGCCCGGTCCGGCGGTCCCGTCCCTCCGGATCAGTCCCCGTGGTGCGGCGGGCGCTGGCTCAGGTACCAGTCCAGCCCCCGTCCACCACTCTCCCCGGCCCCGGGGCGGTCGCCCCACCCGGTGTCGGTGTCGTCCCGGGACTGCCGGTCCAGCGGGTCGCCGAAGATCAGCCGGGCCTTCGCCGCCGCGTCCGCGCCCGGCCGGGCCTTCGGGGCGGCCTGCGCCGACCCGTCCCCCGTGCCGGGCGCCGTGCCGGGCTCCGACTCCTGGCCCGGCCGGTCGTCCGTCGTGTCCTTCGCCATCGTCTTCTCCACCGCTCTCGTACCCCGCCGCCGCCGTCCGCCCCCGCCCACCAAGCCTAGAAGGCCCTGACGCGGCCCCGGGACGACGGTGGGCCCGGCGCGGACCGCTCCGCACCGGGCCCACCGGGCCGTACCCGTCCGCACCCGCTCAACCCGGCGCCCCGCGCGCCGTGCTCCCGCACGCCGTGTCCGCGACACCCGTGGACCGCTGCTACGCGGCCTCGAAGCCCGCGTGGTCGGCTATCTTCTTCAGCTCCGCCAGCGCGTGCTTCTCGATCTGGCGGATCCGCTCACGGGTCAGCCCGTGCTGCTTGCCCACCTCGGTGAGAGTGCGCTCGCGGCCGTCCTCCATGCCGTAACGGGAGCGGATGATCGACGCCGTCCGGTCGTCCAGCCGCCCGATCAGGCCGTCCAGCTCCTCGCGGCGGAGCATGACCATCACGGCGTCCTCGGGGGACGTGGCCCCGGTGTCCTCGACCAGGTCGCCGAACTGGGTCTCGCCCTCGTCGTCGACCGACATGTTCAGACTGACCGGGTCGCGCGCCCAGTCCAGCACGTCCTTGATCCGGGTCTCGGTGGTGTCCAGCTCGGCCGCGATCTCGGCCGGCTCGGGCTCACGGCCCAGCTCCTTCGACTTCTCCCGCTGCACCCGCCGGATCCGGCCCAGCTCCTCGACCAGGTGGACGGGCAGGCGGATGGTGCGCGACTGGTCGGCGATCGACCGGGTGATGGCCTGGCGGATCCACCACGTCGCGTAGGTGGAGAACTTGAAGCCCTTGGCGTAGTCGAACTTCTCCACGGCGCGGACCAGACCCGCGTTGCCCTCCTGGATGAGGTCCAGCAGGGGCAGACCACTGCGCGGGTAGCGCCGGGCCACGGCGACCACGAGGCGGAGGTTCGATCGGATGAAGACGTCCTTGGCACGCTCGGCGTCCTCGGCTATCGCCTCGAGCTCCTCGCGTCGCACCCCCTCGGGGAGCGCTCCCTCCTCCAGCAGGTGCTGCGCGTAGACACCGGCCTCGATCCGCAGCGAGAGCTCGACCTCCTCGGCGGCATCGAGCAGGGGTGTCCTGGCGATCTCGTCGAGATACATGCCGACCAGGTCACGGTCGGCCTCGAAGTTGGTCGGGCGGGCCGCGCGAGTCCGGTCGGCCCTGTCGCGAACGACGGCACGGGTGGCCATGCTTGTGCTCCCTTTGCTGGTGTTGCCGAGGTCTGGCTGCCTGCCCCCAGGAGGGCGCGACATGCGGGCCCGGAGGGCCTTGCACGTAACGATCCAACGAACAGATTCCGGACAACATTCCCAAGTCGCTCAGATTCTTCCAGGGATGCAGTATCCTGCGAGATTTTCCCCCGATTCCGAGCGGAGGGTGACCGTGCGGGCACCACGGGTGCCGTTTCGGGACCGTTCCGGCGCACCCCGCGCACGGCCCCCGTCAGGCACAACCCCGCCGGCGCCGGGCGCGTTCCCGCGCGGACCCGCGCTCCCGCACCGGCGCACGCAGGTTCTCCGCACAAAAGATGCCAAATCGCTATCACCGCAGCGCGCGCTCGGCACAGGCGGCTGGGAAGGTGACAGCCATGCACCTGACCAACAGCTCGCCCATCATCACCGCGCGTGATCGCCACCTGCTCCGGCACGCGGCACTCGCGGTCTGTTGCGCCGGACTGTTCGCCGCCCTCGCGGCCCTGGTGCAGACCGGCTGGGGCCCGCTCTCCCGGTTCGACCACGAGCTCACCGGTGACCTGCACGGCTACGCGGCCGATCACACCGTGTGGACCGCCTCGGTGCAGATGTTCTCCGACATCGGCGGGACGATCACCATGCGCAGCGTCCTCGGCGCCGTCGCGCTCTGGCTCTGGCTGATCGGCGCCCGGACCCTGGCCGGCTGGGTCGCGGCCCAGACCCTGATCGGCTGGGGCGGCCAGTGGGTGCTGAAGCTCTCCTTCGGCCGCCAGCGCCCGGCCTTCTCCGACCCGGTCGCGCACGCCTCCGGTCCCGCGTTCCCCTCCGGACACGCGATGGCCTCCGCGATCACCTGTGCGGTACTGGTCGGCCTGCTCTGGCCCCGGGCCCGCCGCGCCGGCCGGAGCACCGCCTGCACCACCGCGGCGCTGACCGTTCTCGCGATAGGTGCCTCCCGGGTCTTCCTCGGTCTGCACTGGACCACCGATGTCCTGGCCGGCTGGCTCGCCGCCGGAATCGTCCTCGGCGCCGTCACCGTCATCGTGGAGCTCTCCCGCCCGGGCGCCCTGGCCCGCGACTTCCGCCGGGTGGACTGGCGCACCCGCCCCCGCGTCCAGCGGGTCCTCGTCTCCTCCGCCCGACCGCCCCGCGACACCGGCCCCGCGGACGACCCCGCCGACGACCTCCCGGACGCACCCTCGGTCGACGCCCCGGTCCGCGCCTCCGACACCCCCGGCACCGCCGCCGGGCCGGCCACCGACCCCGTCCCCGACCGTCCCGACGGCCTCCTGCGCTGAGGGCCGCCGCACCCGCGAACGACCGCGCCGACGATCACCTCGGCCGGCCACCGCCCACCGCGACGCGCGGCGCCGTACAGCTTCCCGCCGTAGGACCAGGCGCCGAAGAGCCGTACGGGGTTCCCGTCCGGTCGTGTTCCCGGACTCGGTCGTGGATGCCCTCCGGCACCACCTGGAGCACTTCGCGGGGGCAGAGTCGGAGGGCCGCATGTTCATCGGGCCGCGCCGCGACCGGCTGCGCCGCAGCGACTTCCGGGACGACGGGACCGCCGCGAAGGTCCGCACGGGCATCCCGATGGAGGCGCGCTTCCACGATCTCCGCCGCACCGGGCCGCACGGGGTGACCGACAGGACTGAACGGCGAAGGCCCAGGGCGGCGGGATTCACCCGCCGGCCTGGGCCTTTGCTGCGTTCTTACTGTGCCCCAGGCAGGATTCGAACCTGCGACACCGGCTTTAGGAGAGCCGTGCTCTATCCCCTGAGCTACTGAGGCGGGGAAGACCGCTGACAGCCTAGCGGATCGGTGGAGAGGGTTGGGCGGGGACGGGCCCGGGGTGGGCGGGCCGACGGTGGGTCAGCGCGGCCGGGGGCGGCCCGACCTGCGGAAGGAACGCCGGTTAGCCTGGGAGGACGGGACTCGACGGCCCCTCGGCCCCGGGCCCGAGGGGCCGGTGGACAGAGGCGGGGGCGGCAGATGACGGCGGGCGAGCGGTGGTACGGGAGATCCGTCCGCCGGGCGGCACGGGTGGCCGGGCCGGCGACCTGGCTGGCCCCGGCGCTGGTGATGCTGGCGGTCGGCGGCTACCGGCTGGGGACCCCGACCCTGTGGCGGGACGAGGTGGCGACCTGGACCTCCGCCGTCCGCCCGCTCGGTGAACTGCTGCGGATGCTGCAGCACGTCGACGCCAGCAACGGCGCCTACTACATCCTGCTGCACGGCTGGATCGCGCTGTTCGGCGACTCGGTGACGATGCTGCGGCTGCCGTCGGTGCTGGCCATGGCGGGCGCGGCCGCGTTCACCGCGCTGACCGCCGCACGGCTGTTCGGCGGCCGGGTCGCGGGCACCTGTGCCGGGCTCCTCTTCGCGACCGTGCCACTGGTCTCCCGGTACGCGCAGGAGGCCCGCTCCTACGCGCTGGTGACCTGCGCCGTCGCGGCCGCGACCTGGTTCCTGCTGCGCGCCCTGGACCGGTCGACGCCGTGGCGGTGGATCGCGTACGGCCTGGCGATGGCGGTGGCCGGCGCCGCGCACCTGGTCTCGCTGAGCGCTCTGGTCGGGCAGGCGGCCCTGGTCGCGCCGCACCTGTGGGCGGCCCGGGGTCCGGACCTGCGGCGGCTGCTCGTCGGCCTGGCGGCGGTGCTGACCGCCGTGGTGGTGGCGGTGCTGCCGGTCGCGCTCCTCGGCCGTCAGCAGTCGGAGCGGCAGCTGGGCTGGCTCGCCCGGCCGAGCGTGGACCAGCTGTGGCACTTCGGCGAGCCGCTGTTCGGCTCGGCCCGGGTGTTCGACGTCTTCCTGGTGCTGGCGGTGCTGGCCCTGGTGCTGCCCGGGCGGCGCGGTCCGGCGCTGCGGCTGCTGCTGCTCGCGGTGCTGCCGGTGCTGGCGGTCTGGGTGCTCTCGCGCGGCACCACCTCGTACTTCCTCGACCGGTACCTGCTGTTCACGGTCCCCGCCTGGGCCGCGCTGGCCGGCTGCGGGGTCGGCGCCGTGTACGCGGCCGTGACGGCGGCGGCCAAGCCCGGCCGGACCAATCCGGAGCTGCGGGCGGCGGGGCTGGTGCTCGCGGTCGGTGTGGTGGCGGTGACCGGGGCCACGGCGCTGCCCCGGCAGTCGCTGGTGCGCTACCCGGGATCGCACGCGCAGTCCAAGGAGCCGTACCAGGCGGTGGCCCGGCTGATCACCGCCGGCTACCGGCCCGGGGACGGGCTGGCCGTGCCGATCGGCGGCCAGGCCTGGTCGATGGTCGGCCCCGGTGTCTCCTACTACCTGCCGGACGCGATACGGCCGTACCCCCTGTTCGTGGCGAGCGGAGCCGTCCCGGCCGGGGACCTCTTCCCGATACCGTGCCCGAAGCCCGCGGACTGCACCGGGTCCGGGACCCGGACCTGGCTGGTCGTGCTGGGCGACACCGCCGATCCGCTCGCCGAGGTGCCCGCCGGCGAGGCGGCCGCCCTGCGGAGCCGGTTCGGCCCGCCGCAGCAGGTGACGCCGCTGGGCGGGATGACGCTCGCGCTGCTGGACGGCGCCGGCGCCGGCCGCTGACCCCCGCCCGGGCCGGCGGGCCCGCGGGACGGGAGGCAGCCCGGATGCGGCGCGCCGGGGCTCGGGCGACCATGGATCACGGCGACCAGGTCGGGAGGACCGTCCGTGAGCGAGCAGCCGAGCGAGCAGCCTCCCGAGCGGCGGACCCCTCCGCCGGAAGGTCCGGCACCCCGGCGGACGGACCGGTGGAAGCAGCGGTCGACCGCCCTGGCCGGTTCGGCGCGCGAGCTGCCCCAACAGGTCCCGCTGGTGGGCCGCGCCCTGCGCCAGCTGCTCCGGGTGAACCTGCTCGACTGCGCGACCCGGCTGGCCGCCCAGGCCTTCCTGAGCGCCCTGCCCGCACTGTTCGTGGTCGCGGTGTTCACCCCCGCGGCCGTCCGGGACGGGCTGGTGCGCTCGCTGCGCAAGGAGCTGGGGCTCCAGGGCGCGGCCGCGCAGTCCGTCCAGCAGCTGCTCGGGACGGCCCACCACGAGGACACCGGCTTCGGGGTGATCGGCGCGCTGGTGACCCTGCTCTCGGCGACGGCCCTCAGCCGGGCGATGCAGCGGGTCTGCGAGCGCTGCTGGGAGCTGCCCAAGTCGGGCACCAGGGTGGCGGCCTGGCGCTGGCTGGTCTGGCTGCTGGTCTGGCTGGTCTACCTGGTGTTCCAGACCCCGGTCCGGGAGGGCTTCGGCCTGGGCGCCTGGCTCGGCGTCCCGCTGATCTTCCTGGCGTCGACGGTGCTCTGGTGGTGGACCCAGCACCTGCTGCTGGGCGCCCGGGTGCGCTGGCTGCCGCTGTTGCCGGGGGCGCTGCTGTGCGGGGTGGCCGTGGTCGTGATCGGGGTGGCCTCGCGGATCTACCTGCCGAGCGCGATGAGTCGCAGCATCGGCCAGTTCGGCCCCTACGGTGTGGTGTTCACCTCGTTGTCCTGGCTGATCGTGGGCTTCACCGGGGTGACCCTGGCGATCGCGCTGGGCCGGGTGGTCGCCGAGGAGGAGCCGATCGCCGAGCTGCTGGGCTCGCGCACCGAACCGGGCCGGTGGGGCGGTCCGCGCTCCTGAACGCGGACCGCCCCGACCGAGGCCCCGGGCGGTGTGCGGTGTGCCGGTGCCGACGAGCCTCGGCGGTGTGGCCGTACCGACGCGCCCGGGCGGCGGCCCGGGCGGTGTGCCCGGGCCGCGGCGGACCTCAGAGCGCCCGGGTCAGCCGGTCCAGGATGGACGGCGGGGCGAGGTCGGACTTCAGCACGACCGGCACCTCGACCTTGTTGGCGCCCTCACCGGACCGCAGCACACCGACCTGGGTCCCGGCCGTCACCCGGTGCCCGACCTTCTGCGGGTCCAGCACCAGGGTGCCGGTGATGCCGGGGAAGCCGGCCACCGAGAGGTCCTGCGCGGCGACGACCGGGACCGAACCGCCGAGGCCGTCGTCGATCCGACCGACCACGTCGCCCTGCTTGGCCAGGGTCTGAGCGGTGAGCCCGTTCTGCGCCGCCTGGATCTGCTTGGCGCTGACGCTCTGCACCACCTTGAGGATGCTGGGCTCGGCGGCGGTCGCCGGCTGCCCCAGGGTGACGCCCAGGATCAGCCGCCGCACACCGGCGACGTCCTTGAACGCGGCCCACATCAGGCAGCCGCCGGCCGGGGTGCTGGAGCCGGTCTTGACGCCGATGATGCCGTTCTTGGGCGAGATCAGCGTGTTGGTGTTGGAGATCTTCTGGTTGTTGAAGGTGGTGTCCGGGGTCGACACGATCTGCCGGAAGATCTCGTCCTGCATCACCTGCTCGGCCAGCTTCAGCTGGTCCTTGGCCGTGCTCCTGGTCTCGGCGTTGAAGCCGGCCGGGTCGGTGTAGGTGGTGTTGGTCATGCCGAACGCGGCGGCGGTGTCGTTCATCTTCTTGACGAACGCCTCCTCCGATCCGGCGTCCCAGCGCGCCAGCAGCCGGGCCACGTTGTTGGCGGAGGGCAGCATCAGCAGTTCCAGCGCCTGGTACTGGCTGAGCTGCTGCCCCTCGGTGAGGGTGACCCGGGACTCGTCGACGTTGCCGGACTCCTGGGCGGCCTGCTTGTCGACGGTGATCTTCGGACCGCCCTCGCCCTTCTTCAGCGGGTGCGCCTGAAGGATGAGGTAGGCGTTCATCACCTTGGTGACACTGGCGATCGAGGCCGGGGTCTCCGGGCCCGAGCTGCCCAGGCTGCCGACCCCGACCACCCCGGCGGCCGACTGGCCCTTGGCGGGCCAGGCCAGGTCGAGCGGGTCACCGGGGAAACCGAAGCCGCCGGCCGCGGTCATCCGCACCTTGGCGTCCGGCAGCGGGCGGAGCAGCTGGGCGGTGACCACCGCGCCGAGGACGACGGCGAGGAAGGCCGTCCAGATGGTGATCCGCTTGAGCGCGCGACGCAGCGGGGAGACCGGCCGACCGTTGAGCGTGGCCAGCACGTCCATCGCCTCGGAGGTGGACTCCGGGAACGGCAGCGGCGCGGGTTCGGGCAGGGGCAGCGGTTCGGGCGCGGGCGGCGGCGCGGGGGCCGGGGCGGGGCGCGGCTCCGGGGCCGGCCCGGGTTCGGGGGCGGGGACCGGCTCGGGCTCCGGAACGGGCTCGGGGGCGGGCGGCTTCGGGACGGTGCCGGCGGCCGTGGGGAGGCGCAGCATCCGGGTCCGTTCGGCGTCCTCCCGCTTCTCGAACTTCTCGGCCCGCGCGGCCGCGGCGGCCGGTTCGGCCGGTTCCGCCGGTTCCGCCGGTTCGGCCGCCGCGGTCACCGGGGACGCGGAGGAGGACGCCGGCTGCCCGTCGGTGTCCGTGTCGTTCCCGGCGGGCTCGGCTTCGGCCTCTGCCTCTGCCTTGGCCTTGGCCTTGGGCTCTGTGCGACCGGTGGGCCCGGCCGCCGTCGGCGACGGCGACGGCGTCCGAATGGCGAGACGGGGGTCGGTTCCGGTCGGGCGCCCCGGTGCGTCGGCCGCGGCGCCGCCGACCTCCTCCTCCCGCCCGGCCGAACCGATCGCGGTGGCCCCGGACGGCCTGCGCGACTCCTCGGTCAGGCGAAGTGCGGTGGTGGCGTCGTCGGACGGCATCCTCAGCGCCGTGGTCGCGTCGTCGGACGGCATCCGCAACGCCGTGGTGGCATCGTCGGACGGCATCCGCAACGCCGTGGTCGCCTGGTCCACGGGCATCCGCAGCGCGGTCGTCCGGGTGTCCGAATCCCGGACGCGCAGCTGCACCGTGGCGGGCTTGGCCGGCCGGCCCGGTCCGCCGTCGGCGGGATCCGGGGCGCCGTCCGGTTCGTTCGACTCGTCCGATTCATCGGACGAGTGACGGGGCGAGCGACCGGACGAGTCCCCCGACCGGGCATCGCCCGAGTCACCGGACGGAGCATCGCCAGACGGAGCGTCCCCGGCGTCCGCAGGCTCGGCGACGGTGCCCGGCTCCGGCTCGGCCGCCCGGCCCGCCACGCCGTCCGCCGCCCGGCCCGTCACGCCGTCCGCCGCCCGGTCCACCGCCGGCGCGGCCGCCTTCTCGGCCGTGGCGGAGTCGGCCGGTTCGCCGTCCCGCTCCCGCGCCCGATCGCCGTCCCGCAGCACCCTGTCGGGGGACTCGCCCACGTAACCCAGCCTCCTCAACGCCCGGCGGGGCACCGGCCGACCCGATTTCGGGAAGCCGGTACCCCGCCCCGTGTACCTGTACAGTCTCCGCCACCGGCGACCGATCCGGTCGCCCACACCCCGCCCGACCGGCGGTTATTGGCGCGGCGCGGCCGCGCCGCGGCCTGTTCAACGGTCAGACGCCGGGCCCGCCACGGGCGGTTCCCCCGCTCGATCGCAAGGTCACGATTCGGAGGCGTACTCGACAAGCCCGTGTGAGAGGCGTCACGCTGTTTCCCATCCACGCGGGGAGGCTTGGATGGGCAAGAGCCGCAGAACTGTTCCCGAGGAACTCTTGCTGCTCGCTTTGGACCCGGCCACGGGCACCACTGCGCAGCCGCAGACCCTCGACCTCGGACTCGCCGGGGCACAGCTCGTCGAGCTGTCCCTGGCCGGACGGATCGTTCCTGAGGGTGACCGGATCGCCGTGGTGCTCCCACGGCCGACCGGTGACCCGACACTCGACCACGCACTCGAGCTGCTGCGACGACGCGGCAGCCCGGTCCGCGCCACGCACTGGATCGGCGGGCCCCGGCTGGGGCTGCGGCAGACCTACCTGGCACACCTGGAGCGCTGCGGCATGGTGACCGCCGTGCCCGGTCAGGTGTGCGGGGTGCTGCCCACGATCCGCTACCAGGCGTCGGACGACTGCACCAACGCCGCGATCAAGCAGCGACTGGACACCGCGATCCGCACCGGCGTGCCGCCGGACCCGCGGACGGCCGCGCTCGCCGCCCTGGCGCACTCGGTCGGTCTGGGCAAGCACCTGTACCCGGGCAACGAGGGCCGGTCCTCGCGGTCCAGGTTGCGCGATCTGATCCGCTACGACCCGCTGGGCGGGATGGTCGCGCACGCCGTGATGGACGTGCAGAACGGTCTGCCGAGCCAGCAGAACCGTTCCGCCCAGGCAACTGCGGCGCCGTCGGGCTCGGGAGGCCGGGCCGGTCAGCGCTCGGTGGCCGGGCGCGGCAGCGGCGGCGGCCGGGTCGCGGCGTCCCGCGTCGGCGTCCGCTGAGGCTCCCACCGGGGCCGGACGCCCGACGGGGCCGGCGCCGGGGGCCGCACCGGGGCCCTCGCCAGGAGACGGGCCCGGACTCCGGTCCGGGCCCCCCGCTCGGCCCGCGGTCCCGCGGGCACCCGAACCGTCCGGTGCGCCGAGCGCGTACCAGCGCGAACAGCAGCGCACGCCGAACAGCTCACGCCCCACAGGGGCGCCGAGCACCCGGCACCACCAGGCAGTGAGAAGGGGCGGTCGCCCGCGACGGAAGTCGCCGGGCGACCGCCCCTCCGCCGTCCCCCGAGTCGGTCCACCCCCCACCCGGACCCCCGGCCGCATACCGCCCCCGCACGTGCCACCAGCACCTGCGCGGCCCCGAGCCGCATCCGCACCACGTCCGCCACGCCGTCACCCCGCCACCGGACCGGGCCGCGGCGCCTCTACCACCCGGAGGCGTCCGCTGTCTCGCCGAAGCGCTTTTCCGATGATCTGTTCTACTGCGCTCCGGGGATTTCCCGGCGCCGACCTGATCCGGGGTGACATGCTGCACAACGTCAGGGGGTTGATCCAGATTTCCACCGTGTTCCGAGGACTTCCGTTCCAACGATCACCAGAGGTCCGACCGGAGGTCGACGTGTCCGCGAACATCAATCCCACGGTGCGCCGTCGACGCCTCGGCTCGGAGCTGCGCAAGCTCCGGGACGCGGCGGGGATGACCGCGGAGGAGGTCGCCGGCCGGCTGATGGTCTCCCAGTCCAAGATCAGCCGCCTGGAGAACGGCCGCCGCAGCATCAGCCAGCGCGACGTCCGCGACCTGTGCGACGTCTACAGCGTCACCGACGAGGCGATGCGGGCCAGTCTGATGGAGATGGCCCGGGAGTCCCGCCAGCGCGGCTGGTGGCACGACTTCAACGACATGCCCACCCCGTACAGCGTCTACATCGGGCTGGAGGCCGAGGCCTCGTCGATCCGCGCGTACGAGTCCTCCTTCGTGCCCGGGCTGCTGCAGACCGAGCAGTACGCCCAGGCCGTGGTCGAGGGCACCCAGCCGGACACCGACGCGCTCTCCGTCCAGCGCCGGGTGCAGGTCCGGATGAAGCGCCAGGACCGGGTCAACGGCGAGAACCCGCTGGGCAGTCTGTGGACGGTGATAGACGAGGCGGTGCTGCGCCGGGAGGTCGGCAGCAAGGAGGTGATGGCCCACCAGCTGAAGCACATGCTGGAGCTGAGCCAGCGCCCCAACATCACGATCCAGGTCATACCGTTCTCGCACGGTGCCCACCCCGGAATGACCGGGACATTCTCCCTGCTGGAGTTCCCGGAGTCAGCCGATTCGACGGTTGTCTACTTCGAAGGGGTGACGAGCGATCTCTACCTGGAGAAGGAGGCCGACGTGCGCCGCTATACCAGTCTCTACGACCACCTGCGGGCGGCCGCGCTCGGGGTGGCGGAGACCCGCTCACTGATAGCCGACATTGAAGAGGGATACCACCGATGAGCACCACCTTCGAGAACAGGACGAGCTGGCGCAAGAGCAGTCACAGCGGCGGCAACGGCGCGTGCGTGGAGATCAGGGTGCCGGCCGCCGACCGGGTGGCCGTCCGTGACTCCAAGGACCCGGAGGGACCGCAGCTGAGTTTCTCCCCCGAGGCCTGGAACGCGTTCGCCGCCGCCGCGGGTGCCGGAGCGTTCGACAGCCTCTGACCGACCTCGTGCCGGTTCCCGGCCCAGGTGCCCGTAGCGGTGTCCGTCGCCCTCCCCCGGGGCGGCGGCCACCGCTACGGGCATCTCGGCGTCCCGGGGCATGCCCCCGACAAGCGGTCCCGGGCCCGACGGCGGAGGATCAGCCGAGCACCGGGTAACGGGCCGCCCAGGCCGCGCCCTCCGCGGTGTCCCGGCTGTGCAGCTCGGGCCCGTGCATCAGCTCCAGCACGAAGTCGTCGGCCAGCTCCAGCAGCGCCCCGCGCCCCTCGAGCCCCGCCACCAGGCCGGGCGGCAGCGCGGTGTCACCGTGCAGCACCCCGAGCAGGTTGCCGCAGACCGCACCCGTGGAGTCGCTGTCCCCCGAGTGGTTCACCGCCAGCAGCAGCCCGGACCGGACGTCGTGCGCGACCAGCGCGCAGTACACCCCGATCGCCAGCGCCTCCTCGGCGACCCAGCCCTCCCCCAGCGCCTCGACCCGCTCGGCGGACGGCTCCCCCGCCCGCACCGCGTCTAGCGCGGCCCGCAGGGCCGCCGTGGTCTCCTCGTGCGCCGGCCGCTCCGACAGCAGCGCGAGCGCCAGGTGCACGCCCTCCTCCAGGGTGCCGCCCCGGGCCACGGTCTGGACGATCACCGCGAGCGCCCCGGCCGAGAGGTAACCGGTGGGGTGGCCGTGGGTCAGTACCGAGCACTCCACCGCCAGCTGGAACACCAGGCCCGGCTCCCAGGTGGTCAGCAGCCCGAACGGCGCCGCCCGCATCACCGTGCCGCAGCCCTTGGAGTGCGGGTTCTTCGGCGCCTCCAGGGTGCCCAGCCGCTCCGCGCCCGGACCGGAGAGGCCGGACAGGCAGGCCTGGCCCGGCGCCCGCTGCGCGTACAGCCACTCCTCCCGGCCGAGCCAGCCGAGGTCGTCCCGGCGCTCGTCGGGGCCCCAGTCCCGCTGGGTGACGGCCCAGCGCAGATAGGCGCGGTGGACGTCGGTGGGCGGGTGCCAGCTGCCGGTGTCCCGGCGGATGTGGGCGCGTATCAGCCCGTCGAGGGTGAACAGCACCATCTGGGTGTCGTCGGTGACCGCGCCCAGCCGCCCGTACGCGGGGACGTAACCCGTGACGCCGAGCGGGCCGTGCACGGCCCGGATCTTCTCCAGGGACTCGAACTCCACGCCCGCGCCGAGTGCGTCACCGATCGCGCCGCCGAGCAGGCATCCCCGCACCCGGCTGCGGAAGTCCTGCTGCTGGGCGCGGGACCACAGTGGCATCACGGCAAGCGCCTTTCGTCCGGGAGCGGGAGGGACGCGCGACGCACGGCCGGTCGCGCGCCCTCGCACTGTATTCGAATGCCCGAACAGCCCGGCAGGGTTCCCGCTCCACCGGATCACCACCGGATGTTCCGCCGACCGCCGGACTCCCCGGGTTCCGCCCGGCCCCGGTCGGCCGCCGGGCTCCGGCCACCGGTGGCCGGAGCCCGGCGGCCGGAGCCCGGCGGCACGGTCGGCGGCTCAGTCGACCAGCGGCAGCAGGTCCGGCAGGTGTCCGTCCGAGGCCAGCGCGGCGGCCAGCCGCTCGGCCGGCACCTCCCCGTAGGTCGTGGTCCGCTGGCGGTGCGGCCGCCCGGCCGCCTCGGCGATCGCCTGGAGGTCGCGGACCGACTTGTAGCTGCCGTAGGCCGAACCGGCCATCCGCGAGATGGTCTCCTCCATCAGCGTGCCGCCGAGGTCGTTGGCGCCCGAGCGGAGCATCTCCGCCGCGCCCTCGGCGCCCAGCTTCACCCAGCTGGTCTGGATGTTGGGGATGTGCGGGTGGAGCAGCAGCCGGGCCATCGCGATCACCGCCCGGTTGTCCCGCGCGGTCGGTCCCGGCCGGGCGATCCCGGCCAGGTAGACCGGGGCGTTGGTGTGGATGAACGGCAGCGTCACGAACTCGGTGAAGCCCCCGGTGCGCTGCTGGATCTCCGCAAGCAGCCGCAGGTGGCCGACCCAGTGCGCGGGGGTGTCCACGTGCCCGTACATCATCGTGGAGGAGGAGCGGATGCCCAGCTCGTGCGCGGTGCTGACGACCTCGACCCAGGTCGCGGCGGGCAGCTTGCCCTTGGTGAGCACCCAGCGGACCTCGTCGTCCAGGATCTCGGCCGCCGTGCCCGGGATGGTGTCCAGACCGGACTCCTTGGCCCGCTGCAGCCAGTCCCGGATCGACAGACCGGTCCGGGTCGCGCCGTTGACCACCTCCATCGGCGAGAAGGCGTGCACATGGATGCCCGGGACCCGCTCCTTCACCGCCCGGGCGATGTCGAAGTAGGCGGTGCCGGGCAGATCCGGGTGGATGCCGCCCTGCATGCAGACCTCGGTGGCCCCGACCTCCCAGGCCTGCGCGGCCCGGTCGGCGACCTGGTCCAGCGAGAGGCTGTAGGCGTCGGCGTCGGTGCGGCGCTGGGCGAAGGCGCAGAACCGGCAGCCGGTGTAGCAGACGTTGGTGAAGTTGATGTTCCGGGTGACGCAGTAGGTGACCTCGTCGCCGACCGCGTCCCGGCGGACCGCGTCGGCGATCCGGCACAGCGCGTCCAGGGCCGGGCCGTCCGCCTGGAACAGCGCCAGCGCCTGCTCGTCGGTGAGCCGGGTCGGGTCGTCGGCCGCCACCGCGAGGGCGGCCCTGACCTCGCCGTCCGGCCGCTCCGGGGCCCCGGTCCGGCCCGGGGCGGCCGAGGCGGCCTGCTCCCGCAGCACCTCCCAGTCGCCGTAGACGTCCTCGAAGTCGGCCCGCCGGTCACCGGTCCGGCCCTCGGTGTCGATGGTGCTGTGCAGATCGGTGCGGCCGTAGGACTCCGGCAGGTCCTCCGGCTCCTGCCAGGGACGTCCGGTGACCACCGCGTCCGGGCGGGCCAGCCCGGTCTCCGGGTCGGCCAGTGCCCGGACGTGCGGCAGCACCCGCGGGTCCAGCCAGGGCTCGCCGTGCCGCACGTACTCGGGGTAGACGGCGAGCCGCTCGCGCAGCTCGAAGCCGGCCGCCGCCGAACGCTCGGCCAGCTTGTCGATCTGCGGCCAGGGGCGCTCCGGGTTGACGTGGTCGGGGGTCAGCGGGGAGACGCCGCCCCAGTCGTCGACACCGGCCCCGATCAGTCGCTCGTACTCGCCGTCCACCAGGTTCGGCGGGGCCTGCAGACAGGCGGAGGGGCCCATGATGTGCCGGGCCACCGCGACGGTGGCGACCAGCTCGTCCAGCTCGGCGTCCGGCATGCCGCGCATCGCGGTGTCCGGCTTGGCGCGGAAGTTCTGCAGGATCAGTTCCTGGATGCCGTGGTAGGCCCGGGAGACCCGGCGCAGCGCGAACAGCGACTCGGCGCGCTCCTCGTACGTCTCGCCGATGCCGATCAGCAGACCGCTGGTGAACGGCACCGAGCTGCGGCCGGCGTCCTCCAGCACCCGGAGCCGGACGGCCGGCTCCTTGTCGGGCGAACCGTGGTGCGGGCCGCCGGGCTCGCTCCAGAGCCGGGTGGCGGTGGTCTCCAGCATCATCCCCATCGAGGCGGAGACCGGCTTGAGCCGCTGGAAGTCGGTCCAGCTCAGCACCCCGGGGTTGAGGTGCGGGAGCAGCCCGGTCTCCTCCAGGATCCGGATCGACATGGCGCGGACGTAGGCGATCGTGTCGTCGTAGCCGTGCGCGTCCAACCACTCGCGGGCCTCGGGCCAGCGGTCCTCGGGCTTGTCGCCGAGGGTGATGAGCGCTTCCTTGCAGCCGAGCGCGGCGCCCCTGCGGGCGACGTCCAGCACCTCGTCCGGGGACATGTACATCCCGTGGCCGGCCCGGCGGAGCTTCCCGGGGACGGTCACGAAGGTGCAGTAGTGGCACTTGTCCCGGCAGAGCCGGGTGAGCGGGATGAACACACTCTTGGAGTAGGTGATGACGCCGGGGCGGCCGGCCGCTTCGAGGCCGGCGTCGCGGACCCGGGCGGCGGAGGCGCAGAGGTCGCGCAGGTCCTCGCCCCTGGCCCGGAGCAGGACCGCCGCCTCGGTCGCGTCCAGCGCGACACCGTCCCGGGCGCGGCGCAGGGCGCGGCGCATCGCGTTGGCGGTCGGAGTGTTGGATGCGTCCATGCCGCGACCCTACGCCAGTTCACGTACGTTCCTCGTACGTTCGGAGGAGACGACCCTGAGGGGGCATCAGGGTCGGCTGCGTCGCGAGGTCGAGCCGGATCCAACCCTGCAGGGCGATGACGCGGGCGACGCGGGAACGTCTAATGGATACCCAGGGACAGTCGGTCACTGACGGAGGGGTTGGACGGATGACGGACGACAGGGCGACCGCGGGCGGCGGCCCGGCGGACGAGTGGCAGGACGGGGCTCCCTACCGGTCCCGCCGGCGCACGCTGGTACGCGTCGCGGTGCCGCTGGCGGTCACGGCCGCGATCGCCGCCGGGGTCGGGCTGGTACCGGCGCTGGCGGACACCTCGCCGCCGGAGCTGCCCGCGCTGACGGCGGAGCAGGTGGTGGCGAAGGTGCTCGGCTCCCAGGCGCAGACGCTGACCGGGACGGTGTCGCTCTCGGCGGACCTCGGTGTGCCGAGCCAGCTGCTGGGCGCCGCGGCCGGCGGCCTCGCCGGCGGCGCGCCGGGCGGCGGTTCCGGGGGCAGGTCCTCGGGCGCCGACCCGACGGCCAAGCTGACCGGGCTGCTCGGCGGCGAGCACCGGCTGCGGGTCGCGGTGGACGGGCCCGACCGGCAGCGGATCGGCCTGCTGGAGCAGCTGGCCGGCTACGAGATGATCCGCAACGGCGACCAGGTGTGGACCTGGGACAGCAGCAGCAACGAGGCCGTGCACCTGACCGGGGCCCGGCCGGACGCGAAGGCGGACGGCCACCCGGGCAAGGGCCCGCTGACCGGGGTGCCGACCACTCCGCAGGAGGCGGCGCAGCAGTTCCTGGGCGCGAGCGCGGGCACCACCTCGGTCACCGTGGACGGCACCGTGAACGTGGCCGGGCAGAAGGCCTACCGGCTGAGCGTGAAGCCGACCGGCTCCGGTTCGACGATCGGCGAGGTCCGGATCGCGGTGGCCGCCGACAACGGCGTGCCGCTGTCGGTCGTGGTCAGGGGGACGGACGGCAGCACCGTGCTGGACGTCCACTTCACCGATGTCTCGTTCGCGGCACCGTCCGCGAAGACCTTCGAGTTCACCGTGCCCAAGGGCGCCAAGGTGACGGAGCGCAAGGCCGACTCCGCGCCGCGCGCCGAGGTGACCCCGGAGGAGGCCAAGGCCGCCGCCGAGGGTCTGAACGTGATCGGCGAGGGCTGGACGGCGGTCCTCTCCGCCGAGCTGCCCGCCGACGACGTGTTCGTCCCGGCCGAGGGCAAGGGTCCGCGCGGCAAGGGCGGGCACGGCCCGGGCGGCGGTGGCAAGCTGCAGAACCCGCTCGCGCTGGTCAAGTCGCTCGGCAAGCCGGTCGCCGGTGGCTCGCTGATCAGCACCAAGGTGCTGAACGTGCTCGTCACCGACGACGGCCGGGTGTTCGCCGGTGCGGTGACCCTGCCGGTGCTGCAGAGTGCGGCCGGGGTGAAGTAGTGGCCCGGGCTTCCGTAACGGGGGACGTTACGGAGCCGGCCGGGGGGCCGGGCGCGGTGACGCGCCCGGCCCCCCGTGCCGCTTCGACCTCCCACCGGTCCGACGACGTGATCAGCACCCGGGGCCTGACCAAGCGGTTCCGCGGCGGCCAGCTCGCCGTGGACGGGCTGGACCTGAGCGTGCCCCGGGGCTCGGTCTTCGGCTTCCTCGGGCCGAACGGCTCCGGCAAGACCACCACGATCCGGATGCTGATGGGGCTCATCGCCCCGACCTCCGGGGTCGCCTCGGTGCTCGGCGAGCCGATGCCGCAGTCGGTGTCCTCGGTGCTGCCCCGGGTCGGCGCGCTGATCGAGGGGCCCGCGCTGTACGGCTTCCTCCCCGGCCGGGACAACCTGGCCCGGTTCGACGCCGCCGACCCGACCGCCGACCCGCGGACCCGGCAGCGGCGGGTCGCCGAGGCCCTGGACCGGGTGGGTCTGACCGCCGCGGCCGGCAAGAAGGCCCGCGCCTACTCGCTGGGCATGAAGCAGCGGCTCGGCCTGGCCTCGGCACTGCTCCAGCCGCGCGAGCTGCTCGTCCTGGACGAGCCCACCAACGGCCTGGACCCGCAGGGCATGCGGGAGATCCGGGCCCTGATCCGCGAGGTCGCGGCCGAGGGCACCACGGTCTTCCTCTCCTCGCACCTGCTGGACGAGATCGAGCAGGTGTGCACCCATGCCGCCGTGATGTCGCGCGGCCGGCTGCTGGTGCAGGGCACCGTCGCCGAGCTGGCCGCCCGGGCCCGGGGCCGGCTGGTGGTGCGGACGCCCGACACCCACCGGGCGGGCGAGGTGCTGCTCGCGCACAAGGTCACCGAGCTCCGGATCGCCGAGAACCGGGTGGACGGCGAGCTGGGCGCGCTCGCCGAGGACGCGCTGCCCGGGCTGTGCGCGGCGCTGGTCGCGGCGGAGGTCCGGGTCCACGGCTTCGGCGTGGAGCGGGGCACATTGGAGGACGCCTTCGTGGCGCTGACCGGGGAGGGCTTCGATGTCGCGGGCTGAGGCGGCGGCGACCGGGGCGGTGCCGGCGGTCGCGGCGGCGACCGGACGGCGCCCGCAGACGGCGGCCGGGTTCCTGGCGCTGTTCCGCAACGAGCTGGTGCTGACCTTCCGCCGGCTGCGGACCATGGTGCTGCTGGGGATCCTGGCCCTGCTGCCGATCCTGATCGGCGTGGTGGTCCGGATCGAGACGGACGGGCCGCGCGGCGGCGAGGGGCCGGCGTTCATCGCCCAGGTCACCCAGAACGGCCTGTTCCTGGTGTTCACGGCCCTCGCGGTGGCGCTGCCGGTGTTCCTGCCGATGACGGTCGGCGTGGTCGCCGGGGACTCGGTGGCGGGCGAGGCGGCCACCGGCACCCTGCGCTACCTGCTGGTGGCACCGGCCGGACGGACCAGGCTGCTGGCCGCCAAGTTCACCGCCGGGCTGGTGTTCTGCCTGGCGGCGACGGTCACCGTCGCCACGGCGGCGGTGATCGCCGGGGCGGCGCTGTTCCCGGTCGGCGATGTCACCCTGATCTCCGGTGAGACCATCGGCCTGGGGTCGGCGCTGCTGCGGGCGGTCCTGGTGGCAGGGGTGGTGGCGGCTTCGCTGGCCGGGCTGGTCGCGATCGGGCTGTTCGTCTCCACCCTCACCGGCAGCGGCATCGCGGCGATGGCGGCGACGGTCGGCCTGGTGATCACGGTGCAGATCCTGGACAGCTTCCCGCAGCTGCACGCGATCCAGCCGTTCCTCTTCACCCACCACTGGCTCACCTTCGGCGATCTGCTGCGGGCGCCGATGGAGTGGGACGGGGTGCTGAAGAACCTCGGGCTGCAGGCCGCCTATGTGGCGGTGTTCGGCTCGGCGGCCTGGTCCCGGTTCACCGCGCGGGACATCACGGCCTGACCGGCACGGCGTCGGCCGTCCCGGCCACCGCGGCGGCCCCGCTCGCTCCGGCGGCAGGGGTGGCGGCAGTGGCGGCGGCGGCAGTGGCGGCGGTCCGGGCCCGGTCGGCCCGGACCCGCCGCAGGGCGTCCCAGGTGAGCACCACGAGCGCGGCCCACACCAGGGCGAACCCGGCCCAGCGGGCGGGCGGCATCGACTCGTGGAAGACCGCGATGCCGATCAGGAACTGGAACACCGGCGCCAGGTACTGGAGCAGCCCGAGCACGCTCAACGGCACCCGGACGGCCGCCGTGCCGAAGAGCAGCAGCGGGACGGCGGTGATCACCCCGCTGAGCATGAGCAGTCCGCTGTGGCCCCAGCCGTACTCCCCGGCCGCGGTGTGCCCGAAGGTGCCGCGGCCGGCGGCCTCCAGGTACACCAGGTAACCGAGGGCGAACGGGAACATGAAGGCGCTCTCGGCGGCCAGGCTCTCCAGCCCGCTCAGCCCGACCTTCTTCTTCAGCAGCCCGTAGGTGGCGAAGGAGAACGCCAGGGTCAGCGCGATCCACGGCGGCCGTCCGTAGCCGACGGCCAGCACCGCCACCGCGAGCGCGCCGATGCCGACCGCCGCCCACTGGGCCCGGCGCAGCCGCTCCTTGAGCACCAGCACGCCGAAGGCGATGGTGACCAGCGGGTTGATGAAGTAGCCGAGGCTGGTCTCCACCACGTGCCCGGTGTTGACGCCCCAGATGTAGACGCCCCAGTTGATCGATATCACCGTCGCGGCGGCGCCCAGCATGGCGAGCCGGCGGGGCTGGCGGAGCAGCGGGCGGATCCAGCCCCAGTGCCGCTGGGCGACCAGCAGCAGGACCACCGCGACCAGGGACCAGACCATCCGGTTGGCCAGGATGTCGTCGGCGGCGCCGGGCTCCAGCAACGGCCAGAACAGCGGGAAGAGCCCCCATATGCCGTAGGCGGCGAATCCGCACCAGAGGCCGCGACCGGCCTCCTGCTGGGTTGTGTCTGGCATGGACCGTCTGCCCTCCGCGCGCGAGTGTCGAGCCGACGGTAGCGGGCGCGGGCACGCCTGTCATCTCCGTACGCGGTTTTTGGTCATGACATGCTCCCGGCCCCGCCCGCGACGGACCGTCGCGGGCGGGGCCGGGAGTGGCGGGGAGCCGGGACCGGGCGTCCGGGGACCGGTCGCCCCGGGACCGGGCGTCCGGGGATCAGGCGCCCAGGACGGCCCGGACGGTCGTGGCCAGCGGCACGGTCGGGCGGCCGATCAGCCGGGCCAGGTCACCGGGAGCGGTGGCCAGCTCGCCGCGCGCGATACCGGCGTCCACGTCCACGAACACATCGGCGTAGCCCTCCGGCATGCCCGCGCCGATCAGCACCTCCCGGTGCTCGGCCGGGGTGACGTTCCGGTGCTCGACCGGACGGCCCGAGGCCTGGGCCAGCTCGGCGGCCAGCTCGGTCAGACTCCAGGCGACGTCGCCGCTCAGCTCGTAGACCTTGTTCTCGTGGCCCTCGCCGACCAGGACGGCGACCGCGGCGTCGGCGTAGTCGCGGCGGGGGGCGGTGGCCACCCGGCCGGCGCCGGCGCTGCCGACCACCGCGCCGCGCTCGACCGTGCCGGCGGCGTCACCGAGGTAGTTCTCGGTGTACCAGCCGTTGCGCAGCAGGGCGTGCGGCAGGCCGGAGCCGACCAGCACCTCCTCCGTCGCCCGGTGCTCGTCGGCCAGCCCGAAGGTGGCCGTGCCCAGAATGCTGGTGTATGCGAGCAGCGCGACCCCGGCGGCCTTCGCCGCGTCGATCACCGCACCGTGCTGGGCCGCCCGGCGACCGAACTCGTTCCCGGAGATGAGCAGCACCCGGTCACCGGCGGCGAAGACCCCGGCGAGCGTCTCGGGGCGGTTGTAGTCGGCCTCGTGGACGCGCACGCCCTGCTTCGCCCACTCCTCGGCCTTGGCGGCGGAACGCACCAGCACCGCGATCTCGTTCGCCGGAACGGCTGCCAGCAGCCCCTCCACGACCAGGCGGCCGAGCTGTCCGGTGGCTCCGGTGACGACGTACATGTCCTGCTCCTCGTGATGTCGCGGTTGCTTCGACACTCACTCTAGGAACGGCACTAACTTCTGGAAAGTACGCACTTTGAAGTAGGGTACTGACATGGAGGTAATGACTCAGGACTCGCCGCTGCTCGACCGGATGCCCGACGTCTACGACCGGATGTGCCCCTCCCGAGGCGTGCTGGAGCACGTCACCAGCCGCTGGGGCGTGCTGGTGCTGGCCGCCCTGCAGGAGCGCGGCTACCGCTTCAGCGAGCTGCGCCGCCGGGTCGCGGGCGTCAGCGAGAAGATGCTCGCGCAGACCCTGCAGACCCTGGAACGGGACGGCTTCGTGCTCCGCGAGGCGCACCCGGTGATCCCGCCCCGGGTCGACTACAGCCTCACTCCGCTCGGCGAGGAGGCGGCCACGTTCGTGTCGGCGCTCGCGCACTGGGTGGAGAACCGGATGTGCGCCGTCCAGGGCGCCCGCGAGGAGTACGACGCGCGCCCTAGCCGTTCGTGATCAGCGCCGCCAGGCCGTCCAGCACCCGGGCCAGCCCGAAGGTGTAGGCGTGGTCGGGGTCGTGGGCGGCGCCGTGCGCCTCGCCGGCGGCGGTGCCGACCCGTGCCGCGACCGGGTAGCGCTCGGGATCGAGGACCCGGGCGAGCAGCTCGCCGTTGGCCTCCCACCACTGCGCGTCGGTCATCGCGCTGTCCTGCCGCGCGGCGCGCTGGTCGGCGGCCGCCCGGGCGCAGGTCTGGACGAAGCCGAGCAGATGGGTCAGCGCGGCGTCCAGATCGAGGTCGGACAGGCCCGAGTCCTCGAAGGCGCGCAGCTCGTACTCGTACTTGGCCATCAGGCCCGGCCCCAGCGGCGGGCGGCCGGTGGCGACGACGGCGGTCCACGGGTGGGCCCGGTGGAGCGCGCGGTTGTCCTCGGCGACGGCGGCGACCCGGGCCCGCCAGCCGTCCCCGGCCGGCACGGTGCGGGGCATGTCCGCGTAGGCGGTGTCCAGCATCAGGTCGACGAGTTCGGCCTTGCCGGGCACGTAGGTGTAGAGCGCCATCGCCGAGACGCCGAGCTCCTGGGCGACCCGCCGCATGGTCACGGCGTCCATCCCCTCGGCGTCGGCGATCCCGATCGCGGCGGCGGCGATCTCCGCCGGGGACTTCGCCTGCCGGGGCCCGCGCCGGCCGGGCTTCTCCTCCGCCGACACGCCCCAGAGCAGCGCGAGCGTGCGCGCCGGGTCCCCGGCACTGCTGCGGTCACTGGCCATGGACCGATCCTTTCACGCCGGAGCCGCGCCGCCCGCCGGTACGGTCGGAGCCATGACCACCGCCGACCCCGACCCGCTGCCGGGCACCGACACCCGCGAGGTCGTCCGCCCCCGGGTCACCTGCCGCCGCTGCCACCGACCGCTGCACGACCCGGAGTCGCGCATCCTGCGCCTCGGCCCCGAGTGCCGGGACCCGGCCGAGCGGGTCGCCCGGCACGAGGTCGAGCAGGACGCCCTGCCCGGGCTGGACCGGGGCGCGCCCTAGCTCCGGACGCCTGCGGCGCCTCGACCCTTCCGGCGCTTCGGCGCTCCGGGCGCTCCGGGCGCTCCGATGCGCCCCGCTTCGAGTGCGACCGCCACTGTGACGGGCATCACCGCGGCCTCATTCTCCGTACTGTGTATAGTGTACTGCGTACGGGATAAAGGTCGACGAGAGGGCCATCGGACATGCAGATCACTTCCTCCGCCGTTTCACTCACCGTCGAGGACGTCGAGGCGTCCGCCTCGTTCCTGCGGGAGCACTTCGGGTTCGCCGAGCAGATGGCGGCGGACGGGTTCGCGTCACTCGGGCACGAGAGCGCCGGGGTGAACGTGGTCTTCCTGCGGCGCGGGACCGAGGTCCTGCCCGAGGGGTTCCGCGACCGGGTCGCCGACGGGCTGATCCTCGCCTTCGTGGTCGGCGACGTGGCCGCCGAGGAAGCCCGGCTGCGGGTCTCCGGGGTGGAGATCACCATGCCGCTGCGCGAGGAGCCGTGGGGGGAGCGGCTGTTCCAGGTCACCGACCCGAACGGGGTCGTGGTCCAGCTCGTGGAATGGGCGGAGCAGCAGCACTGACAGCACCGCGAAAGGCGGCGCCCCCGGCCGTTCCCGGCCGGGGGCGCCGCCTTTCGGGCGGTCGGGATCAGTCGACCGCCCAGGTGTCACCGCCCGCGAGCAGCGCCGCCAGGTCCCCCTCGCCCCGGTCGGCGACGGCGGTGTCCAGCTGGTCGGCCATCAGTTCGTCGTAGACCGGCCGCCGGACCGCGCGCAGCACCCCGATCGGGGTGTGGTGCAGGGTGTCCGCGTCGGCGATCCGCGAGAGCGCGAACGCCGTCGCCGGGCCGGCCGCGTGCGCGTCGTGGACCAGGACCGCCGACTCGTTGTCGGCGGTGACCTCACCGACGGTCAGTTCGCCGTCGGCGCCGCGGAAGACGCCCCGGGCCAGGTCGGTCCCGAACCGGATCGGCGCGCCGTGCTCCAGCCGGATCAGCGCCTCGTCCCGGGTGCCGGGCTCCTTGAGCACCTCGAAGGCACCGTCGTTGAAGATGTTGCAGTTCTGGTAGATCTCGACCAGCGCCGTGCCCTCGTGCTCGGCCGCCGCCCGCAGCACCGACTGGAGGTGCTGCCGGTCGGAGTCGATGGTCCGGGCGACGAAGGTGGCCTCCGCGCCGATGGCCAGCGAGAGCGGGTTGAACGGGGCGTCCAGTGAACCCATCGGGGTGGACTTGGTGATCTTGCCGATCTCGCTCGTCGGCGAGTACTGCCCCTTGGTCAGCCCGTAGATACGGTTGTTGAACAGCAGGATCTTCAGATTCACATTCCGGCGCAGCGCGTGGATCAGATGGTTTCCGCCGATCGACAGCGCGTCGCCGTCGCCGGTCACCACCCAGACGCTGAGGTCCCGCCGGGAGGACGCCAGCCCGGTGGCGATCGCCGGGGCCCGGCCGTGGATCGAGTGCACTCCATAGGTGTTCATGTAGTACGGGAAACGGGAGGAGCAGCCGATACCGGAGACGAAGACGGTGTTCTCCCGTCTGATCCCCAGCTCCGGCATGAAGGCCTGTACCGCGGCGAGGATCGCGTAGTCACCGCAGCCCGGGCACCAGCGGACCTCCTGGTCGGTCTTGAACTCCTTGGCGCTCTGCGGCGCGTCGGCCTTCGGGACCAGCTTCAACGAGGGGAACTGCTCGCTCATCGGTTGTCCTCCTCGTCCAGGTTGCCGATCGCCGCCCACAGCACGTCCGCCAGCTGCGCCGCCTTGAACGGCAGGCCGCGCACCTGGTTGTAGGACTGCGCGTCCACCAGGTACCTGGCCCGCAGCAGCAGCGCCAGCTGGCCGAGGTTCATCTCGGGGACGATGACCTTGTCGTAACCCCGCAGCACCGTGCCGAGGTTGGCCGGGAAGGGGTTGAGGTTGCGCAGGTGCGTCTGGGCGACCTCGCCGCCGTCCGCCCGGACCCGGCGGACCGCCGCGGTGATCGGGCCGTAGGTCGAACCCCAGCCGAGCACCAGGACCCGGGCCTCGCCCGAGGGGTCGTCGACCTCCAGGTCCGGCACCTCGATGCCGTCCACCTTGGCCTGCCGGGTGCGCACCATGAAGTCGTGGTTGGCCGGGTCGTAGGAGATGTTGCCGGTGCCGTCCTGCTTCTCGATGCCGCCGATCCGGTGCTCCAGACCGGGTACGCCGGGCACCGCCCACGGGCGGGCGAGCGTCTGCGGATCGCGCAGGTACGGCCAGAAGGCGCCGTCCTCGCGGTTCGGCTCGGTGGCGAAGTCCGGCTCGATGGCCGGCAGTTCGTCCACCTTCGGGATCCGCCAGGGCTCCGAGCCGTTGGCCAGGTAGCCGTCCGAGAGCAGGAAGACCGGGGTGCGGTAGGTGACCGCGATCCGGGCCGCCTCCAGTGCCGCGTCGAAGCACTCGGCCGGGGTGGCCGGGGCCACGATCGGCACCGGGGCCTCGCCGTTGCGCCCGAACATGGCCTGCAGCAGGTCGGCCTGCTCGGTCTTGGTCGGCAGGCCGGTGGACGGACCGCCGCGCTGGATGTCCACCACCAGCAGCGGGAGTTCGAGCGAGACGGCGAGCCCGATCGTCTCGCTCTTCAGGGCCACGCCCGGGCCGGAGGTGGTGGTCACGCCGAGCGCGCCGCCGAAGGCCGCGCCCAGGGCCGCGCCGATGCCCGCGATCTCGTCCTCGGCCTGGAAGGTGCGCACGCCGAAGTTCTTGTGCCGGCTCAGCTCGTGCAGGATGTCGGAGGCCGGGGTGATCGGGTAGGAGCCCAGGTAGAGCGGCAGCCCCGAGCGGCGGGAGGCGGCGATCAGGCCGTAGGACAGTGCCAGGTTGCCGGAGATGTTGCGGTAGCGGCCCGGCGGCAGCTTGGCCGGCGGCACCTCGTAGGAGACCGCGAAGGTCTCGGTGGTCTCGCCGAAGTTCCAGCCCGCCCGGAAGGCGCTGATGTTGGCCTCGGCGATCTGCGGCTTCTTGGCGAACTTGGTGCGCAGGAACGTCTCGGTGCCGTGGGTCGGGCGGTGGTACATCCAGGAGAGCAGGCCCAGCGCGAACATGTTCTTCGCCCGCTCGGCGTCCTTGCGGGCGAGGCCGCTCTCCTTGAGGGCCTCCAGGGTCAGCGTGGTGAGCGGCACCTTGTGCAGGTGGTAGCCCTCCAGGGAGCCGTCCCCCAGCGGGTCCGCGCCGTAGCCGACCTTGGCCAGCGCGCGCTTGGTGAACTCGTCGGTGTTGACGATGATCTCCGCGCCGCGCGGGAGGTCGGGCAGATTGGCCTTGAGTGCCGCGGGGTTCATCGCCACCAGGACGTTGGGCGCGTCCCCCGGGGTCAGGATGTCGTGGTCGGCGAAGTGGAGCTGGAAGGACGAGACACCCGGCAGCGTTCCGGCGGGAGCGCGGATCTCGGCCGGGAAGTTGGGCAGGGTGGAGAGGTCGTTGCCGAAGGACGCCGTCTCCGAGGTGAAGCGGTCACCGGTGAGCTGCATGCCGTCGCCGGAGTCACCGGCGAATCTGATGATCACCCGGTCCAGCCTGCGGATCGGTTTGGCGCCACGGTGCTGCGGACCGACCGGCACGGCAGGGCCGGAGCGGCCCCCGCCGGGCCCGGACCCGCCCTCGTCGCCGTCCGAGCCGTCCACTGCTTCTGACTGATCGACCTGACTGGTCACTGCCGCGGACCTCCTCGTGGGCACCAGCCGCGGGCGTGAGCCGTGTGCCCCGTCCGCCTGGTGCACCTCTCGCATCCTATGCGGGTAAGGATTGCCTTGGACGGAACTCCCCGATGCGGCGGAAAATCACCGCCGCACCCATAAACAACGCCGTGGACGACCGGAACCGTACCCGGCCGGGGAAGCTTGGTTCGAATACGAATACAGGCTGCGAGCAGCCCGTCGGCGAGCCGGTCAGGAATTCAGATAAGTGAGCACGGCAAGGACCCGTCGGTGGTCGCCGCGGCTCTGTTCCAGGCCGAGCTTGAGGAAGATGTTGCTGACGTGCTTCTCCACCGCGCCCTCCGAGACCACCAGCTGCTTGGCCACCGCGGTGTTGGTCCGGCCCTCCGCCATCAGCCCCAGCACCTCGCGCTCGCGCGGGGTCAGCCCGGCCAGCACATCGCCCTTGCGGCTGCGGCTGAGCAGCTGCTGGACGACCTCCGGGTCCAGCGCGGTACCGCCCTCGGCGACCCGGACCACCGCGTCCACGAACTCGCGCACCTCGGCGACCCGGTCCTTCAGCAGGTAACCGACACCACGGGTGGATCCGGCCAGCAGTTCGGAGGCGTAGCGCTCCTCGACGAACTGGGAAAGCACCAGCACACCGAGCTGCGGATAGCGGCCACGGAGCGTGACACAGGCCCGGAGGCCCTCGTCGGTGTGGGTGGGGGGCATCCGCACGTCCGACACCACCACGTCGGGCAGCGCGTCGGCGGCGGCCAGGTCGTGGATGGTCTTGATCAGCGCGTCACCGTCCGCGACGCCCGCCACGACCTCCAGGCCCCGGTCGGTGAGCAGCCGGGTCAGGCCCTCCCGCAGCAGTACGGAGTCCTCGGCGATGACGACGCGAAGCATGGCGGCCTTCCGGGTGGGCGGAGCGCGGACACGGTGCTGACGGGTGTCAGTCTCCCCCATCCGGGTGGCCGCCGGGACGCCGGTCGGCGATTCGCGCCGCCCGCCCGCGGGCGTCACATGGTGCGGATGGCCACCGAGTCGCAGAGCGCCTGGAGCGCGTCCTTGGCCGGCCCCTCCGGGAGCGGGTCCAGCATCGCGCGGGCCTCCTCGGCGTGGCGCAGGGTCTCCCGGCGGGCGTGCTCCAGGGCCGGGTGGCGGCGCAGCAGCCGCAGCGCCTCGGCGTGCAGCTCGTCGTCGGCGAGGTCCTGGCGGAGCAGCTCCCGCAGCCGGGTGTCCGAGGGGTCGGACGGATCGGCCGGCATCTGCCGCAGCAGCAGGGTCGGCAGGGTCTCGATGCCCTCGCGCAGATCGGTGCCGGGGGTCTTGCCGGACTCGTGCCCGTCGCTGGCGATGTCGAGCACGTCGTCGGCCAGCTGGAACGCGATGCCGATCCGCTCGCCGAAGGAGCTGAGGATGTCGATCACCCACGGCTCGGCGCCGGCGGCCAGTGCTCCTATCCGGCAGGAGACGGCGATCAGCGAACCGGTCTTGCCGGCCAGTACACCCAGGTAGTGGTCGAGCGGGTCGTCGTCCGGGCCCGGTCCGGCGGTCTCCAGGATCTGGCCGGTGACCAGCCGCTCGAACGCGTCGGCCTGCAGCCGGACGGCCTCCGGGCCGAGGTCGGCCAGCACCTGGGAGGCACGGGAGAAGAGGAAGTCGCCGGTCAGGATGGCGACCGAGTTGTCCCAGCGCGAGTTGGCACTGGGGGCGCCGCGTCTCACCGGGGCCTCGTCCATGACGTCGTCGTGGTACAGCGTGGCGAGGTGGGTGAGCTCGACCACGACGGCGGCCGGGATCACGCCGGTCGCCCCGGCGTCGCCGAACTGGGCGGACAGCAGGACCAGCAGCGGACGGAAGCGCTTCCCGCCCGCGGCCATCAGATGGCTGGCGGTGACGGTGATGAAGGGGACGTCGCTCTTGACGGCCTCGGCGAGCGCGATCTCCACCGCGTCCATCCCGGCCTGGACGTCACGGGTCAGATCGCGGTCCTGCACGCTGAGCCCAAAGGGTCCCACGACGGTCACGAAGACCACTCCTCTGTCCCTGGTCGATCTAGCGGCCCGGTCCCTGAGTGCCGCCGCTGGCCATACAGGCAGGGTATCCGGTCACGAGTGGATCACTGCACGGGCGTGCGGCTCTGTCATGCGCGGGGCGTCCCCGCTGGCCAGCGGGGATGCCCGAACGAAGCGTCCGGGCCGCGCGCGGGGCGCGACCCGGACGGTCGTCGGAGCGGTCGGACCGGGCCGCCGCCGGGGCGTTCGGCCGGGCCGTCGGCGGACGGTCAGCCGACGAAGAACACTGCCTTCGAGGCGAGATCGAGGAAGTACTGCGGCAGCAGTCCGAGCCCGATCGTGACCAGCACGCCGATACCGATCGCGGTCGCCGTGAAGGCGCTCGGGACGGCGACGGTCGGGCCGCCCGGCTGCGGGTCGGAGAAGAACATCAGCACGATGACCCTGATGTAGAAGAACGCCGCCACCGCCGAGCTGAGCACACCCACGATGACCAGCGGGGTGGCGCCGCCTGCTGCCGCGGCCTGGAAGACCGCGAACTTGCCGGTGAAACCCGAGGTCAGCGGGATGCCCGCGAAGGCCAGCAGGAAGAGCGCGAACACCGCCGCGACCAGCGGGGAGCGCCGGCCGAGGCCGGCCCAGCTGGACAGGTGGGTGGCCTCGCCCTTGGAGTCCCGCACCAGGGTGACCACGGCGAAGGCACCGAGCGTCACGAAGGAGTAGGCCAGCAGGTAGAACAGCACCGAGCCGACGCCCTGCCGGTTGCTGGCGATCACACCGGTGAGGATGAACCCGGCGTGCGCGATCGAGGAGTAGGCGAGCAGCCGCTTCACGTCCTGCTGGGTGACGGCCAGCACCGCGCCGACCACCATGGTGAGGATCGCCACACCCCAGAGCACCGGCCGCCAGTCCAGCCGCAGCGCCGGGAAGGCCACGTAGAACAGCCGCAGCACCGCGCCGAACGCGGCCACCTTGGTCGCCGCCGCCATGAAGCCGGTGACCGGGGTCGGCGCGCCCTGGTAGACGTCCGGGGTCCAGGAGTGGAACGGCACCGCGCCGACCTTGAACAGCAGACCGACCGTCAGCATCGCCAGGCCGACCAGCAGCAGGGCGTCGTTCTGGGTCGAGGAGACCAGCGCCGGGGTGGGCAGCGCGTTCCCGGAGATGACCTCGGCGACCTCGCCGAGCCGCACCGTGCCCGCGTAGCCGTACAGCAGCGCGGTGCCGAACAGGAAGAACGCCGAGGCGAAGGCACCGAGCAGGAAGTACTTGACCGCCGCCTCCTGGGAGAGCAGTCGGCGGCGCCGGGCCAGCGCGCAGAGCAGGTAGAGCGGGAGGGAGAAGACCTCCAGCGCCACGAACATGGTCAGCAGGTCGTTGGCCGCGGGGAACAGCAGCATGCCGCCGACCGCGAACATGGTGAGCGGGAAGACCTCACTGGTGGTGAAGCCGGCCCGGATCGCGCTGCGCTCCTGCTCGCCGCCGGGGGTGGCGGCGGCCTGGGCGGCGAAGGCGTCGGCCGGCTCGCCGCCGGCCTTGGGCTCCAGCCGGCGCTCGGCGTAGGTCAGCACCGCGACCACCGCGACCAGCAGGATCACGCCCTGCAGGAACAGCGTCGGGCCGTCCAGGGCGACCGCGCCCATCGCGACCGCCTCGACCTTGGTGGTGCCGTAGCCCTGCGCGGCGAGCACCAGGACGGCGACGAAGGCCCCGGCCAGGCCGACCAGTGCCGTGACCACCTGGGCCCAGTGCCGCAGCCGCCGGGGCAGGAAGGCCTCCAGCAGGATGCCGACCACCGCGGCGCCGAACACCACCAGCATCGGCGACAGCTGGCCGTACTCGATGTGCGGCGCGGGGATGCTCTGGGTGCTGCCGCCGGCGGCGGCGAGCCATCCGGTGCTGCTCACTTGTGCTCACCTCCTGAGCGGGCGGTCCCGTCCTGGGCGGTCCCGTGGTCGGCGGACACCGGATGTGCCGGCGCCGGGTCGGTCTGGTGCACCTGCGAGAGGGTCGCGTTCACCGACGGGTTGACGAGGTCGGTGAGCGGCTTCGGGTAGACACCGAGCAGCACGGTCAGTGCCACCAGCGGGGCGACCACGGCGAGTTCGCGGACCTTGAGGTCCGGCATGCCGCGGACCTCCTCCTTGACCGGGCCGGTCATGGTGCGCTGGTAGAGCAGCAGGGCGTACAGCGCGGCGAGCACGATGCCGAAGGTGGCGACGATGCCGACCGCGGGGTAGCGGCTGAAGGTGCCGACCAGGACCAGGAACTCGCTGACGAAAGGCGCCAGACCCGGCAGCGAGAGCGTCGCCAGCCCGCCGATCAGGAAGGTCCCGGCGAGCACCGGGGCGACCTTCTGCACGCCGCCGTAGTCGGCGATCAGCCGGGAGCCGCGGCGGGAGATCAGGAAGCCGGCCACCAGCATCCACGCGGCGGTGGAGATGCCGTGGTTGACCATGTAGAGGGTGGCACCGCTCTGGCCCTGGCTGGTCATCGCGAAGATGCCCATGATGATGAAGCCGAAGTGCGAGATCGAGGCGTAGGCCACCAGCCGCTTGATGTCCTTCTGGCCGATGGCCAGCAGCGCGCCGTAGACGATCCCGACCAGGGAGAGCACCAGGATTGCCGGGGCGAAGGTCTTCGAGGCGTCCGGGAACAGCCCGAGGCAGAAGCGGAGCATCGCGAAGGTGCCGACCTTGTCCACCACGGCGGTGATCAGCACCGCGGTGCCGGCGGTGGCCTCGCCCATCGCGTTCGGCAGCCAGGTGTGCAGCGGCCAGAGCGGGGCCTTGACCGCGAAGGCGAAGAAGAAGCCGAGGAACAGCGCCTTCTCCGCGGTGCCGCCGATCTGCAGCCGGCCGTCGGCGACCGCCGCGGTGAGCGTCTGCAGGTCGAAGGTACCCAGGCCCTGATCCTGCGCGATGACGTACAGGCCGATCACGGCGGCCAGCATGACCAGGCCGCCGAGCAGGTTGTAGAGCAGGAACTTGACCGCCGCGTAGGAGCGCTGGCGGGCGGACTCGGGGCCGCCCGCCCGGTCGCCGAAGCCGCCGATGAGGAAGTACATCGGGATCAGCATGGCTTCGAAGAAGACGTAGAAGAGGAAGACGTCGGTGGCGTAGAAGGAGACGATCACCATCGCCTCCACCGCCAGCACCAGGGCGAAGAACGCCTGGGTGCGCCGCCTGTTCTCGAACGACCCCTCCGGGGGCGCGGCGGCCGGGTCCGCGTCGTGCCAGGACGCGAGCAGCACGACCGGGACCAGGACGGCGGTGAGCAGGGCGAGGACGGCGCCGATGCCGTCCACCCCGAGCGCGAAGGTGATGCCGAAGGAACGGATCCAGCTGTACGACTCGGTCAGCTGGTAGCGGGCGCCGTCCGGGTCGAAGCGCGCGGCCACCGCGCCGGCCAGGGCCAGGGTGGCGGCGGAGAAGACCATCGCCACGATCTTGGTGTTCCGCCGCCGCGCCTCGGTGGACCCGGCGGGCAGGGCGGCGGTGACCACCGCGCCGACCGCCGGGACGGCGCAGGTGGCGGTGAGGAGGACGCTCATGCCTCGGCCTCCCCACGATGTGTGTAATCCGGGTGCATCAGACGGACCTCATCAGGAGAGTCGTGGCGACCAGCACCAGCGTGCCGCCGAACATGGAGAGCGCGTACGTGCGGACGTAGCCGTTCTGGATCCGCCGCAGCCGGCTGGAGACGCCGCCGATGGTGGCCGCCAGGCCGTTGACGAAACCGTCCAGGCCGCGGCTGTCGAAGTAGACCAGCGCCGCGGCCAGCGCCGAACCGGGCCGGACCAGGACGGCGTGGTTGAAGTCGTCCTGGAGGAGGTCCCGGCGGGCGGCCCGGGTGAGCGGGGAGCCGTACGGCGGCACCACCGGGACGGCGGAGCGGCCGTACATCAGGTACGAGAGCGCGACGCCGGCCAGCATGCAGGCGGTGGTGAGCAGGGTGACCACCAGCGGGGTGAGCGGGGAGTTGCCCTCCGCGTGCCCGGTGACCGGCTCCAGCCAGGTGAGGAAGGACTCGTGGAAGGCGAACAGCCCGCCGGCGAAGACCGAGCCGAAGGCCAGCACGATCATCGGAACGGTCATGGTCTTCGGCGACTCGTGCGGGTGCGGGTCGTGGCCCTCGGCGTCCGGCTGCCAGCGCTTCTCGCCGAAGAAGGTCAGGATCATCACCCGGGTCATGTAGAACGCGGTGACGGCGGCGCCGACCAGGGTGCACAGGCCGAGGATCCAGCCCTCGGTGCCGCCCTTGGCGAAGGCCGCCTCGATGATCTTGTCCTTGGAGAAGAAGCCGGACAGCCCGGGGAAGCCGATGATGGCCAGGTAACCGAGGCCGAAGGTGACGAAGGTGACCGGCATGTACTTCCGCAGGCCGCCGTAGTGACGCATGTTCACCTCGTCGTTCATGCCGTGCATGACCGACCCGGCACCGAGGAAGAGCCCGGCCTTGAAGAAGCCGTGGGTCACCAGGTGCATGATGGCGAAGGCGTAGCCGATCGGGCCGAGGCCCGCCGCGAGGATCATGTAGCCGATCTGCGACATGGTCGAGCCGGCCAGCGCCTTCTTGATGTCGTCCTTGGCGCAACCGACGATCGCACCGAAGAGCAGGGTGACCGCGCCGACCACCACCACCGCGGTCTGGGCGTCCGGCGCCAGGTTGAAGATCGCCCCGGAGCGGGTGATCAGGTAGACGCCGGCGGTGACCATGGTGGCCGCGTGGATCAGCGCGGAGACCGGGGTCGGGCCCTCCATCGCGTCCCCGAGCCAGGACTGCAGCGGCACCTGCGCGGACTTGCCGCAGGCGGCGAGCAGCAGCATCAGGCCGATCGCGGTCAGCTTGCCCTCGCTCGCGCTGCCGGCCGCGCCGAACACCGGCTCGAAGGCGAAGGAGCCGAACTCGACGAACATCAGCATGATCGCGATGGACAGGCCCATGTCGCCGACCCGGTTGACGATGAACGCCTTCTTCGCCGCGGTGGCGGCGCTCGGCTTGTGCTGCCAGAAGCCGATCAGCAGGTAGGAGGCGAGACCCACGCCCTCCCAGCCGAAGTACAGCAGCAGGTAGTTGTCGGCCACCACCAGCAGCAGCATGGCCGCCAGGAAGAGGTTCAGATAGGCGAAGAAGCGGCGCCGGCGCTCGTCGTGCGCCATGTAGCCCACCGAGTAGAGGTGGATCAGGGTGCCGACGCCGGTGATCAGCAGGACGAAGGTCATCGAGAGCTGGTCGAGCCGGAAGGAGATGTCGGCCTGGAAGCCGTTCACCGGGATCCAGCTGAACAGGTGCTGGGTCAGTGCGCGGTCCTCCGCGTCCCGGCCCAGCATGTCCGAGAACAGCGCGAGGCCGAAGCCGAAGGAGAGCGCGGCGAGCGCGGTGGCCAGCCAGTGGCCCAGGCGGTCGAAGGCCCGGCCGCCGAGCAGCAGCAGGGCGGCGCCGGCCAGCGGGGCCGCGACCAGCAGGGGAATGAGAGAGTTCACCGAGGTCCTCCGCCTACAGCTTCATCAGGTTGCTGTCGTCGACCGAAGCGGAATGCCTGGTCCGGAAGATCGAGACGATGATCGCGAGGCCCACCACGACCTCGGCCGCCGCCACCACCATGGTGAAGAACGCGATGATCTGGCCGTCCAGGTTCCCGTGCATCCGGGCGAAGGTGACCAGCGCCAGGTTGGAGGCGTTCAGCATCAGCTCGACGCACATGAACAGGACGATCGCGTTCCGCCGGATCAGCACACCGGAGGCGCCGATGGTGAACAACAGGGCGGAGAGATAGAGGTAGTTGACCGGATTCACTCCGCCCCCTCCTCGTCGTGGTCGGACGCCGGGCGGTTCGCCGGCGCCGGGTGGTTGGCGGCCACCGGCTCCAGGGCCTTGCGCGGGCCGGTCACCGGCGGGCGCTCGGACGGCGGGCGGCCCAGCCAGTCGGCGGTGGTGGACTCCAGCTCGGCCATCCGGGCCAGCATCTCCTGGCTGACGTCCCGGATCTGGCCGCGCTCGCGCAGGGTCGCCATCACCGAGTCCTCGGCGATCGAGCCGTCCGGCAGCAGCGCCGGGATGTCCACCGCGTTGTGCCGGGCGTAGATGCCGGGCGCGGGCAGCGGCGGGACCTGGATGTTGTCGGCGACCCGCTGGGCGGCCAGCTCGCGCTGGGTCTTCGGGGCCTTCACGTGCTCGCGGTGGGTCAGCACCATGGCCCCGATCGCGGCCGTGATCAGCAGCGCCCCGGTGACCTCGAAGGCCCACACGTACTTGGTGAAGATCAGCCGGGCCAGACCCTGGACATTGCCCTCGGCGTTGGCCTCGCCGAGACCGGCGAAGGTGTCCAGCTTGGCGTTGGCGATCCCGGCGACCATCAGCACACCGAAGCCCAGCCCACAGAGCGCGGCGGCGAACCGCTGGCCCTTCAGCTGCTCCTTCAGCGAGTCCGCGCTGGTCACACCGACCAGCATCACCACGAACAGGAAGAGCATCATGATCGCGCCGGTGTAGACCACGATCTGCACCACGCCCAGGAACACCGCGCCCTGGGCCATGTAACAGACCGCCAGGGCGAGCATGGTGGCGGCCAGGCAGAGCGCGCTGTGCACCGCCTTGCGCATCAGCAGCGTCCCGAGCGCGCCGCCGACGGCGATCACCGCGAGCACCCAGAACTGGACGGCCTCACCGGTGGAGGTCGCGCCCGTGACGGCCGCGAGGTTCAGCGAGGTGGCGGCGCTCACGACCGGGCCTCCTTCTCCCGCTCGGTGGACTCCTGACGGACCGTGCCCGGCGCCGCCGCGGTGATCTCGCCCCGGTAGTAGGCGCCCTCGTCGGCGCCGGGGAAGATCGAGTGCGGGCTGTCGACCATGCCCTCGGAGAGGCCGACCAGCAGCTGCTCCTTGGTGAAGATGAGGTCCTGGCGGGAGGAGTCCGCGAGCTCGTACTCGTTGGTCATGGTGAGCGCGCGGGTCGGACAGGCCTCGATGCAGAGCCCGCACAGGATGCAGCGGGCGTAGTTGATCTGGTAGACCGCCCCGTACCGCTCACCGGGCGAGTAGCGCTCGTCGTCACGGTTGTCCGCGCCCTCGACGTAGATCGCGTCGGCCGGGCAGGCCCAGGCGCACAGCTCGCAGCCGACGCACTTCTCCAGGCCGTCCGGGTGCCGGTTCAGCTGGTGGCGGCCGTGGAAACGCGGAGCGGTGGGCTTCTTCTGCTCCGGGTACTGCTCGGTGAGCCGCTTCTTGAACATGGCCTTGAAGGTCACGCCGAAGCCGGCGGCCGGTCCGAGGATGGACGGCTTGTCGGCCCGCTCGGGCCGGTCGTTCCGGGCGTTCTGGTCGGACGACATCTCGGTTCAGCTCCCTTCGGAATGGTCGGCCCCGTTGAGGGCGTCCTGCAGTTGCTTCGGGGCGCGGCTGCGCCGGCGCGGGACCGGCGGGAGCTGCTGGCCGGGCAGCGGGGGCACCGGGTAGCCACCGGCCATCGGGTCGAACTCCCCGTGCGGTGCCTCGGACCCGGGCTCCGGCTTGCGCTTCAGGACGTCCCGCAGCAGACCGAGCAGCAGCAGCGCGCCGACCGGGGCGCCGACGTACAGCACCACCTCGCCGAAGCCGTAGCCCTCGTTGCGCAGGGCCCGGACGCTCGCCACCATGACCAGCCAGGCCAGCGAGACCGGGATCAGCACCTTCCAGCCGAGCTTCATGAACTGGTCGTAGCGGAACCGAGGAAGGGTGCCGCGCAGCCAGATGAAGAAGAACAGCAGCAGCTGGATCTTGAGCGTGATCCAGAGCAGCGGCCACCAGCCGTGGTTGGCGCCCTCCCAGAACGTGGAGACCGGCCACGGGGCCCGCCACCCGCCCAGGAACAGGGTGGAGGCGACCGCCGAGACGGTGACCATGTTGACGTACTCGGCCAGCATGAACATCGCGAACTTCAGCGAGGAGTACTCGGTGTTGAAGCCGCCGACGAGCTCGCCCTCGGCCTCCGGGAGGTCGAACGGCGCGCGGTTGGTCTCACCGACCATCGCGACGATGTAGACGATGAACGACACCGGCAGCAGTACCGCGAACCAGGTCGGCTGCTGCGAGGAGACGATCTCCGAGGTGGACATCGAGCCGGAGTAGATGAAGACCGCCGCGAAGGACAGGCCCATCGCGATCTCGTAGCTGATCATCTGGGCCGAGGAGCGGATCCCGCCGAGCAGCGGGTAGGTCGAGCCGGAGGACCAGCCCGCCAGCACGATGCCGTAGATGCCGACCGAGGCGGTGGCCAGGATGTAGAGCAGCGCCACCGGGAAGTCGGTCAGCTGCATCGGCGTCCGGGTGCCGAAGATCGAGATCTCGTCGCCGGCCGGGCCGAAGGGGATCACCGCGAAGGCCATGAACGCCGGGATGGCGCAGACGATCGGGGCCAGGATGTAGACCGCCTTGTCGGCGCCCTTGACCACCAGGTCTTCCTTGAGCGCCAGCTTCACGCCGTCGGCGAGCGACTGCAGCAGTCCCCACGGGCCGTGCCGGTTGGGCCCGATGCGCAGCTGCATCCAGGCCACCACCTTGCGCTCCCAGACGATCGCCACGAGGACCGTGCCGACCAGGAAGCCGAAGCAGAACACCGCCTTCAGCAGGACCAGCCACCACGGATCCCGGCCGAAGAAGCCGAGCGTCTCGTTCGCGGCGAGCTCGGCCAGCGCGGCCGGGCCGTGTCCGGCGAGCGGGTGCGGGTTCGGAGTCACTTCTCCTCCTCCTCGGGCCCGGCCGTCCCGGCCGGCGCGGTGGCCTCGGCGGCGGCGATGGTGACCAGGTGGCCGACGGTGGTGCCGAGCGTCCGGTGGGCGCCGCCCGGGGTGGAGTTGAGCGGGATCCAGACCGTGCGGTCCGGCATCTCCTTGCTGATCTCCAGCGGCAGCGTGAGCGAGCCGGCCGGGCCGGTCAGCCGCAGCGCCGGCGCGGTCGCGGCACCGATCTCCGCCGCGGTCGTCGGCGAGATCCGGGCGACCGCGGGGTGCCGGGTGCCGGCCAGGTGCGGGTCGCCCTGCTGGAGCGAGCCCCGGTCGAGCAGCAGCCGCCAGCCGGCCAGGACCGCCTGGCCGGTGGCCGGGCGGGGCAGCAGACCGGGGTGGGCGGCTGGCGCGGCCGGACGGTCGCCCGTCCAGGGCAGGAACCGGTCCAGCTCCTGCCGGGCGGCGCGGACGTCGGGCAGACCCAGCCGGTGGCCCAGGGCGTCCGCGAGCATGTTCAGCACCCGCAGGTCCGGGTGCAGGTGACGGCCCATCTGCTGGTCCGGCTTGAGCGCGGCCTCGAACATCCGCACCCGGCCCTCCCAGTCCAGGAAGGTGCCGGCCTTCTCGGCGACCGCGGCCACCGGCAGCACCACGTCGGCGTGGGCCGTGACCGCGGACGGGCGCAGCTCCAGCGAGAGCACGAACGGGACGGCGGCCAGCGCCGCCTCGGCCAGCGCCGGGTCCGGCAGGTCCTCCGGGTCGACGCCGCCGATCAGGAGCGCGCCGAGTTCACCGCCGAGGGCCGCGGAAAGGATGTCCTCGGTGTCCCGGCCGGGCCGGGCCGGGAGTTCGGCCACGCCCCAGGCCGCGGCGGCCTCGGCCCGGGCGGCCGGGATGTTGACCGGACGGCCGCCGGGCAGCAGGCCGGGCAGGACGCCCGCCTCGACCGCTCCGCGCTCGCCGGCCCGCCGGGGGATCCAGGCCGGCCGGGCACCGGTGGCGTGGGCAAGCCGCAGCACGGCCGACAGCGCGCCGGGGGCGGTGGCCGCCCGCTCGCCGACCAGGATCACCGCTCCGGGGGTGCGGAGCAGTTCGGCGGCGCGGCCGGCGTCGTCGGTGAGCGGCTCGCCGTCGGCGAGCGCGGCCAGCCACTCGGCCTCGGTGCCCGGGGCGGCCGGCAGCAGCGACCCGTGCAGCTTGGCCAGGCCCCGGGAGGCGTGCGCGGCGATCGAGAAGACCGCGAGACCGCTGCTGCGGTTGGCCTTGCGCAGCCGCAGGAAGACGATCGGCGATTCCTCCTCGGGCTCCAGCGCCACCAGCAGGACCGCCGGGGCGGCCTCCAGTGCCTCGTAGTCGAGGGGGGCGCTGCCGCCGATGTCCACGCCCTGCCCCGCGACCTCGGCGGCCAGGAACTCCGCCTCCTCGCCGCTGTGCGGGCGGGCCCGGAAGTCCACGTCGTTGGTGTCGAGCACGACCCGGGCGAACTTGGCGTACGCGTAGGCGTCCTCGACCGTGACCCGGCCGCCGGTGAGCACGCCGGTGCGGGCCTCGCGCAGCCCCTCGGCCGCCCGGGCCAGCGCCTCCGGCCAGGAGGCGGCGACGAGTTCGCCGTCCCGCCGGACCAGCGGGGTGGTGATCCGGTCCCGCTGCTGGGCGTAGCGGAAGGCGAACCGGCCCTTGTCGCAGTTCCACTCCTCGTTGACCGCCGGGTCCTCGCCGGCCAGTCGGCGCAGCACCTTGCCGCGGCGGTGGTCGGTGCGCTGGGCGCAGCCGGCGGAGCAGTGCTCGCAGACGCTCGGTGAGGAGGTCAGGTCGAACGGGCGGGAGCGGAAACGATAAGCCGCCGAGGTGAGGGCGCCGACCGGGCAGATCTGGATGGTGTTGCCGGAGAAGTACGACTCGAAGTCGTCGCCCTCTCCGGTGCCGACCTGCTGGAGGGCCCCGCGCTCGACCAGGTCGATGAACGGGTCTCCGGCGATCTGCTGGGAGAACCGGGTGCAGCGGGCGCAGAGCACGCAGCGCTCGCGGTCCAGCAGCACCTGGCTGCTGATCGGCACCGGCTTCTCGTAGGTGCGCTTCATGCCCTCGAAGCGGGAGTCGGTGTCACCGGTGGACATCGCCTGGTTCTGCAGCGGGCACTCGCCGCCCTTGTCGCAGACCGGGCAGTCCAGCGGGTGGTTGATCAGCAGCAGCTCCATCACACCGCGCTGGGCCTTCTCGGCGACCGGCGAGCTGAGGTGGGTGCGCACCACCATGCCCTCGGCGACCGGAATGGTGCAGGAGGCGACCGGCTTGCGCTGGCCCTCGATCTCGACGATGCACTGCCGGCAGGCGCCGGCCGGGTCGAGCAGCGGGTGGTCGCAGAAGCGCGGGATCTGGGTGCCGATCTGCTCGGCGGCCCTGATCACCAGGGTCCCCTTGGGGACCTGCACTTCGACGCCGTCGATGGTGAGCGTGACCAGCTCTACCGCGGCCTTGTCGCCCGTGGAGGTGGATGGCTCTGTGATCGTCACGCGTGCACCTCCCTTTCGGTGGCGGACTGGTGGCCGGGGCGGGGGCCGTCGGCCCAGACGGTGGAGGCGGCCGGGTCGAACGGGCAGCGACGCTCGGCGAGGTGCTGCTCGTACTCGGCCCGGAAGTACTGGAGCGAGGAGACGATCGGGCTGGCCGCGCCGTCGCCCAGGGCGCAGAAGGACTTGCCGTTGATGTTGTCGGCGATGTCGAGGAGCTTCTCCAGGTCGCCCTCGACGCCCTGGCCGGCCTCGATCCGCTTGAGCAGCTGGACCAGCCAGTAGGTGCCCTCGCGGCAGGGGGTGCACTTGCCGCAGGACTCGTGGGCGTAGAACTCGGTCCAGCGGGTGACGGCGCGGACCACGCAGGTCGTCTCGTCGAAGATCTGCAGGGCCTTGGTGCCGAGCATCGAGCCGGCCGCGCCGACGCCCTCGTAGTCCAGCGGGACATCGAGGTGCTCGGCGGTGAACATCGGGGTGGAGGAGCCGCCCGGGGTCCAGAACTTGAGCTGGTGGCCGGCCCGGATGCCGCCGCTGATGTCGAGCAGCTGGCGCAGGGTGATGCCGAGCGGGGCCTCGTACTGGCCGGGGTTGGTGACGTGGCCGGAGAGCGAGTAGAGCGTGAAGCCGGGGGACTTCTCGGTGCCCAGGCCCTTGAACCACTCCTTGCCGCGGGCCAGGATCGGCGGCACCGAGGCGATCGACTCGACGTTGTTCACCACGGTCGGGCAGGCGTAGAGGCCCGCGATGGCCGGGAACGGCGGGCGCAGCCTGGGCTGGCCCCGGCGTCCCTCCAGCGAGTCCAGCAGCGCCGTCTCCTCGCCGCAGATGTAGGCGCCGGCGCCGGCATGGACGGTGATGTCGAGGTCGAGTCCGGAACCGAGGATGTTCCGGCCGAGCAGCCCGGCCTGGTAGGCCTCGGCGACGGCGGCCTGGAGCCGGCGCAGCACCGGGACGACCTCGCCGCGCAGGTAGATGAAGGCGTGGTCGCAGCGGATCGCGTAGGACGCGATGATCATGCCCTCGATCAGCGAGTGCGGGTTGGCGAACAGCAGCGGGATGTCCTTGCAGGTACCCGGCTCGGACTCGTCCGCGTTGACCACCAGGTAGTGCGGCTTGCCGTCGTTCTGCGGGATGAACTGCCACTTCAGACCGGTGGGGAAGCCGGCGCCGCCGCGACCGCGCAGACCGGAGTCCTTGACCAGGGCGATCACGTCGTCCGGGGGCATCGCGAGGGCGGCCTCGAGGCCCTCGTAGCCGGCGTGGCGGCGGTAGGTGGCGAGCGTCCAGGGGCGGTTGTCGTCCCAGAACGCCGACAGCACGGGAGTGAGCAGCTTCTCGGCCGGCTCGGCGGAGGTCATCACGCTTCCGTCCCTTCCTGGCCGGTGCCCTCGGCGGACCCGCCCTCGTGGCGCGCGCCCTCGTGGCGGGGGGAGACGACGCGGGTGCCGCCGGTGCCGGGCAGTGCCTCGCCGCGGGCCAGCCGCAGACCGGCCAGCGAGGCAGCGCCGCCGGCGCCCGACTCGTCGACGGCGCCGGGGCGCTCGTCGGGGAAGCCGGCCAGGATCCGCGCGGAGTCCTTGAAGGAGCAGAGCCGGGCGCCCCGGGTGGGGACGGCCTCGCGGCCCGCGCGCAGGTCGTCGACCAGCAGCTTGGCGCTCTCCGGCGTCTGGTTGTCGAAGAACTCCCAGTTGACCATCACCACCGGCGCGTAGTCGCAGGCGGCGTTGCACTCGATGTGCTCGATCGAGATCCGGCCGTCCTCGGTGGTCTCGTTGTTCGCGATCCCGAGGTGCTCCTGGAGCTCGGCGAAGATCTGGTCGCCGCCGAGCACCGCGCACAGGGTGTTGGTGCAGACCCCGACGTGGTACTCGCCCGCGGGCCGGCGCCGGTACATGGTGTAGAACGTGGCGACGGCGGTGACCTCGGCGGTGGTGAGCTCCAGTTGCTCCGCGCAGAACCGGATGCCGGTCGGGCTGACGAAGCCCTCCTCGGCCTGCACCAGGTGCAGCAGCGGCAGCAGCGCGGACCGGGCCACCGGGTAGCGGCCGATCAGCTCGGCGGCGTCGGCGGCCAGCCGGGCGTGCACCTCCTCGGGGTACGGCCTGGCCGGCAGCGCCGGCATCCCCAGTTGGACGTCTGTCACCGGTCCACGCCTCCCATCACCGGGTCGATCCCGGCCACCGAGACGATGACGTCGGCCACCTGGCCGCCCTCGCACATCGCCGCCATCGTCTGCAGATTGGTGAACGACGGGTCCCGGAAGTGGACCCGGTAAGGGCGGGTCCCGCCGTCGCTGACCACGTGCACGCCCAGCTCGCCCTTGGGCGACTCGACCGCCGCGTAGGCCTGGCCGACCGGGACCCGGAAGCCCTCCGTGACCAGCTTGAAGTGGTGGATCAGGGCCTCCATCGAGGTGCCCATGATCTTCCGGATGTGGTCCAGGGAGTTGCCCATGCCGTCCGGGCCGACCGCGAGTTGGGCCGGCCAGGCGATCTTCTTGTCCGCCACCATGACCGGACCGGGGCGCAGCCGGTCCAGGCACTGCTCGACGATCCGCAGCGACTGCTTCATCTCCTCCAGCCGGATCAGGAAGCGGCCGTAGGAGTCGGCGCCGTCCGCGACCGCGACCTCGAAGTCGTAGTTCTCGTAGCCGCAGTACGGGTCGGTCTTGCGCAGGTCGTGCGGCAGGCCGGTGGCGCGCAGGATCGGACCGGTGGCACCGAGGGCGAGGCAGCCGGGCAGGTCGAGGAAGCCCACGTCGACCAGGCGGGCCTTGAACACCGGGTTGCCGGTCGCGAGTTTGTCGTACTCGTGCATCCGGGAGCGGATGGTCTTCACGGCCTCGCGGATCTGGTCGACCGCGCCGGGCGGGAGGTCCTGGGCGAGGCCGCCCGGGCGGACGTAGGCGTGGTTCATCCGCAGGCCGGTGACCAGCTCGAAGACGTCCAGGATCAGCTCGCGGTCGCGGAAGCCGTAGATCATCAGGGTGGTGGAGCCGATCTCCATACCGCCGGTGGCCAGGCAGACCAGGTGGGACGAGATCCGGTTGAGCTCCATCATCAGCACCCGGATGACATCGGCCCGTTCCGGGATGTCGTCCGTGATGCCGAGCAGCTTCTCGACCGCCAGGCAGTAGGCGGTCTCGTTGAACAGCGGGGTCAGGTAGTCCATGCGGGTCACGAAGGTGGTGCCCTGGACCCAGCTGCGGAACTCCATGTTCTTCTCGATGCCGGTGTGGAGGTAGCCGATGCCGCAGCGGGCCTCGGTCACCGTCTCGCCGTCGATCTCCAGGATCAGCCGGAGCACCCCGTGGGTGGAGGGGTGCTGGGGGCCCATGTTGACGATGATGCGCTCGTCGTCGGCCCGGGCGACGGCGTCGACCACCTCGCCCCAGTCGCCGCCGGTGACCGTGAAGACGCGGCCCTCGGTGGTTTCCCGGGCGCCCGCCTCGGCCGCGCCGCCCTGGTTCGTCTCCTCGTAGTGCTGGGTGCTCATCAGCTGTACGACCTCCGCTGGTCGGGCGCCGGGATCTGGGCGCCCTTGTACTCGACGGGGATGCCGCCGAGCGGGTAGTCCTTGCGCTGCGGGTGTCCCAGCCAGTCGTCCGGCATCATGATCCGGGTGAGGGCCGGGTGCCCCTCGAAGACCAGGCCGAAGAAGTCGTAGGCCTCGCGCTCGTGCCAGTCGTTGGTGGGATAGACGCTCACCACGGACGGGATGCGCGGATCCGCGTCCGGCGCGGTGACCTCCAGCCGGATCAGCCGGCCGTGGGTGATCGAGCGCAGGTGGTAGACCGCGTGCAGTTCGCGGCCCTTGTCGCCCGGGTAGTGCACGCCGCTCACGCCGAGGCAGAGCTCGAACCGCAGCGCCGGATCGTCGCGCAGGGTGCGCGCGGTGCGGAGGAGGTGCTCGCGGGCGATCCGGAAGGTGAGCTCGGCGCGGTCGACGACGGTCTTCTCGATCACCTCGGCCGGGTCGAGGCCCTGTTCCTCCAGGGCGCCCTCCAACTCGTCGGCGACCTCGTCGAACCAGCCGCCGTACGGGCGCTCGGTGGCTCCCGGCAGGACGACCGGGGCGACCAGGCCGCCGAAGCCGGAGGTGTCGCCGCTGCCCTGGGCACCGAACATGCCCTGCCGACGGCCGACCACCTCGACCGGGATCTCGCGGTGCGGCTGCTCGCGGCGGGTCTCGGGTACCTGGTCGTTCATCGCAGCAGCCCCCGCATCTCGCTCACCGGGGTGGCCTGCAGCGCGAGCGCCTCGCCCAGCTCCTCGGCACGGCGCTTGTTCACGCCGAGCGGCTCGTGCTGGATCTTGTCGTGCAGCTTCAGGATCGCGTCCATCAGCATCTCCGGACGCGGCGGGCAGCCGGGCAGGTAGATGTCCACCGGGACGATGTGGTCGACGCCCTGCACGATCGCGTAGTTGTTGAACATCCCGCCCGAGGAGGCGCAGACGCCCATCGAGATGACCCACTTCGGGTTGGCCATCTGGTCGTAGACCTGGCGCAGCACCGGGGCCATCTTCTGGCTCACCCGGCCCGCCACGATCATAAGATCGGCCTGCCGGGGCGAGCCCCGGAACACCTCCATGCCGAAGCGCGCCAGGTCGTAGCGGCCCGCACCGGTGGTCATCATCTCGATCGCGCAGCAGGCCAGCCCGAAGGTGGCCGGGAAGAGCGACGCCTTGCGTACCCAGCCGGCCGCTGTCTCCACGGTCGTGAGCAGAAAGCCGCTCGGCAGCTTCTCCTCGATTCCCATCAGATCCCTCTCAATGCCCTCAAGTCCTGTGGTTCGCCCACCCGTTCGGGCCTGTCCGCTCGTTCGGGCCTGTCCGTCCGCCCGGGCCTGCGCCCGCTCGGGCTTGTCCGCCCGTTCACAAGGTCCGACGGAGGCCCGGTCTCCGGCCCCTCCCCCGACTCAGTCCCACTCCAGGCCGCCGCGACGCCAGACGTAGGCGTACGCGACGAAGACAGTGGCGATGAACAGGAGCATCTCGACCAGTCCGAAGATCCCCAGGGCGTCGAAACTCACCGCCCACGGATAGAGAAAGACGATCTCGATGTCGAAGACGATGAAGAGCATCGCCGTCAGGTAGTACTTGATCGGGAACCGACCGCCGCCCACGGGCTGCGGGGTCGGCTCGATGCCGCACTCGTACGCCTCCAACTTGGCCCGGTTGTACCGCTTGGGCCCGGTCAGTGAGGCCATCACGACGGAGCCGACCGCGAACGCCGCCGCGATGGCACCGAGTACGAGGATCGGCGCGTAGGCATTCATAGCCCCCGCTCCCTCCGTCCAGTCGTCCTTGACTGCAGATCGGAACCGTCGGGTCACACTGCGGTGAACCCGGCGTTCCAGTTCCCGGGATCCACCCCATGTGAGGCAGTTCACAAAGCCTGGAACGAGCGCATCCTATGCCCGTCGGCTTGTGATCTGCGACACGCAGTTCAAGACGATCTTTGTGATCTCCGCCACCTTGTGAATCGTGATGAAGGTGAGCATGACGAGAGTTGTCAACGCAAAGAAGTCAAATGGTCACAAGCAGTCGCATTTATCTGCGAAGCGGCTGGTCAGGGGTGTAGTCCTATATCAACTTCGTCTAGCGGAAGGCAAATTTCCGGGCGTCATGTTGACGTGTTATAGCGGCTCACCCTCAGGGGTGGCGGTACCGCGAACGCCCGCTTGACCCTTCGTTCACAAGCACGCCGAGCGCAGGCCGGAGCGTCTCCCGGCAACGGGCCGGGGCGCCTCTCGGCGGTGAGTAGGGGGTACGCCCCGGCGGTGGACCACGGTGCCTCGGTCCGGCCGTGGGTAGGGTCGACTGCCAGGGGTGGGGCGGGGTACGTCCGGGCAGTACCCCGCCGGGTCGGAGCGGCTCAGGCTCCGCTCTCCCAGGCCCATGCGGCGATGCCGACCCGATTGCGCGCGCCGAGCTTCCGTTGGACCGAGGCCAGGTGGTTCTTCACCGTGCCGGCGCTGATGAACAGTTGCTCCGCGATCTCGCCATTGGTGGCACCGTCCGCGACGAGCCGCGCGATCTCCTTCTCACGTGCGGTGAGTTCCTCGACCGGGCCGATCCGCTCGCTCTCCGCGATCCGCCCGCCCAGGGGTCGCCGCTGCCCCTGACCGGCGGCACCGCCGGTGGCGCTGCCTCCGGTGAGTCCTCCGGTGCTTCCTCCGAACCCGGGCCCGCCACCGCTACCGCTACCGCCGCCGGAGAGTTGGCGGAGCAGGCGGACGGTGATCTGCGGGCTGATCAACGCGTCCCCCGCCACGGCGGACCGGACCGCCTCCGCGAGCAGCGCGGGCCCCGATCGCTTGAGCAGAAAGCCCGCCGCCCCGGCGCGAAGCGCCTCGTGCACGTACTCGTCCAGATCGAAGGTGGTCACCACGACCACCCGGAACTCCCCGCCCAGCCGCCGGGTCAGCTCCAGGCCGTCCAGCCTCGGCATCCGGATATCGGCGAGGATCACGTCCGGACGCAGCCGCTCGGCCAGGGCGACGGCCACTTCGCCGTCCGCGGCCGCGTCGACCACCTCGATGTCGGGCTGCGCGTCGAGAATGATCCGGTACGCGCTGCGGATCGCCTCGTCGTCGTCGGCAAGGAGCACCCGGATGCTCATCGGCCGATCCTCCTTCCGTTCCCCGGCAGGGCGTCTGTGCCGCGCCTGCCGCTCCCGTTCCGCCTGTCGATTCCGCCGTCACGGTGGTCCCGCTCCCGCCTCGAAGCGGTGCGGGTCTCCCTTAACCCCGGGGCCGCTAACCGATCTTCAAGGGCATGGTGACCACCACCTGCCAACCGTTGCCCTCGCGGCCGGCGCTCAGCGTGCCCCCCAGCGCCTCCACCCGGGCGGACAGGCCTGCCAGTCCACTGCCGCCCCCGCCCCGCCTCGACCCGGACGGCGATACGGCCCCACCACCGTCGTCCCGGACCCGTACTGTCAACCGCCGCCCCTCGCTCCGCACCCGGACGTCGACCACGCGGGCGGCGGGAGCATGCCGCCGCACATTGGTCAGGGCCTCGACCACGATCCGGTACGCGGTGGCCGCCACCTCCCGGGGGACCGTCGGTTCCTCGGCCGGAGCGTCCAGTCGCGCCACCACATCACCCGAGCCTGTGAACCGCGCGGTGAGCTCGGCCAGTTCGGCCAGGCCGGGCTGCGGGGCACGCTCCGGGCCGTCCCCGTCCTCACTGCGGAGCAGGTGGACCGTCCGGTCGAGCGAGGCCAGGGCCTGCAACCCGGCCTGCTCTATCCGCTCGAACAGAGCCGCTGCCCGAACCGGGTCGAAGGCCGCCAGTACTGTGCCCGCCTGCGCCTGGGCGACCATGCCGCTGACGTCGTGAGCGACGAAGTCGTGCAGATCGTGAGCGAGTTCGAGTCGCTGGGCACGCCTGGCCGCGGCCACCGAGCGCCGTCGCCCCTCGTCCAGACCGCGCAGGTAGAGCCCGATCAGGACGGGCGGCAGCGTGAGGGCCGAACCGAAGCCGAAGAGGGTCAGCGCACCCACCGCGCCGGCCGCGTCCTGGAAACGGGACGGCCAGAGCGCGACCGCGCCGCCGATCGTCCAGACCGCGACGGCTCCGCGCCGACCACCTTCGGCTCGCAGCGTCAGGACCACCAGTGCCAGCAGGGAGGCGAGTTCGAGCATGCCGACCAGACCCGTCCAGCGCTCGGACTCGGCCCAGCGGCCGGCCGCCCAGGCACCGAACGTGGCCCCGATCGACACCACGGCGGCTGCCAGGCACACCGTCGCGATCCCGAACCGGGAACGAAGGAACCACCCGCAGAGAATCGCAGCCGGGGCTGCCAACGCCAGCATCTGACTCATCATCGCCTCCTTCCTGCGAGCAGCCTACGGATCGTCGGAGGTCCCCGCCTCTGCCGATCGGCACATATCCGCACCTGATTCGAGCAGTCGAAACAGCCCGATCGGCACTGACGGCGGGCCCGGTCGGACGGCCAGTCTTGATCCCGTCGGACCGGCCACGAGGGCCGGCCGGGAAGGAGTCGGCCACCATGTCCAGCACCGCGTCCGTCGCACCCGCCGCACCCGGCACAGGCGTTGAGGTCCGTCCGGCCACCACCACCGCCGCCGGCCCCCGGGCCGCCCGGAAGCGCGCCGACCGTCCGGACGGCACCCCCCGCTGGGCCGAGCTGGCCGCCAGGGCCACCGTCTGGACCACCGTGCCGTCCGGGCTCTGGCGGCTCGCCCTCGGCGTCGGCGTCCCGGTCGGCTTCAGCGGCGAGCTGGCCGCGGTGTTCCGGAACAACACCCCCGGCTGGGGCACCGCGTACCTCGTCGCGCTGAGCGGACCGGCCGAGTTCGTGGCCTTCCTCACCCTGGGGCTGGTCCGGCCCTGGGGCGAGGTGGTCCCGTCCTGGATCCCGCTGATCGGCGGCCGGACCGTCCGGCCGCTCGCCGCGATCGTTCCCGCCGCGATCGGCTCGACCGTACTGACCTGCCTCGGGACGAGCGCGCTGTTCGGCGGCTGGGCCGAGCAGTTGAGCGTTCCCGAGGCGCCCCAGGGCCTCGCCGCAGTGATCATGACCCTCTGCTACCTGCCCATGGTCGCCTGGGGTCCGCTGGTCGCCGCGGTCACCTTCGCCTACGCCCGCCGCACCCTGGGGCGGCGGCGGTGACCGGGCCGACGGCGGCCGGAATCAGGACCGCCCGTACCGGAGGCCCGGCCCGCGGTCACGCCGGGACGGACACCGGCTCCACCGGATCGGCCTCCCGGCGCGGTGCCGAGGCGGTCCGGCGGCCCCACTCGGTGCCGACCAGGACGAGGGCACCGCCCAGCAGGGCGAGCGGTCCGAGGTGGTTACCCGCCAGGGTGATGCCGAACACCGCCGCCCACAGCGGTTCGGTGCCCAGCAGCAGGCTGACCCGGGAGGGCGAGGTGGTGCGGACGGCCCACATCTGCACGAAGAACGCGAACAGCGTGCAGAGCAGCGTCAGATGGAGCAGCCAGCCCCACTGCGCCGGCCCGTAGGTGGCCGCGACCGTCCAGGGCAGCGGACCGACAAACGGTGCGACAGCGGCGAACACCAGCGTCGCGGTGGCCAGTTGGACCCAGGTGACGGCCAGCGTGTCGGTCTCCCGGATCGCCCGGACGCGGGCGGTGGCCAGCACATTGACCGTCCGCACAACGGCGGCACCCAGCACCAGCAGGTCCCCGGCCGACGGGGCCCGCAGCCCACCGTCGCCGGTCAGCAGCGCGATGCCCACCACCGCCAGACCGGCTGCCGCGAGGAAGGGGCGCGGCAACGGCGTCCGGGCAAGTGCGCTCTCCGCGAGCGGGGTGAACACGATCGTGAGGCTGATGATCAGACCCGCATTGGTCGCCGATGTGTGCACCGCACCGAAGGTCTCCAGGAGGAAGATCGCACCGAGCACCAGCCCAAGGGCGGCCCCGCCCAGCCACTCGGCACGACTCAGCCGCCGCAGCGCCCGCCAGGCGAACAGTCCGAGCACGGGCAGGACCAGACCGAACCGCAGGGCCAGCATCGCCACCACCGTGTCGGGCTCGGCCACCCGCTGCACGGCCAGGAAGCTCGACCCCCACACCACCGCGACCAGAAGTACCGGAAGATCACGCAGAAGGACGGACGACGATGCGCGCATGGGCGGGACCCTCTCAGGACGAACGGAAGCGACAAGCGAGAGTCGCGCACGTCGTCGGACGGATCCCGGAGTTGAGCAGGCGAGCGTCATCCTCGCGCACCGAAGCGTTCCCGATCAACGGTTTTCGCCCCGCACCCGTCACGTCGCTCCCGCCGCAGCCTGTCTGTCGAACCCCGCCCACCGAACCCTTCCCACCGACCCCTACCGGATCTCCACCCCGGCATGGATGATGTCGCCATGACAATGCAGTTGCCCCCCACGGACCGGAAGGCCAGCCAAGTGACCCGGAAGCACTGGGCGTTGATCGCCGCAGCCACCGTTCTGCCGATCGTGGTGAGCACCGGCACCGCCGTCGCGGACACCCCGTCGACCGGGGCCGGGACCGGCGCGGCCGGCACCACCTGCACCTACAGCCCGGCGGTTCCCGCCGACAACTTCAAGGGCATCCCGGTCTTCGACGCCAGGAAGGCCGCCAAGCCCTACAGCGCGACCCTGAAGACCTCGCAGGGGGCGATCACCTTCCAGGCCCTCACCGACAAGGCGCCCTGCACGACCTTCTCCTTCCGCTTCCTCGCCGAGCGCGACTACTTCGACCGCAGTCACTGCCACCGGCTGACCACCCAGCGGATCTTCGTCCTGCAGTGCGGCGACCCGACGGGCACCGGCAGCGGCGGCCCCGGCTACTCCTTCCCGGACGAGAACCTGGAGGGCGCGACCTACCCCGCCGGCACGGTCGCGATGGCGAACGCGGGCCCCAACACCAACGGCAGCCAGTTCTTCTTCGTCTGGAAGGACACCAAGCTCTCCCCCGCCTACACGCCCTTCGGCCGGATCACCGCAGGCCTGGACGTCCTGCAGAAGATCGCCGCCGGCGGGGAGGACGACCAGAACAACCCCGGCGACGGTTTCCCGACCCTGCCCGTGAACATCCGCAATGTGAAGATCTCCACCCGCTGAGCCACCCTCGGGGTCCTTCGGGCTCCCGTACGGTGGTCAGCACGACCGCGAGCCGTACGGGAGCCGTGCCGATGGTGCCGATGGACAGCAGGATCTGGGAAAGCGTCGACCACATGGTCGCCTGGCTGGACGAGGAGAGCCCGCTCCCCCCGCAGGAGGAGCGGCTGGCGCGGATCCTCAAGCTCTCCGAAGAGGTGGGCGAGGTCAGCGCCGCCGTGATCGGTGCGACCGGTCAGAATCCGCGCAAGGGCGTGACCCACACCTGGGAGGACGTCCAGCACGAGCTCTGCGACGTGGTCTTCTCCGCGCTGGTCGCCCTCCGCACGCTCACCCCCGACGCCTCCCAGGTCTTCGCCGACCGTCTCGCGTACGTCGAGAACCGCTCCGCGGCCAGCCGCCGCGAGCCGTAGGCCCCAGGACGGACCAGACCCTCACACCGCCGCCCGGAAGCTGGCCGCCGGACAGCCTGGGGCCACGCCCCGGGCAGGCCCGGGGCGTGGCCAGGACGGACGAGGACGGACCCGGGACGGCCCCGGAAGGGCCCGGGCCGTGCCGGTCAGGCGTTGGGCGCGACCTTGGCCAGGCCGTTGATGACGCGGTCCATCGCGTCGCCGCCCTGCGGGTCGGTGAGGTTGGCGAGGAGCTTGAGGACGAACTTCATCAGCATCGGGTGGGTCAGCCCGCGCTGGGTCGCGAGCTGCATGACCTTCGGGTTGCCGATGAGCTTCACGAAGGCGCGACCCAGCGTGTAGTAGCCGCCGTAGACGTCCTTGAGGATCCGCGGGTAGGCCTGGAGCGCGCGCTCCCGGCCGGACTCGGTCACCCGGGCATGGGCCTGGACGATCACCCCGGCGGCGATCTGACCGGATTCCATCGCGTAGGCGATGCCCTCGCCGTTGAACGGGTTGACCATGCCGCCGGCGTCGCCGACCAGCAGCAGGCCGCGGGTGTAGTGCGGCTGCCGGTTGAAGGCCATCGGCAGCGCCGCACCCCGGATCGGGTCGGTCATGTTCTCGGGGGTGTAGCCCCACTCCTCCGGCATGCTCGCGCACCAGGCCTTGAGGACCTCGCGCCAGTCGAGCTCACCGAAGGCGGGCGAGGAGTTGAGAATGCCGAGACCGACGTTGGAGGTGCCGTCGCCCATGCCGAAGACCCAGCCGTAACCGGGCAGCAGCTTCCGCTCCCCGGCCCGGGTGTCCCACAGCTCCAGCCAGGACTCGAGGTAGTCGTCGTCGTGGCGCGGCGAGGTGAAGTAGGTGCGGTAGGCGACGCCCATCGGGCGGTCCTCACGGCGGTGCAGACCCATGGCGAGCGAGAGCCGGGTGGAGTTGCCGTCGGCCGCCACGACCAGCGGGGCCCGGAAGGTCACCGGCCGCTTCTCGTCGCCGAGCTTGGCGGCGACACCGACGATCCGGCCGGTCCGCTCGTCCAGCACCGGGCCGCTGACGTTGCAGCGCTCGTAGAGCCTGGCTCCGGCCTTCTCCGCCTGACGGGCGAGCAGCTCGTCGAAGTCGGCGCGCTTGCGGACCAGACCGTAGTCCGGGAAGGCCGACAGCTCGGGCCAGTCCAGCTCCAGTCGGATCCCGCCGCCGATGATCCGGAGCCCCTTGTTGTGCAGCCAGCCGTTCTCGGTCGACACGTCGATGCCCATGTCCACCAGCTGCTTGGTGGCCCGCGGGGTCAGGCCGTCGCCGCAGACCTTCTCCCGGGGGAAGCTGGTCTTCTCCAGCAGCAGCACGTCCAGACCGGCCTGCGCGAGGTAGTACGCGGTGGTGGCGCCGGCCGGGCCCGCGCCGACCACGATGACGTCCGCGGTGCTCTCCACAACGCCTGCGCTCAGGTCAACGGCGGTCTCGGACACGGTGGGCACACTCCTGCTGGGGGTCGACCGGCCGGCGGGGGCCGGCGCGGCTGGGCTTGGACGAGTCTATGAGCTGCGGACGGCGCTTCGACCGGTCCGGGCGGCGGTGCCGGCGGGCCCGGCCGACCGGAAACCGGGGAGCAGCGACCGGCGACCGATCAGACCTTGTGGGCCCGGTGCAGAGCGACGATCCCGCCGGTCAGGTTGCGCCAGGCCACCTTGGACCAGCCGGCCTCCTGGAGCCGGGCGGCCAGCGCGGGCTGGTCGGGCCACTCCCGGATCGACTCGGCGAGGTAGACGTAGGCGTCCGGGTTGCTGCTCACCGCGGTGGCGACCGGGGGCAGCGCGCGCATCAGGTACTCGGTGTAGACGGTCCGGAACGGCGTCCAGGTCGGCGTGGAGAACTCGCAGATGACCAGCTTGCCGCCGGGCTTGGTGACCCGGTGCATCTCGCTGAGCGCGGCCCCGGTGTCGTGGACGTTGCGCAGCGCGAACGAGATCGTCACCGAGTCGAAGGTGTCGTCGGCGAACGGCAGCCGGGTGGCGTCCCCGGCCGTCAGCGCCAGCTCGGGGTGGCGGCGCTTGCCTTCGGCGAGCATGCCGACCGAGAAGTCGCACGGGACGACCTTGGCCCCGGCCTCCGCGAAGGGGAGCGAGGAGGTGCCGGTGCCGGCCCCGAGGTCGAGCACGACGTCCCCCGGCCCGGCGTCCACCGCCTCGGCCACCGCGCGGCGCCAGGCGCGGGCCTGGCCGAGCGAGAGCACGTCGTTGGTGCGGTCGTACTTGGCCGCGACGTCGTCGAACATCGCGGCGACTTCGTGCGGCTGCTTGTCCAGGGAGGCTCGGGTCACGCACCCCATTGTTCACCCTGGCTCCGGCGATCCGGGCAAGGGGGCGCCTTACGGACGGTCCGGGATCGCCATCGGCCCGCCGTGGCCCCGCTCTCGAAGCGCTCGGAGGGCGCGCAGGATCCGCCCTCACGCCCCCGGAATCCCGACCGCGCCCGCACCGGACTCCCCCTCCGGAACCCGACACGCACCGGAACCCGACCTGCCCGGGAACCCGACCCCCCTCCGCAAGCCGGCTCCTCCGGAACCGGCCGGCCCGCACACCCTCAGTGCAGAGCGCGCCGTCCGCCCGAGCGGCGCCGACGGCGCGAGCGCTTGCCCTGGGTTATCGCGGGCATCCCGTCGGCCAGCGCACCGGTCGCCAGGGCGACCGTGGTGGCGAACCGGTTCTGCCCGCTCCGCACGGCCACTGCCCGCCGGTGCCGACGGATCCGCAGCATGCAGACGACGAACAGCAGCACGGCCACCGGCACGCTGAACCGGGCCAGGCCGACGCCGACCGGCTGCGGATAGGTGTCGCCGCAGATCCGCACCGCGCCCGGGTCGTCGGCCGCGTGTTCCAGGCAGACCCCGTCACCGACCTTGGCGCCGTCGGCCAGCGGCAGCGCGGTGGCGGTGTGGTGCTGGCCCGCGGCCTGGTAGCTGACGGTGCTGTAGGAGCCACCGCCGCCCGGAAGCTGGGTCACCAGACCCTCGACCCGCACCGGGTGGGCTCCGATCCGGTCGGCCTGCTCGGCCTGACGCCACCCCAGCAGGCACATCCCGAGGGCCAGCACGGCGCTGAGCACGGCGGTGATGTACCAGCCACGGCCCAACCGCGGGGATCGCTGCGGGGGGACGGTCGCGGATCGCATGGTTCCTGTCCTGGCGTGCGTTCGGGGCCTGGGACGGGGCCCCGCCGCCCGCGGGGAACGGGCGAAGTGTGGTGAGGGTACGGACTGAGCTGAGCCGGATGCTATCCGCTGGCAGGCCCTCAGGTCACGGCGAAGGGGGAATCAGGCCACCAGGACGGAGCGCAAGTTCGGCGGCATACGAAGCAAGTCCCCTGTGCCGCACGGGAGTACGGTCCGACCGAAGTAAATCGAACGCCTACCGACGAGTAGCCGGCCCGCACCACGAGAGCGCCCGGCCGTGGACCGGGGCGGGAGCAAGGACGCGGAGGAGCCGCGCAGAGGCCGCGGAGGAGTCGCGAAGAGGACGTGCGGCGGACGTGGACGGAACGTCGGCAGCGCTCAGCGCCGCCGGAACACCAGCCGCCCGCCGAGCACCGCCGCGCGGCACCCGCCGGCTCGCGGACCGTCCGCCCCCGCGGCGAACACCGCGAAGTCCGCCCGCCCGCCCACCGTCAGCCGCCCGTGCACGGCCTCGGCGAACGGCAGCCCCACCAGCGGATCCAGCGACCATGCCGCCCCCACCGCGCCCGCCGCCCCCACCGCCCCAACCGCGCCCGCAGAACCCGCCCCCGGCAGCACGACGAGCCCCGAACGGGCCACCGCCGTCCGCACCGAGGCACGCTCGAACGGCCCGGCCACCGCCGTCACCCCGAAGCCGAGCATGCGCTGCAGCCCGCGTCGCGCGCTCGCCCCGCACCGCGCCTCGTCCGCCTCCCCCGCCAGGCCGTCCGGCACCGGCGCCTCCCCGATCTCCTCACGCGGGTCCGGGTGGTACGCCCGCTCCAGCAGCCGGTGCCCGTCCGGGTGCCGAAGCCCGGGGGCGATCAGCGCGTCGCCCCAGTCACGGACCCGGGCCGTCGGCAGTGCCGCCGCCAGTTCCGCGTACGGGCCGACCGCCTCGACCTGCCCGTCGCGCACCAGCACCGCCCCGTCGACGTGGGACGGGGCGGTGGGATCGGCCGGGTCGGGCAGCACGAGAGCGGCCCGGTGCAGGGTCAGCACGGCGGTGCGGGAGCCTCAGCAGCAGTCAGCGGTGGCAGTCGGCGGTCAGCGGTTGTCGAGGATCTTCAGCTCGGGGTGGGCCGTGCCGCCCTCGATCGCGGTGGAGGCGATGTGCGAGGCGACCCGCGGGTCGACCGGGTCGTTGGCCGGGTCGTCCAGCACCCGCAGGTGCTGGTAGGTGGTCGAGCGCTGGGCCGGGACGCGGTCGGCGGCCCGGATCAGGTGGATCAGCTCGGTGAGGTTGGAGCGGTGCTTGGCGCCGGCCGCCGAGACCACGTTCTCCTCCAGCATGACCGAGCCGAGGTCGTCCGCGCCGTAGTGCAGCGACAGCTGGCCGGCCTCCTTGCCGGTGGTCAGCCAGGACCCCTGGATGTGGGCGACGTTGTCGAGGAACAGGCGGGCGATGGCGATCATCCGCAGGTACTCGAAGACGGTCGCCTGGGTCGACCCCTGGAGCTTGTTGTTCTGCGGCTGGTAGGTGTACGGGATGAAGGCGCGGAAGCCGCCGGTGCGGTCCTGCACGTCGCGGATCATCCGCAGGTGCTCGATCCGCTCGGCGTTGGTCTCGCCGGTGCCCATCAGCATGGTGGAGGTGGACTCGACACCCAGCTTGTGGGCGGCCTCCATGATCTCCAGCCAGCGCTCGCCCGACTCCTTGAGCGGCGCGATCGCCTTGCGCGGGCGCTCGGGCAGCAGCTCGGCCCCGGCACCGGCGAAGGAGTCCAGGCCCGCCCGGTGGATCCGGGTGATGGCCTCCTCGATCGAGACGCCGGAGATCCGGGCCATGTGGTCGACCTCGGAGGCGCCCAGCGAGTGGATCACCAGCTGCGGGAAGTCCGCCTTGATCGCCGAGAAGGCGCGCTCGTAGTACTCGACGCCGTAGTCCGGGTGGTGGCCGCCCTGGAACATGATCTGGGTGCCACCCAGCTCGACGGTCTCCGCGCAGCGGCGCAGGATCTCCTCGAGGTCGCGGGACCAGCCCTTGTCGCTCTTCGGCGGCACGTAGAAGGCGCAGAACTTGCACGCCGTCACGCAGACGTTGGTGTAGTTGATGTTGCGCTCGATGATGTACGTCGCGATGTGCTCGGTACCGGCGTAGCGGCGGCGGCGCACGGTGTCGGCCGCCGAGCCCAGCGCGTGCAGAGGGGCCGAGCGGTAGAGCTCCAGCGCCTCCTCCGGGCTGATCCGGCCACCGCCGGCGGCCCGGTCGAGGACGGCCTGCAGGTCGGTGCTGGGCGCATCGAGGGTGGTCGCTGCGAGCTCGGACACCTTGCCGCCTTCTCTCTCTCGGGTACATCCGGTACATCCGGTACTACCGGTAGTTCGCGTGCTCCGGGCCGTTCGGCGGTGCCGACCGCTCCGGGTACTACGACGTGCGGCGACTCCGTGCCGCGGCACCGGGTCGCATCCGGATCAGCCTACGCCAGGGCCCTCGACGCCCTGCGTCAGCCCGTCCGCCGCAGCGTCCCGCTCGGGTTCCCGGCGCTGGAGTCGGCGGAGCCGAAGCGGACGGTGCCGTCCTTCTGCAGGGTGAGCGTCTCGGAGTAGGAACCGCCGGTGCACGCCCCGGGCAGCGAGGAGCGGACGAGGCGGGAGGTGAAGACCAGCTTCTCCGGCTCGGCCGCGGTGAGCGTCCAGGCGCCCTCGCAGGTGATCGAGAGCAGGCCGGTCAGCTCGTTGCGGCTGGTGGTGGCCTCCTGCCCGATCGCGGCCCGGCCGATGACCAGGGTGGTGGTACCGGCGGGCACCCCCTTCTGGGTGGTCATGTCCCCGCGCCAGGTACCGAGGAACGCCTCGGGCACGACGTTCGGCCCCGACGGCGCCGCCGTCGCTGGCGAGGGCGGCGCCTGGGTGGCCCCGCCCGTGGCCGCACTCGTGGCGCCTCCCCCGGACGGTGTCGCACCCGGCGTCGCGGTCTGCGCCCCCGTCGTGCTCCCGCCTGACGCCGCCGCCGTCGCTGTCGTCGGTGCCGTCGGGCCCGGCTCCTGCGGTCCCCATGCCCGGTACGCCCCGTACCCCCCGCCCGCGAGCACCACCAGCACCGCGGCGGCCACCAGCACCGCCACGCCCCGCCCTCGCCGCCGCGCGCCGTCCTCGGCCCCGGGTCGAGGCGGCACCGGCGGCACCGACGGCAGTACCCGCGGCCCCGCAGCCCCGGAAGCCCCGACAGACCCCGCTGCCTCGCCAGATCCCGACACCCCGCCGGACGTCACGCCGGACGCCCCGCCCGACGCCCCGCCCGACGCCCCGCCGGACGCCCCGCCCGACGTCCCGACCGGCGCCCCGCCGCCACCCGTCACCGAGGTCGGCGTCCGTTCCGCCACGCCCCAGCCCCCGGCGGCAGCCCCCGCTCCCGCCCCGGCCCCGCCGACGGAGCCGTCCTCCTCCCCCTCCAGGTCCAGCAGCTGCACCGCACTGCGCCCGACCGCGGCCGCCAACGCCGGCGGGAGCCAGCCGCCGCCCTGCCCCAGCCGGCCGACCGCCGAGCCGTCGGGGTCCAGCAGTTCCCGCAGCCGCCGCGGCGTCGGCCGGACCGCCGGGTCCTTGGCCAGGCAGTCGAGCACGATCGAGCGCAGCGGACCGGGGGCCAGCCCGGTCAGGTCCGGCTCCTCGTGCACCACGCGGTAGAGCAGGACGGCCGCGCTCACCCCCTCGCCGAACGGGTGCACCCCGGTGGCCGCGTACGCGAGCACCGCGCCGAGCGAGAAGACGTCGCCGGGCGGCCCGACCGGGCGGCCGTTCGCCTGCTCCGGGGACATGAAGCCGGGTGATCCGACCACGAATCCCGACTGGGTGAGCCCGGTGGCCGCGTCGAGGGCGCGGGCGATGCCGAAGTCGATCAGCCGCGGGCCGTCCAGGGTGAGCAGCACATTGGACGGCTTGACGTCCCGGTGCACCAGGCCGAGCCCGTGCACGTGCTCCAGCGCCTGGGCCAGGACGGCGCCCAGGGTCCGGACGGCGGGGTCGGTCAGCGGCCCGTACTCCCGGACGGCGCCGCCCAGCGCGGGGCCGGCCACGTAGCCGGTGGCCACCCAGGGGTGGGCGCCCTCGGTGTCGGCGTCCAGGACGGGAGCCGTCCACGTCCCGCCGACCCGGCGGGCGGCGGCCACCTCCTGCCGGAACCGGGCGCGGAACTCGGCGTCCTCGGCGAGCTCGCCGCGGACCACCTTGACCGCCACGGTGCGTCCGCCCGCCGTCCGGCCGAGGTAGACCCGGCCCATACCGCCCGCGCCGAGCCGTCGCAGCAACCGGTACGCGCCCACCTGGCGCGGGTCGTCCGATCCCAGTGCCTGCATCCCCCGCACGCTCCCGTCACCCGCCCGGCCCGCCGCCGGGGCCCGCTCGCGTGCAGACGCTATCGGGCGGCGGGCGGACGCCGCGCCGCAACCCGCTTCCTCCCGGAGCGGAACGCCGTCCCGGCAGAAGGCGAGCGGGGAAGCCGGGAGGACGCCGGGGGGAAGCGGAGGGGCGACCGGAACGGGCTCAGACCACCAGCGGCGCGGGCTCCAGCAGCGCCGGATCCAGCGGCGGAAGCGGCTCCAGCGGCACCGGCTCCAGCAGCCGGACGGCCACATCGGGTGCGAAGCCGCTGTCGTGCGCGACCCGCCGGGCGAACTCGGCCACCCCGGCCAACTGCCGCTCGCCGAGCGAGAAGTCCAGGGCCTCGCTGAAGTACCGCTCCAGCACGTCCGCGTCGAAGGCCTCCCAGCGGGCCGCGTGCGTCGCCACCTCGCGGGCCTCGACCAGCGAGAGGTCCCGGGACTCCAGGAAGGCCCGGTGGACGGCCGCGGTCAGTTCGGGCCGGCGCTCGGCGAAGTCGCGGCGGGCGGCCCAGACGGCGAAGACGAACGGCAGCCCGGTCCACTCCTTCCACATCTCGCCCAGGTCGTGCACGGTCAGGCCGCGGTCGGCGGCCTGACCCAGGTAGGCGCGCAGCGCCGGGTCACCGATCAGCACGGCGGCGTCGGCCTCGGCGAGCATCGCCTCGAGGTCCGGCGGGCAGCTGTAGTACTCCGGCCGCACGCCCTCCCGCTCCTCCAGCAGCAGGCGGGCGAGCCGGACGGAGGTCCGGCTGGTGGAGCCGAGGGCGACCTTCCGGCCGTCCAGCTCGGCGAGCGGCACCTTGCTGACGATCACGCAGGACATCACCGGGCCGTCGCTGCCCACCGCGATGTCGGGGAGCACGAGCAGTTCGTCCGCGTGGCGCAGGTACTCCACGCAGGTGATCGGACCGATGTCCAGCGCCCCCGCGACCAGCTGGTCGCTGAGCTTCTCCGGGGTGTCCTTGGTGAGGTCCAGGTCGAGCAGATTGCCGGTCCTGGCCAGCCCCCAGTAGAGGGGCACGCAGTTCAGGAACTGAATATGCCCCACGCGGGGCCGGACCGGGGTGTTCTCCCGGGCCTCCCGTGTTTCCTCGTCCGGTACTGCCACCGCGCCGCTCCCTTGCTGTTCGTGCGCCTCCCCGCAGGGTATGCCTGCTGGTCGGGAAGCCCCGCACCACCCTTCCGCGACGCACCGCGCCGATCACCGCAACCGCCTTACGACACGCGGTGTCCAGCACGCAAGTCACCCCTGGTCGTCACAGCAGCCGCATGCTAGCGTTGCCCTCAGTTGCAGTTTGATTCCCCTTGCAGTACTTGAAGCCTGCGGAGCATGTAACCGCAGGCTTTTTGTAGTTTTTCAGCAATATCGAAAACTCCGGACCCGTCCGGAGGCAGGGCGATCAGCGCAGCGGACCGGGCGCCACACGGTGTGGCCCCCGACACGTCCCTCGCAAGGAGAACGGCATGGCTCAGGGAACCGTCAAGTGGTTCAACGCTGAGAAGGGCTTCGGCTTCATCGCCCAGGATGGCGGCGGCCCCGACGTCTTCGTCCACTACTCCGCCATCAACGCGAGCGGTTTCCGCTCGCTGGAGGAGAACCAGGCGGTCAGCTTCGACGTCACCCAGGGTCCGAAGGGCCCGCAGGCGGAGAACGTCACCCTTGTCTGAATCATCCTCGATGAGGATCTGATCGCTCGGGACCCGTCGGGTCCGCCGGCGGCCGCGAGGCCGTCCCGGTGAGCACAAGAGCAGCAGTACCCAAGGGGGCCCGCCTTTCGGCGGGCCCCCTGCCTTTTCCCGGCCCGGCCCGGGACGCCGCGCCGCGGCCCCGAAGGCCCGCAGCCCCGCAGGCCGCCCGGGGCGCGCACGACGAACGGCCCCCTCTCCCCGGTGGAACGGGAGAGGGGGCCGCGTCGTGCGGGCGGACGTCAGACCGTCGCGGGAGCCTGGCCACCGGCCTGGGCCGGAACGGCGGCCTTGGCCGGGGCGTCGTCGTAGAGGTCACCGGCCGGGTTGTTGTACGCGACCAGGTCGAGCGTCTTCTCGCGGGCCGCGACCACGACCGGCACCAGGGCCTGGCCCGCGACGTTGGTCGCGGTGCGGATCATGTCGAGGATCGGGTCGATGGCCAGCAGCAGACCGACGCCCTCCAGCGGCAGGCCCAGGGTGGAGAGGGTCAGCGTCAGCATCACGATCGCACCGGTCAGACCGGCGGTGGCGGCCGAGCCGATCACCGAGACGAAGGCGATCAGCAGGTAGTCCTTGATGCCGAGGTCGATGCCGTACACCTGGGCGACGAAGATCGCGGCCAGCGAGGGGTAGATCGCGGCGCAGCCGTCCATCTTGGTGGTGGCACCGAACGGGACGGCGAAGGAGGCGTACTCGCCCGGGACGCCGAGCCGCTCGGTGACCCGGCGGGTGACCGGCAGGGTGCCGACCGAGGAGCGGGAGACGAAGGCCAGCTGGATGGCGGGCCAGGCGCCCTTGAAGAAGTTGACCGGGTTGAGGCCGGCGGCGAACTTCAGCAGCAGCGAGTACACGCCGAACAGCACCAGCGCGCAACCGACGTAGACGTCGACGGTCAGGGTCGCGAACGGCTCCAGCAGGTCCCAGCCGTACTTGGCGACGGACTTGCCGATCAGACCGAGGGTGCCGATCGGCGAGAGCCGGATGACCCACCAGAGGGCGGTCTGGATCAGCTCGAGCACCGACTCGCTGAGCTTGAGCACCGGCTCGGCCTTGGCGCCGAGCTTGATGATCGCGGCGCCGGCGACGATCGCCAGGAAGACGATCTGCAGGACCTCGACCTCGGTGAAGGCGGTGACGATGTTGGTCGGGAAGATCCCGGTGAGGAAGTCGATCCAGCTGCCGGTGGACTTCGGCGCCTTGAGGCCCTCGGTCTTGAGGTCGGTGCCCTCGCCCGGGCTGGTGAGCAGGCCGAGGCCGAGGCCGATGGCCACCGCGATCAGCGAGGTGATCGCGAACCAGAGCAGGGTGCGGACGGCCAGCCGGGCGGCGTTGGTGACGTTCCGCAGGTTGGCGACGCTGACCAGGATCGCGGTGAAGACCAGCGGCGGGACGGCGAGCTTCAGCAGTTGGACGAAGATCCGGCCGATGGTCTCCAGGGTGGTGGCCAGCCAGGAGATGTCGGCCGCGCGGGCCAGGTAACCGAGGGCGACGCCGAGCACGAGGCCGGCGACGATCTGGGCCCAGAAGGGCGTCTTGCCCAGCTTGGAATTACGCAGACTGGCGAGCACGGACGGCGACGAGGTCGCCTCGGGCGCTGTGGACATGACGGTGCGGCTCCGGGGGAGGCGTGACTGACGGTGTGTCGGGGGGCGGGAAAGGCGGCACGGGGCGGGAGCCGGACGGGAAGGGAACCGGCCCCGATCAGGGGCGTGCCGCCTGAATACAGCTCATGGCGCGACAACGGCGCGGGCTGTCCACAGCACCGGACAGACGCCCGCGGGCGGCACCGGGCTGCGAGCCCAGGCCGTGCGCCGAACGTGCGTCTGAGGTGGTCATGGGCGACACGTTAGCAGTAAAGGTTTGAGATGTTCAAAGTAGTTGTTTGAGTTCCGGGTGCGAAGGATCCCGGCGCGACACCCACGGGCCTCGACGGCCCCCGGCGGACGCTCCGGGCGGACCCGATTGACCGCCCAGCAGTTATACGTATAACTTGGTGAGCACCCCCGCCCGCCCCCTGCCCAGACCGGAGAATCCCGCCCATGGGCTACCTCGCCCTGCTCCGCGCCCCGCACGTCGGCCGACTGCTCTTCGGCACCCTGCTCGGCCGCCTCCCGGCCGGCATGACCGCCCTGGTGATCGCCCTCGCGCTGCGCGACGCCGGCGCGCCGTACAGCCGGATCGGGCTGGCCACCGCCGCGTACGCGATCGCGGCGGCCATCGGCGGGCCGGTGCTCGGCCGGATCGTGGACCGCACCGGCCAGCCGCGGGTCCTGCTCGTCTCGGCGGTGATCGCCGGTGGCGGGTACGCCCTGCTGGCGCTGGCCCCGGCGTCCGCGCTCGCCGCCACCGTCGGCGCGGCGGTCGCCGGACTGGCGATGCCCCCGCTCGAACCCTGCCTGCGCTCGCTCTGGCCGGACGTCGTCGAGGAGAAGCAGCTCGACACCGCCTACGCCTTCGACTCCGCCTCGCAGCAGATCCTCTACGTCGCCGGGCCGCTCGCGGTGGCCGGCATCGCGGGCACGGCGGGCCCGGTCACGGCGCTCTGGGTGGCGGCCGGACTCGGCCTGGTCGGGGCACTGGTGGTCGCCACCACCGCACCGGCCCGCGCCTGGCAGGCGCCGCCGCGCGCGCACTCGGCCGGCCTGCTCGGGCCGCTCCGCTCCCCCGGCCTGGTCCTGCTGCTGATCGGCCTGGCCGGTGCCGGCTGGGCGGTCGGCGCGCAGAACGTGCTGTTCATCGCCTACGCCGAGGCCCAGCACGGGAAGGGCCTGCCCGGTGGCGCCGGGAGCCTGCTGGCCCTCGCGGCGCTCGGCGGTCTGCTCGGCGCGCTCGCCTACGGCGCGGTGCGGTGGCGCAGCTCGACGGCCACCCGGACCTGGCTGATGGCGCTCGGCATGGCCGTCAGCTACCTGCCGCTGGTGCTGGTCCCGGGACCGGCCGCGATGGCCGCTCTCGCATTCGTCTCCGGGATCGCGCTGGCTCCGCTGCTGGCGGCGGCCTTCGTGCTGGTCGCCGAACTGGCCCCGCAGGGCACCGTGACGGAGGCCTTCGCCTGGCTGGTCACGCTCTTCGCGACCGGGAACTCGCTGGGCTACGCGGTCTCCGGCCACCTCGCGGAGGGATCGCTGCGTTCGGTGGCGCTCTGCGCGGCCGGCGGGATCGGTCTGGGCGGGCTGCTGCTGTTCGGCGCCCGCCGCTGGTTCCACCCGGTCGGCGGGACCTCGGCCGGGGCGCACCCGCTGCCCGCCGCCGAGCCGGTGCCGGTGGGCTGACGCCCGCCGCATCCCCATGGACGTGGCTGCGCCCGTCGGGCCGGTGGTCTGGCTGACGGGCGCAGCCACTTCGTCGTCCCCGCCCCGGACCGCGCCGGAACCGCGCGCCCGTCCGCCCCGCCCGTGCGCCCGTGCGCCCGTCCGGCACGAGCCCGGGAAGCGGCGACCACGGGCCGGGAGCCCGGCGGCCGCCGGTGTCGGTGTCGGTAGGTGTCGGTGTCGGTGTCGGTACTCGAGGGAGACCCGTCGGTGCTCCGGGAAGACCTGTCAGTGCTCCGGGGACACCGGGGCGGTGGAGGAGCGCAGCACCAGCGAGGTGGCGAGCGGCGGCACGGGTGCGACCGCCTCGCCCCGGAGCAGTCCGGCGAGCGCCGCCACCCCGGCCCGGCCCAGCTCCTCACCGGGCAGGTCGACCGTGGTGAGCGGCGGAGTGAGCAGCGCGGCCACCGGGACGTTGTCGATCCCGACCACGGAGAGGTCGGCGGGCACCCGCAGACCCCGCTCGGCGGCGGCCTGGTAGACGCCGGCGGCGACCACGTCGTCGTCGCAGATCACCGCGTGCGGCCGGTCCGGCAGGTCCAGCAGCCGGTGGGCGACCTCGCGTGCGGCGGCCTGGCCCTCGTTCAGGCTGACCCCGAGTTCGACCGCGTCCAGACCCAGCTCCAGCACCGTCTCCTCGAAGGCCGCCTGGCGGACCCGGAAGGTGTACGCGGCGTGGGTGGACCGCAGCCTGGCGATCCGGCGGTGGCCGAGGGCGGCGAGATGGGCGACGGCGGCGCGCATCCCGCCGCCCACGTCCAGTTCGACCGTCGGACGGGCCAGACCGCCACCGGGGTCGGGGTCGGCGTCCAGGAAGACGACGGGGGTGTCGGCGGGCAGTTCGCCGAGCTGGCTGTCGTCCGGGGAGCAGATCAGCAGGCCGTCGAAGCGGCTGGTGGTGGCGGCCTCGGCGAGGGTGGCACTCCCCCAGCCCGAACTGACCACGACGGCCAGACCGTGCTTGCCGGCCTCCTCGTGGACGCCCTCCAGCACCCGGCCGAAGAACGGGCCGAGGATGTTCGGCACGGCCAGCAGGATCATGCCGCTGCGGCCCAGCCGGAGTTGGCGTCCGGCGGCCTGCGGCCGGTAGCCGAGGCCCCGGGCGGCCTCGCGGACCCGCTCGCGGGTCGCGTCGGAGACCCGGCGGCCCGCCTCGGAGCCCGAGAACACCAGCGAGACGGTGGCCTGCGAGACCCCGGCCAGGCGGGCGACGTCCCGACCGGTCGGGCGGCGGACCGGGGCCGGCCAGGTCCCGGCGGCCGGTTCGGGGCGGCCCGGCGGAACGCCGTCCCCCGGCTCCGCGTCCTCGGCGACGGCGTCCCCGGGTACGGCGTCCTCCGGCGCGCCGTCCCCCGGCTCCGCGTCCTCCGGTGCGGCCTTCTCCGGCACGGTGGCGCGGGTCAGTTCTGCGGGGCCGAGGCGGCGGGGCCGGCGGGCGACTTGGTGGTCGCGGCGCGCAGCGCGTCGTCCACCGCGTCCTCCTCCGCGTTCTGCGCGGCGATCCGGGAGGCCGTCCGGGTGCGGATGCCGTCCACCCGGCCGGAGATCTCGACCGACATCTCGTCACGCTGCCGGCTGAGCAGCACATAGCTGAGCGGCGCCGAGACGACGGCGGCCAGCAGGAAGAGGAAGATCACCCCGGCCTCGCCGGAGACCGGGATCACCTGGAAGTGGCCGAGGATCAGCGCGACCAGCAGGCAGGCCAGGAAGACGGAGACCCGCATCGAGGTGTAGCGGAGTGTGGCGTGCGACTTCTTGCTCACCTTGCTGCTCACCGGGGACACATCCTTCACTGCGCTGGGACCGGCCGGTCTCCCAGTGAAGCATGCCCGACGGGCCCGGCGGGGAACGGGTCCCGCCCCGGACCGCCCCGGCGCGGGCATGATCAGCGCAGGTCGCGCCACATGACGACATCGTCCCGGTCGTCACCGGGGGCGACCCGGATGGCACCGGGCACCCGGCCGACCTCGACATAGCCGCTGCGGAGGTAGAAGGCCTCCAGGCCGAGGCCGCCCCGCACCTGGAGCTTCAACCCGGCCAGCCCCCATTCCCGGCCGATCCGCTCGGCCTCGGCCAGCAGCGCCGCACCGTACCCGCGCCCCTGCAGCGCGGGGTGGACCATGACCTTGGTGACCAGCCGCCAGTGGTCCATCGGCCCGAACCGCATCGACTCCAGGAACAGCAGCCCGGCCAGCCGCCCGGTCCCGGTCTCCCGGGCGATCAGCAGCCGGTGCGGTCCGGCCGGGGCGAGCCCGGCGAACAGTGCCGCCCCGGCGGCCCCGACCTCCTCCTCGGTCACCCGGTGGACGAAGCCGACGGCCCCGCCGGCGTTGCTGGCGGCCGTCCACAGGCCGGTGACCTCGGCGCGCAGTTCGGGGCCGAATCCGGGGTCCAGGGTGAAACTCAGCGTCATGGCTCCGGAGCCTAGCCACCCCTTACGACACTCCGGTGCTCAGCCAGGGACCGGGACCGCGCGCCCCGTCCGCCGCCCGGGGGTCCGCAGGGCCAGGCAGAGCAGCACCGCGACGGCGCAGAGCCCGCCCGCCACGTACCAGGCGAGGTCGTAGTCACCGAGCGCGTCCCGGGCGACCCCGGCCAGACCGGCCACCACCGCGGCACCGATCTGGTGGCAGGCCAGCACCCAGCCGAAGACGATCGGCGCGTCCTCCCCGAAGTACTGCCGGCAGAGCGCGACGGTCGGCGGGACGGTGGCCACCCAGTCGAGGCCGTAGAAGATCACGAACGCCAGGATCGGCGGTTCCAGCGAGCCGGCGAACAGCTGCGGCAGCAGGAGCAGCGAGAGTCCGCGGAGCGCGTAGTAGACGACGAGCAGCCGTCCGGCGTCGAAGCGGTCGGTGAACCAGCCGCTGGCGACGGTGCCGATCACGTCGAAGACACCGATCAGTGCGAGCAGGCTCGCCGCGGTGGTGACCGGCAGGCCGTGGTCGTGGGCGGCCGGGATGAAGTGGGTGCCGACCAGCCCGGCGGTGGTCGCTCCGCAGATCGCGAAGGACGCGGCCAGCAGCCAGAACGCCCGGGTGCGGGCGGCGTCCCTGAGCACCCGCAGCGAACGGGCCAGCGCACGCCCCCCGACCGCCGGGGCGGGCGGCGGCTCGGTCGCGCCGTACGGGAACAGGCCGAGGTCGGCGGGCCGCTCGCGCATCAGCAGCAGCACCGGGACGGCCACCGCGCTGGCCGCCAGCGAGACCACCACGACCGCCGAGCGCCAGCCGTGCTGCTCGACCAGCCAGGCGCCGAGCGGGAGGAAGACCAGGTTGCCCGCCGCCCCGGCGGCCGTCAGCACCCCGGTCACCAGGCCCTGCCGGGCCCGGAACCAGCGGCCGGTGACGGTGGTCGCGAACGCCCCGGCCATCGAGCCGCTGCCGAGACCGACCAGTACGCCCCAGCACAGCACCAGTTGCCAGGGCTCGCGCATCAGCATGGTGAGGCCGGAGCCGACCGAGATGGTCAGCAGCGCGCAGACCACCACCAACCGGACGCCGAACCGGTCCATCAGCGCGGCGGCGAACGGCGCCGTGAGGCCGTAGAGGGTGAGGTTCACCGAAGTGGCGCTGGATATCGTGCCCATCGACCAGCCGAACTCGGTGTGCAGCGCGTCCATCATCAGACTGGGCGTGGAGCGGAATCCGGCCGAGCCGAGCAGCACCAGCAGGGCGACCCCGGCCACCACCCAGGCGTAGTGGACCCGGGGGGCGCGGGCCGGCCCGGCGGGATCGGCAAGTCCGGAACGGTCGGCAGGGGCGGCAGCTGCGGCAGGGTCGGCAGATCCGACAGGGTCGGCGGTTCCGGCCGGAGCCGCCGTGCCGGTGGGGGCGTTCGCTTCGTTCACGCGGCCGAGTCTCCCGAAGGGGCCTCGGCACGACGAGGGGCGGGGCTGCCAGCTTTCGTCGGAATCGGGCCAACCGGGGAGCGGGAACCGGCCGACGGAGGTCCGGGCGCCCGGTGAACGGGGCCGGTGGCCGAAAAGGCCCGCCCGCGGCGGGCGGATCGGATGGCGGCGGGCCGCACGCACCCCGAGCACGGCACGGCCGACCGCCATCCAACCCCGGTGCACGGGCCCTGAACCCGTGCGACGCCCTCCGCACTCGCCGAGGAACGGTCATCCGATCGGCCCTGCCTGCGGCCCCCCTGCTGACGTGATCCCCCTGGACAGCAGCACCGCGGCGGCGTTCGGTGTCCCTCGGCGTCCCCTCGCGACGGAGAGCTGCACCCAAGCGTGATCAGTCGGATACGTCACGTCAATGGGTTGTCGGAAATTCGGAATGGTTGCGTCAGCTTTCGGCCCGGTGATCACCACACCCGCCGACGCCCCGCCCGGAGCCGCCCGGAACTGCCCGCGGCCGGTCCGGAACCCGGTTCGAAGCGGGTCCGAGGCCCGTCCGAGGCCCGCCCCTACTGCGCGAGCGCCGCCCAGTCGACGGTGCTCAGCGGGTCCACCGGCCGGGCGTCGGGGCTGATCTCGCACCAGACCCGCTTGCCCGAGCCGTCCGGGTACCAGCCCCACCGGTCGCAGAGCAGTTCGACCAGCTCCAGCCCGCGCCCGTTGGTGGCGTCGACGTCCGCGCCCGCGTGCCGGGGCGCGGGGGCGACCTGGCTGGCGTCGGCGACCTCGACCCGCAGCGGGCCGACCGTCGCCGCCTCGCGCACCTCACCACCCGCGGCCGGGAGCGCGCCCGAGGACGGGGAGCCGCTCGCACCGGCCCCCGACGGGCCGGCCGCCGCCGAGGTGAACGCCGACGGGTCCGACGCGGAGCCGTCCGGCGGCACGCCCGGGAAGTCGCCCAGCGGGAAGCAGAGCCGCAGCACGGCCGGACAGCCGGTGTGCACCACGGCGTTGGTGACCAGCTCGGAGACCACCAGCACCACCGTCTCGGCGATCGGCGCGTCCGGGTCCACCCCGTGGTTGAGCAGCCGCGAGCGGACCCACCGGCGGGCCCGGCCGACCTCGGCGGGGTCCGCCTGCACCGCCAGCTGTACCTGAAGAACCTGCACCGCTCCACCACCCGCACTCGCAGTTCGGCACCGTCTCGACCGGGCCCTGGTCGCCCGGCCGGCCCGGGTACGCACCGGGCCGCCGTCCTCCGGGCCGCTGTCCGCCGGGCCACCGCACGTCACACCCGGTGCGGTGCGCCCGCACCGGCTCGTCCGTCGCTCGTCGACCACGACGCGAATACGCCTCAGGATGAGTCGGCCGGCGGACCGCAGCAAGCGCTTCGGGCATATTCCAGCGATCGGGGGACGGCGCAGGGCATACTGTCCCGCTCACTCTGGCGAGCCTCGGACCGGCGATCGCCCGGCCGCTCCGACCGGCCCCGGACGCAGAGGCGAACCTACCGCCGTCCGCCCCTCGTGCCGCGCCCGCCACTCGCGAACCACCCGTGCGACATATGTCCAACCACCTTCGAACAGCGCAACAGCGGGATCGACGGCAGATCCCACGATCGGACCATCCGAAGCACCGGACTCCGTTCTTCCCCGAATCGCTCCGCCGCCCGAACGGCCCGGGATACCGTGGACGCGTCAGCGGTCGGTCCGGCAGGAGGGGTGGTGACCGGTGGCCACCACCGACGACGCCCCGCGCCGGGACGAGCAGCTGCAACGGCGCCTGGCCCGGGGCGAGGAGACCGCCCTCGGCGAGCTGTACGACCAACTCGCGCCGATGGTGCACGGATTGGCGGGCCGGATACTGGCCGACCAGACCGCCGCGGCCCAACTCACCCGGGAGATCTTCGCCCACGTCTGGGAACACCCCGAGACCTTCGACCCGTCCCGCGGCTCGCTCCGCTCCTGGCTCGGCGCGCTGACCCACCGTCGCGCGGTGGACCGGCTGCGCGCCCGCCGCGCCGAGGCGGCGGGTTACGCCGGGCCCGCCGAGGAGGACGAGATCCGTACGGTGGCCACGGCCGCCCGGGTCCAGTACGTGGTCTCCGCCCTGCCGGAACCGCTGCGTGAGACGATCACGGAGTCCTACTACGACGGCCGCACCTACCAGGAGACGGCCCGTCGGCTCGGAATCAGCGAACAGGCCGCCAAACAGCGGATGCGACTGGGGCTGGCATTGCTGGCCACCGAACTGGAGCAGGAGCACGCGCGGCACCGGTCCGCCGCGCCGCCGGCCGGCGGTCCGCGCGACGGGCTCCCGGCCCCGGGCGCCGGGAGCGCGGACGGATCGGGGGCCGGGGAGGCCGGGCGACGGACGGAGGGCGGAGGGACGTGACGACCACCGACGAGCGGCACGAGGCGCTGCGCTCACTGCTCGGCGCCTGGGCCCTCGGAGCCGTCCCCGCCGCCGAGGCCGCCGAGCTCGAACTCCACCTGACCGGCTGCCCGCAGTGCGCGGAGGAGGCCGGACGGCTCCGCGAGGCGGCCGGCTGGCTCTCCGTCGAGGAGCCGCTGGACCAGCCCGGCGCCCTGCGTCAGCAGGTGCTCGACTGGTGCCTGACCCGCCGCCCCGCCGAACTCCCGGTTCCCGCCTGGGGCATGCCGTACACCGCCGAGACCGCCAAGCTCGACGCCCTGCTGCGCGACCTCGGCCCCGAGGAGTGGCAGGAGGTGGCCGAACTCCCCTGGCACGGCGGCACCGAGTACCTGCGCCCGGCCGAGGTCCTGTGCCATCTGGCCGCCGTGGACGGCTATCTGGCCGTCGCCCTCGGCCTGCCCGACCCGGTGCCGGGCGGCCCGGTCGCCGACGGCGGGCAGGCCACCGCGCGCCGGGTCCCGCCGCAGGAGGCCGTCACCGGCGCGGTGCCCCGGGTGCCGCCGCAGGCGGGCCCGCCCTGGGCCCGGATCGCCGAACGCACCGCCCGGCTCACCGCCGAGCAGGCCGGCCAGCCGCCCCAGCGGATCCGCGCCCGGTGGCGCCGGCACTGCCACGAACTGGTCCGCTCGGCCGCGCTCGCCCCGCAGGGCAACACCCCGGTGGACTTCGGCTTCGCGACCGTCCCGTTGCGGGACGCCTTCGTCGACCGGGCCTTCGAGTGCTACGTGCACGGCGAGGACATCGCCCGGGCGGTCGCCTACCCGTACGACCCGCCCGCCCCGCAGCACCTGCGGCAGATGATCGACCTGGCGGTGCGGATGCTGCCGCTGGCCCTGGCCGGACAGCGGGCGGCGCGCCCCGAACCGGCCGGCGCGGCGCTCGGCGGCACCGACGCGCGGCCGGACGGCTCAGGGACCGGGACCGGTGCCGGAGCCGGGCGCAGGACCGGCCGCCGGATCCGGCTGGTGATCGACGGTCCGGCGGCCGGCGAGTGGCTGATACCGCTGGACGGCCCGTCCGCCGGTCCGCCCGGCGGCGAGCCGGTGGCCGCGATGGTGCTGGACGGGCTGGAGTTCTGCCAGCTGGCCGCCGCGCACCGCGACCCGGACCGGGTGCCGGTCGGCGAGCACGGCGACCGGGCCGCGATCCGCGAGGTGCTGCGCGCGACGCCCCTGCTGTCCCGGCCGTAACGGAGGCCCGTCCGTGACGGAGGGCCCGTCCGTGACGGACGGCTCGGGCGCTACGGACGGCCCGGCCGTTACGGACGGCTCAGGCGCTACGGACGGCTCAGGCGAAGACGACCGTCCGGCTGCCGTTCAGCAGCACCCGGTGCTCGCTGTGCCACTTCACCGCGCGCGCCAGCGCCTGGCACTCGACGTCCCGCCCGAGCGCGACCAGCTGGTCCGGGGTGATGTCGTGGGTCACCCGGGCCACCTCCTGCTCGATGATCGGGCCCTCGTCCAGGTCGGCCGTGACGTAGTGCGCGGTGGCGCCGATCAGCTTCACGCCCCGGGTGTGCGCCTGGTGGTACGGCTTGGCGCCCTTGAAACTCGGCAGGAAGGAGTGGTGGATGTTGATCACCTTGCCGGACAGCGCGGTGCAGAGGTTGTCCGACAGCACCTGCATGTAGCGGGCCAGCACGACCAGCTCGACGTTCTCCTTGGCGACCAGGTCCAGCAGCTGCTGCTCGGCCTCGGCCTTGTTCTCCCTGGTCACCGGGATGTGGTGGAACGGGATGCCGTAGCCCTCGGTGAGGTCGCGGAAGTCGGTGTGGTTGGAGACCACCGCGGCGATCTCCACCGGCAGCGCGCCGATCCGGGTGCGGAACAGCAGGTCGTTGAGGCAGTGGCCGAACTTGCTGACCATCAGGACGATCCGCAGCTTCTGCTCGCTCGGGTGGATCTGCCAGTCCATCCCGAACGAGGCGCCGATCGCGGCGAAGCTGGCCCGCAGCTTGTCGACGGTCACCGGCTCGACCGCCGAGAAGTGCACCCGCATGAAGAACAGCCCGCTGTCCCCGTCACCGAACTGCTGGCTGTCGATGATGTTGCACCCGGTCATGAAGAGGTAGCTGGAGACCGCGTGGACGATGCCCTGCTTGTCGGGGCAGGACAGCGTGAGGACGTACTGGGCGCTGGCCGGCTGCTGTTCCACGTGGGGGTATCCCGTCCTGAACTCGTGCTGGTGTGAATGCTCCAGCGTTTCACACTCCGGGACACCCCCAGCCGGACTGCCCGCACTCCGGGACGGACCGGCCCGCACCGGGGCACCGGCCCCGGACCGACCGGCCGGCCGCCGGTCGGTCGCCGCCCAGCAGCAGGTCGGCCGCCCGCCGGACCGGTCAGACCTGGGTCAGGATCCGCAGGATGTCCAGCGAGCGCGGCGGCGCGTCCGGGTCCTCGCCGTCGTTGGCCGCCAGCAGGACGTGCGCCTCCCGGGCCGCCCGGACCGCCTCCGGCCAGTCCTGGTGCCCGAGGTAGGCGGCGGCCGGCGCGTCCGCACCGACCTCGTGCAGGATCTGCACGACCCGCAGCACCGCGAGGTCCACCAGCGTGGCCTCGGCCGGGTCCCGGAAGATCGTGCCGATGTACTTCTCGGCGGACCAGCGGTCCAGCCAGGTGTCCTCGACCAGCCGGTAGACGGCATCGGTCACATCGCCGTACCCCTCGCGGCCGGCCAGCCAGGCCTCCCGCTGGAACCCGGGGTCGGAGAGCATGTGCAGGGCCGAGCGGAGTCGGGCCCGCCAGCGCCACCAGGGCAGGTCGTTGAGCGGCATGCCGCCCATCGTGCTGGAGCGGTGGCCCGGACGAGAAGGGTTTCGGGCAGACCGATACGAAGATTCTGTGCTGGCGGACATGGAGATGGATCGTACGTTCCCCTACCGTTCGTGCTCCACTCCCGATCTACACGCGTTCACGCCCGGAGTTCCTCCGCCGTTGGTCGTTTGTTGGCTTTACGGCCCTCTCGGCTTGCGGCACCGGGGATTGGCTGGACCAGGTGCGCAGCAGAGAGCGCCCCGGGAGGGATAGACCCATGACCAGCCGAAGGGGCTCGTCCCAGGCCATGAACCCGATCGCAGGACGGCGCAACCGGCGCCCGATCGCGGCCGTCGCGACCGCCGCGGCGCTGCTTCCCACCCTCTTCTCGGCCTCCGCGTGCGGCGGACCGGCCGACGCCGCCACCGGTAGCGGCGACCTCACCGTCATGACCTGGGCACCGTCCGGCACCGGCTCGGCCGACCGTCCCGGCATGACCGCCCTGGCCGAGGCCATCGGCAAGGACCTCAACGTCAAGGGCGGCCTCAACGGCCGTCGGCTCAACGTCATCACCTGCAACGAGCACAACACCTCCGACGGCGCCCGGACCTGCGCCCAGCAGGCGGTGGACGCCAAGGCGGTCGCGGTGCTGGGCTCCTACAGCCAGTTCGGCGACGACTTCATGCCGGTCCTGGAGCGCGCCGGCATCCCGCTGATCGGTGGCTACGGCCTGTCCCAGCCGGAGTTCAGCAGCCCGCTGTCCTACCCGGTGGGCGGCGGCATGCCCGCCCTGATCGGCGGCAGCGGCCGCCAGCTGGTGGAGGCCGGCTGCAAGGCCGTCTCGCTGATCCGCCCGGACACCCCGGCCGGCGACAACCTGCTCGGCTACCTCGGCAACGCGCTCAAGCCGGCCGGGATCAAGCTGCTGGACGTCAAGGCACCGGAGAAGTCCAACGACTACAGCCCGGTGGTCCGCAAGGCGATCGGCACCGACCAGGCCGGCAACTGCGTCACCAGCGCGCTCGGCGCCGAGCCGACCGGCAACCTGCTCGACGCCTTCCGCCGGACCGGTGCGAAGAACACCAGGATCGCCTCGGTGATCGGCAGCGTGCAGCAGTCGGTGGTGGACTCCACCGGCGGCGACAGCGGCCCGCTCTCCGGCGCGTTCGTGACCGGCTGGTACCCGCCGGAGTCGGCCAAGATCTGGGACGGCCTGCGCACGGTGATCCGCGCCGACTCCGATCGGCACATCGACGCCGCCGACCCGGGGGTGCAGACCACCTGGGTCGCCTACGAGGTGTTCAAGCAGATCTCCGAGCGTCTGGCCGCGGCCGGGCAGACGATCACCAGCAAGGCCGTGACCACCCTGCTGGACGGCGGCGAGCCGATCGACGTCGGGCTCACCCCGCCGCTGAACTGGGCCACCACCAACATGCTGCCGAGCACCGAGTCGCCCCGGCTGGTGAACACCTGGGTCACCTTCCAGGTGGTCAAGGGCGGCCAGATGACCCTGCAGCGGCCCGGCTTCGTCGATGTGCGCTGGGTGCTCACCGGCGGCAAGCCGCCCGCCTGAGCCGACCCGCTCCCCGCGAACGCGTCCACGCGCCCACGCGCCCACGCACCCCGGGAACGGCGGAGGGCCCGACCACGGTCTGTGGTCGGGCCCTCCGCCGTTGTTCCCCGCCGAGCCCCGGCGGGGAGGACTCAGAGGTCGCCGTCGGTACGGGTGGGCAGGGCGGTCTGGCCCGCGACGGTGTTCCAGAGGCCGGACGCCTGCTTCTTGGCGGTGGTGGCGGTGCCGCTCGCGGCGACGGCGTTCTTGTAGTGCTGGTTGTCGTTCTTCTTGGGGTCGCAGCCGCTCTGCGCGTCCCCGGCCCAGGCCGCGTACTCGTCGTCGGCGGACGCCGAGGCCGCCCACGCCGCGTTCAGCTGCTCGACCAGCTGCGGACCGCCGGCCAGCTTGTCCGTCTTCAGCGCGGCGAGCTTGGTCTGCAGCTCCCGCCGCTGGCCGGCCGCGGCGGTCAGCGCCTGCTGCGACTCGGGGAGCTTCTCGCACTTCTGCACCGAGGCGACCGCGCCGATCACCGCCTGCCGGCTGTCGCTGGCGGTGCCGAGCAGGTCGGAGAGCGCCTGGGCCTGCGCCTTGACCTCCGGGTTGACGGAGGCGGTGGTCGGGCCCGGGCCCTGCTGCGCGGTGGTGGCGGTGGTGGAACCGCCGGTGGTCGCCGGGGCGGCCTGCGGCTTCGACCCGCCCTTGTCGTCGCCGCTCATCAGCACCGCGACCAGGGCGGCCGCGGCGATGCCCCCGATCACCACGCCGCCGATCACCAGCTTGCCGGAGGAGCGGCCGCCGCCGCGCCCGGCCGGGGCCGCGCCGGACCGGTCCGGGTAGTCCGGCGCGGGGCCGTCGGCGTACCCCGGCCGGGCCGGGGGATAACCGCCTGCGCCCTGCGGGTCGGCCGCCGGGTACTGCGGCAGGTACTGGGTGGCCTGGCTGTGGTCGGCCGGGTGACCGGGGTGCGCCGCGCCGCCCCAGCCGGGCGCGGGCATCCCCTGCTGCTGGACCGGCATGGCCTGGGTGGGCAGCACGCTGTCGCCGAAGTACTCGGGCTGCCCGGAGGCCTGGCCCGGGTAGGGGCCGGGCTGCGGGCCGGGCGGCGGGCCCGGGTACGGCGGCGCGGCCGGCTGCTGACCGTACGGCGGCCCGGGCTGCTGGACCGGTTGCTGAGGCGGCTGCTGCCCCGGTTGCTGAGGTGGCTGCTGGGCCGGTTGCTGTCCCGGCTCCGGACGGAACAGGTCGTCCAGATTGAAGTCACCGGAGTTGGGGTACGAGCGGCGCTGGCTCAACGCGATTCCTCACCTGTGCACGACCGCGCGCTGACGGCGGACCACATCTCGTCGGTTCTTGGGAGCATCACAGTTCCTTGGACGTCGCGCCCACGCTACCGGTTCACCGAACCGGCCGACCACGTGGGCGGTCCGTCCTCCACCGTCCCCGCACGCTCCCCGCCACCGCGCCACCAGGGCCGATCAGGCCGCCTCCGCCTCCGCCCTGGCCTGGAACTCGCGGACCACCCGCTGCTCCCGGTACGGCTCCAGCCGCCGGCGGAACTCGTCCAGGTACTCCACGCCCCGGTTGGAACGCAGACCGCTCAGCAGCCGGACCGCCTGCGCGCCCGTCTCGCAGGCCCGTTCCACGTCCCGCTGCTGGAGCTGAGCCGTCGCCAGCAGGACGAGGTCCACCGCCCGGCGCCGCACCCGGGTCGGCGGGTGCAGGTCGAGCGCCCGGCGGGCGTAGTGCTCGGCCTGGCCCGCCTGTTCGAGGTCCCGGTGGCAGTGGGCCAGTTCGTCGGCCAGGTAGGCGTCGTCGAAGTGGACGATCCAGTCCGGGTCGTCCTCCGGGCGGCGCTTCTCCATCATCTCCAGCGCCTTGGCGGCCACCGCCTCGCACGCCCGGGCGTCGCCGAGCAGGGCGTGGCCGCGCGCCTCGGCCGCGTAGAACATCGCCATCGCGGTCGGGGTAGCGACCGTCCTGGCCCCCTCCTGGGCGGCCCGGGCGAGCTGGGCGATCTCCCTCGGGTTGCCCAGGGTCGCCGCCAGGTGGCTCATCGAGGCCGCCAGCACGTACCCGCCGTAGCCCCGGTCGTCGGCGGCCTGGGCCAGGCGCAGCGCCTGGATGTAGTACCGCTGGGCGAGGCCGGGCTGTCCGGTGTCCACCGCCATGTAGCCCGCCAGCTCGGTCAGGCGGGCGACGGCCGCGAAGAGCTGGCGGCCCGTCTCCTCCCGGTAGGAGCCGCCGAGCAGGCCGGAGACCACGCTGTTGAGGTAGTGCACCACGACCGGGCGGACGTGGCCGCTGCCGAACCGGTGGTCCAGGTCGACCAGCATCGCGGTGGTCGCCTTGATCGCGGCGACATCGGTCGGGCCGACCCGGGTGCCGCCGCTGCGGGCCACCACCGGGTCCGGCGGGGTGATCAGCCAGTCCCGGCTGGGCTCGACCAGGGCGGAGGCCGCCACGGTCGCCCCGGTCAGGAAGTCCCGGCGCCCGACGTCGCTGCGCCAGAGTTCGCAGACCTGCTCGAGTGCGGCGCCCAGTGTCGGCGCGAACTGCAGCCCGATGCCGGAGCTGAGGTTCTTGCCGTCCGCCATGCCGATCTCCTCGACCGACACACTGCGCCCGAGTTTGCGTCCGAGCGCCTCGGCGATCACCGCCGGCGCCTGTCCGCGCGGTTGCTGGCCGCGGAGCCAGCGTGCGACGGAGGTCTTGTCGTAGCGCAGGTCAAGACCGTGCTCGGCACCGCAGAGGTTCACTCTCCGTGCCAGACCGGCGTTGGAGCAGCTGGCCTCCTGGATCAGCTGCTGCAGGCGCTCGTTGGGCTGTCGTGCGACAAGTGGTCTCGCGGCCATGGGCTTCGCCTCCCCACACCCTCCGGTCCCGGCCGGCGGGCGACGCTTTCTGCTGATCTCTGTTGCCGAGTTGCCGACTGTCCGACCGTTCAAGGAAACTGACACCAGGTTAGCGATCAGCAACGCCAGCGGGATACCCACGGTGACGATCCCCACCCCCCACGCGCCCGGCAAAATGCTCCCGTGCGCCCCCATTGCGCCCACCCTGCCTCCCCCCGGCGCGCTCCCGCACGGTCCGCCTCACCGGTTCGGGTGAATTGCCACCGCGTGGCGGAACGGCCGGGACCCGACCGTAACCCGCCTCACGCACGGTAGTTGAGCAGCCCGTGGAAGACACCCCCGACTCCCCCGACCAGGGCTCCGACGCAGGACTGCCCCCGCTGCTCGTCGAAGCCGTCAGCTACGCCGAGACCCGTCACTGGGAGGTCGCCCCGGGCGCCTGGCTGATCGACGGCGACGGCCCCGCCCGCTGCTCGTGCGGCGAGCCGCGCTGCGCGCTGCCCGGTGCCCACCCGATCGACTCGGACTGGGCGCGCAAGGCGAGCGCGGGGCCGGGCGCGGTACGGCGCTGGTGGACGGAGCGGCCGGAGGCGTCGATCCTGCTGCCGACCGGCAGGTCCTTCGACGTCCTGGACGTGCCGGAGGTGGCGGGCTGCCTGGCGCTGGCCCGGATGGAGCGGATGGGCCTGCAGCTCGGCCCGGTGGCGGTCGTTCCCGCCGCGCAGGGCCGGGCGGGGCGGCGGCTGCACTTCCTGGTGCTGCCCGGGGTGTCGGCCAAGCTGCCGGAGATGCTCCGCAAGCTGGGCTGGCCGCCGGCCCGGCTGGACCTGGTGGCCCGGGGCGAGGGCGACTGGACGGTGGCCCCGCCGTCCCGGGTCGGCCCGACCGGTTTCGCCCAGTGGGCCCGCTCGCCCTCCGCGCTCAACCGCTGGCTGCCGGACGCCGCCGAGCTGATCAATCCGCTGGCCTACGCCTGCGGGCGCGAGGCGCCGGCCGCCGCGGCGCAACCGGCCCAGCCCGCGGCGGTGCGCTGACCGCCGCCCGGGCCGCCCCGCCGGCGACCCGCCGAACGGCCGCCCCCTCGACCCGCTGAACGGCCGAACCGCCGAACGGCCGAACCGGGAAACCGGGGAACCGACGAACGGCCGACCCTTCCGAGGACTGCCGCCCTACGCCGATCGGGTGAGGGGCGTGCCACGCGCGACACCCCGCGCGCGAGTGACGGGCCCGGTCTCCCACCGGAGACCGGGCCCGTCATACGCATGTGCGGATAAGGGTTCGGTGTACCCGCTGGTCAACGGCGAAAGCCCCTCGTACGAGTGACAACGCTCAAGGATTGCCATGATCGGCCGAGTGGCAGGAATTCCCCTGTGAGGGGCCGCCGGAAGGGGCGCTCGGTCGGGGAAGCCGGGCGGGGCGGACGGGAGGGACGGAGGGGAACCGGAGGGGACGGGGGGAAGGGCGGGGGCCGCGGTACCGGCCGGGTTCGGGGAGGCCGGTGCCGCGGGAGCGGGAGGGAACGGGGAGGGCGGAAGGGCCCGGTGCACGGGGAGCACCGGGCCCTTCCGGCCGTTCTCGTCCAGCGCGGGGCGCGGACCGTCCCCCGGCCCGGGCGTCCGTCCTCGGCCCCCGGGCGGCCGCCCTCAGCCCTGTGCGACGAAGACGTGCGCGGCGATGTCCTTGCCGAGCTCGGCCGCGTTGTCGCCGGAGCCCACCATGAGCCCGCCGACCCCGGCGGTCACCCGCACCGTGGAGCCGGGACGGACCCCGGCCCGGCGCAGCGTGCGCATCAGGTCGCCGTCGGTCTGGATCGGCTCGCCGATCCGGCGGACCACCACGTCAGCGCCGTCCTCGCCCGGCAGCACCGTGTCCAGTGCGACGAGCCCGGCGTCGAAGCCCTCGCCCTCGGCCTTGGCGTCGCCCAGCTCGTCCAGCCCCGGGATCGGGTTGCCGTACGGGGACTGGGTCGGGTGGCCGAGCATCGCGAGCACCTTGCGCTCGACCGTCTCGCTCATCACGTGCTCCCAGCGGCAGGCCTCCTCGTGCACCTGCTCCCACTCCAGCCCGATCACGTCGACCAGCAGGCACTCGGCGATGCGGTGCTTGCGCATCACCCGCACCGCGAGCCGGCGGCCCTCCTCGGTCAGCTCCAGGTGGCGGTCGCCCGCTACCCGGAGCAGCCCGTCGCGTTCCATCCGGCCGACCGTCTGGCTGACCGTGGGACCGCTCTGCTCCAGGCGCTCGGCGATCCGGGCGCGCATCGGGGTGATGCCCTCCTCCTCCAGCTCCAGGATGGTGCGAAGGTACATCTCAGTGGTGTCGATCAGCCCAGACATCGCCGCTGGCTCCGTTCCTCGGGGTCCTCACCGCCAATTCTGACGTACCGCGACGACAACCGGGCCCGCCCCGGGCTGCGGGGGGCGGCATTTCGTGGCTGTTGACAGCGGCACCGGTGAGGCAGCACGGTGCTCGCCGTAGCTTTCTCCACCAGCGGTCCGGACCATCACGGCCGCCCCACCCGGCCGGGGCCCCCACCGGCAGAGAGCGAAGGCAGCAGATGAGCGAGCTGGTCGGCCGGTACTTCGAGGCCGCGATCGCCCACCTCCAGCGGGTGCGGACCGAGGAGGCGGCGAACATCGAGGCCGCCGCCGAGCTGCTCGCCGAGGCGATCGCCGGGAACCGCCGGGTCTTCGCCTTCGGCGCCGGGCACTCCTCGCTGGCGGCCCAGGACGTGGTCTACCGGGCCGGCGGGCTGGTGCCGATCAATCTGCTGGAGGTCCCCGGCATGGCCGGGGTCACGGTGATGCCGGCGCCGCTGTCGAGCGCCCTGGAGCGGGTCTCCGGACTGGCCACCACCACCCTCGACCTCACCCCCGCCACCAGCGGCGACCTGCTGTTCCTGATCTCGCTCTCGGGCCGCCAGACCATGCCCGTGGAGCTGGCCCAGTACGCCCGGACCCGGGGCCTCAAGGTGGTCGGGCTGACCTCGCTGGCCTACCCCGGGGCCGTTCCCTCGGGGCACTCCTCCGGCACCTACCTCAAGGACCACTGCGACGTCGTCCTGGACAACAAGATCGCGGTCGGCGACGGCGAGCTGACCCACCCCGGTGCCGAGACCACCTTCGGCCCGGTCTCGACCATCGTCACCAGCGCGCTGATGCAGGCCGTGGTCGCCTCGGCGGTGGAGCGGCTGGCCGACGCGGCCCTCGCCGGCGAGGGCGCCGCCCCGCCGCTGTTCCGCTCCGGCAACGTGCCCGGCGGCACCGAGTGGAACGCCAAGCAGATGGCCGACAACGCCGACCGGATCTTCTACACGTTCTGAGACCTTCCGGGGCCTTCCACTGCTTTCCGGGCTTCTCCGCCCCGGCCGGTCCGATCGACGTACGAGCAGGCGGCGGGCGGTACCGGGACCGCTACGCCGACCGGCCGACCGTTGCGCCGACCGTCCTGGACGGCCGCGCCGCCCCGGTGCCCCGCCCGCCCCCGGCCCGCCCCGGCCCGTCCGCGCCGGGCTGCCCCGACCCTCCCGTCCCGGCCTGTCCACCCGGGCGCAACCGGCTGCCCGCCCAGGCGTACCGGGCCGTCCGCCGGGGCAGAACCGCCGGGGCGGGTGGTGGAGCTGCGGGCGGGGGGACGGAATGACGTCGGGCACGGGTGGGGCGGGCCGTTCGGTGCGGGAGCGCGAGCTGCTGCCGGAGTTGTTCTGGGCGGCCGACTCGGCCTCCCAGCAGGGGCAGCACCGGGCCGTCCGGCTCTCCGCCGCCGAGCTGCTGCTGCTGGTCGCGGCCGCCACGGCCGGCTCCGCCGACGGCCGGCCGTGGGCCTGGCTCGCCGCCGTCGCCTACCTCGGCGCGATCGGCCTCTCCGCCGTCACCAGCCGGCAGAACCCGCAGGGCCTCTGGTACGAGGGCCGGGCCGCCGCCGAATCGGTGAAGACCCTCGCCTGGAAGTTCGCCGTCCGGGCCGACGCCGTCCAGCCGCCGCCCCGGCCGCTGCCGGACGCCGAGGGCCTCTACGGCCTCCAGCTCGGCCGGGTGCTGCACGCCTTCCGCGGCAGCCGCGCGATCGGCCCCGGCCTGGCCGGCCGGCCCGCCGGGAGCCAGATCACCCCCGCGATGCGCGCCCTGCGCGAGCAGCCGCTCGCGCTGCGCCGGGACGTCTACCTGCGCGAGCGGATCGAGGTGCAGCAGGACTGGTACCGCTCCAAGTCCCGCTACTGCGCCCGGGCCGGCTTCTGGACCGGGGTGGCGGGCGTGGTGCTGCCGCTGCTCGGGCTGGTGCTCGCGGTGCTGCGGGCGCTGGGGATGTTCTCCTTCGACGCCCTCGGCGCGGTCTCCGCCGTGGCCGCCTCCGTCACCGCCTGGGCCCAGCTGCGCCAGTACCGCCCGCTCGCCGCCGCGTACGGGCTGGCCGCCGACGAACTGGCCCTGATCCGGGCGCAGCTGGCGAGCCTCGACGTCGGCTCGCCCGAGGCCGAGGAGCTCTGGGCCCGCTTCTCCCGCGACGCCGAGGACGCCGTCTCCCGCGAGCACACCACCTGGCAGGCCCGCCGCGACGTGAACGGCGCGGGCGACCGGGAGTACTGAACGGGTCCGGACGCGGTCTCTGCGATGCTTGACGGCTGATATCAGCCGGTATCAGCCGAGACGGTGGGAGATTCGTGGGCATCGAGCTGGAACTGCACTCCGGGAGGCCGGGCAAGGGCTCGTCCCGGGCCACACTGCTGCGCGGGTCGTACCGGCACGGCGAGGCGCTCGCTCAGACACTGAGCACGCTCGACCTCGACAGGTCGGGCAGGTTGGGTCGGGTGGACCCGTACGGCGACACGCTCTTCAACGAGCAGGAAGCCGGAGCCGCCCGTGCGGAGGTCGCCGCCCTCGTCCGCGCATGCTCCGACGAGCGGCAGCGGGCGGCCCTCCTCGACCTCGACGCACTCCTCGCGCAATGTGCGGCGACGCCGGGCAGCTACCTGGAATTCATCGGCGACTGACCCCGGTCGGCGAGGCGGGCCCGAACCGGGCGACCGCTACCGGGCCACCGGGGTGAGCGGGTCCTTTCCGGCGAGGACGGCGAGGACGTTGTCGACGGCCAGGTTGCCCATCGCCTGGCGGGTGCGGACGGTGGCGCTGCCCAGGTGCGGGGCGAGCACGGCGCGGTCCTGGGCGAGCAGGGCGGCGGGGACGGCGGGCTCGCGCTCGAAGTTGTCGACGGCGGCCGCGAACAGCGCGCCGGACTCCAGGGCTGCGGCGAGCGCCACCTCGTCGACCACCCCGGCGGTCATCGACACCACCACCGCACCGGGCGGCAGCAGGGCGAGCCGGGGGGCGTCCAGCAGGTGCCGGGTGGCCTCGCTCAGCGGGCAGGTGACCACCAGGACGGTGGAGGTGGAGAGCAGCTGCTCCAGCGGCAGCCACTCGGCGCCGTCCTCCTGCTCGGGGGCCAGCGGGTTGCGGTTGTGGTAGCGGACGGGCATGTCGAAGCCCTTGGCCCGGCGGGCCACCGCCTGCCCGATCCGGCCCATGCCGAGCACGCCCAGCTGGGTGCCGGTCAGCTCCATGCCGAGCATGAAGGTCGGCGCCCAGGCCCACGGTTCGCCGGAGCGGAGCAGTCGCTCGCCCTCACCGAGCCGGCGGGTGGCGGCCAGGAGCAGGGCCCAGGCCATGTCGGCGGTGGCGGCGGTCAGCACGCCGGGGGTGTTGGTGACGGTGATGCCGCGCTCGGCGCAGGCCGCCACGTCGACGTTGTGGTAGCCCACGGCGTGGTTGGCGACGACCTGGAGGTCGGGCCCGGCGGCGTCCAGGAGTTCGGCGTCCACCCGCTCGTCCAGGGTGGTGATCAGCGCCCGGCGGCCGCGGACGGCGGTGAGCAGGTCCTCGCGGCTCATCGGCAGTTCGGAGTCGTGCAGGGCAGCCGGGAGCTGCGCGGAGAGGCGCTCGACGACGCCGGGCGCGAGACGACGGGTGACCAGGACCGGAGGCTGCTCGTTCACAGGGCCGGAGTTTACGTGGTGCGCCCTCGCCCGGGGTTCGGGCGAGGGCTTGGTGCCATAGATGGCACCTAGGGGTCGAGCGTGCTGCCCGCTCGCTCGACCCGGTCCCGCAGCGATCGCGTCAGCACCTCGCCGACCGCCCCGACCAGCGCCGAGGCGAGGAGGAGCAGGGCGAGGGCCACGGTCACGCGGCGGAGTCCAGCTCGAACCAGACCAGCTTGCCTCTCTTCTGGGGGTCGGCGCCCCAGCGGTGGGTGAGCCCCTCGACGAGCTGGAGGCCCCGTCCGCACTCGGCGAGTTCGCCGAGTGCGGAGGAAAGGTGCTGCTCGGGGAGGGTGTGGCTCTCGTCCCCGACGGAGACCCGGAGGGTGCGGCCGAGGGTGGCGATGAGGACGACGGGAGCGGCGGTGCGGCCGTGCCGCCAGGCGTTGACGATGAGTTCGGCGAGCGCGAGCTCGGCGTCGAAGATGCGGTGGTCGTCCCACCCGGCGCGCACCATCGTGTCGCGCAACGACTGCCGGGCGAGAGCGAGGGAGGGGGAGTTGAGGTCGGGGTTACACACGGGAATGCTCCCTGCGGTGTAGGTCGGACACACCTGGGGTCTGTCGCCGTGAATTCTTCGGCTCCGGGGCAGCTCGACAGCAACTGCCTTGAAGATGAGACCTACTGACAGACCTTCCGGCGAGATCGTTAGCAACTGTAGGCCAGAACACCTCAACTGTGCAACACGCTCTGCGATCAGCCCTACACTTTCCGTAGGCTTCGGGTTCGAGGTCGCTCGTCCGCACAGAAAGGCACGCACGTGGGATTCAGGACCGACATCAGCGAACGGCAGCGCCGATTCGGCGATGAGCTCAGACGTCTCCGAAACGCCGCAGGACTGTCCGCCGCCGAGATCGGCGAGGCTCTCGGGATGAAGGGTCCGGCAGTCAGCCACACCGAAGCCGGCAGGCTCGGCCTCAACCTTGAGCGACTCGCGCTCTGGCTCGACACCTGCGGCGTCAACGACGCCGAGTACCGGGAGGGCCTCATCGCCATGTGTCAGAGCAACGGGAAGGGCTGGTGGACCGAGTACCGGCCTCATGTGGTGCCGGAGGCTCTCGACCTGGCCGAGTTCGAGGCATCAGCGACCGCGTTCATCAACTATCAGACGCACCTGATCCCCGGCTTCCTCCAGACCAAGGCGTACATCGAAGTGATCCACGAATACGCCGAGAAGAAGGTCGAATTCCGGCTCCGACGTCAGCAGATGATTACAGCGGAGAACGCCCAGCCCTTCCACGCGGTCATCCATGAAGCGGCCCTGCACATGATGTACGGCGGACCGGCTGTCATGCGAGAGCAGCTGAACCACCTGATCGAGATGGCACACCTACCTCATGTGACAATCCAGATCCTTCCGTTCGACTCCACGGTCTACGCCTCGACCGACACGGCATTCCTGTTGATGCACGGCGCACACGCCCGCTTGGACACCATCCTGCTGGAAAACCCGCACGGCCCGACGTTCGTGGGAGACCCTGAGGGGGTGGCCGCGTTTCGACGGAAGTTCGACCGGCTCAAGGGCATGGCGCTCCCTCCGCTGAATGCCAGTGTGTCCGGGCCCTCTCCCGCCTTTCGCGACTCGTGGGGCATGATCCAGCACGTCCGTTACAAACTCCTGGGGAGGTAGCCATGCGGAAGCTCAACTGGCAGAAGTCAAGTTTCAGCGGAGACGCCGCCGAGTGCGTCGAGATCGCGTCTGACGGCGAACTCATCCGCGTCCGCGAATCCGACGAACCCGCCATAACCATCACCACCACCAAGGCCAAGCTCACCGCCTGGCTCCAAGCTGCCAAGGCCGGCGAGTTCGACCACCTCACCCACTGAACACCCCACCCCGGCCGCTCCCGCGACGCGCGGGAGCGGCCGGGCGGCATCAGCCCTCGATGGACCGCAGCCAGGGATCCACCGACGCCCTCGCGCCGTCGGCGAAGCGCTTTCCCAGCGGGGTCAGCGCTCCGCTGTCGGCCAGCAAATCCACAGCCTCGTCCGTCAGGGTCCGCCAGTGGACGAACCGGGAGCGGGCCGGCTCGGTGTCCTGCGCTCGGGTGCCCCAGAACGCCGTGACGGCCAGGTGGGCGTAGACGGCCTGGAAGAGGGAGCCGATCGGTCTCGGCGTCAGCCCGAACGCCTCGAACAACCTGGTGTCGCCCCGGTCGTACAACTCCTCCCGGTCCAGTACCGCGCCCAGCTTCACGTGCTGGAACTCGTGCACCAACAACAACGCCAGCGTCTCCGCTCCGCGCGGCCGCGCGATCGCGACCGCGCCGAAGGCCTGGCGGGCGGCCGAGCTGACGTCGTGGCCGTCAGATCTCCGCTGCAACGGTGTGACGGTGGTCAGTCCCTCCCACAGGCCGGCCGCGTACTCGGGCAGATCGCGGTCCAGCAGGTCCGCCGCCTCCCGGAAGTCGCCGGCCCAGCGCCGGTACTCGGCACCGGCCAACCGCTCCTCCACCGGCCACCGGTGCACCCCCCGCTGCGGGTCCACGTCCTCCAGCGCGATCCCCCTCCCGACTCTCCGGAGCGGCTGCCAACGCGCGTCACCCGGACCGGCGACCGCACCGCCCTCGGTGCGCGCCGTCCAGCCGGCCCGCCCGCCGGTCACCGACGCCTCCCGCACGCCCCTGCCCAGCACCAGCCGCCCCAGCGTCGGCAGGTGCAGCACCCCGTCCCGGACCGGCACCGCCACCGTGTCCCCCCGCCCCGCCCGCACCGCCGCGGCCGCCGCCAGCTCGGCCAGGGTGCCGAGCCCCGCCGCCGGGTCGCCGCTCAACCGCCGCGCCGCCCACGCCCGGACGTACGGGTGGGAGAACACCGCGTCCACGGCGGCCGGTTCAGAGCAATCGAGGTCGGCCAGCAGCTCCCACGCCTCCGAGCGCGCCACCCCCGAGGAGCCGTGCACCGCCGCCAGCATCGTTCGGGTGAGGGCGAGTTGGGACCGGGCCAGCGCACGGACGGTCTCCGGGCCGCCCAAGCCGAGCGACAGTTCGTCGATCTGCTCGTCCGAGAGCCCCGGGCCGGCCAGGTCGACTGTCGGTGCGGCGGGCCGCCGCACGGCCCCCGCCCGGGCCGCCAGCCCGTCGATCAGCGCTTTCAGGTCCGCGCAGTACACCGAAGGGTGGTCGAACGAACCCTCCCGATACCGGTGCGCGTACAGCCCGCCCCCGCAGGAGCGCACCACCGGACAGACCTGGCAGGTAGCACTCAACCCCTCCAGACCCGACTGCCGCGCCGCCATGCCCGGATGCCCGGCGACCTCGTCCACCGCATGCCGGAACACGTCCATCCCGGTCGCGGGCGCACCGTCGTACGCGGTCTTCAGGCTGTCCGCCTGCTCGTACGTACCGTCCGTCTCCAGCACCACCAGGTCCACCGGCTCCAGCCCGAGCGCCTCGCTCAGGCCCGGCAGCCCCGACAGTGTCCGGTGCACCGAGTCGAAGGTCCGGACGGCGAACGGACGGCCGTCCGCCTCCCAGTGCCCGTGCACGGTCAGCAGCCAGTCCGCGTAGGGCGTCGGGCCGAGCCCGTCCGGGCGTTCCGGCGGCCGGTCCCAGGTGGCGTGCGGGAGCAGGAAGTCGACGGCCGGGGGCTCCAGTCCGGCCAGCGCCCGGTACACGGCCACCGGGTCGTTCGCCACGTCGACGGTGCAGAGCAGCCCCGAGTACAGGTGCCGGAACCGCCGTTCGCGCAGCAGCCCGACCGCCCGCAGCACCTGCGGATGGCTCGACCTGCCGTCCGCGAACCGGCGGTGCCGGTCGTTGGCGGCCCGGTCCCCGTCCAGCGAGATGCCGACCCGGATGCCGAGTTCGTCGAACAGCTCGCAGTAGGCCGCGTCCAGCCGGACGCCGTTGGTGTGCACCCTCAGGTCGAGTTCGCACACCTCGGGCAGCGCCGCCCGCAGCAGCCCGGCCGCCCGCCGGAACACCTCCGGCCCGGCCAGCAGCGGCTCACCGCCGTGCAGGACGACCCGGACGGCGGTCAGCCCGTGCCCGGCCGCGTGCTCCCCGATCCGCTCCGCGACCCGCGCCAGCACGGCCTCCGGGACGGCACGCGGTCTGGACCGCCAGCCGGTGTCGGCGTGCTCGTACACGTAGCAGTGGTCGCAGGCGAGGTCGCACCGGCTGTGGACCTTGAGGACGAACTGCGTGATCGGCGGCGGAGGAAACGTCATGACGGCACGTTTCCAACCGCCGACCCGGGCTAATCCTGGTGCTCAGATCGCAGAGTCGAACGGTGAGACCGGACGGGCCCCGACACCGAGCAGCGCGAGTTCGAGGTGGCTCGCCAGCACGCCGGCGTCCAGCCCCGCCAGTTCGGCGAGGCCGGGACGCGGCCCGGCGAGGCGTTCCTCGGTCCGCTCGGTCACCGTGTACGTCTCTGCGGTCGGCTCCATCGTCAGTTCCCTTTCGGCAGGCGTCCGCCCGCGGCTACGCCGGCGGCAGTTCGATCGACGTGTCCAGCCACTCCTTCACCCGGATCGACTCGGTGAGCGGGTGGTTCTCGCCGAGGTACGGCACGGCGCGGGCCCGGGAGAGGGTCCGCGCGCCCAGCACCGCCCCTTCGGGGTCGCCGAGCGCGGTGAGCGCCAGGGCGAGGTTCGCGGAGGCGGCCAGGGTGTCGGGGTGGTCCTGACCGAGTCGCCCGCCCAGGGTGCGCACGGCCGCCGTGGTGAGCGTCACCGCTTCGCCGTACGCCCCCTCACGAGCCGAGTCGTTCGCCCGGTTGAACCGGGCGACCGCAACCCACGGGTGGCGGTCGCCGAGCAGTCTGAGCAGGTCGTCCGCCACCTCGCCGGCCATCGACCGGGCTTCCTCCGACCGGCCGGCCCGCCGGAGCGCCACGGCCAGGTTGCCTGCCGCCAGACGCTCCATGGGGTGGCCCTCGCCGAGGTGGTCGCGGTGGTACCGGTACGACTCGTCGGCGAGCACGACGGCCTGGCCGCCGTCCCCGAGCGCACCGAGGACCGCCGCGAGGGTCCCGGCCACACCGGCGGTGCCGGGATGATCGAGCCCGTAGCGCCCGTACAACTGCCGGTGGACGTCCTCCGCCTCGACCAGGGCCTCCGGGAGCCTGCCCAGCCGACGCAGGGTGGCGCTGCGGTAGCGCCGGGCGAGCAGGGTCTCGTCGTGGTGCTCGCCGAACACGTCCCGGCTCCGGCGCACCGTCTTGTCCAGTCGCGACAGGGCCTCGGCGGGCCGCCCCACCTCGCGGAGCAGGTGCCCGCGGAGGAGCCCGTCGAGGACCGTGAACGGGCTGCGCCTGCCGAACAGCTCCAGCTTCCGGTGGTAGAGCACCTCGTGCCTCGCCAGCGCCTCGCCGAGGTCCCCGACCAGCATGATGGAGACCGCGAGGTTGTTCTCGACCATCAGGGTGCGACGGTGGTCGGATCCGAGCACCCGACGGGCGGCGGCCAAGGTGACTTCGTCGAGTTCCCGGGCCTCCTGGTAGCGACCCAGGTGCCGGAGGTCCCCGCCGAGGCTGGTGGCCGCCGGAAAGGTGTCCGGGTGGTCCCGCCCGACCAGCTCCGTCAGCCGGTCGAAGGCGTCCCGGTCCGTCTCGTACGCCTCCCGGACCAGGCCCAGGCTGCGCTGGATGTTGCCGAGCTGGACGCGCAGCAGCTGGACCTTGACGTCCGCCTCGGTGCCCTGCGGTCCGGCCTCCCGCCACCGGGCGAGCACGCCTTCTGCCAGCTCGCGCCCGGCGTCGTGGAGGCTGCGCCGCCACAGGTAGCGGACCGAGTTGACGATCCACTGCCGGACCGCCGGGTCGGTGGAATCGGCTGCTCCCGAGGGCCACAGATGGGGCAGGAGTTCGGCGTACCGGGGCCACTGGTGCGGGGTGTCCGGATCGCCGGGGTCGGCGAGGGCGAGGGCGCGGTGGGCGGCGCCGCGGACCCGTGCGCGGTCGGCCTCGCCGACCTGCTCGCGCAGCAGGGCCTGGACGATCCGGTGCACCACCAGCGTCCCGGCCGTGTGGTCGTAGCGGGCCAGGTTGAACTGGTTGCAGGTGCGCAGGATCTCGCCGACCTCGAGCCGGTGGTCGGAGGTGCCCGGAGGGAGCCCGATCGCCTCGATCACCGGTGGGCTGTACAGGATGGGGATCGGGATGGCCTCGGGGCCGAGGAAGCCGCAGACTTCGAGCAGACGGGCGGCGGGAGCGTTGATCCTCCGCAGGTCGGACCCGGCGATCCGCCAGGTGGCTGCCGTGGCGGTGGCATTGAGGCCCTCCGCGGCAGCACCGCGTCCCGCCGGGCCGCCCCCGTCGTCGGCCTCCTCCTCCGCCGCCACCGCCACCGGCGTCCCCCGCACCGAGCGGTCGAGGATGTCGGTCAGCGTCTCGTCCAGCAGGTCCGCGTACGTCGCGGCCGGCATCGGCGTCTCCTGCAGCCAGGCGGCGGCCTGGCCGACGGCGAGCGGCAGGTCGCCGAGGAGCTCGGCGATCCGTTCGGCGTCGGCTCGCTCCACCCCGCTGTTGAAGTGCCGGACGAGTTCGACGCTCTCGGCCCGGTCGAACACCTCGACCTCGGTGCGGCCCGGGCGGCGGGCCCAGCGCCGGTCCCGGGAGGTGACCAGGACGTGGCCGCCCGGGCCGGCGGCGGGCAGCCAGGGGTCCAGCAGCTCCGGGTCCTCGGCGTTGTCGAAGAGCAGCAGCCAGCGGTGGTACGGCCGGCCGCTGGCGAGCGCGTCGAGGACGGCGCGGGCCGTCCTGGTGACGTCGCCGTCGGTCTCCAGGCCGAGGCCGGGGGCGAGTTCGGCGAGCTTCTGCGGGATCACCGCGGGCTGCTGGGCCGGGACCCACCACAGCACGTCGTAGCCGGCCGCGAAGCGGTGCGCGTACTCGATCGCGGCCTGGGACTTGCCGACCCCGCCGATGCCGTAGAGCACCTGGACGGGCGCGGCGTCGCTGTCCGCGGTGAAGCCGTCGCGGACGGCCTCCAGCAGGCGCATCCGGCCGGTGAAGGTCGGCAGCCGGGGCGGCAGTTCCTGCACCGGGGGGCGGCCGTCCGGGAACCGGGCCGGGTGCGGCACGGTGGTCTCGCCGGTCCCGGCGGTCTCCATCCAGCGTCCGGCGCCGGGTGCGGGTCCGATCAGCTCGAACAGCTGGGCCTCGGCCTGCTCCGCCGAGCCGAGCGCGAGGTCCAGCGCCCGGTGTCCGGCGAACTGCGGCGGCTCCATGCCCTCCGCCCCGCCGATCCGCACCGCGAGCAGGCCGCCGGAGTCGCCGACCGGCGCCTGGCCGGTGAGCCGGCGCCAGATCTCCCGGGCGCGCGGCAGGGCGGTGTACTCGGGGGTGAGCAGGGCGAGCAGCCGGCCGTCGCCGTCCAGCGGTCCGGCGGTCTCGGGCAGCGCGGCGGCGTGCACCGGTCCCGGGTCGAGCGGGACGGCGGCGCTGTGCAGGCTGACCAGGTAGCCGAAGCCGCGCAGGGTCTCGGAGATCCACTCGGCCCACACCCGGTCCTTGGGGGCGTAGCTCACGTGCACCTGGCGGGAGCGGGTGCGGCCGGTGCGCAGGTAGGCGGCGTAGAGGCGGCGCCGGGCCAGGTCGGGCAGCGGGCGCAGGGCGCTGACCCGGCCGTCGGTGAGCCAGGCGGCCAGCCGTTCGAAGGCGGCGAGCAGGCTGCGGCCCTGCTGCGGCCGGTCGACGATGGTGGCCGGCACCTCCTCGTAGGCGTAGAACGGCTTGTACGGCACCTCGACGTCGCGCCAGTACCCCGCCCGTCGTTCGGGGCTCAGCCAGCGCTCGAGGTAGGGGTCGAAGGCGTCGTGGGCGAGGTCGCGCCCGGCGGCGAGTCCGGCCCGTTCGGCGTCCTCGACCCGCATCGGGACGGGCAGCACCCGGATCTCGCGCTCGTCGGCGTCGACGATGGCGCGGGCCGCGTCGACGCCGCCGCGGATGCTCTGGGCGCCGAGGGTGAAGCAGTCGACGACGGTGTCGGGCATCAGCACGGTGCAGATGCCCGAGGTGTCGCTGACCCCGGTCCGGCTGTCGATCAGCACGTAGTCGTAGTTGCCGGTCCACTGCTCGCGCAGCGCGTACAGGAACTCGGCGCCGCGGATGTCGGCGCGGGTGTAGAAGCTGCGCCAGTTGAAGCTGGTGACGGCGGCCGAGTAGGCGGCGTTCTGCCGGCCGGCGGGCATCAGGTCGAGCTTGCCGCCGTCGGGGAGGTCGAGGGCCAGGCCGCACAGGTACTGCTCGAGCCGGCCGGGCGCGGACAGCCATTCCCGGGGGTCGGGGCCCGGGCCGCGGCGGTCCGGTCCGGGCAGCGCCTCGTCGACGTAGGCCCGGAGCATGTCGATCAGCCCGTCGGTGCCGTGGAGTTCGGGGTCGACCAGCAGCGGGTGGTAGTAGCGGTGCAGGCCTGGGGCTTCGAGGTCCCAGTCCACCACCAGCACGCGCAGTCCCTGGCTGGCCAGGATCCAGCCCAGGTTGGCGAGCGCCATGGTGCGGCCGGTGCCGCCCTTGAAGGAGTAGAAGGTGACGACCGTGCCGGTGCCGGGGGTCGCGAGGGCCGCGGACCCGTGGTCCGCGAGGGCGGCGTGCTCAACGCTCATCGGTCCGCTTCTCCTTCACTGGGCGCCCGGTTGGTCAGGGGCACGGTCTCCTCGCGCAGGGCGCCCCTCGGCCCCGGCGCGCCTCCGGCCCCGGCGCCCGCCCCGGGAGTGTTCCCCGTTCCGGGGGCGTTGCCCGGGCGCGGGAGGGGCGGGCCCGGGGAAGCGGGCGGTTCCGGCGGTACGGGCGGCCAGGCCGGGATGGTGAGGCCGGGCATCGGTCGCGGGTCCGGACCGAGCCCGAACTGGGCCCGGGCGGCGACCGGGTCGTCGTCCAGCTGGTCGAGCAGGCGGTTCTGGGCGACGGTCACGGTCGAGAGCAGCTCACGCTCGAATCGTTCCCGCCGGATGTGGATGCGAAAGAGCGGCTCGGGACCGGACCGGTGCAACCAGGTGCGCGCGAACACCTCGCGCACCCCCTCCCAGAGCCGGGCGCGCGCCGGACCGGCCGGCGGGTCGTCGGTGCTGTCGGGCAGCAGCACGGCGGTGACCGGGTGGTTCTGCCGGTCGAAGTCGCGCAGCGCCTGCCGGAAGGGCTCGGCGCCGGCCGCCCACGGGTCCACCAGCAGGACGCTGACCTCGTTGTTCTCCCGGGCCCGGTCGAGCGCGTCGGCGAGGTCCGGGCCGACGGTCTCCAGGCTGGTGCTGTGCCCGGCCCGGGTGATCACCTGCTGGGCCTGGACCGCCAACGAGGGCAGCCGGGGCGGGTGGTAGGGCGCCCAGTCGCGGGGGTGCGCGCCGTACCACCCGCCCTGGTAGGGCCCGTCCGGGCCGCCGGGACGGCCGTCGGCGAGGTCGCCGCCCGCGGCGGCCCGGTCGGTCCGCACGCTGTCCGCCTCGGAGCGCTGCGCCGGGAACCGGTCGCCGTTGACCGCGCCGGCCCCGCCCACGACCGCGGGCGGGTCGCCGGCCCGCCGGGCGGCGACGAAGAGCCGGACCAGGCTGCTGCGGGCGGCGACCGGGGCGGCCTCCTCCACCGGGAAGCAGCCCTCCACCTGCCCGAGGTCGAGGTCGCGCAGCTCGGCGACCCGCCAGGAGGCGGCCTCCCGGATCCGCTCGGCGATCACCCGCACCACCTTGCGGTACGCGGTGCCCTGCGGGTCGGTCCGCAGCAGGTGGCGCAGCCCGCCGGTGGCGTACTCGGCGCCGAAGTCGTGCTGCATGTACTGGATCCGCCGGACCTCGGCGGGCAGGTCCTCGGGCGGCGGCTCCCACAGGACGGGGATGAGGGCCGGGACGCTCTCCCCGGTCTGCTCCTCGTGGCGCCGCGTCCGGCCGTCGAAGGCCGTCCACTCCTTGCCGCAGTAGGGGCTGGCGAAGTAGGCGGGCGAGTAGAGGGCGACCATGGTGCGGCTGGCGCCGAGCATCCGGGAGAGCTGCCGCTCCCAGTCGTCGCCGATCCGCAGCCGTTCGGTGTCCCGGTAGGCGAGTTCGCCCGGTCCGGCCTCGGGCTCGATCCGGGCCAGTTCGTCCCGCAGGTCGGTGAAGAACTGGTCGACGAAGGCACCCCCGGCCAGGTGGTCCCGCCGCGCGTAGCTGAAGAAGAAGTACGGCCGCACCCAGAAAACCCCCCACCTTGCCGGTGAACGACCCCACCTTACTGGCGGGCTGACACAAGGTCAGCCGGTGGGCGGAGGAAGGTGTAGTGGTGTCGTCACAAGTGCGACCCCGCGGGGCTACGGGCCTGGTCGGGGGCGTGCGGGTGCGGCCCGGGACCGACGGCGCGGACGCGGACGGACCGGCCCCGCGGGCACGGCCCGGCCCGCTCCCCGGGCAGGGTCGACCGGACTCGGGGGCACCGCCCGGCCGGACTCACGGGCAGAGCCGCTCCACCCGCCAGCCCGCCGGGGCAGCCGGGTCGGCGAGGTAGCGCAGCCGGTCGTGCAGCCGGTTCTCCCGCCCCTGCCAGAACTCCACGCTCTCCGGCACCACCCGGTAGCCGCCCCAGAAGGGCGGCACCGGCACGCCCTCGCCCTCCGGGTAGCGCCGCTCGAGGTCCGCGTAGCGCTGCTCCAGCACCTCCCGCGAGGCGACCGGGCTGGACTGCTCGCTGGCCCAGGCGCCGAGTTGGGAGCCGTGCGGGCGGGTGCGGAAGTAGGCGGCGGTCTCGTCCCGGCCGACCTTCTCCACCGGGCCCTGGACGATCACCTGGCGGGCCAGCGCGACCCACGGGAAGAGCAGCGCCGCGTACGGGTTGGCCGCGAGCTCGGTGCCCTTGCGGGAGCCGTAGTTGGTGAAGAAGACAAAGCCGCGGGCGTCGAACCCCTTGAGCAGCACGGTGCGCGAGCTGGGCCGCCCCTGGGCGTCGGCAGTGGAGAGCACCATCGCGTTGGGCTCCACCACCCCGGCGTCGTCCGCGTCGTGGAACCACCGCGTGAACTGGCCCATCGGCTCGGCGGCGAGGTCCTCCTCGGCCAGTCCCTCGTGCGTGTAGTGCTTGCGCATCACGGCGAGGTCCGGCCCGGGTCGGGCCTCGTCGGCCGGGATCCGGGTGGCGGGGGGCAGGGGCGTCGACTGGGCGCGGTCCGGGGTCTGCACGTCAACATCATCCCGTACGACAAGCAACCGGCACCGCTACCTCCGGACAAACCCCGGTGGGAGATAAGGTGACTCGCCACCGCTTGACCGCCCGTCGTACGGTGATTTGTCCTGAACCGCACCCTTGGTTCCGGAGATTTCCCGGGCACGACCGGCCCTCGGGCGAAAAGTCAAGCGGGCCCTCGGGAAACATCACCATGGTGGTGTATGGCGCAATGCACCCCGTGCCTGTCACCCTGGCACCGAGTGCCAACCACCATTCGGTCACTGGTGTGCCTCCCCACCACGGAGGCCCGCCGATCGCAGAACTGAAGGAGCCGTGCATGTCCGACTTCGTACCCGGGCTCGAAGGCGTCGTCGCTTTCGAGAGCGAGATCGCCGAACCCGACCGTGAAGGCGGCGCCCTGCGGTACCGAGGCGTCGACATCGACGACCTGGTTGGCAATGTCTCCTTCGGTCACGTCTGGGGCCTGCTGGTCGACGGCAAGTTCAACCCCGGCCTGCCGGCCGCCGAGCCGTTCCCGATCCCCGTCCACTCCGGCGACATCCGGGTCGACGTGCAGTCCGCCCTCGCCATGCTCGCCCCGGTCTGGGGCCTCAAGCCGCTCCTGGACATCGACGCCGAGCAGGCCCGCGACGACCTCGCCCGCGCCGCCGTGATGGCGCTGTCCTACGTCGCCCAGTCCGCCCGCGGCCAGGGCCTGCCGATGGTCCCGCAGAGCGAGATCGACAAGGCCGAGACCGTGGTCGAGCGGTTCATGATCCGCTGGCGCGGCGAGCCGGACCCGAAGCACGTCAAGGCCATCGACGCCTACTGGACCTCCGCCGCCGAGCACGGCATGAACGCCTCCACGTTCACCGCCCGCGTCATCGCCTCCACCGGTGCCGACGTCGCGGCCGCCCTGTCCGGCGCCGTCGGCGCGATGTCCGGCCCGCTGCACGGCGGCGCCCCGTCCCGCGTGCTCGGCATGATCGAGGAGATCGAGCGCACCGGCGACGCGACCGCCTGGGTCAAGAACGCCCTGGACAAGGGCGAGCGCCTGATGGGCTTCGGCCACCGCGTCTACCGCGCCGAGGACCCGCGCGCCCGCGTGCTGCGCCGCACCGCCAAGGAGCTCGGCGCGCCGCGCTTCGAGGTCGCCGAGGCGCTGGAGAAGGCCGCGCTGGAGGAGCTGCACAACCGCCGCCCCGACCGCGTGCTGGCCACCAACGTCGAGTTCTGGGCCGCCATCATGCTGGACTTCGCCGAGGTCCCGGCGCACATGTTCACCTCGATGTTCACCTGCGCCCGGACCGCCGGCTGGTCGGCGCACATCCTGGAGCAGAAGCGCACCGGCCGCCTCGTGCGCCCCGCCGCGCGCTACATCGGCCCCGGCCCGCGCAGCCCCCGCGACATCGAGGGCTTCGAGGCCATCGCCGGCTGACACCGCCGTCGCCACTCCCCCGACAGCGGGTCCGGATACCGAACCGGACCCGCTGTTTCCGCAGCTCGCGGGCGGGTGCGGGGCATCTCAGCGGGCGGACGGGCGTCGAACCGCGGGCGCCCCGGCCGGTAGGCTGCGGCGCGTGGCTCAGATCCAGATCCCCGCTGACATCAAGCCCGCCGACGGCCGTTTCGGCTGTGGCCCCTCCAAGGTGCGCCCCGAGGCCCTGAGTGCCCTCGCCGCCACCGAGACCTCCCTGCTCGGCACCTCCCACCGCCAGGCCCCGGTGAAGAACCTGGTCAAGCGCGTGCGCGAGGGCGTGAGCAGCCTGTTCTCCCTCCCCGAGGGATACCAGGTGGTACTCGGCAACGGCGGGTCCACCGCCTTCTGGGACATCGCGGCCTTCGGCCTGGTACGCGAGAAGTCCCAGCACCTCGACTTCGGCGAGTTCTCCTCCAAGTTCGCCTCCTCCGTGAAGGCCGCGCCCTGGCTCGCCGAGCCGAGCGTGATCAAGACCGCCCCGGGCACCCACCCGCTGCCGGTCGCCGAGGCCGGGGTGGACGTCTACGGACTCACCCACAACGAGACCTCCACCGGCGTCGCGATGCCGATCGCCCGCCCGGCCGGTGCCGACCAGGGTTCGCTGGTGCTGGTCGACGCCACCTCGGGCGCCGGCGGCCTGCCGGTGGACATCACCGAGACCGACGTCTACTACTTCGCCCCGCAGAAGTCCTTCGCCTCCGAGGGCGGGCTGTGGCTGGCGTCGTTCTCCCCGGCCGCCCTGGAGCGCGCCGCCGAGATCGCCGGCTCCGGCCGGTACGTCCCGCCGTTCTTCGACCTGCCGACGGCGATCGACAACTCGTCGAAGGACCAGACGTACAACACCCCGTCCATCGCCACCCTCTTCCTGCTGGCCGACCAGCTGGAATGGATGAACGGCAACGGCGGGCTCGACTGGGCCGTCGCCCGTACGGCTGATTCCTCGTCCCGGCTGTACGGCTGGGCCGAGAAGTCCTCGTTCGCCAACCCGTTCGTGGCGAACCCGGCCGAGCGCTCCCAGGTCGTCGGCACGATCGACTTCGACGACTCGGTGGACGCCGCCGCCGTCGCCAAGGCGCTGCGTGCCAACGGCATCGTCGACACCGAGCCGTACCGCAAGCTCGGCCGCAACCAGCTGCGGGTCGCGATGTTCCCGGCGATCGAGCCGGCCGACGTCGAGGCGCTCACGGTCTGCATCGACTACGTGGTCGAGCGGCTCTGACCGACCGCACCGGCTGCACGGCCGGGCAGTCCCGGCCGACCGCACCCGCACGTGTGAAGGGCCACCGCCTCCGGGCGGTGGCCCTTCTCCGTTCCGCCGGCCCCGGCTGCTACCGGCCGACCAGCGAACTGGCCAGCACGATCACCAGCAGCAGGACGAGCGCGCCGGTCACGATTCGCATGCGAGTCTTGGGATCCACGGTCAACGAGCGTACCCCCGCACGCTCCGCGCTCAGACGCCGAGGTTGGATCCGCCGCTGGCGTCGAGGTTCTGGCCGGTGACCCAGCGGGCGTCGTCCGAGGCCAGGAAGGCCACCACGTCCGCCACGTCGCCCGGCTCGGCGACCCGGTCGAACACCGAGTACGAGGACGCCCGCGCCCGCGCCGACGGATCCGCCAGCCAGGGATTGATGTCGGTGGCCACGATGCCCGGCAGCACCGCGTTGACGGTGATCCCGCGCGGCCCCAGCTCCTGGGCGAGGGTCAGCGTCAGGGTGTTCAGCGCCCCCTTGGTCATCGCGTAGGCGACGGCCTCCGGGAACGCCACCCGGGTCACGCCCGAGGAGACGTTCACGATCCGCCCGCCGTCGCGCAGCCGGTCCAGGCCGTGCCGGACGACGAAGAACGGCGCCCGGGTGTTGACGGCGAAGACCCGGTCGTAGGCGGCCTCGTCCACCTCGTGGATCCGCCCCGGCTGCCCGATCCCGGCGTTGTTCACCAGGATGTCCAGCCCGTGGCCGCCGTCGTACCCGGCCAGCCCGGCGTCGAAGGCCGCCCAGAGCGCCTCGGCGTCCCCGGGCACACCGAGTTCGGCGGCGACCGCGAAGGCCCGGCCGCCGTCACGCTCGATCTCCTTCGCCGTCCGCCCGGCCGCCTCCGGGTCCCGCCCGTGCACCGCGACCAGCGCGCCCTCCCGTGCCAGCCGCTCGGCGATGCCCCGCCCGATGCCCCGGCTGCCGCCCGTCACCAGCGCCGTCCGCCCGGTCAACCTCGACATGACCGCCCCCTTCTTCCGGGTGCCGCCGGTCCGGCGGCACCCATTTCTGTAGTGATCGCTAATGAAATGACCGTAGCACGGTTTCTGTAGTGGGCGATATAGAATCGGCGCATGGCCACCACCCCTGCGAAGCGCGGCCGCCCGCGCTCCTTCGACCGCGAGGCCGCCCTGGAGCAGGCCCTGCGGCTGTTCTGGGAACGCGGCTACGAGGCGACCTCGGTCGCCGACCTCACCACCGCGATGGGCATCCGCCCGCCGAGCCTCTACGCGGCCTTCGGCGACAAGAGCGCCCTCTTCGGCGAGGTGGTCGACCGGTACCGGGAGGGCCACGGCGCCTACGCGACCCGCGCGCTCGCCGAGGAGCCCACCGCCCGGGCCGGGGTGGCCCGGATGCTGCGCGAGGCCGCCGCCATGGCGACCGACCCCGACCACCCGTGGGGCTGTCTGCTGATCAGCTCGACGGTCAACTGCACCTCGCCCGAGGTGACCGGGGCCGTCCGGGACATGCGCAACGCCAATGTCCGCGCCCTGGAATCACTGATCCGCGCCGACGTCGCGGCCGGTCACGAGCCCGCCGGGACGGACCCGGCGGCCCTGGCGCAGTTCACCGCGGCCGTGGTCCAGGGCATGTCGCAGCGCGCTCGCGACGGCGCGACCCGCGCCGAACTGGAACGGGTCGCGGCGGACGCCATGCGGATCTGGCCCTGACCGGAGCACCGGCCCGACCGCAGCACCGACCCGGCCGAGGCACCGGCCCGACCGGAGCACCGGCCCGACCGAGGGACCGGCCCGCTCAGCCCTCCCAGCGGGCCAGCGGCCAGGAGGCCAGTGAGCCGTAGTGGGCGAAGCCGCCGCCCTGCTCGCTCTGCATCAGGTGCAGCTCGGCGGCCTCCCAGTCCGGCCCGCGGTACCCCTCCAGGGCCTGCGCCAGCCCGTCCAGCTCCGCCGCGGCCGCCCGCTGCACCGCGCGCCGCTGCCCCCGTGAGGACCCCGCCCTGGCCAGCGTCAGATGGGGGTGGAAGCTGAACGCGTCCGCCTCGCCCGCCACCTCCGCGGTGGCCCCGGCCACCGCCTCGGCCAGCCCGCGCAGTGCCCACACCCGCCCCTCCACCCCGGCCCAGAGCACCTTGTCGCCGAACCGGCCGGCCCCGGCCAGCCGCAACGGGTGCGCCGGATTCACCGCCGCCACCGCCGCCAGACCGGCCGACAGCTCCGGCACCCGGTCCTCCGGCACCTCGCCGAGGAACGCCAGGGTCAGGTGCCAGCCCTCGACCGCCGTCCAGCGCAGCCGGTCCGCCCCGGGCAGCCCGCGCACCGGCGCCACCGCGTCGACCAGGTCCTGCAACGCCTCCACCGGAGGCAGCACCGCCACGAAGAGCCTCATGGGGACATCTTCCACCGGGCGACGGTTTGGACTAGAACGGTTTTCCATGAAGATCCGCAACGGGGGTCCCGAAGACATCCCCGACATCCTGTCCCTGCTCGACGGCGCCGTGGAGTGGCTGACCGCCCAGGGCCGTACCCGCCAGTGGGGCGACCACTCGTTCAGCGGCACCCCGGCCCGGGTCGAGCGCATCGGCAAGTACGGCCGCGAGCCGTTCCTGATCCGGCTCGCGGTCGACGACGAGGGCCGCACCGTCGGCTCCTGCGTGCTGTCCGAGGAGCGGCCCGAGTGCGCCACCCCGGTGGACGAGCCCGAGCTGTACATCCGGAACCTGGTGACCGACCGGTCCCGCAAGGGCTCCGGCATCGGCGCCGCGCTGATCGCCGACGCCCTCGACGAGGCGCGCCGGCGCGGCATCGGCCTGCTGCGGGTGGACTGCTTCGCGGGCGGCGACCGCAAGCTGGTCGGCCAGTACCGGGCGCTCGGCTTCACCGAGACCGAGTCCTTCGAGGTCGAGCAGCCGGCCGGGCTCTGGCAGGGGCAGATCCTGGCGATCCGGCTCTGACCCGGATCGGCGGTCCGGCTCCGGAACGGGCCGCCGGTCCGGCTCCGGAACGGCCGTCGGCCCCGGAGCGCCGTCCTGGCGCTCCGGGGCCGATCCGCTGTCAGCGGGGGCCGACCCGCCGTCAGCGGGTCCGGTCCGTCGTCAGCAGGCGGTGGCCAGCTCCGGCGTGACGCCGACGGGCGTCCGCGGCACCAGGGCGACGACGCGGCCGCCCCGCCCCGGGTGCAGGTCCAGCCGCAGCCGCAGCTCGGCGCTGCGGGCCAGCACCAGGCCGACCGCGGTGGCCGCCAGTGCCGAGACCAGGCCGCAGGCCAGCAGCCCGAGCCGGGGCCCGTACGAGGCGGTGACCCAGCCCACGATCGGCGCCCCGATCGGCGTGCCGCCGGTGAAGACCAGCACCAGCAGGCCCATCACCCGGCCCCGCATCGCCGGCTCGGTGCCCAGCTGCAGAGCGGCGTTGACCGAGGTGTTGAAGCTCAGCCCGAACACCCCGATCAGGGTGAGCAGCAGCGCGAAGGTCCAGTAGCCGGGCGCGAACGCCGCCAGCACCTCCAGCGCGCCGAAGCCGAGGGCGGCGGCGACGAGCCTGCGCAGCCTGGGCGCGCCCCGGCGGGCCGCGATCAGGGCACCGGCCAGCGAACCGACCGCCATCGCGGTGTTCAGCAGGCCGTACTGCCCGGCGCCGACGTGGAACTCCGTGGCGAAACCGGACAGCAGGGTCGGGAAGTTGAACCCGAAGGTGCCGATGAAGCCGGCCAGCACCATCGGCCAGAACAGCTCCGGCCGTTCCTTGACGTACCGCAGCCCCTCCCGCAGCTGGCCCTTCTCCCGGGCGATCGGCTCGGTCGGGCGCAGTTCGCTCCCGCGCATGGCGAGCAGTCCGCCGATGACGGCGGCGAAGGACAGCGCGTTCACCGCGAACGCCCAGCCGCTGCCGACCGCGGCGATCAGCAGGCCCGCGACGGCGGGTCCGACCAGCCGGGCGGTCTGGAAGTTGGCGGCGTTCAGGCTGACGGCGTTGGCGAGGTGCTTCGGGCCGACCATCTCGGAGACGAAGGCCTGCCGGGCCGGGTTGTCGACCACGGTGACCAGGCCGAGCAGCAGCGCGAACGCGTAGACGTAGTACGGCGTCACGACGCCGGCCACGGTCAGCACGGCGAGGCCGGCGGCCAGCAGGCCCATCGCGCCCTGGGTGGCGATCAGCAGCTTGCGCTTGGGCAGCCGGTCGGCGAGCACTCCGCCGAAGAGACCGAGCAGCAGCATCGGCAGGAACTGCATCGCGGTGGTGATGCCGACCGCGAGCGGGCTGCCGGTGAGGCTCAGGACCAGCCAGTCCTGGGCGATGCGCTGCATCCAGGTCCCGGTGTTGGACACCACCTGGCCGGCGAAGTAGTAGCGGTAGTTGCGAACGCTCAGTGAGCTGAACATCCCCCCGGGCCTGGTGAACCGGGCTCCGGTCGGCGAGTCCGCCGTCCTCGGGGACGTGGCCGCGCGGCTGCGGCCGGGAGCGGCGGGATCCTCCGCCGCGGTGCGTTCGTCGGGGTCGTCGTCGCCGTTGCCCGGCAGCCCCGTGGGGGCGGGTGCCTGGGTCTCGGCGGCCGCGGCGCTCGCCGCGGCGGTGTCGGTGGTCTGCTCGTCGGTCCGGGTACGGGTGGCGGCTGCGGTGGCGGCGGCCGGCGGTGTCACAGTGGTCTCCCCTCGCGGCGCGGCGGCCGGTGCTCCGGCCGTCGCGCTCCTGGTGTCTGTCCTGGGTCCTGCGGTAATGCGTTTCTCCTTCGTCCTCCGGCGGCTACCGGAATCGATCTGCCTAGAGGTGTGCGAGCTTGTAGAGCACGGGCGCGGCCTCGCGGAGCTTCGCCCACTCCTCCTCGTCGAGTCCCTCGGCGAGTTCGGCGAGCCAGGCGTTCCGGCGGCTGCGGGACTCCGCCAGGATCGTCTCGGCCTCCTCGGTACTGCTGACGACCACCTGACGGCGGTCCTCCGGGTGCGGCTCGCGCCGCACCAGGCCCTTCTCCTCCAGCATCGCGACGATCCTGGTCATCGAGGGCGGCTGCACGTGCTCCTTCCGGGCGAGCTCGCCCGGTGTGGCCTTCCCGCACCGGGCGAGGGTGCCCAGCACCCCGATCTCGGTGGGGCTGAGCGACTCCTCGACCCGCTGGTGACGCAGTCGACGGGAGAGGCGCATGGCGGACGATCGCAGCTGACTGATGGCTGCGAGGTCCTGCTCGGACATCTCGGGCATGGTGTTTAGCTTACGTCATTACTCTCGCTAAAGAAAATTGGTTTCCGTTCGCCCGCATCACGGCCTCCCGACCGGGGTACGCGCGCGAGGTTGCGGACGGGGTGCCCGCGCGGGACGAGAGCGGGGTGGGCGCGCGGGGAACGGGCGCGGGACGAGAGCGGGTCAGCGCCGGGTGTCCACCGCCGCGAGACCGTCCGGCATGCCCAGCACCAGCAGCGTGCCGGCCAGCACCAGCGACCACACCTCCGAGCCGGTCCGCAGGTCCAGCACCCCGCCCGTCCCCAGGTCCCGCACCCGGACGAAGCCGTCCGACCAGGCCGCCGCCACCACCGGACCGGCCGCCGTCGCCCCGGCCGCCACCGCCGTCACCGGACAGCCCCGGCGGTCGGACGGCTCGGGCATCGGCGCCGAACGCGGCCCCCAGAGCCGCACCGCGCCGTCGAAACCACCGCTCACCAGCAGCGGGATCTCCGGATCGGACAGCGGCCCGCCGCCCAGCGCGGTACCGGCCAGGGCCGTCACCGGCCCGTGGTGCAGCCGCTCGCTCAGCACCTTGCCGTCCTCGAACCAGTGCACCGCGCCGGCCGCGTCGCCGAGGGCCGGCGCGGAGTCCGCCAGACCGCCGACCGCCGCCACCGCGCTCAGGTCCCCGGCGGCCGCGCCCACCGCGTCCAGCGCCGCCGTCAGCCCGTACGGTTCCAGGCCCGGCCGGGGCTCGGCCGGCACCACCAGCTCCGGCCGCCCCCAGGCATCGAGCAGCACCGCGGAACCGCCCGCCGTCACCGCCAGCCCCCGCAGCGGGCGCGGCGAGGGCACCACCAGCGCGCCCACGCGACGGCCGGTGGCGGCGTCGAAGCTCCGCACCGAACCGGTCGGACCGGCCACCAGCACCTGCCCCGCGTACGGCCCCGCGCCGGCCGCGAGTGCCACCGCCGGTCCCGGCCAGTCCCGGTCGACGCCCTCCCAGCGGGCCCAGCGCCCGGCCCAGGGCCCGGGCAGCTGCGCCAGCACGGCCGCGGCCGCCGCGGCGGCGGTGTCCCCGCCCAACAGCCGGGTGCGCAGCACCGCCGCCCGCACCGCCGGGTCCGGCTCCTCGATCACCGCCGGCCCGGCGGCCCGCCAGGCCCTGGCCAGCGCGTCGTCCCGCCGCTCGACCGCCGCGGTCACCGGGACGGGGCGGGCGAGCGCGTAGAGCAGCGGGTCGGCGGCCAGCGGGCCGGGGTCCGCCGCCACCGTCGTCCAGAGCGCCGACAGGGCCTCCTCGCCGAGCGAGCGGAGCTCGGTCCCGGGCGGCGGCGGCAACGGGGCGGGCGGGACGGCGGGCTCGCCGAGGACCGGTCCGGGCAGCGGGTAGGCGGCCGGGTCGCCGCCCCGCTCCACCGCCCAGGCGGCGAACCGCGCGGCGTCCGTCCACTGCGGCTCGCCGAGGTCCAGCACGGCCGGGGCGGGCACGGCGGTGAACGACCGGGCGGCCGGGCCGTTCGTCGCCGCCCCGACCACCAGCCGCACCCCGGGCAGCCGCAGCAGCGGGTCGAGCAGCTCGGTCACCAGGGCGGCCGGGTCCTCCGCCAGGTCCAGCCCGGGCACGCAGAGCACGGTCGGCCGGCCGTCGGCCGCGATCGCCGCGACCAGCGGGCCCGGGGCGTGCGCGACCAGGTCGAGCTGTTGCCCCAGCGACCAGACGGCCGTCCGCACGGTGGCACCGGCGGCGGGCAGCACCGCGTGGATCCGCCGCCCGCCCGGAGTGTCGGCCCCGGTGCAGCCGCGCACCAGCCAGGCCAGCAGGTGCGACTTGCCGGACCCGGGCGGCCCGGCGACCCGGCACAGCCGCGGCGCCCGCGGGTCGTCCAGCCAGCCCAGCAACGCCATCCCGGCCGGCCTGCGGCCCGCCCCCAGCCGCGGCATCCGCGGCCCGCTCCCCGCCATGTCCTGCTTCCCTCTCCCCGTGCTGCCGTGCCGCCGTACTGCCGTGCGGCCCCGTCGAACTCCGTGCCCGGCTCAGCCTCGCCGCTCGGCCACGCTGATCATCAGTGCCTTGATCCCGCTCTCCCGGGACTCGGCCGTGTCGCCGTAGTCGAAGCTGTGGGTGAACTCCGCCTGCGGGAACTCCCGCGCCAGCCAGCGCGCGCAGTAGTGGCCGGGCATCATGCACGGCTCCAGCTCGCAGTACACCCGGACGACCTGCTCGGCCTCCACGCCCTCGGCCCGCAGCCGGTGCCAGAGCGCCTCCTCGGGGTGCAGCAGACCGGGGCCGCCCACCTCGGTGACGATCCGCTTCGCGCCCTGCCCGTCCACCACCTCGAACGCCGCCGAGGAGTCGATGTTCAACGGCCGCCGCAGGTCGTCCAGCACCCGCGGCCACCAGCCCTCGCGGTCGTCGAAGGCGGTCGGGTCCGCGGCCAGCAGGCCCTGCCGCAGCTCCCGGTAGGCCGCCAGCGCCAGGTCCGGCCGGTCCACCCCGGCGACCGCCGGCAGCAGCCGGTCGAGCAGCAGCAGTCCCGCCGCGAACGCCGCCGCGCTGCCGCTCACCGGCAGGTCCAGCGGCTCGGCCCCCGGCAGTACCGCCCGGACCGACCGGTCCGGCGCGAAGTACAGCTCGGCCCCGCCGTCCGTCCCGATCCGCAACTGCGCCGCCGCCGGCCCGGCGTCCGCCCCGGCCCACTCCCCCACCGACAGCGGATCGTCCTCCTCCGCCGCCCGGAAGTACGGCCCGACCTGCACCGGAAGCCCCGGATGCCGCAACGGCCCGGCCGGCGCGATCGGCAGGGCCCGCAGCCCGCGCGGCCCGAAGTGCGCCAGCAGCGCCGCCGCCAGCTCGTCGTCCCTGTCCGCGTTCACGTTCGAACCGGCCCTCTCATGTCATGTGGTACGAGGAGTCCATGAAGACGTTCCAGAACTGCGTGCCGTCCCCGAACGGCACCTCGTCCCAGCGCTCCATGCCCTCCCGGACGCATTCCTCGGCGTTGACCCAGTCGTAGGGCGTCGGCCGCTCCTCGGGCGTCGGCTTCTCCACTTCGATCTTGTACACCAGGTAGGACAGCGAGGAGATGTCCCGGTGGATCAGCTCGTACTCCTCGTCGGCGTCCGGGTCGCAGACCCAGATCGTCCCGTCGTCGAGGTTGAGGAAGACGAACCCTCCGTACAGCTCACCCAGCTGCCGCAGCCGCCCGTGTTCCGTCTCGACCAGCGAGTCGGTCAACGGCCGGGCGAACGCCCAGTCCGGGTTGTCCGGACGCCGGTCCGCGAGCTCCTCCAGGATCCGGAACAGCCCGTTGGAGAACGGCACCCCGATCTCGGTCACGAAGCGCACGGCGTCCGCGTCCCCGGACCAGAGCTCGGCCGCCACCTCGGGCCGGAACCGCAGCATCGAACCCGGCGGCAGGCCCCGCTCGACCGCCCGCCAGTCGATCGGCACCAGCACCTACCGGCCCCCGCTCACAGGGTGGCCCAGGTGTCGAGGAACATCGCCCAGAACTCGCTCTTGAACGGCAGCGCGTCCCAGCGCTCCATGCCCTCCCGGACGATCTCCTCGACCGCGGCCCAGTCGTTGGGGTCCGGGCGCTCGTCGGGGCCCGGACGCTCGACCTCGAACTTGTAGACGAGGTAGCTCAGGGAGGAGACGTCCCCGTGGACCAGCTCGTACTCGATCTCGGCGTCCGGGTCCGAGACCCAGATCGTGCCGTCGCCGAGGTGCGCGTACACCGTCGCCTGGAAGAGGCTGCCCAGCGGCTGCAGCCGGCCGTGTTCCGTGTCGACCGGTGAGGAGTCCCAGGTCTCGAAGGCGTGGGCCGGGGTGGCCGGGTCCCGGTCCGCGAACTCCTCCAGGATCCGGAAGAGCCCGTTGGAGAACGGGATCCCGATCTCGGTCACGAAGCGCGCGCCGTCGCCCTCGGGCCAGATCCGCGCCGCCACCTCGGGGCGGAACCGCAGCAGGTCGCCGGGCGTGGCCCGCTCCACGACCACGGGCCACTCAATCCCTACCAGCACCTCGTCCATCCTTCGTTCCCGGCCGTCACAGACCCTTGGCCTTCTTCTTCGCGGCCGAGGCCGTCTTGTCCTGCTGCCCCTGCGCGTCGAAGTCCTTGCTGCCCATCGTGCCACCGTGCTGCCCTGCGGCGTGGTCCTGCTCGAGCTGTTTCAGGTAGGCCTTGTGCGCCCAGTCCCGGTCGTTCGCCGGGATCTTGTTGTCGTAGGCGACGCCGTGGGTGACCTTCAGGTCGGGGTTCTGGGACTCGAAGTGCCGGCCCAGCCAACGCTGGCAGTTCGGGCCCGCCTGGCAGGGCTCCCGCTCGGTGTAGAGCTCCCGGACGTTGCCCGCCTTGTCCCCGAGCAGCGGCTTCCCGATCGAGCGCTCCGAGTGGCTCCGGTTGTAGTCGCTCCGGCCGACCAGGATGAACTCGCCCTTCTCGTCCCGGTACCGGAGCGAGGCGTAGTTCTTGCCGCCGTAGTCGCCCTGCGCCCGCCGGACCTCCTCCACCGCCCGGGAGAGTTCGTCCGGCTTGTCGATCCGCTGGCTGACGACCTTCTCGTCCTGCTTCTGCTTCCCCTCGTCGTCCGTGTCGGACTTCTTGTACTTCTTCGCGTTGTGGTACTTGTCCAGCTCCGCCTTGGTCGGGTCCTTGACGTTGGTCCCGTCCAGGACGGTCTTGAGGGACGCGTCCGGGTTCTGCAGGTCGACCAGCTTGCCGTCCTTGATCTCCTGGACCCGGCCGTCGTCGTGGATGTAGTACTTCCGGGGCGCCGGCTTCGCCCCGTCACCGCCCGCGCCGCTACCGGTCTTGGGCGGTTCGGCGGCCTTGTCCTTGGCCTTGCCGTCGAAGTCGTCGGCGGTGTGGTGGTCGTTGTCCTTGTGGTGCTTGGCGGTCTTGTTGAGGTTGTCGCCCGCCTGCTTGTACATCTTCTTCGCGGCCTTGCCCATGTCGTCCGACAGGGTCTTGCCGAGCTTGGTCGCGACGTTCTTGAGCGCCTTGACGGTGGGATCGCTCACTCGAAGTTCACCGCCGACACCCGGGCGCCGAAGACCTGGGCGTGCTGGGCGACCTTCTCCGCCTGCTCGTGCAGGGCGCGGGCGTGCGCCTCCACCGCGGCCGGATCGATCTTGAACGCGGCGCCGACCGAGCCGCCGTCGACCGCGGCCTCGGCCGCCTCGAAGACCAGCCCGGACACCGCCTCCGCGACGACCTCGATCAGTGGGTTGAGCGCGGCCTCCACCACCTGGGCGACGATGTACTCCTCCAGCTGGTGCGCCAGGTAGGACATCAGCTTGCGCGCGGCCTGCTGGGCCGCGATCGCGCCGACCTCCGCCAGCCCGGCCGTCGCCACCGCGGCGGCCTGGGCGGCGACGAAGGTGGCGGCCAGGACGATGAGTTCGCCGAGCGCCTCCAGCTTCATCGCAACGATCGCGTCGGCGGCGATGTCCATCGCCTGCGCGACCACGTGCGCCGCCTGGACGACCTCGTTGAAGTGCTTGTCGGACATCAGGGCCCACTTGGCGGCCAGCGCCTGGTAGGACGCGCCCTCGTAGGCGCCGCCGAGCTGATGGACCGTCGCGGTCGAGTCCGCGTGCACCTCTTCCAGGCCCTTGGCGAACTCCTTGATGTGCTCGCCGAATTCGCGGACCCTGTCCTCGTTGACCGAAGGCCAGCGGATGCCGATGAAGTTCAGCAGCGTCGCGACTTCGTCGGGCAGTTCGATTGCCATCGAGAAACCCCCCGTAACCAACAATCCCTCGATTGGATCAAAAGTTTATACAACTAAGCATTGGTGGTCCGATGCCCGAGAAGTGCCGATTCTGTAGCGATCCGGAACGTTCCAGACCGATTCGCCCCACATCTCTGGCCGTGCCCCCGATGACTCCCGGTGCGATGCTGGATCGTGGGGCCCGGTCCACGCGGACCCCCGGCGCCGCACCACCCCTCAGCAGAAGGGCCGAGCAGACATGACCGACGTCGCCGCCGAGCAGGCCGCGCAGGCCGACACCGGCTTCGCCCGCCTCGCCATGGTCACCATCGACTGTGCCGACCCGGTCGCACTGGCCGCCTTCTACGGCGAGCTGCTCGGGTGGGAGACCCGGCACGTGGACGAGCAGTTCGCCATCCTGGACAACCCGGAGGGCGGCAGCCCGCTCGGCTTCGGGCGGGTCAACGGGTACCGGCCGGAGCCCTGGGTCGAGCCGGACGGCGGCAAGCACTTCCACCTGGACTTCTACGTCGACGACCTGGAGGAGGCCACCGCCCGCGCGCTGGCCCTGGGCGCGACCGAGCCCACCTACCAGCACGGGCGCACGCTCAAGGTGCTGATCGACCCGGCCGGCCACCCGTTCGGACTAGCACCCCTGGACGCCTGAGCGCGACACCGGACCACCCGCCCGCCCCGCCCGGCGCCGACAGGCCCCGATCAGCGCGGGAAGGCCCGCTTGGCCCGCCAGGTGGTGTGCTCGCGCGACACCGCGTCCTCCGCCTCCGCCGCCAGCCGGGCCCAGCCCCGCTCGGCGTCCGGCCCGCGCAGGTCGAGGTCGGAGAGCTGGTTGCCGACGTTCTCCAGCTCCCGCGCCGCCAGCTGGTACGCGGCCGCCAGCGGGCGGAGCTGCTTCAGCTGGGTCCAGGCGATCACCGACGCGGCCGCCGCCGAGGTGGCCCCGAAGACGTGCACCTGCAGCGCCCCGGTCGCCTGCGCGATCGCCGCCGCCGCACCGACGATGATCAGCGCCGCGACGGCCAGCCCCCAGGTGACCGCCTGCGACTCGCAGGACTCGGCGCGCGAGCGGTACCACGTCCGCTGCCCCTCCACCCGGGTGCGCAGGTAGAGCGTGCGGCGCGAGGTCAGCGACTCCGCCCGCACCCGCCGCATCTCCGGGGTGATCTCGGCGACCGCGTCCGGCGGCACGATCGCCGGGTCCTCGAAGGCCCGCAGCACGTCCTCCAGCTGGAGCAGGTAGACCCGGTCGACGTCCGCCGACTCCGCCTCGCCCTCGAACGGGCGGGCCCGCACCGAGTACTTCCAGGCCAGCGTCTTCACCGACTCGGCCGCCGCCCGCGCCTCGTACCACCGCGCCTGCGGATTGCCCCGGCGCAGCCGGGACCAGAAGTACCCGGCCACCAGGAACGCCACCACCGAGAACAGCGGCGTGATATCGGCGGCCCCCTTGTCGTCCGGCCCGGGCAGCGAGCCGACCACCGCCGCGACCACCAGCATCGAGATGAGCCCCCGGTACCAGCGCAGCGTCTCCTGCTGGCCCGCGATCGACGCCCGGTCGGCCGTCCGGAACAGCTCCGGCAGCAGCTGGGCCTCGACCCCCGTCGGCGGATCCTGTCGCACCATCGAACCGCTCCCCTCCCCCGTCTCGCCCGGAGTATGCCCCCGGTCAACTCCGCTACACCGCGAGCCTCTTGACGCCCCTTATTGTCCCCGGTGCCCGGCAACCCCTATAACTGGTTACATGCCCATGCACTGGAAGCTCGTCATCGACGCCGCCGACCCGCACCGCCAGGCCGCCTTCTGGGGCGCCGCACTGGACTACACCGTCGAGGACCACAGCACGCTGATCGGCAACCTGCTGTCGGCCGACGCGGTCACCCCGGCCCAGGTCACCGAGGTCGACGGCCGCCACGCCTGGCTCACCCTCGCCGCCGTCCGCCACCCCGAGGACCCGCACGACCCCGCCTCCGGCACCGGGCTCGGCCGCCGCATCCTCTTCCAGCGCGTCCCCGAACCGAAGCAGGGCAAGAACCGCCTCCACCTCGATCTCCACCCCGGCCCGGACGCCCGCGCCGCCACCGTCGCCCGCCTGGAGTCCCTCGGCGCCACCACCCTGCGCGAGGTCGCCGAACCGGGCGGCTCCTGGGTGGTCATGCAGGACCCGGAGGGCAACGAGTACTGCGTCCACTGACCTCCGCCCACCGCGCCCGCCCCGCCCCGCCCCGCCCGACCAAGGGGCGGGCGTGACCTGCAGAATCACGTCCCATGACCGATCCGACCGACTGACCGCCCCGGGACCCGGAAGCGGCCGCGGGCTCCACGCCGCTCCGGCACGGGAGCACCGCCGTCGCCCCCCCCCGGCCGGTTCTCCGGCGTCCGTACCTTCGCCCCCCCGGCCGGTCCGGGGGGCCGGGGGGACGGAAAGCCGAGGGCCCTCCCCGCAGTGCGGGGAGGGCCCGGGACCAAGCGGCGTCCGGCCTCAGAGCAGGCCGAGGGCGGGCATCAGGTAGTAGAACGCGAAGACCGCCGACACCGCGTACATCGCGACCGGCACCTCCCGGCCCCGGCCGGCGGCGAGGCGCAGCACGCAGAAGGCGATGAAGCCGAAGCCGATGCCGTTGGTGATGCTGTAGGTGAACGGCATCATCACGATGGTCAGGAACGCCGGGATCGCGATCGTGTAGTCGGCCCAGTCGATCTCCTTGATCGAGTTGGCCAGGATCAGGAAGCCGACGGCGACCAGGGCGGGGGTGGCGGCCTGGGCGGGGACCATCTTGGCGAGCGGGGAGAAGAACAGCGCCACCATGAAGAGGGCGCCGGTGACGATCGAGGCGAAGCCGGTCCGGGCGCCCTCGCCGACGCCCGCGGTGGACTCGACGAAGCAGGTGTTCGCGGAGGAGGAGGTCGCGCCGCCCGCCGCGGTGGCGATGCCGTCGATCATCAGCACCTTGTTGATGCCCGGCAGGTCGCCCTTCGCGTCCAGCAGGTGGGCCTCGTCGGCCACGCCGAGGATGGTGCCCATCGCGTCGAAGAAGCAGGACATCAGGACGGTGAAGACGAACAGGACGCCGGTCAGGACGCCGACCTTCCCGAAGCCGCCGAACAGGCTGACCTCGCCGACCAGGCCGAAGTCGGGCTTGGCGACCGGGCTGCCGGGCCAGGCCGGGACGGTCAGGCCCCAGGCGCTGTCGGGCAGGTCGGCGAGCTTGTCGATGACCACGGCGACGACGGTCATCACCGCGATGGAGACCAGGATCGCGCCGGGCACCTTGCGGACGATCAGGACCAGGGTCAGCAGCAGGCCGAGCACGAAGACCAGGACCGGCCAGCCGAGCAGGTGGCCGCCGGTGCCGAGCTGGAGCGGCACGGTGGTGTGGGCGGCGTCGGGCATCCGGGTGACGAAGCCGGCGTCGACCAGGCCGACCAGGCTGATGAACAGGCCGATGCCGATGGCGATGCCCTTGCGCAGCCCGAGCGGGACGGCGTTCATCACCCGCTCGCGCAGGCCGGTGGCGACCAGGATCATGATCGCGAAGCCGGCCAGCACCACCATGCCCATCGCATCCGGCCAGGTCATCTTGGGCGCGAGCTGGAGGGCGACGATGGTGTTGACGCCGAGGCCGGCGGCCAGGCCGATCGGGACGTTGCCGATCACACCCATGAGCAGCGTGGTCAGACCCGCGGTGAGCGCGGTGGCGGTGACCAGCTGGGTGTTGTCCAGGTGGGCGCCGGTCATGTCGGTGGCGCTGGCCAGGATGATCGGGTTCAGCACCAGGATGTAGGCCATGGTGAAGAAGGTGGCGATGCCGCCGCGGATCTCGCGCGGCAGGGTGGAGCCGCGCTCGCCGATCCGGAAGTAGCGGTCCAGGGCGCCGGTCGGGGGCTTCGGCGCGTCGGGCTGGGCGGGCTCGGGCGACTCGGTGGTCGGCTGGGCCACGGGCATGCTGCGTCCTCTGTGGGGGCGGAGGAGAGAGGGGGAGCCGCCCGGGCGACTGTGGCCGGGCGATCCGGTCGGACGGGCACGAAGCACGATGTCCTGGACGTGCCCCGAACAACCGGAATGACAAGTATGAGTTCCGCTGTCGCCCGTTCGCTATCTTCGCGCGTAGACAGAAGGGGACCGGAACGTCCCCGGACAGTCCGCGCAGGAAATCGATCGAACGCCCGCCGCACCCGTACCCTAGGGCCCATGCCCAAGACGCCGACGCACCCCGCTCCACCTCCGCTGGAGGCCAATGACGTCGCGATCGTCGGCGGCGGGACGGTGCTCTGGTTCGTGGCGTTCGTCGTCCTGCTCCCCTTCTGGGGGACCCTCTCCGACCACGGCCACGGCAACTGGCCGTGGATCTGCCTGGCCGGCGGCGGCCTCGGTCTGATCGGCCTCTGGTACTGCCGGGCCCGCCGGGACGCCATCGCCCGGAGCCGGGCCGCCGAGGCCGGGGCGACGGGCCCGACGGGCACCGCGGAGGCGGCCGAGCGGGCGCCGCGCACGGCCCCCGGGGGGAACGGCGGGGGCCCTGCCACCCAGTCGGACTGAATAGTCCTTTAGTAGCACGCATCGGACATAAGGCACCCGTAGAGTCGGTGCCATGACGCAGCCTGCGCAGCCCGCCGAGGACCGGCCGACCGCGGCCCCGGCCACCGGGGAGAAGCCCGACGGGCAGAGGCCCGACGGCGCCCACCCGCTCGGGCTGCTGCCCGGCCGACGCGGCGGGCTCACCGCCGCCGAGGTGGCCGAACGGGTCGCCCGGGGCGACGTCAACGACGTACCGGTCCGCTCCAGCCGCTCCACCAAGGAGATCGTCCGGGCCAACGTCTTCACCCGCTTCAACGCGATCATCGGCGTGATGTTCGCGATCATCCTGGTCGTCGGCCCGATCCAGGACGGTCTCTTCGGACTGGTCATCGTCGCCAACACGGCGATCGGCATCATCCAGGAGCTGCGGGCCAAGAAGACCCTGGACAGCCTCGCGCTGATCGGCGAGGCCAGACCCCAGGTCCGCCGGGACGGCACCGTCGAACAGATCGCCGTCGGCGAGATCGTGCTGGACGACACCGTGTTGCTGGGCATCGGCGACAAGGTGATCGTCGACGGCGAGGTCACCGAGGCGGACGGTCTGGAGATCGACGAGTCGCTGCTCACCGGCGAGCCCGACCCGGTCCTCAAGCAGCCCGGCGACCAGGTGATGTCCGGCAGCTTCGTGGTGGCCGGCGCGGGCACCTTCACCGCCACCAAGGTCGGCCGCGAGGCGTACGCGGCGCAGCTGGCCGAGGAGGCCAGCCGGTTCACGCTGGTGAAGTCGGAGCTGCGCAGCGGCATCGACAGCATCCTGCGGTTCATCACCTGGCTGCTGGTCCCGACCGCGGTCGGTCTGATCATCAGCCAGCTGGCCGTGGAGGGCCGCGACTGGCGCGAGGCGGTCCGCCGGATGATCGCCGGGATCGTGCCGATGGTGCCCGAGGGCCTGGTGCTGCTGACCTCGGTGGCGTTCGCGATCGGGGTGATCCGGCTGGGCCGCAAGCAGTGCCTGGTCCAGGAGCTGCCCGCGATCGAGGGCCTGGCCCGGGTGAGCACCGTCTGCCTGGACAAGACCGGCACCCTCACCGAGGGCGGCATGGACCTGGTGGACCTGCGGATCCTCGGAGCCGACGCGGACGGCGGGGACGCCGGGGCCACCGACGAGCGCGGCAGGCTGGACGACCGGGGCACCCTCGAGGAGACCGTCGAACAGGCACTGGCGGTGATGGCCGGGGCCGACGCCCGCCCCAACGCGTCCATGCAGGCCGTCATCGACGCCTACGGCGACGGCCGGGACGCCGCGGTCGGCGGCCCGCGGTCCCCGGACGGCGACGGCCCGGAGGCCGGCCGGGGCGCCCCGGGGGCCCGGGGCGGCTGGCGGGTGATCGAGGCGATGCCGTTCTCCTCCGCCCGCAAGTGGAGCGGGGTCCAGCTGCTGGAGCCGCGCGGCGGCGAGGCCAGCTGGCTGCTCGGCGCGCCGGACGTCCTGCTGCCGGCCGGCCACCCGGCCCTGGCCGAGGTCGACGAGCTGGGCGCCCAGGGCCTGCGGGTCCTGCTGCTCGGCCGCACGCCCGTCCCGCTGGACGCCCCGGACCCGGCCGCCGGACTGCGCCCGCTCGCCCTGGTGGTGCTCCAGCAGCGGCTGCGCGAGGACGCCGCCGACACCCTGCGCTACTTCGAGAGCCAGCAGGTCGAGGCGAAGGTGATCTCCGGTGACGCGGCCGTCTCGGTCGGCGCGGTCGCCGCCCACCTCGGGCTGCCCGGCGCCGACCACCCGGTGGACGCCCGCACCCTGCCCGGCGAGCCGGAGGCGCTGGCCGACCTCGCCGAGCGCACCACCGTCTTCGGCCGGGTCACCCCGCAGCAGAAGCGCGAACTGGTCGGCGCGCTGCAGTCGCGCGGGCACACCGTGGCGATGACCGGCGACGGCGTCAACGACGTGCTGGCGCTCAAGGACGCGGACATCGGCGTGGCGATGGGCAGCGGCAGCGACGCGACCAAGGCGGTCGCCCAGATCGTGCTGCTGAACAACTCCTTCGCGGTGATGCCCTCGGTGGTCGCCGAGGGCCGCCGGGTGATCGGCAACATCGAGCGGGTGGCCGGGCTGTTCCTGGTCAAGACGGTCTACTCGGTGCTGCTGGCACTGCTGGTGATCTTCACCCACTCGCCGTACCCGTTCCTGCCCCGGCACTCCACCGTGCTGTCCACCCTGACGATCGGGGTCCCGGCCTTCTTCCTGGCGCTCGCGCCCAACAACGAGCGCGCCCGCACCGGCTTCGTGCGCCGGGTGCTGCGGCTGGCGGTCCCGGGCGGCATCATCGCCGGTACGGCGACCTTCACCGCGTACGCGCTCGCCCGGGCCGACCACGCCACCGACCTCGAGTCGGACACCAGCGTGGCCACCCTGACGCTGTTCCTGGTCGCCATCTGGGTGCTGGCGATCGTCGCCCGCCCCTACAACTGGTGGCGGGTGCTGCTGATCGCCACCATGTGCGGCTGCTTCACGCTGGTGATGACCGTGCCGTGGCTCTCCGACTTCTTCCAGCTCTCGCTGTCCGGCACCCGGGACCCGTGGATCGGGGTGGGCATCGCGGTGACCGCCGGACTGGTCCTGGAAGTGGTCTGGCGGATCATGCGGCGCCGGCTCGATGATTGAGCCACGAACCGGAGGGGTTCGGACGACGGGGGGTACCGCGATGGGGCGCAGGGGCGGGGAACTGGAGGCCTTCGCGGCCTTCCTGGGCGGACTGCTGGTCACCGGGCTGCTGGCCGGGCTGCTGGTGGGGGCCGGTGCGCTCGCGCGCGTCGAAGCCGGTCCGCTGCTGACCAAGGCGGTGGCGGCGGTGCTCACCGCCACCTGGGTACTGAGCACCCTGGCGCTCTACCTGCGGATGATCGCCCGCGGCCGGACCCGCTCCGGCTCCCGCTCCTGACCGACGGGATCCGGACGGACCGGAGGCCGGGACCGGACGCACGCTCCTCGCCGCGCCCGGCCCCGCCGCCCCGTCAGCCCTCGTAGTCCCGCGCCGCGGACAGCTCGTAGGCCCGGTCCGGCTCGCTCAGCGCGGCCAGCACCTCGAACCGGCGGTGCCACTGCCCCACCGACCAGGCCAGGCCCGCGGCCAGGCCCTCCGGGGTCGCCGCGTGCAGCAGCCCGGGCACCGGTGGCAGCTCGAACTCGTCGTCCTCGTCGGCCTCCTCGGCCGACTCCGGGTCGTACGGCGCCTCCGGGGTGTCCGCCGCGCCGTCCCAACGCCAGTCGACGGCCGCCTCCTCCCCGTCCGGCCCCACCACCAGCAGCTCCTCGTGCTCCTCGTACGCCACCGGGCAGCCGGGCAGCAGCTCCCGCACCACCGCCGGCACCCGGTGCAGCGCGCCCTCGGAGAGCACCCGCCCGCCGGCCACCTCGCTGGCCAGCGAGACGTGCAGCCGCTCGGCGAGGTCCGCCGCCAGTGCCGGGGCGACCGGCAGCAACGGGTGGTCGTGCAGCAGCTCGACCAGGTCGGGGGCGTCCGCGACGACGGCCTCGGTGGCGTCCACCACCACGGTCCGGTCCGGCCTCCGCCCGGTGGCGCGGTCCATCGGCGGGACCGCCCTGACCACGTCCAGCGCCTCGATCCGGTCCGTGCCGACCCGGGCCAGCGCGCTGAGGATGCCGTGCAGCTGGCGGTGCCCGATCTCGGCGTCCGGATCGGTGAGCCGGTCCAGCACCTCGTCGGGACCGTGCGGCTCGGCGAGCAGTGCGGTCAGCGTGGTGCGCACGCCCAGCGCGTGCAGGAACTGCTCGTCCAGGGTGGTGCGGGCCTCGTCGTAGAGACCGCGCAGCAGCGGGTCCGCACCGGCCGCGCGCAGCCCGGCGGGCTCGCGGCCGTCCAGCACCGGGTGGTCGCGCAGCCACCAGGCGGTGTACGGCGGCAGGTCGGTGTACGAGCCGTCCGGCAGCAGGGTGCGCACGGGGGTGACCACGGCGTCCCGGTACGGCGGGCGGGCCAGCGTGGCCAGCGCCTGCGGCCAGGCGTCGTCGTCCACCAGGTCCAGGTCGCGGACGGCGAGCAGCTCGGCGGCGACCGGCGGCACGCCGATCGCGTCCGCGTCATCGGCGTGCAGGGCCTCCAGCGCGTCCTCGGCCCAGTCGGCCAGGCCGTCCGGTGCCTCGTCGATCAGCCCGGTGGGGTGGCCGCCGGCCGCCCGGTCGGCGGGCGCGGTGGGGTCGAGCCGCTCCAGGTCGTCCGGGTCGAGCACCACGTCCTCGGCCCGGACCAGCACGAACCCGGCGAGCACGCCGACCGCGGCGAGCACCTCGGGGCCCCAGCGCTCCAGCAGTTCGTCGTCCACCCAGGCGGCGTCGTCCTCGCGCGCCAGCGCGGCGAACGGGCTGTCGGGCAGCAGGAGTTCACCGGCCCGGGCGGGCTCGCCCTCGTCGTCGAGCAGGGCCAGCCGGGCCAGCCACGGGTGCTCGCCGGGGGCCGGGGCGGCCGCCCGGACGAGCGCCAGGACGGCCTCGGCGAGGTCGGCGGCGGCGTCCGGGTCGTCCTCGGCCAGCTCGTAGGAGCGCAGGACGGCGGCCCGCACCTCGGGCGTGTCCAGCACCCCGGCGGGGGTGGCCGCACCGGCGCCCAGCTTGGCCAGCAGCGGGTGGGCGGCCTCCGGGTGGGCGAGCCGCAGGTCGAGCACCGCGAGCGCGTCGGCCAGCGCCTCCGGGTAGCCGGGGAAGGCCGCCCAGTCGGCGGCGTCCGAGGGCAGCAGGACCCGGCGCGGCCCGGTCACCGTCCGCCCGTCGGCGAGCGGCACCGGCAGCGCGCCGAGCGCCTCCGGGTCGGCGCCGCCGAGCGCCGCGTACAGGTTGCGCCACCAGGCCGGCTCCCGGTCCAGGCCGCCCAGCTGGTCGACCACCTCGGCGAGCGGGACCCGGCGCACGTTCAGCACCCGCAGCTCGGTGCGGCGTTCCAGACCGGCCGGCAGCAGGCCGGGGAAGATCGGTGCCAGCGCCTCGACCACCGATCCGTCCGCGCCCTCCAGCAGGGTCGCGTCCCGGGGCCGCAACGCCGGGGTGCCCTCCTCGACCGGCGCCGGGTGCGGCAGGAACGGCGTCCCGGGCAGCCGGGACAGCACGGCGGCGCGCAGCGCGTTGTCCAGCGCGCCCCGGCCGAGCGGTCCGGGCACCAGGCCGAGCGAGCCGAGGTCGCCGCCGCGGGCGCGCAGCAGTTCGGCGTAGGCGTCGGCGGCCCGCTCGGTGAGGAAGTCGGCGAGCGCGCCGGGGGCGACGTGCCGGCGGGTGGAGTCCAGCGGGTAGGAGGCGATCAGCAGCGCGGGCAGGTCGAGCGGCTCGTCGCTCGGGGTGGGCGCGTGCAGCACCGGGGCGATCGCCGGCCGCTGCGGGTCGCCGTCGTCGGAGACCGGCACCGCCCAGGTCACGGTCCAGTACGGGCGGGTGCGCTCCTCGGTGGGCCGGTCGGCGAGCAGCCCGGCGTCGAGCGGTCCGGCCGCCCCGACGGTCTGCCAGACGGTGCGCCGCAGCTGCCCGTCGGCGTCGTCGGTGATGGTGACCTCGCTGATCTCCGCCCCGGCGGCCGAGCCTCCCGGCGCCGGGAGGGCCGCGTCCGGACGCGGCCCGGCGGCCGAGCGGGTCAGCGTGCGGGTGCCCTCCGAGGTCTCCACCACGACCTCGGCCAGGCCGGGCAGGGTGAGCAGCAGCGCGTCGTCGATGCCGGCCAGCAGTCGGCGGGTGAGGTCCTCGGCGGCCGCGTCGCGCAGCGGCAGCACCACCACCGTGTCGTACCCGTCGGGTGCGGGGCCCTCGGCGGCGAACGGCAGCCGCAGCAGCGGCACATGGCCGTCCCGGCGGCGCAGCTCCTCGTCGAGCACGGGCTGCGCCTCGGCCAGCGACCTGGCCTCGCCGAGCGACCAGCGCACCCCGCCGGCCGCGCCGAGCACGGCGGGCTCGTCGGTGACCGCGAGCACGGCGGCGAAGCCGACCCCGAACCGGCCGACGGTGCTGTCCCGGTCGCCGCGCTTGGAGGAGGCGCGCAGGGTGGAGAGCGATTCGACGGCCGCCGCGTCCAGCGGCGCACCGGTGTTCGCGGCGGCCAGCACGCCGTCGGCCAGGGTGAGCCGGAGCCGGCCGGGGCCGTGCCCGGCCCGGACCGCGGCGTCGGCGGCGTTCTGCGCCAGCTCGACGACCAGCCGGTCGCGGTAGCCGCCGAGGGCCAGCTCCTCCTCGGCGTTGGCGTCCTCCCGGAACCTGGCCGGGGAGGCGGCCCAGGCGTCCAGCACCCGGCGGCGCAGTTCGGCGCTGCCGAAGGGGTCCGCGAGGCGCTCGTCCGTGCCGCTGCCGAGAATCCGAGGTTCCACTGGACCTGCCGCCTTCCGCCGCCCTGTTGTGCCCTACGGGGGCATTCTTCCCTGCCGCGGGGACAGCGCCGGACACACCCCCGGGGCCGGTCGCGCGGCCGGGCCGCGGGCGGGAACGACGACGGCCCGCCCCACCGGGGTGGGACGGGCCGCCGGACGTGACGATCTCCGGGAGTCAGGAGTGGCCGAGCTCCTCGGCGGGGGCGTCGGGCTCGACCGAACCGGCGAGCCGGTCGGGGTGCAGCGTCAGCGGCTCGACCACCAGCTCGTCCAGGATCAGCGCGGCCGGCGCCGGCGGGGCCGGGATGACGGCCGCCTCGGAGTGCCCGCCGCAGCCGTAGGCGAAGGAGACGATCTGGCCGTCGGCCGGACCGAACTCGTTGCCGCAGACCCCGAAGGCCTGGCCCAGCGAGCCGCCGATGGGGATCAGGAAGCCGCAGGTGACACAGCCGGCCGGGGCGGACTGCGCCATCGGCGTCTGCGCGCCGTGCGCCTTCTCCCAGCGGTCGGCGGCCAGGTGCAGGCCGAGCCGGGACAGCACCCGGCTGCGGCCCATGCCCAGCTCGTCGGCGACGGCGCGGATCTGCGCCCGGACCGGGGCCGGCTGGACCTCCGGGTCGTCGCTGACCAGCACGTCCTCCTGGGCGGCCTGGGCCACCGCGGAGTTCGGCGCGGGCTCGTCCTCGCCGGTCCAGCCCGGCTCCAGCCGCACGTCGTCGGCGTCGGTGGGGAGCAGGTCGCCGGGGCCCATGTCGCCCGGGCGCAGCCGCTCGCTCCACGGCACCCACTGCGGGGCCAGGACGGCGTCGGGGCCGGGCAGCAGTACGACCTCGTCCAGCGTCACGTTCTTGGCCCGCGGCGCGCGCGCCACCGTGACCGCCCAGTGCCAGCCGCGGTAGGCGGCGTCCAGGCACTCGAAGGTGTGGGTCACGACACGGTCGGTCTCGGCCTGGACACCCAGGTGCCCCCCGACGGTCTCGGCTCCGACGGCGTCCTCGGCGGCCTGGCGGGCGAGTTCGACGGCCTCGGCACAGAGCCGATCAGGGGTACGGCTTCGCATCGCTGCACTCACGGCGTCGATTCTCTCCCATTTCTTCTGTCGCCCACGGCGAGTTGCCTTTTCCGTCGCGGCTCGGATTCCCTCGTCCATTCTGCGCGACTGCGGCCTGCCGCGGATACCGGCCGCGCCGCTGGTCCGGTCCGCCGGCGCCGGTGGGCACTCGGGCGGACTCTGGGCAGGCTACCCGCCGGTCGGCCGCCGGGCACAGTCCGGGGCGTTCCGGAGTGGATCCGGGGCGTCCGGGACGGGAACGGCGGCCCTCGCTCGCGCGGCGCGGAGCGGAATCCCGCGTCGTCCTCCCGATTCTGGGGCAGGATGGGCATGTGGCGGACGAGAAACCGTCGCAGCACGCACTGCGCGCCTCGCAGACCGGCAGCCCCGACGAAGCGAACGCCGTGCCGCGACAGCAGTCTCCGGTCCACGCCGCGGGGGAACCGCGGTCGGTGGACCCCTCCTCACTGCCCGCCGCGGACCCGGCCGGTGCCCCCGCGGACGGACCGGACGGCCCCGCCCCGGCACCCGTGGGCACGGCGGCGGGCGGTGGCCAGGAGCCGCCGGACGACCGGGACGGGCCGGACGGGCACCACGAGCAGGACGACGGCGACGGTGACGGCGAGGAGCCGCGCCGGCACTTCCTGGTCCGCACCGCCTCCGCCGCCGGCTCCCGGACCGGCAAGGTCGTGCACGGCACCGGCCGCCGGATCCGCCGGGCCACCGCCGCCGAGGGCGCCGGCGAGTCCGGCCTGGCCAAACTGATCGAGCTGCACGCCCTGAACGCGTTCGGGGACATGCTCATCACCGTGGCGCTCGCCTCCACGATCTTCTTCTCGGTGCCGACCGGCGAGGCCCGCGGCCGGGTGGCGCTCTACCTCCTCGTCACCATGGCGCCGTTCGCCCTGCTGGCCCCGGTGATCGGCCCGCTGCTGGACCGGCTGCCGCACGGCCGCCGGGCCGCCATGGCGATGTCGATGCTGGCCCGCGCGGTGCTCGCCTGGACCATGGCCGGTGTGGTGACCGGCGGCGGGCTGGCGCTCTACCCGGAGGCACTCGGCGTCCTGGTCGCGTCCAAGGCGTACGGGGTGGTGCGCAGCGTCGTGGTGCCCCGGCTGCTGCCCAGCCGGCTGTCGCTGGTGAAGGCGAACTCCCGGGTCACCCTGGCCGGGCTGCTGGCCACCATGGTCGCGGCCGGGGTGGGCGGGCTGCTGCACCTGATCGGTCCCGGCTGGCCGCTGCGCGGCGCCTTCCTGGTCTTCGTGGCCGGCACCCTGATGGCCTTCCACCTGCCGCACACGGTGGACTCGGCCAAGGGCGAGCAGCGGGCCGTGCTGCACGCCGAGGAACACCCGCCGGGCCACCACGGCGTCCTGCACGGCCGCGGCGCCCCCGCGCCGGAGCCCGCCGCCGGGCAGCGGCCCAAGGCCTCGCTGCGCACCGTCGGGCCCTCGGTGATCCTGGCGCTGCGGGCGATGGCGGCGATGCGCTGGCTGGTCGGCTTCCTGGTGATGTTCCTGGCGTTCCTGCTCCGCGAGGAACCGGTCGGCGGCCTGCAGCCGACCCTGGCGCTCGCGCTGGTGGCGCTGGCCGCCGGGACGGGCAACGCGATCGGTTCGGCGCTCGGTTCCTGGCTGCGCCCCCGCAGCCCGGAGATGACGGTCACCGCGATGCTGCTGCTGGCCGGCTCCGCCACCGCCGCCGCCGCGCTCTGGTACGGCACCGTCACCGTGGTGACGGTGGCCGCGACCGCCGGGACGGCGGCCTCGCTGGGCAAGCTGTCGCTGGACGCGCTGATCCAGCGGGACGTGCCCGAGTCGGTGCGGACCTCGGCCTTCGCCCGCTCGGAGACCCTGCTCCAGATGTCCTGGGTGGCGGGCGGGGCGGTCGGCATCCTGCTGCCGCTGAACGGCGCGCTGGGCCTGTCGGTGGCCGCCGCCGTGCTCGGCGCGGTGCTGCTGTGGACGCTCCGCTCGCTCCTGCGGGTGGGTGTGCGCCACCGGCGCGCCGCTCCCCGGGTGGCGTGAGCGGCCGCCCCGGCCGGTCGCGGGCGGCCCGTGCCCGGGCACAACACGCGGTTGCCGACCCCCGCGTAGCGTGATCGCCAAAGCCCGGTAGCCTCTGACGCATGAGCCTCAGCACCCGCGTCATCGCCGGCCTCGGCGCCGTCGTCGTCATCGCCGCCGGCACGGTCGGCGGGTCCATCGCCTTCGCGTCCGACCAGCACGAGATCAGCGACCACCGCGTCACGCTGGTCGTCGGGAACTCCTCGACGGTCAAGGACCCCTTCTGCTTCAACGAGGGCAAGCCGCTGACCGAGCAGCAGCAGGAGGAGTGCCAGGACAAGGCCGGCAAGGCTCTGGACGAGGGCACCCTCCCCAAGTCCGACGTCACCATGAGCGACCGGATCGGCGTCGGTGTGAGCCCCGACGTGGCCGACCGCGGCTGGTGGGCCAACACCAACGGCGGCGGACAGGCGCAGGGCGGCCGGTTCATCCTGGCCACGGCGGCCAAGGACGCCACCTACTCCGGCTCGGTGGCGGCCAGCAAGGCCCTCAACGCCTCCGGCAAGACCCTGATCACCGTCGTCGAGAGCGACCCGAAGCAGCCGGACGCGATCTACGGCGTGTGGTACTTCCAGCTGAACACCCAGGACAGCTGACGGTCGACCGGTGACGGTACGACTTCCCGACGAGCAGTCGGGCCCCGCGCGGGCCCGGCTGCTCGTCGTCGTCGCGGTGCCGGCCGAGGCCGGGGCCGTGCTGCGCGGCCTCGGCGGCACGGCCCGGCGGGTGCCGCTGCCCGGCGGCGCGCTGGACCGGGTCGCGCACCCCTCCGGCGCGACGGTGGACGTGCTGGCCGGCGGGGTCGGCCCGGGCGCCGCGGCGGCGGCCGCCGCCACCGCGCTCACGGCACTCTCCGCGTCCACCGGCGACCGGTACCGCCTGGTGGTCTCCGCCGGGATCGCCGGGGGCTTCGCCCCCCGGGCGCCGATCGGCACCACCGTGGTCGCCGACGCGATCGTCGCCGCCGACCTGGGTGCCGAGACGCCGGACGGCTTCGCCGACGTCACCGAGCTGGGTTTCGGGACCGTCCGGCACACCCCGGCGCCGGCCACCGCGGCACTGGTCGCCGGGGCGCTGCGGGCCGCCGGGGTGCGCACCCTGGCCACCGGCGCCGTGCTGACCGTCTCCACCGTGACCGGCAGCGCCGGGCGCGCCGCCGCCCTGAGCGCCCGCCACCCGGACGCGGTGGCCGAGGCGATGGAGGGCTTCGGGGTCGCCGAGGCCGCCGCGCGGCACGGGGTGCCGGCGTTCGAGCTGCGCACGGTCTCCAATCCGGTGGGCCCGCGCGACCGGACCGCCTGGCGGATCGGCGAGGCCCTCGGCGCACTGGAACGGGCCTTCGCCGCCCTGCCCCTGGCAGCCCTGGCGGCCCCGAACCCGGCCCGGCCGGCCCCGGCGGCGGAGCCGCGGACCGCCGACGGACCGCAGTCCCACCGGGCCGACCCGCCCGGACCGCGCCGAACGCCCAAGGAGGCCGGCCGTGGCTGAACGGCTGAGCATCGCCTACTCGCCCTGCCCCAACGACACCTTCGTCTTCCACGCCTGGTCGCACGGCCTGGTCCCGGGCGCGGACGCCCCCGAGGTCACCTTCGCCGACATCGACGTCACCAACGGCCTGGCCGAGCGCGGCGAGCTGGACGTGCTCAAGGTCAGCTACGCCGCCCTGCCCTGGGTGCTGGACGAGTACACCCTGCTGCCCTGCGGCGGGGCGCTCGGGCGCGGCTGCGGCCCACTGGTGCTCACCCGCCCGGACAGCGGGGACGACCTGAGCGGGAAGACCGTCGCCGTCCCCTCCGAGCGGTCCACCGCCTACCTGCTGTTCCGGCTGTGGGCGGCGAAGGCGGTACCGGGCGGCCTGGGCCGGATCGTGGTGCTGCCGTTCCACGAGATCATGCCCGCGGTGCGGGACGGCCGGGTGGACGCCGGCCTGGTCATCCACGAGGCCCGGTTCACCTACCGGAACTACGGTCTGCGCAGCCTGGCCGACATGGGCGAGGCCTGGGAGCGGGAGACCGGCCTGCCGATCCCGCTCGGCGCCATCATCGCCCGGCGCTCGCTCGGCGCGGAGCGGCTGCGCGCGCTCACCGAGGCGATCCGCGCCTCCGTCCGGCAGGCGTGGGACGCCCCGGAGGCAAGCCGCCGGTACGTGCTGGAGCACGCCCAGGAGATGGACCCGGACGTCGCCGACCAGCACATCGCGCTCTACGTCAACGAGTTCACCGCGGAGCTCGGCGAGGAGGGCCACGCGGCCGTCCGCGCCCTGCTCACCCGGGCCGCCGCGGAGGGCCTGGTCCCCCCACTCGGCCCGGGCGCGCTGGACTTCTGAGCGAGCGCCCGCCCGGCCGTCACCGGTCGGGCGGTCGGCTCACACGTCGAACTGCTCGGCGACCGCGCGCAGCAGGACGGCGAGCTTCTGCCCGGCCGGCTTGGCCGGGTAGCGGCCGTGCTGGAGCCCGGGCAGCACGGCGTCCATCATCGTGATGAGGTCCTGGACCAGCGCCGCCATGTCGTCCGGGCTCTTGCGCTGGGCGGCGGCCACCGAGGGCAGCGCCTCCAGCAGCTGGACCTGCATCGCCTGGTCGCCGCGGTGTCCGGCGACCACGCCGAACTCGACCCGCTGCCCCGGCTTCAGCGACGTGATTCCGGCGGGCAGCGCCTTGGTGTGGACGAAGACATCGCCGCCGTCGTCGCGCGACAGGAAGCCGAAGCCCTTCGTCTCGTTGAACCACTTGACCTGGCCGGTGGGCATCTCGAACAGTCCTCGATGTGGGTATGAGGGATCCCGGCCCTGGCCGGGGATCACTGGGTGGTGGGAGAGCGGGCCGACCCCGGGGACGCGCCCTGCGGGGCGCGCACGGTCAGCACACTGTAAGGAGCAGACTAACGGTCCGTCACTGTCTCATCCGCGTTCCGCGAAAGTTCCGTACGGAGCCCCGGCGGCCACACGCGACCCGGAACCGGCATGACCCGGGCGCGACTCGACGCAGTCCACTGGCTCACACCTCCGGTCGGAGAGAACGGGGCGCACTGATCGCACCCCTCGGCACAGCCTGCATACCCCCGCCCAGCAGGGATCAAAACTCCCAGCGCCCGGAAAACTGCGCAACGTGACGGGACCGCTCGCCCGCGAAGCGGTTGCGGAGCCGGCCCGGCGGTACCGCGGCGACCCGCGTCCCGGCCGGCTCTGCGAGACTGGGACGGCCGCCGGACCCGCCGCCGCGGCCGGACCCCGCCGCAGAGGAGCAAGCCCCGTGAGCAGCGCGAGCAGCGTCAGCAGCCAGAGCGCCGACCGAGGCGACGCCTTCGTCAAGGCCGGCACGGTCGTGTTCGGCCTCGGCGCGCTCGCCACCCTGGTGACCTTCGTCCCGCTGTTCCTGCACCTGACGCCGCTGCCGTCGGCCGCCTACTGGCTGAGCATGCTGATGCCGCTCGGCTTCCTGCTCGCCCTGACCGGTCTGCTGCTCTCCGCGCGCGCCCAGCGGCGCCGGGTCCGCGCCGGAGCCTGACGGCGCGCGGCCGCGGGCGTCGGCGGCTGCCTCAGCGGGCGGCCAGGTGCGCGTCGAGCCAGGCCGGGAAGGCGGTGAGGTCGGGCAGTACCGCGTCCGCGCCGGCCGCCAGCAGCTCCTCCGCGCCGTACGGGCCGGTCGCCACGGCCACCGCCACCGCGTCCGCGTGCTTGGCGCCCCGGATGTCGCCGAGGTGGTCGCCGACGTAGACGGTCGCGCCGTGCTCGCGCAGGGCCACGCCCTTGGTCTCCGCCCACAGGTCGCCGACCAGCGCGTCCGCGCGCAGACCCGCGTGCTCCAGGTGGAGCCGGGCGTTCGGTTCGTACTTGCCGGTGATGACCGCGACCCGGCCACCGTGCGCGCGGACCGCTTCCAGCGCGGCGTGCGCGCCCGGCAGGGCGACCGTCGGCGCGAAGGCGTGGTCCCGGTAGAGCGTGCGGTAGCGGTGGGCGACCGCGTCCAGCTCCTCCGCCGGGAACCAGTTGCGCAGCTCGTCGAGGAGCGGCGGCCCGAGCCGGGTGACCACCAGGTCGGCGTCGATGGCGGTACCGGTCTCGGCGGACAGCGCCAGATAGGTGGCCCGGATCCCGGGACGGGTGTCGAGCAGCGTCATGTCGAGGTCGAAACCCACGGTCAGCGGGGCGTCCGAGGTCACAGGCATGCCGCCAGGCTATCCAACCGGCCCGGTCGGGCCGGTGCCGGGCGGGAGCGGGCCGGGGGGATTTGCCCAGGCTTCGACGCGGAACTTAGGTTTGCCTGAGCTATCTGCGAGAGAGAGCCATGACCGACACCACCGCACCCGGAAGAGCCCGGCTGCTGCGCCGCCGAATACTGTGGCTCGCCGCCGCGCTGGCCCTGCTGGCCGGCGCCGTGCTGCTGAGCCTGGCGGTCGGCAGCCGCACCGTCCCGTTCGGCGACACCGTCGACGCCCTGCTGCACGGCGGGGACAGCACCAACGCCGTGGTGGTCCGCGAGCTGCGGCTGCCGCGCACGGTCGTCGGCCTCGCGGTGGGCGCGGCGCTCGGCCTCGCCGGCACCGTCATGCAGGGCATCACCCGCAACCCGATCGCCGACCCCGGCATCCTCGGCGTCAGTCAGGGCGCGGCGGCCGGCGTGGTGGTGGCGATCTCCGTGTTCGGGATCTCCACGCTCACCGGGTACGTCTGGTTCGGCTTCGCCGGTGCGGTGCTCGCCACCGCGCTGGTGTACGGGCTCGCCGGACGCGGCCGGGGCGGCACCGCGCCGGTCAAGCTGGCGCTGGCCGGCGCGGCGATCTCCGCGTTCATCGCCTCCCTCAACACCCTGGTGCTCACCACCGACGCGGCCGCCATGGACCAGTTCCGGTTCTGGCACGTCGGCTCGCTCTCCGGACGGGACGCGGACGTCGCCCGGCAGCTGCTGCCGTTCCTGGCCGTCGGCACGGTGCTGGTCCTGTCCGTGGCACGCGGGCTGGACGCGCTGGCGCTCGGCGACGACACCGCCAAGGGCCTCGGCGCGCGGACCGGTCCGGTCCGCGCGGTCGGCGCGCTCGGAGCCACCGTGCTGACCGGGTCGGCGGTCGCGGCGGCCGGGCCGGTCGCCTTCGTCGGCCTGGCCGTGCCGCACGCCGCACGCGCGGTGGCCGGGGCGGACCACCGCTGGGTGCTGGCCCTCTCGGCCGTGCTCGGCCCCGCGCTGCTGCTGCTCGCCGACACCCTCGGCCGGGTGCTGTTCCCGCCCTCCGAGGTGCCGGCCGGGGTGATGACCGCCCTGGTCGGCGTCCCGGTGCTGGTCGCGCTGGTCCGGCGGCGGAAGGTGGTGGCGGCATGAGCACCGTCGCCCTGCGCGGCTACACCGTGCTGCGGGCCGGGCCGGCCTCCTTCCTGCTGCACCGGCGCTCGGCGTTCGCCGCGCTCGGCCTGCTGCTCGCGCTGGCCGCCACCGTCGTCGCCTCGCTCTGCCTGGGCGAGTCCACCGTGGCGCCCGGCGAGGTGCTGAAGGTGGTGTTCGGGCAGCCGAGCCCGCACGAGCTGGTGGTCGGCGAGTTCCGGCTGCCCCGGGTGGTGGTCGGCCTGCTGGCCGGCACCGCGCTCGGGCTGGCCGGGGCGCTGGTCCAGACCGTCGCCCGCAATCCGCTGGCCAGCCCGGACGTGGTCGGCGTCTCCTGGGGCGCCACCGCCACCGTGGTCGGCCTGCTGGCCTACGGCGTGGTCGGCTCCACCGGCCAGGTGCCGTACGCGGCCGTCGCGGGCGGACTGGCGGCCGGTCTGCTGGTGTACCTGCTGGCCTGGCGGCGCGGGCTGCACGCCCAGCGCTTCGTGCTGATCGGCATCGGCGTCTCCGTCGCGCTCTCCTCCCTGACCTCGCTGTTCCTGACCAAGGGCGACGGCTTCCAGGCGCAGGCCGCCAAGGTGTGGATGACCGGCAGCCTGAACGGCTCCGGGTACGACCAGGCCGGCTGGCTCGCCTGGGTGCTGCTGGCCGCCACCCCGGTGGCGCTGTGGGCGGCGCGGGCCCAGCGCTCGATCTCCTTCGACGACGCCACCGCCGTCGGCCTGGGGCTGCGGCTGGACCGGATCCGGCTCGGCATGGCCCTGCTCGGCGTGGTGCTCGCCTCCTGCGCGGCGGGCGCGGCCGGGCCGGTGGACTTCGTCGCGCTGATGGCCCCGCAGATCGCCGTGCGGCTGGCCCGGTCGGCGCAGATCCCGCTGTTCTGCTCGGCCCTCACCGGCGCGCTGGTCGTGGTGCTCGCCGACCTGCTGGCCCGCCGGCTGCTGGCACCCGTCGAACTGCCGGTCGGTGTGGTGACCGGCCTGGTCGGCGCGCCGTACCTGATGTGGCTGCTGATCCGCTCCCGCCGTGGAGGTTCCTGAGTCGTGGAGGTCCCGATGCTGCCCGACACCGAGTCGGCCGATCCCGTGAAGCGGGTCTCCCACCGCCTGGAGGCGCGGGACCTGACGCTCGCCTACGAGTCCCGCACCGTCGCCGAGGGGCTCGACCTGCGGATCCCGGACGGCCGGGTGACCGTGATCGTCGGCCCGAACGCCTGCGGCAAGTCCACCCTGCTGCGCGCGCTGGGGCGCCTGCTGAAGCCGGTCCGCGGCGCGGTGCTGCTGGACGGCGAGGAGCTGGCCCGCGTCCCCACCAAGCGGATCGCCCGGCGGCTCGGGCTGCTGCCGCAGTCGCCGTCCGCCCCCGAGGGCATCGCGGTCGCCGACCTGGTGTCGCGCGGCCGCCAGCCGCACCAGAGCTGGTGGCAGCAGTGGTCCGCGGAGGACGAGGCCGCGGTCGCCGAGGCGCTGGAGCGCACCTCCACCGCGGAGCTGGCCGAACGCGGCGTGGACGAGCTGTCCGGCGGGCAGCGGCAGCGGGTCTGGATCGCCATGGCGCTCGCCCAGGGCACCGACATCCTGCTGCTGGACGAGCCGACCACCTTCCTGGACATCGCGCACCAGGTGGAGGTGCTGGACCTGGTCCGCCGGCTGAACGCGGAACGCGGCCGGACGGTCGTCGCGGTGCTGCACGACCTCAACCAGGCGGCCCGGTACGCCGACCACCTGGTGGCGATGAAGGACGGGCGGATCGTCGCCCAGGGCCCGCCGGCCGAGGTGGTCACGGCGGAGCTGGTGCGCGAGGTGTTCGGGCTGGAGTCGGTGGTGGTGCCGGACCCGGTGACCGGCACTCCGCTGGTGGTGCCGGGCGCGCCATGGGCGGCCACCGTGGACGCATAGCGACGTTTTACGCACCAATTCGGACATAATCGACGCGCTGCCGTGTCCTTCCGCCCGTCTGCGCTGTCCGAGCCGCCCGAGGTGCCGATGTCCCCGATCACCCGCCGCACCCTGCTGACCGCGCTGCTCGGCGGGCTCGGGGGCAGCGCGCTCAGCGGCTGCACCGAGCGGTCCGCCGCACCCCCGCCGATGGACCTCGCGGCCGTCGCCGAGACCCCCTCCCCCACCCCGCCGCCGAGCGTCACCGTGGCCACCGTCACCGGCCCGGTCACCGTGCCCGGGGCGCCCGCGCGGGTCGTCGTCCTGGACACCGCCGAACTGGACTCCGCGCTCACCCTCGGCATCACCCCGGTCGGCGCGGCCCGGGCGGCGGCCGACGCGGCCCTCCCCGACTACTGGCCCGCCTCCCGGCTCGCCCCGATCGCGTACGTCGGGCCGATCGGCGCCCCGGACCTCGCCGCCGTCCGCGCGCTGCGGCCCGACCTCATCCTGTCCAACCAGGCCCGGGACGGCGGCCGCTACGACGAGCTGCGGGCGATCGCGCCGACCGTCCTCACCGCCACCACCGGCGCCACCTGGAAGGCCGATCTGCAGACCCACGCCGAGGCGCTCGGCCGGCAGGACGCCGCGGCGGCGTTCATGGCCTCGTACCAGCGGCACGTCAACCAGGTGACCGCCGCGCTGGCGAACGCCAGGGCGGGCGGCCGGAAGGTCAGCCTGGTCCGCTTCGTCGAGGGCGGCGGGATCCGGCTCCACGCCCGGCAGACCTTCCCCGGCTCCGTCCTCGCCGATGCCGGCGTCCCCCGGCCCGACTCCCAGAACGTCGACCGGCCCGACCTCGAACTCCCGCCGGACCAGCTCGCCAGGGCCGACGGCGACCTGCTCCTGTACGCCGGCTACGGCGACCCGGAGCGCAACGGCCTCACCGCGACCCTCGCGAGTCCCGGCTGGCAGGCCCTGGAGGCCGTCCGGGCCCACCGCGCCTTCCCCGTCGACGACCAGCTGTGGTTCCAGGGCATCGGCTGCACCGGCGCCAACTACCTCCTCGACGAGCTCCAGCGCTTCCTCGGCGCCTGATCCGCCCGCCCGAACCGTCCGGCCCGCGGGGCACGCCCGCCGTCCTCCGGGCGCGGGTCAGTCGTCCCGGTCGGCGGTGGCGTTGAGCGAGGTGATGAGGGACGAGAGCCGGGAGTTCCAGTTCTGGTAGGTCTGGCCCTCGATCGCGTGCCGCTTGGCGAGGTCGCGGACGGTGCGCTGGGCGCTCTTCAGCTTGTTCGCGGCGTCGTCGGGGTGACCCTCGTTGAGCCGGGCGGTGGCCTCGTCGAGGGTGCGCAGCAGCTCGATCTGGCGGGCCCGGTCCTTCTCCACCTGGGTCTGCGCGATGCTCTGGCGAAGGGCGTTGATCTGCACCAGCGGGGCCTGGTTGTGCGGCGGCTGGGTGGTCGGCACGGCCGGGGGCGGCGCGGACGGGGTGGTGGCCGTCGGGGCCGGGACCGGAGCCTGCGTGGGCGTGGGCGTGGGCGTGGCGGCCGGGGTGACCGGCGCGGTCGCGGTGGGCCTGGCGGACGGCGCGGTCGCGTCGGGCGTGGACGGGTCGTCGAAGGCGGTGAGGGCGAGCATCGCCGCCCCGGCCGCACCGGCCAGGCCCAGGGCCCCGAACACGATCGGCCGGCGGCGGCTCTCCCGTACCGGCTCGGCCTGCGGGAACGGGTCGGCGGCCGGGATCGGCGCCATCACCGAGGTGGGCGCCGGCGGCGCCGGCTGCGGCGGCAGCAGGGTGGTGTGCCGCTGGTCGGCCGGCGGCGGCGCGGCCTGCGGGAAGGCCGCGGCGAGCAGCTCGGTGGTCGGGTCGGAGGGCACCAGCCCCGGGACGCAGGCCAGCAGTTCGGCCCGCGCGGCGGCCGCGTCGGCGGGGCGGTCGGCCGGCTGCTTGGCGAGCAGCCGCAGCACCGCCGCGTCCAGGGCGGGCGGCAGGCCGGGCCGCCGGACGGAGGGCGGCAGCGGCAGCTCACCGACGTGCTTGTAGGCGATGCCCACCGGGGTCTCGGCCGCGAACGGCGGTGCGCCGGTGAGCATCTCGGTGAGCACGCAGCCGACCGCGTACAGGTCGGTGCGGCCGTCCAGCGCGCTCGCGGTGGCCTGTTCCGGCGACAGATAGGCGGCGGTGCCGAGCACCGAGGCGGTCTGGGTGAGGTTGTGCGAGGAGCCCGCGCGGGCGATGCCGAAGTCCACCACCTTCACTCCGCCGTCGTGGGTGATCATGATGTTGCCGGGCTTGATGTCCCGGTGCACCAGACCCGCCGCGTGCGCGTGGGCCAGCCCCTCGCAGACCGCCGCCGCGATCCCGACCGCCTGCTCGACCGGCAGCCCCGGGCGCTGCGCCAGCAGCACGGCCAGCGACCGGCCCTGCACCAGCTCCATCACGATGTACGGCGAGCCCTGGTCCAGGCCGGAGTCGAAGACCATGGCGATCCTCGGGTGGACCAGCATCGCGGCGTGCTGCGCCTCGCGGCCGAAACGCTCGGCGAACCTCGGGTCGTCGGCGAGCCCCCCGTTGAGGACCTTGACGGCCACCTGGCGGCCCAGCACGTGGTCCACCCCGCGCCAGACGGTGGCCATGCCGCCGACGCCGAGTATCTCGACGAGTTCGTAGCGCCCGTTCAGCGCGCGTCCGATCACCTGGCACCGCTCCCCTCGGAGGCCCTGTCCGGGGTCCCGGACCGCCTCGTGCACGTGTGCACGATAGCCCCCGGGGGCGACCGGCCGGTCCGCCGACGGCCCGCCGCGGGAAGGGGTGGCGGCCGGGGAACCGGGCAGCGGATCCCCGACCGCCGGCTCGTGGTCGTGCCCGGTGGAGGGTCACGATCGGTGCGGTGCGGCAGGTCGAGCGGGTGCCGGCCCGCCCTGACTGCGGGCGGGCGGGCCGGCGGGGGTCCGGACCGTCCGGACCGGCGGCGCGTTCCGGGGTGCGCCGGCCGGTCCGGGCGGACCGGCCGGGTGGACGGTGGGCACGGGGGGGCCGACCGTCCGCCCGGGGTCCGGGTGGAGCGGGTACTGCGGTGGTGCGGTCACTGCGGTGGAGCGGGCACTGCGATGGAGCGGGGTGGAGCGGTCCGGATGAACGACGGGCCCGGGGGGATTCGCCCGCCGCTCATCCGGAGTTCTGGGTCACCTCCGGTTGCCCGGGGTGCTGTCGGGTCGTGCCGTGCGGTCCGCGCCCGGCCCCGGTCCCGGCCCTCCGGGCGGGTCCGCCGCGGGTGGGACGGTGGCGGTCCTGGGTGTGCGGCCGTTGCCGCCGTCACCGTTGCCGCCGCCGTTGCCGCCGGCCGTGTTGCCCGTGCTGCCCGGACCGAAACCCGGACCGACGCCACCAGCCACGGCCGCGGAGCCGCCGTCCTTGTTCCTGCCGCCCTGGCTGTCGCCGCCCTGACCGGTGCCGCCCTGACCGGTGCCGCCCTGGCTGTCACCGCCCTGGCCGTCGCCACCCGGGCCGGAGCCGCCGCCGGATCTTCCCGAGCCCGAGCCGGAACCGGAGCCCGGTCGGGTGGCCCCGGAGCCGGAGCCCTGGCCGGAGGTGTCCTGGTGGTCGTCGTCGCCCGGGCGCAGGAGCGCCCGCGCGCAGTACTCCGCCACCTTGTCCGGCCCGCCGGCCGCCGCGACCAGCACGCCGAACTGCGGGTCGGCGACCAGCAGCCTCGGGCGTTCGCCCTTGCCCGCCCGGTCGGCGAACGCCTTGCACAGGGCGGCATGGGCAACGGGGGCCGAGGAGCCCCGGCCCTCCTCCGGGGTGCGGGCGGGCGGCTCCTTGGCCCGCTTCTCCGGCCCGGACGGATCGACCGCGGTCGGATCCGCGGCGGCCGGACCGCCCGAGGCGGTGGCGGGCCGGGACGGACCGGCGGACGACGCGCCGCCGCTCGCGCCGGCGGTCGGGCCGGGGGTCGACGGCGGGTTCGCCGGCCGGGCGGCCGGTGCCTCGGACCTGCCCGTCGGGCCCGCCGACGCGGCGGAGCTGTCCGGGGCGACCACGCCCCGGTGCGGCTGGTCCGAACCGCCGCCCAGGGGGACCGGCAGATTGCCCGTGCCGGCCGCGACCGCGACCCCGCCCAGCGCCGTGGCACCGAGCACGACGGCAGCGGCCTTCGTACTGAAGGCCCTGGTCAGCGTGGCGGTGGCCATCGAACGTCTCCGGACGGGTGCGGGTGCGGCGGGTACTGCTGCGGCGGACGCGAGACGAGCCTCCCGGAACGCGGCCAGGGCCGCCTCCTCCCCGGCCAGTTCGCCCCCCGTCGCCGGCGCCGCGGCGGCGGCGAGCACACGGGCGACCTGGTCTCCCGGTCCGGCCTCGGACCGGGGGGACCCCGTGCGCCCGGTGCTGCCGTCCGGGCCGGTGAGCGAGGCTTCCTGCCCGGCCGGCGGGCCGCCCACGGCACCGGCGAGCAGCTGCTCGGCGGTGTCACGGTCGATCCGACGTGGTCGGTTGGTGCTCATCTCATGTCCTTCAGCGTCGCGGCCCGGCGTTCTGTCACACCCTGGGGAGAACTTTTTCTCGCGGATCTTCCACGGCCCTGCCGCACGGTCCCGCTGCCCGCCGGACCGTTGTCGGGGACCGACCGCGAGGCCGGGATCCCGGCACCGGCCGCACCACCGCCCCCACCCGTCGGGAAGGACTGCTCCAGCAGTTCGGCGAGCCGCTTCAGCCCCCGGTGCGCGGCCATCCGGACACTGCCGGAGCGCTTGCCGAGCACCTGGGCGGCGCTGTTCGCGTCCAGCTCCATCACCACCCGCAGCAGCACCGCCTCGGCCTGGTCCCGGGGCAGCCGGGAGATCAGCGCCAGCGCGTCCGAGGTCCCGACGGAGGCGAGCGCCGCCCCGGCCGTGTCATCCCCGCCGGCCAGCTCGGCGAGGTGGTCGAACGGCAGGTCCGCGACCGGACGGCGGCGCCGGGCCCGCAGGTGGTCCAGGGCCCGGTTGCGGGCGACCGTGGCGGCCCAGCCGCGGAAGCCGTCGCCGTCCCCGGCGAAGGTGCCCAGGTCGCGGGCGATCTGGAGCCAGGCCTCGGAGGCGATGTCCTCGGCGTCCTGGGCGTCCTCGGGCCGGCCGCCGACCAGCACCCGCAGGTAGCGGAGCAGACCCGGCTGCACGCTGCGGAAGAGGAGCCGGAAGGCCTCCTCGTCCCCGCGCTGGGCGGCCCGGACGGCCTCGGTCAGATCGACGGGGGCGGGGGCCTCGCGCGCGGGCGGGCCGGGGGGCGGGCCTGACGTCGTGACCGGTCCGGACCGGCCGACGGGGCTGTCGGTGCCCGCTCCGGGGCGTTCTGCACTCTGCACCCGCCACATCATGCGCCATCCGGGCGAACGCCCCGGCCCGGTGGACCCGACCGTTACCCGCTCCGGCACCGGCTCGGTCGGCGGGCGGCACCGGGGCGGGGAGCCGACGGCGCGGGGGCGGTCGGCGGGCGGCACCGGCGCGGCGTGCGGGCGGCACCGCGCCCGGCGGCGCGCGCCCGCCGGGCCCTTGGGCGGCCCGGGCGCGGGGCGAAGGTCCCGGGGCCTGCTGGCCTTCGCCCACGGCCGCGCGGACACCGCCCGCCTACGTTGGAGGTGAACGACCCGTTCCGGCCGCCGCCGCCCGCGCCCCGCCCCTCCCGGGCCCCGGGTGCCGCCGAGAACTGCCTGCTCCGACCCCCAGGAACCGTCATGACCACCGCCCGCGAGTTCCACGAACGCGGCCTGCGCGACCACCTCGCGCCCGCGCTCCGGCTCCTGGGCCTCACCGGCGGGCGGCGGACCTTCGCCCTCCCCGACCCGACCCACTGGGCCATGGTCGGCGTGGTCGAACGGCAGGCCGGTGACCGGGTCCGCTACACCTTCGACCTGAGCCTGGTCCGCCGCGCCGACTGGTCCGCCGCGGCCCTCCCCGGACCGCGCCCGGACCCGCGCGCCGTCTACGGCATCGAGTCCTGGCGGTCCCGGATCGGCGAGCTGCTGCCGGTGCGGGAGGACGTCTGGTGGGAGGTCCTGCCCGGGCCGCGCTGGCAGGTCGCGCTGGACGACTCGGTGGCCGCCGTCCGCCACTACGGGCTGCCCGAGCTGCGCCGCCGGCTCGACCGGGAGCGCGACGGCGGCACCGGCGAGACCTATCTGTCCGCCGCCGAGCTGGAGCAGGTCAACACGATGCTGCTGGCCGTCCCGGTGGCCCGGATCCAGCGTGCGGAGCTGGTCGGCACGGCGCTGGTGCTGACCGGTGCCTGGACCCGGGCGGACACGGCCGCGCGCACGGTGCTGCGCGGCGTCGCCCAGGGGTTCCTGTCGGCCGAGGACGAGCGCTTCACCGCCGTGCACTGCGCGGACACCCTGGGCCGGGCACTCTGGGAGTTCGAGCGCGACTGACCGGACGTCAGGCCGACGCAAGGTCAACTCGGCCACCGGACAGAGGAGTCGGCAGCACAGCGGCACCGTCACGGCGCGCGCCGTGACAACTGTCATGCGGATCCCGCAACGGACGGCACTGCTGGGCAACGGGCCCCGATCGGAACACTGGAGGCACGACGGAGCGGGCAACGGCCCGCCGACCGAGCAGCCAGTCCGGGGAGGACCCACCATGAGCCAGATCACCGCCACCAGCGCCGCCAGCGCCGCCAGCGCCGCCGCGACCGGTACCGCCAAGGCTCCGCAGCCGCTCGTCAAGGCCCTCCGCCCGCTCGCCGTCGACATCGCCGGCCCGCTCGCCGCCTACTACCTCCTCCACTCCGGCCTCGGGGCGAGCGAGTTCGCCGCCCTCGCCTGGAGCAGCGTGTTCCCGGTCGCCCGGACCGTCCTGGGCCTGGTCAAGGACCGGACGCTGAACCGCTTCGCCGCCCTGATGCTCGGGGTGAACCTGGTCGGCCTGCTGCTCACCGCCGTCAGCGGCGACGCCCGGCTGATGCTCGCCAAGGAGGCCGTGCTCAGCGGCTTCACGGCCCTGGCGATCCTGGGCTCCGCGCTGACCGCGCGACCGCTGATGTCCGCCGCGCTGCGGCCCTTCCTCACCAAGGGCGAGACCGCCAGGGAGGCCGCCTGGGACCGGCTCGCCGCCGGCTCGCGGCCGTTCCGGCGCTACGAGCGGCTGTTCTCCGTGGTCTGGGGCTCCGCGCTGCTCGCCGAGTGCGTGGCCCGGGTGGCCGGGGCCTTCACCCTGCCGGTGGCGACCATGGCGTGGCTGTCCACGGTGCTGCTGGTCGGCGCGATCGCGGCGGGGTCGCTGCTCGGCCAGGCCGCCGCGCAGCCGATGGAGAAGCTGGTCCGCACCGAGGCCGCCGCCGCCTGAGCGGCGCCCGGACGCCGACCCGCCACGGTCGGACCGCTGCCCGGCCACGATCGGTCCACGGTCGGACCACTGCCCGGCCACAGTCGGACCACTGCCTGACCGCTGTCGGACCGTCACGCTCTGATCATCGGACGATCCGAGGAACCATCCCGCCCCACCGGTAGTCCACATCACGAGGGGGTAACGGGACCCCCTCGCCGAGGAAAACGGGGACCTGATGAACCGGGCAGAAGCGCGCACCACCGCCACCGAGGACCGCACGCTCGTCTGGGACGGCTGCCTCAACGTCCGCGACCTGGGCGGACTGCCCACCACCGGCGGCGCCCGCACCACCCGCCGCGCGATCGCCCGGGCCGACAACCTCGACCGCCTCACCGCCGAGGGCTGGGACGCCCTGCTCGACCACGGCGTGCGCACCGTCGTCGACCTGCGCAACATCGAGGAGTACAAGCCGCTCCTCCCGCTCCCCGGGGACGTCGAACTGGTCCGGGTCCCGCTGGACGAGCTCGCCGGCCCCGACTGGTGGCAGACCTACGGCCGGCTCGACGGCACGCCGCTCGCCCTGCGCCCCTATCTGGACCACTGCCCGCACGCCGCCGCCGAGTTGATCGCGACGATCGCCGGCGCCCGCCCCGGCGGACTGGTCGTGCACTGCGGCGCCGGCCGGGACCGGACCGGCCTCGCCGCGCTGCTGCTGCTCGCCCTCGCCGAGGTCGAGCCCGCCGAGATCGTCGCCGACTACCTGCTGAGCGCCCCCAATGTCCGCCCCCTCTACGGCATGCTCGGCCTCCCGGACCAGTACCGGCGGATCGACGCCGTCCTCGCCGAGGCCGGCACCACCGCCGAAGCCGCCGTGCACGCCGCCCTCGCCGGCCTCGACCCGGTCGCCCGACTGACGGCCGCCGGCGTCTCCGCCGCCGACCTCGCCGCCGTCCGCGGCCGGCTGCTGGCCCCCTGATACTCCAACTCGCCCAATCGTCAACCGATGGTTGACGATGCGGCATCGACAACCTACGGTTGACGGCATGGAGAATCCGATCGTTCCCAAGAGCACTCCGCTGCGCCTCGACGACCTGATCGACGCGATCAAGAAGCTCCACCCGGACGCGCTCGACCAGCTCTCGGACGCCGTCATCGCGGCCGACCACCTCGGCGAACTCGCGGACCACCTGATCGGCCACTTCGTCGACCAGGCCCGCCGCTCCGGCGCCTCCTGGACCGACATCGGCCACAGCATGGGCGTCAGCAAGCAGGCCGCCCAGAAGCGCTTCGTGCCCAAGGACCCGGCCACACCCAACGACCTCGACCCCAGCCAGGGCTTCGGCCGGTTCACCGACCGGGCCCGGCACGTGGTGATGGCCTCCCAGGAGGAGGCCCGCCGGGCCGGGAACGCCGAGATCGGGGCCGAGCACCTGCTGCTCGGCCTGCTGGTCGAACCCGACGGCCTGGCCGCGCGGGCGCTCGTCGACCAGGGCGTCACCCCGGAGGCACTGCGCACCGCCGCGACGGCGGTGCTGCCCGCCCCGGCCGCCGAGGTGCCGGCGCTGATCCCGTACGACGCCCGGGGCAAGAAGGCGCTGGAACTGACCTTCCGGGAGGCGCTGAAGCTCGGTCACAACTACGTCGGCACCGAACACATCCTGCTCGCGCTGCTGGAGCTGGAGAACGGCGCCGGAGTGCTGGACGACCTCGGTGTGCGGAAGGAGGGGATCGAGCGGTTCGTCGTCGAGATCCTCGCCGCGTTCCTCCAGCCGGGCGGCGACGGCACCGCCACCGGCACCGAGCAGGGCTGACCGGGACCGTTCCGGGGGCCGCGGGACGGGCGCGCCCCCGGGACACCGGTCGCGGTCAGAAGCCCGACACGTGGGTGGTGACGATCCGCACCCCGCCGTCGGCCTTCGCCTCCAGCGCCGCACGGAGCCGCAACGAGCGCGCCGGGCCGAGGAGTTCGAGCGCCTCGTGGTCCTCGACCCAGCGGTGGTCGTCGAGCTCTCCGGCCGGGACGGTCACGGGGGTGCCGTCCGGGACGCTGCCGAAGTCGAACAGGAAGTGCCCGGCCGGATGGTCGAGTTCGCCCGAGGGGTGGGTCCAGGAGACGGCCAGCAGTTCACCGGCCTCGCGCACGATGCCGGTCTCCTCCAGCAGTTCCCTGGCCGCGCACTCGGCCGGCCCCTCCCCGAGGTCGATCGTCCCGCCCGGGAACTGCCAGTGCTCCCGGTAGCCGGCCTTCACCAGCAGGATCCGCCCGGACGCGTCGCGCAGGACGCACCCCGCGGCCGCGTAGATCCGCGGCAACGAGGCCAACCACTCTTCACGGGACTTCAACGGCTCGACCGGCACGGCGGGCCCTCCTCGGGCTCGGGGACGATGTGCGCCCCACTCTGCCAGCCGGGGCCGGCCGGCCTCAGCGACGGGCCGCGAGGTGCTCGACCAGCCGGTCGAAGCTGGAGTTGTGGCCGGCCTCCGCCTCCGGGCCCAGGTACATCGCCGGGACGTTCTCCTGCTCCATCCGCACCTCGGTCCGGCCGTCGCCGAGGTCGGTGAGGGTGATCCGGCCGGTGAGGCCGACACCCTCCTCCAGGAACTCCAGCAGCTCGCCCTCGCGGACCGCGGTGAACCGGCCGCGCACCGGGTAGCGGTCGCCGGTGGCCTCCAGCACCATCGTGCTGTCGAAACGCCCGCCCACCTCCGGCTCGATGGTCACGGTCTCCAGCGGGACACTGGTGCCGACCGGGCCCCAGAAGCGGACGAACTGCTCCGGCTCGACATACGCGCGGAACACCTCGGCGGGGGTGGCGGGCAGCTCGCGGACGACGGACAGGGTGCCGAGGTTCTCGGTCATCGTGGCGGTTCCCTCTGTTCGGTGCGCGCGGCCCGGTGCCGCGCTTTCGGAGGGGTAGACCGGGCGGCCGGGCGAAACTCATCGCTCCCCGGCGAAGTTCTTCCGGAGGACTTTCCCGAGAACTTTCCGGCGGGCCGATGAGCCCCGGGCGCCGGAGCGGTCTCCCCTGGGTGAAGACCGAAACCCGGACATCCGCCACCCCTCCGTTGATCTGCGACCTGGGCGCGCTGGCCGCCCCCGACCTCGCCGTGGTCGACGCCCTGGCCCGGCTGCGGCGCGCCGCGGCCCGGCACGGCGTGCGGCTCGTCCTGCGCAACGCCAACGGCCCGCTGCGCGAACTGCTCGCGTTCAGCGGGCTGGCCGCCGTGCTCCTCGCCGAACCGGACGAGGAGCACGGCGAGGACCCCGGGCTACTCCCCGGCCTCCAGCCGAGGGGGCAGACCGAACAGCGGGAAGAGCACCTCGGTGTCGAGGAAGTTGGTGACCCCGGTGATCCGGCCCGCTGACACCTCCAGCACGATCAGCGACCACGGCTCGTGCCCGCCCGCCGGGCTCGGCCGGTACTGCCCGAACGCCTGGCTGCCGTTGGCCACCACCGGCACCAGCCGGGAGCCCCGGCAGCCGCTCCCGGGGCCGAGCATCCACTCCCGGATGTCCGCGTGCCCGGTCAGCCAGAGCGCGAACGGCGGCATGTTGAGCGTGACGTCCTCGTGCAGCAGCGCCGCCAGACCGTCCATGTCGTACGCCTCGAACGCGGCGACGTACCGGGCCAGCAGGGCCCGGTGGTCCTCGTCCAGGGTCGGGGCCGGGCGGGTCGCGGCGGGGTCGGCGGCGAGCGCGGCCCGGGCCCGCTGCAGCGCGCTGTTCACCGAGGCGACGGTGACACCGAGCAGTTCGGCGACCTCGTTGGCCCGCCAGCCGAGCACCTCCCGGAGGATCAGCACCGCCCGCTGCCGGGGCGCCAGCCGCTGGAGCGCGGCGACGAAGGCCAGCCGCACCGACTCGCGCTGCGCCGCCACCTCCGCCGGGTCGGCCGTCTCGGCCAGCACCCGGCCGTCCGGCGCCGGGCCGAGCCAGGCGATCTCGGGCAGTCGGGCGTCGGTCGCGGTGGCCACGGTGGACGGGCCGGCCAGATCCATCGGCCGGGCCCGGGCGTTGCGGCCGTTCAGCGCGTCCAGACAGACGTTGGTGGCGATCCGGTAGAGCCAGGAGCGCAACGCGGCCCGGCCCTCGAAGCCGCGGTGCCCGCGCCAGGCCCGGACCATGGTGTCCTGCACGGCGTCCTCGGCCTCGAACACCGAGCCGAGCATGCGGTAGCAGTACCCGGTCAGCTCCGTCCGGTACCGCTCCAGCTGGAGCTCGACCGGCTCCTCCGTCATCAGCTCGGCCATCGCCCTCGCCCCCCGCTCGCCCGCCGACCTCGATCACCCCGAACGTACCGCAGGCCACCGACAGCGCCACCGGCAGCGCCGCCCCGCGCCCCGGCCGGCCCTGACCGCACGTCAGGCCGGAGACCGGGGCGCACCGGCGGTTCAGTGCGCGCTGTGCTTCTCGGCCCCGCGGTGGCGATGGCCCTTGAGTTCGGCGTGGTGCGCGGGCACGGAGTGCGGGACGGCGGTCGCGGAGTCCCGGCCGCCGTGCCGGAAGGCGGCGCTCGCGGTTCCGGCGGCGGCCCGCGCGGTGCCGGCCGGACGGGGCGGGAGCGCGATCGGCATCGTGGCCATCCCCCGGCGCTCCAGCAGCTCCTGGGTGCCGCGGCGGAGCTTGTGCGGGCTTCCCGCTGTTTGCCTGGTCATCTCGGCTCCCTTCGGCGGCCGCCGGCCGGACAGGCGCCGACCGAGGACCGTACGGGCGTTATGTCCAGATCTGCCAGGAGTTACACCTCGACCCACGGGCACCCGGACGTCAACCCGGCCGGAACGCCGGCCGGGCCGTCACCCCATGAGCTCGTGGACGTAGCACCAGCGCCAGTCCTCCCCCTGCTCGTAGGAGCGGATCACCGGATGGGAACTGTTGTGGAAGTGCGCGGTGGCATGCCGCTGCGGCGAGAAGTCGCAGCAGCCGATGCGGCCGCAGTCCAGGCAGAGCCGCAGGTGCACCCAGTCCCGGCGCCCCTGCGCCAGGCAGTCGGCGCAGCCGTCCACGGGTGGCAGGGGCGCGAGGTCCCGGGGTGCGGCGGCGAGGTCTTCGCAGGCGCTCATGGGACGCAGGGTAGTGACGGCGGGCCCGCCCCGCGCCCCGAGACACGCTGCCGGGGGCTCGTGGGAGCATGCCGTCCGTGGCGGATGTGGCGGGGAACGCGACGAACGGCAGGACCGGCGGCACGGTCGAGGGCACGGACGACAGCACGGGGGGCGGCAGGTCGGGCAGCGCGGCGGACGGCGCGGTGAGCGGGACGGCGGACGGCGCGGCGGGCGGCCCGTCCGGCGGGGCCCCGCCCCCGCCCGGCCCCCCGGGCATAGCCGCCACCGGCCGGCTCCGGCAGCCGGCCGCGCTGATCCGGCTGCTCGCGGGCCTCTGCGCGATCGCCCTGACGCTGCTGTCCGCCGACTACGCCCGCGCCACCACCAACGGCCTCGCCGAGGACGTCGGCGGTGCCGCCGCCCTGGTCCCGCACCCGCTGGGCGGCGTCGCCACCGGCCTCACCACGGCCGCCGTACTGCTCCTGCCCGGCTGCTCGGCCGCCCGCCGGCTGCTCGCCCCCGGGACGGACCGGCGGCACGTCCTCCAGCAGCTCGCGGACGGCGTGCTGGCCGCCGTCCTGGCGTACGGCGTCACGCTCCTCCTCGCGCTGTGGATCGACGGCCCCGCGCCGTTCTCCCTGGTCTCCGCGCTGACCCGGCCGCTGCCCGGCGCCCCGCTCGCCCACACCGAGCCGGTCTACGGCTACCTGGCCCCCGTCCTGGCCTTCCTCACCGCCTCCGCGTCCCGCGAACGCCGGGTCCCGTGGACCGTCCTCACCCTGTCCGCACTGGCCGGCATCGCCGCCGGGGCGGCCACCCCGACCGCGCTGCTGCTCGGCGTGCTGATCGGCTGGACGGCCGCCCACGGCACCCGCTGGGCCGTCGGCACCCCGGACCCCCGGCCCCGGCGCGGACAGCTCCTGCACAGCCTGCGCGAGGCCGGCCTGCACCCGGTCTCCGTCACCCCGGACGGCCCCGACCGCTCTCTGGTCCGCCAGCACGGCGACCGCCCCGACCTGGACGTCCAGCTGCTCGACCGGCAGGCGGTCACCGCCGCCCTGGTGCAGCGGGTCTGGCGCCGGCTGCGACTGCGCACCGCCCCGCACCCGCGCGCCCTGCGCTCCCTGCGCACCGGCCTGGAGCACGAGGCCCTGGTCTCCTACGCGGCCGTCGCCGCCGGGGTCCGCACCCGCCCGGTCGCCGCCACCGCCGAACTCGGCCGGGACGCCGCGCTGGTCGCCTACCTGAGGCTGCCCGGCCGCACCCTGGACGAGCTGGCCGACGAGGAGGTCACCGACGCGCTGCTCGCCGACGTCTGGGGCCAGCTGGCGCTGCTCCAGCGGCGCGCCATCGCGCACCGCGCGCTGGTGCCCGCCGCGCTGCTGGTCGACCCGGCGGGGGCGGTGCACCTGGTGGGCCTCGCGGACGGGGACATCGCGGCCGGGGAGCTGGTGCTGCTCAGCGACGTCGCCCAGCTGCTCACCACGCTCGCGCTGCGCACCGGGGCCGAGCGCTCGGTGCGCGCGGCGGTGTCGGTGCTCGGCCCGGACGCGGTCGCCGCCGCCCTCCCGCTGCTCCAGCCCATCGCGCTGGCCCGCGGCACCCGGGCGGCGCTCAAGCAGGCCGCCCGGCGCGATGCCGCGACGGCCGCGCCCCGGGTGCCCCCGCAGCGCACCGGTCCGGAGGCGCCCGCCGCCGACCCCGCGCCCGCGGCGGACCCGGCCCCCGCCACCGGCCCCGACCTGCTGGACCGGATCCGCGCCGAGGTGCTCCGCGGCCGCCCGCAGGCGCCGGTCCGGCCGGTCCGGCTGGAGCGGCTGCGGCCCCGCACCCTGCTCGCCGTCGTCGGCGGCGTGGCGGCCGGATGGCTGCTGCTGCCGCAGCTGTTCGCCACCGAGCAGAACCCGATCGCGACCATCGCCGACGCCGACCCGTTCTGGCTCGCCCTCGCCGTCCTGGCCGCGGCCGCCGGTCATGTCGCGGGGGCGATGGGCTTCGTCGGCTTCGTCCCGGAGCGGCTGGACTTCCGCAACGCCGTGCTCGCCCAGCTGGCCGGGTCCTTCGTCAAGCTGGTCTCCCCCGGCGGGGTCGGCGGCGTGGCCCTGAACACCCGCTTCCTCCAGCGGGCCGGCATCCCGACCGCGCAGGCGCTGTCCAGCGTCGGCGTGGGCCAGCTGCTCGGCCTGGTCCTGCACCTGCTCCAGCTCGGCGCGTTCGTCTACCTGACCGGGGTCGAGCCCGGCGGCTCCGAACTGGACGCCCTGCCGGCCGTGGCCGGCGGCCTCGCGGCGGCGGGCGCCCTGCTCGCCGCGGTGTCCGCGGTGCCGCCGGCCAGGCGCTGGCTGGCCGCCCGGCTGCGCCCGCTGACCGCCGAGGTGCTGCCCCGGCTGGTCGAGCTGCTGCGCAACCCGGGGCGGCTGGCGGTCGGCTTCACCGGGCAGCTGCTGGTGTCGCTGACCCTGATCGCCTGTCTGTACTGCTGCGCCCGCGCGGTCGGGCGGGAACCGTCCTTCGCCTCGGTCGGGGTGGTGTTCCTGATCGGCAACGCGGCCGGGAACGCCGCCCCCACCCCCGGCGGGGCGGGCTTCGTGGACACCGCGCTGGCGAGCCTCCTGCAGGTGTACACGGACGGCGGCGGGGCGCTGGCCGCCGTCGCGCTCTTCCGGCTGCTCACCTTCGTCCTGCCGGTGCTCCCCGGCTGGGCGGCGTTCACCTGGCTCCAGCGCCGCGGGGCGCTGTAGCCGCCCTCGTTCCCGGGGCCGGTCCGCCGGCTACTCGCGGTACTCGTCCTCGTCCAGCGGGACGGTCCGGCTCTGCTCGGCGACGTCCGCGACCTCGGTGGCCGGGTCCGCTCCGAGTGCGCGGCGCTCGGCCAGCTCGTCGTACTCGTCCTCCGCCGCCCCGTTCTCCGGCTCCACGGCCTCGTCGACCTCGTCCAGGTAGTCCTCGTGGTTCTGCGGCATGGTGTCCGTCCTCGTTCCTCGAAGGTTCCTCGGAGGCTTCCCCCGGCCCGTCGGTCCCGCTCGGCGGGGTACTCGCAGTATCCGTCCGCCACCGGCCGGACGCGACGCGCCACCGGCGCCCCGGCGTGTTGCCCGCCCGGGGAATTGACCCGGGGGAACGGTCCCGGAATGCACCCCGCCCGGGGTGCATCCCGTTCCTAGGCTCGTACCCATGACGAACACCACCACCCCCCTTCCCGCCGCCCGGCTCGACTTCGCCCGCACCGCCCCCAAGGTGTTCCGGGCGATGATCGCCCTGGACGCCGCCGCCCGCGAGGGCCTCGACCCGGCGCTGGTCGAGCTGGTGCAGGTCCGCTCCTCCCAGCTCAACGGCTGCGCCTACTGCCTGGACATGCACGTCAAGGACGCCCGCAAGGCCGGCGAGAGCGACGAGCGGATCTATCTGCTCCCGGTCTGGCGCGAGGCCCCCGAGGGCGTCTACAGCGAGCGCGAACGGGCCGCCCTCGCGCTCGCCGAGCAGATCACCCGCATCGGCGACGGCGTCTCCGACGCGGTGTACGAGCGGGCCGCCGAACTCTTCCCCGAGCCGGAGCTGGCCCGACTGATCTCGCTCTGCTTCACCATCAACGCCTGGAACCGGATCAACGTGGCCACCCGCAAGACCCCCGGGACGGCCTGACCCCGGGACGCCCCGACCCCCGGGACGGCCCGCCCCCACCGCGCGGGACACGGTCCCGGCCGGGCACCGGGGTACGATCGGAGCCGTACCAGCAGGGCTTACCCACACCTCCCGGTGGCCCCGAGGCCCTTACGAACGACGGGGAAACGCATGTCCGGCTCGCACTACTTCTCCGGTGCACCCGAGGTCGCCAGCGAGCGCCGGCCGATCACGGTCACCCTGCCGGACCTCACCCTGGAACTCAGCACCGACGCGGGCGTCTTCTCCCGCAACCGGCTGGACCCGGGCACCCGGATCCTGCTGGAGCAGGCGCCGCCGCCCCGGGTGCGCGGCCCGATCCTGGACATCGGCTGCGGCTACGGCCCGATCGCGCTGACCTGGGCGAGCCGCCGCAAGCGGCTCCCGGTCTGGGCGGTGGACGTCAACGGCCGCGCGCTGGACCTGGTCCGGGACAACGCCGGGTCGCTGGGGCTCGGCAACGTGCACGCCGCGCTGCCGGAGGAGGTCCCGGCCGAACTGCGGTTCGCGGCGATCTACTCCAACCCGCCGATCCGGATCGGCAAGACGGCGCTGCGGCGGCTGCTGGAGCAGTGGCTGGACCGGCTCACCCCGGACGGCTCGGCCTTCCTGGTGGTGCAGAAGCACCTCGGCTCGGACTCGCTGCAGAAGTGGCTGAACGAGCACGGCTGGCCGACCACCCGGCTGACCTCGGTCAACGGGTTCCGGATTCTGGAAGCGCGGCCCCGCCCGACGGCGGGCGAGGGCCCCGAGAGTGGACGAGGGACGACGTCGTGAAGCAGCTCCGCGGGACCGAACTGAAGCGGCTGCACCGCTCCTGGCGGCGTGGCAACGAGTTCCGGCTCGCGATGATCCTGGAGAACCTCCAGTCGCCGTTCAACGTCGGCTCGGTGGTCCGGACCGGCGCCGCGATGGGCGCGGAGAAGCTCTACCTCACCGGTGACACCCCGTCGGTGCGCTCGTCCGGCGCGCAGAAGGCCGCGATGGGCACCGACAAGTACCTGAAGGTGGAGCACTTCCCCACCGTCGCCGAGGCGGTGGCGGCGGCGAAGGCCGACGGCTTCAAGGTGGTCGGCCTCGAACTGGCCGACGAGGCGGTGCCGATGTTCGCCGCCGAGCTGACCCCGGCCGTCGCCTTCGTGCTGGGCCACGAGGACCGGGGGATCACCCCGGACGCGCTCGCCCTCTGCGACCAGGTGGTGTTCGTGCCCCAGCTGGGCCGGGTCGGCTCGCTGAACGTCTCCGCCGCCGCCACGGTGGCCTGCTACGAGGCGCGCCGCCAGGGGTACGCGATCAGCGGCACCCCGGACGGTTCGGACGCCGGCGGCTTCGACATCGACCTCGACGACGAGTGATCCGCCGCCGGCGGGAGGGGCGCACCCTCCCGCCGGCGGACCGGACCCGGTCGGGCCCCGGCGGGGATCAGACCTCGACCAGGACCTTGCCCCGGTTGCGCTCGCGGTCCAGGTAGAGGCTGCGGTAGGCCGCCGGGATCCCGTCGAAGCCCTTGTGCACGGTCTGGTGGTAGCGGATCTCCCCGCTCCGGACCAGCCCGCCGAGTTCCCGGTGCATCAGCGTCAGCAGCGGCTCGGTGAACCACTCCTGGGCGAAGATGCCGCGGATCGTGGTGCGCGGGAACATGATGTACGGCAGCAGCCTCGGCCCGGTCAGCTCACCGTTCACCGTGGTCGCCCACTGCCAGCAGACCGCCACCCGGCTGTCCACGTTCAGCATCGTGAACACCGCGTCGGTGATCGTGCCGCCCAGATTGTCGAAGTACCGGTCGACGCCGTCCGGCGCCGCGAGTTGCAGCGCCTGCCGGGCCTTCTCCGCGTCGTCGCCCTGGGTGTAGAGCACCACCTCGTCGAAGCCCAGCTCGCGCAGGTACTCGGCCTTGCCCGCCGAGCCGGTGGTGCCGACCAGCCGGCCGGCCCCGGCCCGCTTCGCCAACTGGCCCACCAGGGTGCCGATCGAGCCGGAGGCGCCGCTGACCACCACGGTGTCCCCGGGCCGGACCTCCAGGAAGCGGGTGAGCGTGCCCCAGGCCGTCATCCCGGGCGCGCCCATGATGCCGAGCGCGCTGGACACCGGCAGCCGCTCGTCGTACCAGGACGGGTCGAGCCGGCGGTAGGCCGGGAACACCATCGGGAAGGTGCCGGTCGTCCACAGCTCCTCGGCGCCGTTGTGGACGACGTGGGTGCGCCAGCCGCCGAAGCCCTGCACCAGGTCGCCGACCGCGAACGCCGCCGCCGGACCGGCCTCGACCACCTCCATGATCGAGTCGGCGCCCATGTGGTGGCCGATCGGCGTCTCCAGCGCCAGGCCGTTCTGGTACGGGTCCACCGAGACGTACCTGGTCCGGAGGAGCATCTCGTCCGGCCGCAGGTCGATCCGGACGTCCTCCACGACCTTCTCGTAGACGCGGTTGACGTCGGGCACACCGTCCAGGTGCTCCCGGACCACCCACTTCTCGATCCTCATGCCAGGGCTCCCGTCTGCACGTTCTCGTTGTCCTCGCTGCCCGCGTCGCCCTCGGCGGCCTCGCCGGCCTCGCCGGCCTCGCCGGCGGCCTTCGCGGCGGGCGGCACCGTCCGCCGGCCCGGCTCCGCGGGCCGGCCCACCGGGATGACCAGGTGGGTCGGCATCGGGGCGCCCGGGTCGATCCCGGCGGTGAACTCCACCCCGTCGTCCCGGCAGACGAACTGCATGACGTGCCGCCCGGCGGCGGCCGCCCGGATCAGCCCGCCGATGGTCGCCCAGACCCCGGAGAGGTAGAAGTTCGACAGCCCGGGCAGCACCGGACCGCTCTTCTTGATCTCCTCCTCCACCGTCTCGGCTCCCTCCACGAAGGGGTTCCAGCCGGGGAAGGTACCGTCGTAGACGCCCGTGTAGCGGACCTGGGTCAGCGGGGTGGACACGTCGGCGACGGCCACCGCGGCCTTGAAGCCCGGATACCGCTCGTCCAGGAAACCGACGATGCCGTTGCGGACCCGCCGCTTGGCCGCCATGTACTCCCGGCCGTGCTTGACCGGCAGGGTGTGCAGTTCCTCGCCGCGCCGCACCCGGGAGGACTGCTCGGGGCCCTCGTGCAGCGCCCGCCAGGGGGCGATGTCGGAGAAGTACGTCGCGAACACCACGGTGGAGTTCTCCGGCGCCAGTTCCGGGTAGTGCCGGGTGCGGAACTGCACGTTCAGCGAGGGGCAGCGGATCCCGGTCAGCTCGGCCGTCTCCCGCTCGCCCAGCAGGTGGGTGGTGCACGGGTCGCCCTCGGGGAAGGGCTTGCGCAGCCCGAGGAACAGCGACACGTAGCCGGGCGACAGCTGGCCCGGCTCGTCGATCAGTGAGGTGTAGAGCCGCCGGTAGGTGTCGTTGAGGTACTGGCCCTTGAGCAGCTTCATCACGGTGGTGTGGCCGTCCGCGGCGGACACCACGATGTCGGCGCGGAACTCCCGGCCGTCGCTGAGCCGAACGCCCACGGCGCGGTCCCGCTCGACCAGGATCTCCTCGACCTTGGCGTTGTAGGTGATCTCGCCGCCGAGCCCGAGGTAGCGCTCCTCGATCGACCGGGCCAGCGCGAGCGAACCGCCCTCCGGCACCCCGGCGGCGTGGTTGGCGTGCGAGGCGAGCTGGAAGTAGAACGGCAGCACCGGGAAGGCCGGGTGCTTCTCGTAGAGGATGAAGTTGAACGCCTCGCGCAGCAGCGGGTCGCGGAACCGCTGCGAGAAGTCCGTCATCAGCAACGTGATCGACTTGCGGATGGTGTTGAAGTGGGGGGCGAAGGAGGCCAGCATCCGCCAGCGCTCGAACCGGCCCATCAGCCCGACCGGCTTGAGGAACGGATAGGCGGCGAGCGCCTTGCGGAAGGTCCGGATCCCGGCGCAGAACTCCCGGATCGGGGCGGCGTCGGCCGGTGAGAGACCGAGCAGGTGCGCCTCCAGCCGGTCCGGGTCGGAGTAGAAGCGCACCTCCCGGCCGTCCCGGCCCCGGACGATGTTGAAGACGTCGAAGTGCCGCATCTCCTTGCCCTGGAGCGCGCCCAGTTCGAGCCAGATCTGGTACATCTCGTTGCCCGGGCCGTTGCCGAGCAGCCAGCTGATGCACCAGTCGAAGGTGAAGTCGCTGCGGTCCCAGCCGGTGCAGGAGCCGCCGGGGATCTCGTGCATCTCGAAGATCCTGGTGCGGTAGCCGTTCATCCGGGCGTAGCACCCGGTGGACAGGCCGCCGAGACCGCCGCCGATGACGATCATCGACTCCCGCCGGGGTGCGGGGTCTTTCTGCCGTGCCATCTCTGGCCTTCCTCGTGGTCCTTGCCTTGACTGGAGCTGCCTGGTCCTGCCGCCGGCGGCGGTCACCAGACGATCGGGAGCGCCTGCAGACCGTTCACCATCGAGGCCTCCTTCCAGCGCAGTTCGTGCTCGGGGACGGCCAGCCGCAGTCCGGGCAGACGGGTCAGCACCCGCTCGATCGCCACCTGGAGCTCCAGCCGGGCGAGGTGTGCGCCGACGCAGTAGTGCACGCCGTGGCCGAAGCCGATGTGCGGGTTGCCCGGCCGGTCCAGGACCAGCCGCTCCGGCTCCTCGAACACCTCCGGGTCCCGGTTGGCGGCGGCGGTCGCGATCATCACCGCCTCTCCGGCGCGGATCACCACCCCGCCCAGCTCGACGTCCGCGGTGGCGTACCGGGGCAGGCTGAAGCCGGTGAGCAGCGGCACGTAGCGCATCAGCTCCTCGACGGCCTTCGGGATCAGCTCGGGGTGCTCCCGCAGCCGGGCCAGGTCGCGGGGGTTGACCAGCAGCTGGTGGAAGAAGTTGCCGATCTGGTTGGTGGTGGAGACGAAGCCGGCGATCAGCAGGTCGCAGGCGATGGAGAGGAGCTCCTCCTCGCCGATCAGCCGCTGCTCGCGGCAGGCCCGGACCAGCGTGGTGAGGAGGTCCTCGCCGGGCTCGCGGCCGCGCAGCTCCAGCACCCCGGCCATGTAGTCGATGAACGCCCGCCCCTCGACCGCGAGCACCTCGCCCGGGGTGACGGCGGAGAGCACCGTCTCCGCCCACCGCCAGAGCATCCGGTGGTCCTCGGCGGGGATGCCGAGGACCTCGCAGATGATGGTGGTCGGCATCGGGATCGCGAAGTCCTCGACCAGATCGGCCGGGCCGCCCGCGGCGAGGATGCCGTCGAGCAGTTCGTCGGCCAGCTCCCCGGCCCGGACCCGCAGCCGCTCCACCCGGCGGGCGCTGAACTCCTTGGCCACCAGCGAGCGCAGCCGGGTGTGCTCGGGCGGTTCGGTGGAGAACAGGCCCGCGCCGGTGCGGGACACCGGGCGCATCCGGGGCTGGTCCTCGCCCATCGCGGCGGCCAGGCTGAACCTCGGGTCGGCGAGCACCGACCGGACGTCCTCGTACCGGGTGGCCAGCCAGGCGCCGTCGCCGTACGGCATCCGGATCCGGGCGAGCGGCTGCTCGCGCAACTCGGCGTAGCGGGGGTCGAGTTCGAGACCGTTGGGCTCGAACGGATAGGTCAGCGGCGGGTGCTGCCGGAGCATGGTCGGATCCGTCTCTCGTGCGGGGGCCGTCTCTCCTGCGGGCGCCGTCCCTCCTGCGGGGGCGGGCTCTCGTGCGGGGGCGGGCGGGCTCGGCACCCGCCCGGTGGCCGTCTCAGGACGCATGGGTGGCGGCTCCGGTGAGGATCGACCGGGCGAGCCCGGCGTTGTGGGCGATGAACTCGCGGTCGAGCATCTCGGCGTGGGTGCCGAAGCCCTTGAAGACCGCCGTCCGGGTGGCCGAGCTGCCGTGCCAGGCGCCGTCCCGGCCGGCCTCGTACAGCGCCACCTTCTCGTCGTCGGAGATCACGCTGAGCGCGGCGGCGACCACGCCGTGGTTCGGGGTGCGGCTGCAGAACCGCAGGTAGTCCCGGGCCTGTTCGCGGGTCTCCCGGGCGACGACGGCGGAGCCGGTGTGCCGGTGGAGGTGCTCGGCCAGCTCGGTCTCGAAGGCCTGGAGGTGCTCGTCGGCGAGGTCGAAGGACTCCAGGATCCGGTGCGAGTCCATGATCACCACATTGGGCACCGCGCGGCCGCGCCGCTCCAGCTCCTTGGCGACCTCGAAGGCGAGGTTGCCCCCGAGCGAGTACCCGAGCAGCGCGCACGGGCCCTCCGGCTGGAGCGCCTCGACCAGGTCGGCGTACTGGTCGACCTTGTCGTCCCCGGAGACGTAGTTGAAGGCGATCGTGCGGTACTCCGGCAGGTGCGCCGCGAACTGCCGGTACACCAGCCCGTGGCCGCCGGCCGGCGGGAAGCAGAACAGCGTCTGCCGCTGCTCCTGGTTGAAGCCCAGGTAGGGCTGGGCGCCCTCGATCCGGCCGGTGACGATGTGCTCCACGGTCTTCGCCATCCCGTGCAGGGTGGTGACCTTGAACAGCCGGCTGACCGGGATGCTGATGTTGAACTCCGACTGGAGCCCGTGGATCAGCTCGATCAGTCTGATCGAGGAGCCGCCCGACTCGAAGAAGTCGTGCTGGAGTCCGGGATCCTCGATGCCGAGCAGTGTGCGCCAGTGCTCGGCCATCCGGACCTCGTAGAGGGTGACCGGCGGCTCGGCCGCCTCGAGGGCCTCCGCGCCGGGCTCGGGCAGCGCCGCCAGGTCCACCTTGCCGTTGGCGGTGAGCGGCAGCGCGGGCAGCTCGGTGAAGCGGGTCGGGATCATGAAGGTCGGCAGCTGCCCGGCCAGGTGGCGGCGCAGCGCCCGGTGGTCGAAGGTCCGGCCCGGCGCCGGCACGCAGTACGCGCAGAGCACGTGCTCGCCGCCGCGGTCCGGCCGGACGGTGACCACCGCCCCGGCCAGCTCCGGCCATTCGGCCAGCCGGGTCTCGATCTCGCCCAGCTCGATCCGGTGGCCGCGCACCTTGATCTGGGAATCGGCCCGGCCGAGCAGGTGCACCCCGCCGTCGGCGTCCCAGCGGGCGAGGTCCCCGGTGCGGTAGAGCCGGACCGGTCGGGTGCCGTCGGCACCGCCGAGCGGCAGGGTGGCGAAGCGGCGCGCGGTCTGCTCCTCGTCGCCGAGGTAGCCGAGCGCCACGCCGGAGCCGCCGATCCACAGCTCACCGGTCACCCCGGGCGGGACCGGGCGGCCCTGGGCGTCGAGCAGGTGGAAGGCGCTGTTCGGGAAGGGCCGCCCGATCGGGACCATCCGGCTGGGCTCCAGCCCGTCCGTCGATCCCTCGAAGTACGCGCTGTCGATGGTGGTCTCGGTGAGCCCGTAGGAGTTGACCAGCCTGGTCCGCGGGCCGCACAGGGCGCCCAGCCGCCGGTACTCCTCGACCTTCCAGACGTCCGAACCGACCACCAGCAGCCGCATGAACGAGAGGTCCCGCCCGGTGCGTTCGCAGTGGTCCAGCACGGTGCGGACCACCGCCGGGACGAACTCCGCGGCGTCCACCCGCTCGGTGCGCATCACCTCGTACAGCCGGGCGGTGTTGAACAGCAGCTCCCGGCCGACCAGGACCAGGGTGCCGCCGGAGCACAGCGCGCGGACCACGTCGCCGGTGAAGACGTCGAAGGCGGGGCCGGCCATCTGGAGGTGGGTCCGGGCGTCGGTGTCCAAGCGGTACTCGGCCTGCCAGGCCCGGTAGGCCGAGGCGAGGTTGCCGTGGGAGACCCGCACCGCCTTCGGTCGGCCGGTGGAGCCGGAGGTGTGGATGACGTAGGCCGGATCGTCGAGGCCCACCGGCACGTCGGCGAAGCCGTCGTCGCCGTCGAGGCCGTCGTGCTCGGCGAGGCCGTCGTGCTCGGTGGAGCCGTCGTGCCTTCTGAGGCCGTCGGCCCCGGTGGACCCGTCGGCGCCGAGTTCCGCGGTGGTGACCAGCCGGGCCGGCAGTCCGCCGAGCCGCTCGCGGTCGTCGCCGACCACCAGCACGGCACCGGTGTGGCCGACCAGGTGCGCCAGCCGCTCCACCGGGTGGCCGGGGTCCAGCGGCAGGTAGGCCGCGCCGGCGCGGAGCACCGCGAGCAGTGCCACGATCAGTTCCGGCGACTTCTCCAGGCAGAGCGCGACCACCGTGCCCGGTCCGGCACCCAGCGCCCGCAGCCGGACGGCGGCCCGCCGGGAGCGCCCGGCCAGCTCGCCGTAGGTCAGCCGGGCCGTCGGGCCCGACTCGGCCGGCACCGCCACCGCGGGCGCCGCCGGGTCGGCCGCCGCCGCCCGCAGCACCAGCTCGTGCACCGGCTCGGCGAACGGCACCCGCCGGTCGGCGCCGCTCCACCGGCGGAGCGTCACGGCCCGCTCCCGCTCGCCGAGCAGTTCCAGACCGGTGGCCGCCCGATCCGGCCCCGCCGTGGTCAGTGCCCGGAGCAGGTTGACGTAGTGACGGGCCATCCGCTCCGTCGTCGCGGGCAGGAAGAGGTCGGTGTTGTACTTGAGGACGCAGTGGAAGCGATGCTCGGCCTCGTCCTCGTAGGCGGACAGGGTGAGGTCGAACTGACCCTCCTCCTCCGGGAGTTCGATGTACTCCAGGTGGTAGCCGTACTTCTCGGTGGCCACCTTGTGGTGCAGCAGGATGAACATCGCCTGGAAGACCGCCGAGCGGCTCGGGTCGTGCTGCAGTCCGAGCTGCTCCACCAGCAGCACGAACGGGTACTCCTGGTGGTCCAGCCCGCCGAGCACGGTGGTCCGCACCCGTTCCAGCAGCTCGGCCACGGTCGGCCCGCCGGCCAGCGAGACGTGCAGCGGCAGCGGGTTGACGAAGTAGCCGTAGACGCCGGCGAACTCCTCGTCGGTGCGGCCCGTCACCGGGCTGCCGACGACGATGTCCTCCTGGCCCGCGTAGGCGTGCAGCAGCAGGTAGTAGGCGCTGAGCAGCACCATGAAGACGGTGACGTTGTGCGCGCGGGCCAGCGCGTGGACCCGGGCGCTGAGTTCCTCGTCCAGGACGAAGAACTCGGAGGCGCCGTTGTGGGTCTGCACCGCCGGACGGGGCTTGTCGGTCGGCAGGTTGAGCAGCGGCACCTCGGCCGGCAGGTGCGAGCGCCAGTACTCCAGCATCCTCGGCGCCTCGCGGCCGGCCAGGAAGGCGTTCTGCCGGTTGAGGAAGTCCAGGTATCGGGCGGCGACCGGGGGCAGCTCGGGCGCCCGGCCCCGGCGCAGCCCCTCGTAGACGGCCAGCAGTTCCTCGATGAAGGTGAAGGTGGAGATCGCGTCCGAGATGATGTGGTGGACGGCCTTCATGATCACCCAGCGGGCGGGGCCGCGCCGGAACAGCCGGAACCGCACCAGCGGGTCCCGCTCCAGGTCGTACGGCCGGCGGTACTCGCGGACGATCATCGCGTGGATGTCGTCCCAGGCCAGGTGCTCGACGTCGAAGACGTCGAAGTCCGGCTCCACCTCGGCGGAGGTCCGCTGCACCGCCCGGCCGCCGTCCAGCGCGAAGTTCGCCCGCAGGCTCGGATGACGCTCGACCATCGCCCGGAAGGCCCTCGCCATCAGCTCGGGCTCCAGCTCCACCCGCACCTCGACCGCGCCGCCGATGTTGTAGGCGAAGCCGTCCGGGTTGAGCTGCTTGAGGAACCAGAGCGCCTTCTGGTTGTGGGTCAGCGGGTGGGCCGACTCGTCCTCGTAGCGCTCCACCCCGGCCGCGCCCGGACCGGTCGGCTCCTCGTCGAGCAGCTCGGTCAGCGACTCGTGCAGCCGGGCCACCAGCTCGGCCACCGGGGCGTTCCCGAGCAGCGCCACCACCGGGAGGGTGACCCCGAGCTCGCCGCTCAGCCGGGCCCGCAGCTCCATCGCCAGCAGCGAGTCCAGGCCGAGGCCGCCGAGGCCCGCGGCCGGGTCGATCCGCTCGGCCGGCACCCGCAGCACGGTGGCGGCCAGCGCGCCGAACAGTTCGGTGAGCAGGGCGCGGCGCTCCTCCTCGCCGGCCGTCCGCAGGGTGTCCAGCAGCCCGGTCCGTTCGACGGCCGGCGCGGACTCCCGGGCGGCCGCCGCGAGTTCGGTCACCAGCGGCGGCGGGGCCGGGTACCAGGAGAGGAAGACCGGCCAGTCGACCACGGTGGCGACCAGCAGCTGGGCCCGGTCCTGGCCGAGCACCCGCTCCAGCACCGCCATGCCGGTCTCCGGGGCGAGCGAGCTCATGCCCCGGCTGTGCCGGTAGTGGTCGACCAGGCCGAGTTCCTCGATCATCCCGGTGGCCCAGGGGCCCCAGTCCAGGCTCAGCGCGGGCAGGCCGAGTGCGCGGCGGTGATGGGCGAGGGCGTCCAGGAAGGCGTTCCCGGCGGCGTAGTTGGTCTGGCCGGCGGTGGTCAGCAGGGAGGCGATCGAGGCGAACAGCACGAAGTGGTCGAGCGGCTCCCCGGCCAGCTGCCGGTGCAGGGCGAGGGCGCCGAGCACCTTGGGGCCGTACACGGTGTCGAAGGCCGACCGGTCCAGTTCGCCGACCAGGGTGTCCCTGACCTGCCCGGCGAGGTGGAAGACGCCACGGACCGGTGGCCGGTCCAGCCGGCGGTACTCGGCCAGCCAGGCGGCCAGCGCGGGCTCGTCGGTGACGTCCAGCGCGGCCGGGACGACCTCGGCCCCGAGCTCCTCCAGCTCGCGCAGGAAGGCCGCCCGCCGGCCGTCCCGGCTCTCCGGGTCGAGGGTCCGCCACCGCTCGCGCGGCGGCGGCGTGCTGCGGCCGACCAGGATCAGCCGGCGGGCGCCGCGCTTCACCAGCGTGCGGCAGAGCAGTTGCCCGAGCGCCCCGAACGCCCCGGTCACCAGGTAGGCGCCGTCCGCCCGCAGCCGCGGCGCCAGCGGGCGGCTGAGCCCCGCCGCGGTCCGGAGCCTGCTGGTCAGCCGTCGGCCGCCGCGCAGCGCGATCTCGTCCTCGTCGGCCAGCGCGAACTCGCGCAGCAGCGCCTCGGCCTCGGCGTCCGTGCCCGTGGCGGTGCCCGTGGCGGTGGCGGTGGCGGTGCCCGTGGCCGGGAGGTCGACGAGTTTGCCCTGATGGGTGGGGAGTTCCTGGTGCCGCAGGACCCGGGTGATGCCCCAGGCCGGGGCGGCGAGGGGTTCGACCGGTTCGCCGGGTGCCGTGGCCTGTGCGGCCCGGGTGACCACATGGAGGCGGCAGTCGGGGAGTTCGGCCGCCAGCATGGCGGCGAGCGTGACCAGGCTGTAGGCACCGGGGGCGGTGTGGCCGGCCGCGGTGGCGGGGTCGGCGCTGGCGAGCCCGGGGCGGTCGAGGTTCCACAGGTGGACCACGGCGGCCGGGTCGGGGGCGCCCCCGGCCCGCCGGTCGGCGAGCAGCCGGGCCAGGTCGTCGGCCGAGCCCGGCTCGACGGTGGCCGGGCGGCCGTCGGCGCCGGCCCGGTAGCCGGTGCCTGGGCGGACCCGCAGGCAGCTGCCGCCGCGCGCGGCGATCCGCTCGGCCAGCGCGTCCGCGACCCCGCCGCCGTCGGCGAACAGCAGCCAGTGGTCGGGGTGCTCGGCCAGCAGGTCCGGGGTGTCGCCGGCGGCCGGCAGCTCCGTCCAGACCGGTTCGGCGAGCCAGCCGTCGATGGTGCCGAGGCCGACCGCGGTCGCGGCCCGCTCGACATCGGCGGCGCGGAAGCCGGTGACCCCGCCGAGCGGGGCGCCCTGCTCCTCGTACACCGCGAGGTCGCCGACGAGCTCGGCGTCGGCGTCCCGGGTGACGGTGGCGTGCACCCAGAGCGGGCGGTCGCCGACCGCGTCCAGCCGGACCTCCCCGATCGCCACCGGCAACCGGATCCCCCGGCCGTCCGCCGACCGGTCCGCCGGCGGTCGGGGCGTCAGCAGCTGGGGCGTCAGCAGCGTCTGGAAGAAGGCGTCCATCACCACCGGGTGCACCTGGTGGTGCTCGCCCTGCCCGGCGGGCGGGCGGATCCGGGCGAGGGCCTCGCCGGGGCCGATCCAGACCTCCTCGATGCCCTGGAAGGCGGGGCCGTAGTGGTAGCCGAGCGCGGCGAGTGCGGTGTAGCAGTCCGGCCCGGCGAGCCGGCGCAGCGCCCGCCCGCGGACCGCCTCCGCGTCCAGCGGGCGGCCGGGCCGGCGGCGCTGACCGGGGCGGACGGTGCCGACGGCGTGCACGGTGCGCTCGCGGCCCTCGCCGGTGGCGACGGTGAAGGTGCCCTGCTCGGCGCAGAGGGTCAGCCGGACGGCGCGGCTCACGTCGTCCGGCAGCAGCAGCGCCTTGCGGAACTCGAGGTCGGCCAGGGCGGCGTCCGTCCCGCCGGTGAGGGCGCGGACCGCCTGGACGGCCATCTCCAGATAGCCCGCGGCCGGGAACACCACGTCGCCCTGGATCCGGTGGTCCTCCAGGTAGGGCAGCGCCTCGGCGTCCGGCCGGGCCTCCCAGGCCGGTTCGGCGCCGGGCAGCCGGCGGCCGAGCAGCGGGTGGTCGACCCGCCCCTGCCGGACCTCGGCGACCGCCTTCGGCTCGACCCAGTGCCGGTCGCGCCGGAACGGGTAGCGGGGCAGCGGGACGATCCGCCCGGCGGGCTGGAGCACCGACCAGTCGACCTCGACGCCGAGGTTGTGCAGTGCGGCCAGCGAGGCGGTGAAGGTGGCCTGTTCGTCCTCCTGGCGGCGGATCGAGGGCAGGGTCCGCGGCTCTGGCCGGTCGGCCGTGCCCGGGTGGGCCTCGAGGGTCTCCTGGATCGAGCGGCCCAGCACCGGGTGCGGGCCGATCTCCAGGAACAGGCCGTAGCCGTCGTCGGCGAGCCGCTCCACGGCCTGCCGGAAGCGGACGCTGTCACGGACGTTGTGCCACCAGTACCCGGCGTCCAGCTCGGTGCCGCGCGCGGTGCCCTCGCGGCCGGTGAGGTAGAGCGGGGTCTGCGCCGGGCGGGCCTTGATGTCGGCGAGCGACTCCAGCAGCTCGTCCTTGATCAGCTCCATCCGGGCGCTGTGGTAGGGGACTTCGACCGTCAGCGGGCGGGCGAAGACCTGCTCGGCGGTGAGCGCGGCGGCCAGTTCGGCGAGGGCGGGTGCGTCCCCGGCCAGGGTGAGCGCGCCGGGGCTGTTCACGGCGGCGACCGAGACCGCGCCCCCGTACGGGCGGATCCGGCGCAGCGCCTCGGCCTCGGTGAGCGAGACCGCGAGCATGCCGCCGGTGCCGGCCAGCCGCTGCTGGAGCCGGCTGCGGTGGAACACCACCTTGACCGCGTCGGCGAGGTCGTAGACCCCGGCCTCGTAGAAGGCGGCGACCTCGCCGGTGGAGTGACCGACGATCGCGTCCGGCCGCACGCCCCGGCTGCGCCAGAGCGCGGCCAGGCCGATCTGGACGGCGAAGTTGGCGGGCTGGGACAGCCAGGTCCCGGCCATCCGGGAGTCCGCCTCGTCGGCGGTGAGCTCGTCGATCAGCGACCAGCCGGCCAGCTCGGCGAGGTGCTCGGCGCAGGACTCGACGGCCTCCCGGTAGACCGGTTCGGCGGCCAGGAGGCGGCGGCCCATCGCCCACCACTGCGGGCCCATCCCGGTGAAGACCCAGGCGAGTCGGCGGTGCCGGGCTTCGCGGCGGTGGCCGGTGAGGACCCGGGGGTGCGGTTCGCCGCGCAGATGGGCGGTGAGCGCCTCGTCGAGCGAGGCGCGGGCGGCGTGCTCGCGGGCGTCGTAGACGACCGAAAGCCGGGCGTCGTGGTGCTGGCGGCGGTGGGCGAGGGTGTGGCCGAGGTCGGCCGGGCGGGCCGGGCTGCCGCCGCGCACGCCGGCCAGTTCGGCCTGGACGCCGGCGGCCAGTTCGGGCAGGGCGGCGGCCTCCCCGGCGGTCAGCGGCAGCACCGTCCAGAGCGGGCGGTCGGCGTCCCCGGTGCGAACGGTGGCCCCGGAGGCGGGGGCGGGCACGGGCGCCGGTGCCGGCTCCGGCGCGGCCTCCAGCAGGACGTGGGCGTTGGTGCCGCCGAAGCCGAAGGAGTTGACCCCCGCCCGGGCCGGGCCCTCGTGGGCCGGCCAGGGGGTGACCTCGGTGGGGATCTCGTACGGCAGGGCGGCCTGGTCGATCGCCGGGTTGAGCCGTTCCAGATTGATGTGCGGCGGCACGGTCCGGTGCTCGAGGGCGAGCGCGGACTTGATCAGCCCGGCCAGCCCGGAGGCCGACTCGGTGTGCCCGATGTTGGTCTTGACCGAGCCGACGTAGCACTTGTCCCCCGGGCGGCGCCCGACGGCGAGGGCCCGGGCCAGGGCGCCCGCCTCGATCGGGTCGCCGACCGGGGTGGAGGTGCCGTGCGCCTCGACGTACTGGAGGCTGCCGGGGAGGATCCCGGCCTCGGCGCAGACCCGCTCGATCAGGGTGACCTGGGCGTCCGGGTTGGGCACGGTGATGCCGTTGGTGCGGCCGTCCTGGTTGACGCCGCTGCCGATGACGACGGCGTGGACCGGGTCCCCGTCGCGCAGCGCGTCGGAGAGCCGTTTGAGCGCGACCACCGCGACGCCCTCGGCCCGGACGTAGCCGTCGGCCGCCGCGTCGAAGGTGCGGGAGCGGCCCTGCGGGGAGAGGAAGCCGCCCTTGGTCTCCGCGATCGTGTACTGCGGGGCGATGTGCAGCAGGGTGCCGCCGGCCAGGGCGAGGTCGGTCTCGCCGCGCTGCAGGCTCTGCACCGCGAGGTGGACGGCGACCAGGGAGGACGAGCAGGCGGTGTCGATGGAGACGCTGGGGCCGCGGAAGTCGAAGCAGTGCGAGATGCGGTTCGACACCATCGTCATCATGGTGCCGGTGGCGGTGTGCGCGGCGAGGGTGTCGAAGGAGAGGTCCGAGAACTGGACGATCTTGTAGTCCAGGGTGAACGCGCCGACGTAGACCCCGACCTCGCGGCCCGCCAGTTCGGCCGGCTTCTGTCCGCCGTCCTCCAGCGCCTCCCAGGCCACCTCCAGCAGCTTCCGCTGCTGCGGGTCCATGTGGTCGGCCTCGCGGCCACTGATGCCGAAGAACGCCGGGTCGAACTCGTCGAAGCCGTCGATGTAGCCGCCCCGGCCGCCGACCAGCCGGCCGGGCTTGGCCTTGTCCCGGCTGCCGAGGGTGGCGACGTCGTAGCGGCTGCGCGGGGTCGGGGTGATGCAGTCCTTGCCGTCGAGGAGGTTCTGCCAGTAGGTGCGGTGGTCGCTGGCCCCGCCTGGCAGGCGGCAGCCGATCCCGATGATCGCGATCTTCTCCCGCCCGGCGCCCGGGGCGGTGGACGGGCCGCCGGGGACGGGGCGTTCGGAGGGTTCGGAGAGGTCCGGGGAGCTGACGAAGCGGGAATCCGTCATACGAGTCGAGTCCTTGGGTCGCTGCGTTCGCGCGCGCGGGCGGGCTGCGGGAGCGCCGCGCGCGCCGGGGGACAGCGGCCGCGCGCCGGTTCCGGGCAGGCCGGAAGCCGGGTCGGCCGAAGGGGCGAGCCGGTCGGGAGGAGCGGTGGGGGCGGGACGGTGGGGGCGGGACGGTGGACAGGGCCGGGGGCGGGACGGCGGGACGGGGGCGGGACGGCGGGCGGGACGGCGGGCGCGGCTCAGGTGGTACCGGTCGGGGACGGCTCGGCCCGGGCGGGGCGGCGCCAGGCCTGGAGGTGGCTGGCGACCACCCGGCCGGTGGCGGGGAAGCCGGCCGGGTCGGCCAGCCCCACCGCGAGCGGCCGGCGGCCGGGCCGCCAGGTGAAGCTGCCGAACACGTGGTCCCACACCGACAGGTCGGAGCCGTAGTGCCCGGCCTCCGCCAGATCGGTGCTGTGGTGCAGACGGTGCTGCTCGGGACCGGCCAGCACATGGTTGAGCGGGCCGATCCGGACGTCGATGTTGGCGTGCACGAAGTAGCCCTGGGCGACGACGAACAGGCCGACCACGAACACCGTCGGCACCGAGAACCCGGCCGCGGCCAGTGCGAGCTGGACGGCGCCCTGGGTGAGCAGCACGTCCAGCAGGTGGTTGACCCCGTTGTTGCCGACGTTCACCTTGTCGGGCACGTGGTGGACGCCGTGCAGCCGCCAGAGCCGCGGGCTGGTGTGGCACCAGCGGTGGACCAGGTAGTTGGCCAGCGATCCGAGCAGCAGGGCGGCCGGGATCTCCAGCCAGGGCGGCAGCGCGGAACGGGGCGGGGCCAACCAGCCGACGAGGGCGGCCACGGGCACCTGGGAAAGTGCCCCACCGATCATCGTCAGCAGGAAGTAGACGCCGTACCAGCCCCACTCGCGCACACTCGGAGACCATTCCGGTTCGTACGGAATCAAACGTTCGAGCAGGGACATGAAAGCGATCACGCCGAGCAGGAACAGCTGGTTCACCCGGTCGAGGTCCCAGCGCAGGCGCAGGGCCGCGGCGGCTATCCCCACCATCGTGACCAGCAGGAACGGGTAGGCGACGTGGCGCAGCACGGTTCGGAGCCGCTCGCCCATGACGACCCCCTTCGCTGTCCGCGGTCGAACGCCAACCAAAAGTGTTCGTTCAGATACTAAGGGCGCCCCGAAGTCGTGGCGAGGTATTTTCGAGGGGAATCATGGAATTCTCGATTTGTCCGATGATCTGTAGACAAATAAACGGCCAGAAGCCGCGAAAATCCGGCCAGCGGCGGGCTTTTCGCGGATTATTCGATGACGGCATCATCATCCCGGCACGTTCGATGCTCCGGAGCGGCGGAGCCGCGGGTTCACCGCACGACCAGCCGCCAACGGCTGTCGCCGCCCCAGGTCCGGACCGCCACCAGACGGCCGGACGGCAGCTCCACCGGCTCGTGCCGCCGCCGACCGGACGTGCTGGTGACCCCGAGCGGGTTCAGTTGCTCGTCCAGCACGGTCGCCTCCACGATCCCTCCGTGCCGCCGTGCGGTCCGCACGGTCAGCCGCCCCGGCGGCCCGGCCCAGCGGACCACCTCGGCACCCCGGCCGACGAGGCGACGGTCGAAGGCGGGCACTTCCGCGAGCGGGACCACCTCCAGCCGCCACCGGCCCCGGCCCGCCACCCGGACCTGCTCCGGCTCGCCCGGCTCCGGCGGGCCGCCGACCGGCATGGCCCCGGCCCACTCCTCCGGGCCGTACCGGGTCGCGATCCGCCGGCCGCCGACCTCGACCGCGACCGCGACCGAGGAGTCCTCGTCCGCGAGCGACCAGGCCCGCAGCACCGCCGGGGGCCCGGTGTAGGCCAGGACGTCGTGGCCGGTGCCGTCCGCCCGCCCGACCAGCTCCCGGACGTCCCCGACCGGCCGCAGTTCCACCCGCCAACCGCCCCGGCCGCGGGACACCTCGCACCGGAACGGGCCGAGCGCGCGCCGGGCCGGGTCGGCCCGCACCAGCAGCCGCTGGACACCGTTCGTCGCCATCACATGGACGAAGTCCAGCCTCCGGCCGCCGTGGTCCTCCAGTCCCACCAGGACTCCGTCCGCGGTGTCGACCTCCAACAGGGCCGGCCCCGTCCCCTCGGGCCAGGCGAAGACCTCGCGGCGGTCCCCGATGCCGTACCGCACCGTCTCCGTCGACGGCGGCAGGTCCGCCGGGCGGACGGTCAGGGACCAGTCCTCGCCCTGCTCGACCACCAGCAGCTGCCGGCCCTCCAGCAGCAGGGTCCAGTTGTCCGACCGGTACCTGTGCCCGGCCCGCTCGCTGGTCGCCAGCACCTCCCGGTCGCCGTCCGCCGTGGGCCGCACCAGCCGGAACACCCGGATGTCGCGCGCCGAGGACCAGTGCGTGACGTCCACGACCGCGGTGCCGCCCGGGTGGAGCAGCACCCGGGGACCGGTGCCGGTGACCTCGCCGGTCAGCTCGGCCGCAGCCGCCGGATCGTGCAGCCGCAACTGCCACCCCTTCACGCCCTCCACGGTGATCCGGCGCAGCTCCCGCTGCCGCTCCGGGGGGACCAGCACGGTCCAGGCGCCCTTGCCCCGGTACAGCTCGGTGCCGTCCGCCCCGCCCGCGAGCACGGTGATCTCCGCCTGCCGGTCCGCCGTCACGGTCAGCACCACCGTCCGGGCCGGGGCCGGGTAGTCGACCTCCACCGTTCGCCCGTCCCGGGCGGTCCACTCGGTCCGTTCCCCCATGCGACCTCCCCCCTTCGACGGCAGTCTCGCCACCCGGCGGCGACGGGCGCCACCCCACGGACGTCACAGCCCCGCGACACCCTGCGGCACGACCGCCGCGCCGGACCGATATGGCGGGGATATAGGCGCGGGCGGAACCGTGGTCGGGACGCCCGCTCCCTCGGTCCCGAAGGACGCCCATGACCGACTCCGCAGCCCGGTGGTTCCGCTCCTACCGCGCGACCGCCGCCCCGAGCTGCCGCCTGGTGTGCTTCCCGCACGCCGGTGGCGCCCCGACCGCCTACCGGGACTGGGCCCGCTCGCTGCCCGCCGACATCGAGGTGCTGGCGGCCTGCTACCCGGGCCGGCAGGACCGGATCGGCGAACCCTTCGCGGCCCTCCGTGCACACCATGGCCGACGAGATCGCCGACGCGCTGCGGCAGCTGGCGGACGTGCCGCTGGCGCTGTTCGGGCACAGCATGGGCTCGGTCGTCGCGCACGAGGTGGCCCTGCGGCTGGACGCCGAGTACGGGATCCAGCCGTTGCGGCTCTTCGTGTCCGGCTCGGAGCCGCCGCACCTGCGGGTCCGCGAGACCTTCGTTCTGGGGAAGCCAGAAGCGGGAAGTCGGATCCGTCGACTTCCCACCACGATCCACCTTCGTTCCGGGCTGCCCCTCGCTCTGGCCGAGCGAGCGGCACCCCCTCGACGCCTTGAGGCTCGGAGGTCGCGGGTCGGCGCAGGAAGTCGACGGGATGGACTTCCTGCGCTTTTCCGGTGGGCCCCTTGTTGGTCGCAAGGGGCCCACCGGTGGGGTGCGGCTTCGGCGGTCAGTGGGGCTGGGGGTTGTCGGGGTCGGTCTGGTGGGGGGTCCAGGTGTGTTCGGTGGTGCCGTCGGGGTGGGTGTGAGGTTCCCAGTGGCCGTGGCGGGTGATGGGCGGCGGGGGCGGGCCGATCCTGAGGGCGGTGACGACGCCGGTGACGACCGTGGCGATCGCCAGCGCCAGGAGGACGACGAAGGCCGCGCCGACGAGGAAGGCGCTCATTCCCGGTCCGCCTCCCGCATCAGTTCGAGGAGGTTGAGGAGGGTGGAGACGGGGGCGTCCCCGAAGTCGACGAGCAGGCGGCCGTCGATGGTGCGCTCCGAGACGGCGGCGGAGCCCCAGCGCAGGCCGAGGGGTCTGCCGCGTTCGTGGAGCTCTCGCAGGAGGGCGGTGACCTCGGGCTCGGTGTAGGTGCGCAGGATCCGGTCGTGAGGGTCGATCGGGGTGTTCACGCGGCGAAGTCCAGTTCGAACCAGACGACCTTGCCGGTCTTGGTGGGGTCCGCGCCGACCCGGTGGGTGAGGGCGCGCACGAGGTGGAGTCCGCGCCCGGAGACGGCGTAGGGGTCGGCGGAGATCCGGGGTTCGGGCAGCTCGGGGCAGTCGTCGCAGACGGCGACGCGGAGCGTGGCGGGCCGCAGGCAGACCAGGACGGCCGGGGCGGGGCAGCGGCCGTGCTGCCAGGCGTTGACGAACAGTTCCTGGAAGGCGAGTTCGGCGTCGGCGATGCTGTCCGGCGGCCACCCGGCGGTGCGGAGGAGGGAGCGGAGTTCGGCCCGGACGGCGGAGCAGTCGGGCGGGTTGCAGGCACGCATGGCGAACCTCCAGAGGGAGGGGCAGGGAGGGGGGAGGAACGTACGCCGAAAACGGGCAGCAGGCGCCTACCGCCGCAGGAAACAGGCGTTACTGACGATCCGTCGGATCGCTGTGAGACAGACCATAGCCCACGTCGCCACAGATTTGTGGCGCCAATCGGGAAGTTCCCCCTACCGTGGCATCCGGCCCGGATGGACCCGCTCGCTGTGGGCGCGGCACACTGGCCCTGCGCTATCCAGAGAGGACGCCATGGCCCTTCGCTCCAACCCAACTCTCCGTCAACGCAGGCTCGGCACAGAACTGCGGCGGATGCGGGAGCAGGCCGGCTTTGGAGGCAGCCAGCTCGCTCGCGACCTTGGCATCAACCCCGCTCACGTGACGCAGATGGAAGCAGGGAAGACCGGCATCAGTGTCGAGCGACTGCGCACCGTCGCCGCACTGTGCATGTGTGTCAATCAACCGTTGATCGACGCTCTCGCTGAAATCATCACAGCGCGAGGGAAGAATGGGTGGTGGGAGGAGTATCGCGGAGAGCTCGCCACAGACTTCCTGGACGTAGCGGAGCTGGAATCTGATGCGCGGAGACTCGTCACCTACACAACAACCTTCATTCCTGGGCTGCTTCAGACGACTGCCTATGCCTCAGCCCTGTTCTCCCAGACATACCCACCCCTGCCTCCCCACGAGGTCGAACTCAGAACGTCCTTCCGCATGAGAAGGCAGCTCATGGTGAAATCCGGTGCCACGCCGTTCTGCGCTTTCATACACGAAGCAGCCCTTCGCATGCAGTTCAGTGGGCCGAGGGACCTCGCCGAACAGCTCGAAGCACTTCTTGCCGAATCAGAGCTCCCGAATGTCTCGCTCCGCATCGTTCCGTTCGGAGTCGATTCCGTCCCGAGCCCGAGCGAGAATTTCACCTATGCGGAGGGACCCGTCGTCGATTTGGACGCTGCACAGATGGACACAGGCCATGGCGGTCAGCTCTTCGACGCACCCGCACACCTGGCGAGATTCCGTGCGCTCATCGCGCAGATGGGATCCACAGCGTTGTCCGAGGAAAGGTCGCGAGACCTAATCCAGTCCATCATGAAGGAAAGTGAACGCAAGCATGGCTAGCCAGACCTGGCAAAAGTCCAGCTACTCCGCAGCAAACGACAACTGTGTCGAAGTACGTGCTGTGAGTGGGCTGGTCGAACTCCGGGAGTCCGATGACGGCGAACTCATACTCCGCACCGCCCCCGACACCTTCGCCACCCTCCTCCGCACCATCAAGGCCAGCGAACTCGACCACCACGCCTGACCCCCTGCGGCCCCTCGCTCCGCCCGAGCGAGGGGCCGCAGCATCTGCACCGCACCGGACCGTTCATGTCCACGAGCAGCAGCAAGTGCGCACGGATGCACTCCTTGGCGGTACCCGGCCCCAAGAGGGATCCCTCGGCCAATTCCGTACCGGTCCGGCCGTAGCGGCCCAGCTCCCTGGTGAACACCCTCACGCTTGGAGCCAAAGGAGCGGCAAAGGCCACCTCGGCGTCCCCTGTCGCCTCGGCAAGATCGGTGGGCGAGGTGCCGGCGCAGCCCTTGCCCTGGAACGTCTCCATCGCCCGCGCGACGACGACATCCGGTTCGAGGCTCTTCGGCCTGCCTTTATCGCCGCCGTAGCCGGAATGTGAACTACGGGCCGGACACCTTGCAGGGCGGCCTGATCCGCTCGCTCCCCCTCCACGGCGATCGCGCCGCCCTGGCGCACCCCGCGACGGCCCTGCCAGCATCGCCATCGGCGCGCACAGAAAGTGCGCGAATCGTTCACAGTGGCCACATCAGTGTGGTCACAGAACGCCGAGGGGATCCCGAAATGGCAATCAAGACCTTACGGAACCGCATCCCGCACCTGCTGACCGCCGTACTTCTGCTCCTGGGGCTGATGACCGCCGCAAGCACCCAGGCCCAGGCCGCACCGCAGCCGCTGGGCGGCAGCGCGACCGTGTGTTCCAACTCTCCGATACCGACCGGCTGGGTCGTCAACAGCGCCTCCACCAGCAGCAGCTGCGGCAGCGGCCGCGTCTACAACATCAGCGACACCACCGGCGTGAGCTACACCACGGTGTGCTCCTTCTCCCCCATCCCCACCGGCTGGGTGATCAACAGCGCCTCCACCACCAGTTACTGCGCGGGCGCCACCTACAGCTACAACATCACCAACAGCGCCTACATCAGCTACACCACCGTCTGCTCGTTCTCCCCCGTCCCCGCCGGCTGGGTGATCAACAGCGCCTCCACCACCAGCAACTGCGGCGGCGCCACCTACGCCAACAACATCAGCAGCACCGCCAACATCAGCTACACCACCGCCTGCTCGTTCTCCCCCATTCCCACCGGCTGGGTGATCAACAGCGCCTCCACCACCAGCAACTGTGCGGGCAACACCTACATCTACAACATCAGCAGCACCGCCAACATCAGCTACACCACGGTGTGCTCCTTCTCCCCCATCCCCGCCGGCTGGGTCATCACCAGCTCCTTCAGCACCAGCAACTGCGCGGGCAACAACCTCGGCTACAACATCCGCAGGGCCTGACACCCCTCGCCCCGCGTGCCCCCGCGCTCGACCCGAGCGCGGGGGCACAACCACGCCGATCGGGCCCGGCATCCGTACCCCTCAGGCACCCTGGTGCACCCGCAACAGCCCTGAGAGCATCACAACCACCGCGCACAGGAAGTGCGCGAATCGTTCACTGCGACTACATCAATGTGGTCACAGAGCACCGAGGGGATCCCAGAATGACCATCAAGGCCTTACGGAACCGCATCCCGCACCTGCTGACAGCCGTACTTCTGCTCCTGGGGCTGATGACCGCCGCAACCACCCAGGCACAGGCCGCTTCGCAGCAGCTCACCGGTAGCGCGACCATCTGCTCCAACTCGCCGATCCCGGCCGGCTGGGTCGTCACCAGCTCGTACAGCAGCAGCAACTGCCCGGGTACCGGCTACGCCTACAGCATCACCGATACGACCGGGATCAGCTACGCCACCGTGTGCTCGTTCTCGCCCATTCCCACCGGCTGGGTCGTCACCAGCTCGTACAGCACCAGCAACTGCCCGGGCACCGGCTACGCCTACAGCATCGCCAGCACCACCGGAATCAGCTACGCCACCGTCTGCTCCTTCTCGCCCATTCCCACCGGCTGGGTCGTCACCAGCTCGTACAGCACCAGCAACTGCCCGGGCACCGGCTACGCCTACAGCATCGCCAGCACCACCGGAATCAGCTACGCCACCGTCTGCTCCTTCTCGCCCATTCCCACCGGCTGGGTCGTCACCAGCTCGTACAGCACCAGCAACTGCCCGGGCACCGGCTACGCCTACAGCATCGCCAGCACCACCGGAATCAGCTACGCCACCGTCTGCTCCTTCTCCCGCATTCCCACCGGCTGGGTCGTCACCAGCTCGTACAGCACCAGCAACTGCGCAGGCAGCGGCTACGCCTACTCCATCGCCAGCACCACCGGAATCAGCTACGCCACGGTGTGCTCGTTCTCCCCGATCCCCGCCGGCTGGGTCGTGACCAGTTCCTTCAGTACCAGCAACTGCGCAGGCAGCGGCTACGCCTACACCATCAGCAAGGCCTGACGACCGCCCCTGCCTGGATTGCCCCCGCGCTCGACCCGAGCGCGGGGGCCGCCCTTTGCACCTCCGAGGGAGGAGAGCGCGGCCACCGCACCCTGGTGCCGTATTCACACTTCTGACACCATCTCAGCCGCGACAGGCAGGCAGTGAACGAATGGTTCGCCGCGGCTGCATCCGCGCAGTCGGGGACCACCCAGAGAATCCGAGGCCGACCTTGACGACCTTCCGGACCCGCGTCCCGCACCTGATCACGGCCGTACTGCTGCTCCTGGGGCTGATGACCGCCGCATCCGCCCAGGCGCAGGCCACCCCCCAGCGGCTCACCGCCGGCACGACCATATGCTCCAACTCGCCCATTCCGGCGGGGTGGGTCGTCACGGGCTCCTACCGCAACAACGGTTGCGCGGGTGCCGGTTACATCTACACGATCCTCGACACCAGCAACCTGACCAACGTGACGGTCTGCTCCAACTCCCCCATCCCCACCAACTGGGTGATCACGGGCTCCTACGCCACCAGCACCTGCGAGGGGTTCGGCTACGCCTACACCCTCGCCAAAATCACCACCCAGACCACCACCACGGTCTGCTCCTTCTCGCCCCTCCCCGCCGGCTGGGTCGTGACGGGCTCGTACAGCACCGGCACCTGCGCGGGCAGCAACATCGCCTACACCATTCGCAGGCTCTGACGGGCCCTCGCGAGGCGGTCACACTGCACCCTGGTGTCACTTCATCATCTCTGACACCATCTCAGCCGCGACGAACAGGCAGTGAGCAAATGGTTCGTCTCGGTTGCATGAGCGCAGCCGTGGAACGTCGAGAGGATCCCAGCCCGACATGAAGACCGCACGGAAGCACGTCCCGCACCTGATAACCGCCGTCCTGATGCTCCTCGGCCTGATGACCGCCGCGACCGCGCCGGCCCAGGCCGCCACGCAGCGGGTCACGGCCGGTGCGAGCATCTGCTCCAACGGCACCGTCCCGGCCGGGTGGGTCATCACCTCCTCGTACAGCACCAACGCCTGTCCGGGCACCGGCGTCGGCTACAACATCACTGATTCGAACGGTATGACCGGCCTCAGCGTGTGCTCCATGTCGCCGATCCCGCCGAACTGGGTCATCACCTGGTCCTACAGCACCAACAACTGCATCGGCACGGGCGTCGGCTACAACATCGCCAACGTCACCAACGCGACCAGCGCCAGCGTCTGCTCCATGACGCCCATCCCGCCGAACTGGGTCGTGACCTGGTCGTACAGCACCAACGCCTGCGCCGGCACGGGCGTCGGCTACAGCATCGCCAACGTCACCAACTCCACCAGCGCCTCCGTGTGCTCGTTCACCCCGATGCCGCCGAACTGGGTCGTGACCTGGTCGTACAGCACCAACGCCTGCGCCGGCACCGGCGTCGGCTACAGCATCGCCAAGATCACCACCCAGACCACCGCCTCCGTGTGCTCCTTCTCCCCTCTCCCCGCGGGCTGGATCGTCACCAGCTCCTACAGCACCAACGCCTGCTACGGCAGCGGCACCGGCTACTACATCCGCAAGGCCTGACCGCCGCCCTCCGCACCCGTGCCCCTCGCTCCCCCGGAGCGAGGGGCACACCCGTGTCCACCCGCCCCCACCAGGGATTTCTCCGCTCTGATATCACTGGGAGCCTGCCACCGGCCCCCTGCTCAGCACCACAGAACGGACCGCTCCCATGGACGACGGGACCACCCGCACACCCGGCGGCTACTGGGACCCGCTGCCCACCGCCCGGCGCCTGCTCGTCGAGCATCCGCACCTGGACCAGTTCGGCGGACTCTGGGCGGACCGCAACTGGCGCAACGTGCCCGGGCCGTTCTACGGGGCGGACACCGACAGCATGCAGACGGGACGGCAGGACGCGCCGTTCCACATCGCGTACGACGACGAGTTCGGACCGCTGGACGGGCGGGAGTTCGTCTACCGCCAGCCGGCCGACGCCGCGCAGACCCACGACCTCCTCAACGGCTGCTTCGCCGGCCACGGCGGCTTCGCCATGGACGGCGACGAGTACTGGACCGACGCCACCGTGCGCGAGTGGTGGCACGAGCGCGGTCGGGTCCGCGAGTGGGCGGTCACGACCTCCGCCCGCTGGTCCCGGGTCCGCGGCGAGCACCGGGCGCACTACCGGGACGCCGCGCAGGGGCTGCGCGACTACCTCACCCACCTCGACGGCGGGCTGAACAAGTACCTCCGCAACTACCTCTTCCACCTCGCGGAGGGCCGTTCGCCACTCCCCGGCGAAGCCCTCCCCGAACTGCTCCGGCCCCGCCGGCCCGCCACGCCCCACACCACCGAGCCCCTGCTCGCGGGCTACTTCGTCGGCGTGCCCGAGCCCCTGAGCGGCTCCGGGATTCCCCGCACCGAGCTGCTGACCACCGCCTCCAACTGCCTGATCGACTGGCTCCCGCAGGACGACTGCTGGTTCGCCACCCCGACCGAGGCCCTGACCGCCTGCGCGACCGTCGCCGTCCCCGCCGAGGCCCGGCTCTTCGCCCTGCTCGTCCCCGGTGACCACGTCCACGCGTTCGTCACCGACATCCGCGAGGCGGAGACCGACGAACCCGTCCTGCTCGCCCACCTCGACGGCCCCGACCCCACCCCCGAGCCCGCCGAGGGCGGCCGCACCCTGGGCTGGGAGGTGCTCGGCTACGACTGGGGCATCCTGCACACCTGGCTCTGCAACGACCTCCACGACGACGCCGTCCGCCGGCTCGGCATCACCACCAACGACCGCGGGCTGCTCCCCGACCGTGCGACCGCCGAACGCGTCGCCACCTGGGCCAACGCCCGCGACGACACCAAGCCGGTCACCTGGTTCCCAGCCACCCTGCTCGAATGGGACACCCCCATCGAGAGCACCTCCGTCCCCGTGGCCACCGCCCCCGCACCCCTCGCCCCACCCCCTGGTGGCAACGCCTCGCCGACCTCTTCTGATCCGTACCGCAACGGCCGCCTCGCTCGACCTTGAGCGAGGCGGCCGCCACAACCGCATTGTCAGATCGGCAGATCCCAGCCGGGACCGTCCTCCGCGCCGATCCAGACCCGCTGACCGATCTCCGACACAGTGATCCCGAATCCCTCCTGGTGCGGTTCACCGACGGCTTGCCAGGCTTCGACACCTCGCTCCACCTGGTCCCAGAGTCTCAACGGCCCGCGCTGCCGGACGGTCCAGCCACCGTCCGGGTCCGGTGCGGTCCGGGCGTACGAACCGGTGGCCACGTCCACGAGTGTCTGCTCATCGCCCCCGCCCATTCGTTCAGCGGACGGGGCAGCGAGTTGAGCCACCCAACTGCCGGTCCACGTGCCGATGATCGATGGATTGATCCGGGAGGCCCGCTGCTCTCCCGAGAGCAGCGTGAGCCCGGATCTCGCGGGCCGCTCGTGCGCGCGAGCGATCATGAAGCTCGTGCAGCCGGGCAGAAAGCGTCCAGTGGCCCGCCCCGGCTCGGTGACATTGAGCAGTACCAGCCCTGACGCATAACTCCATCCGCAGAGGGTGACCAGGATCCGCCCCCCAGGCTTCACCTGGAAGAGCCAGGGAATCGGGAGGTGGCGGACCGAGCAGGTGGCGATCAGCCGATCGTAGGAACCACCGTGCGGATCACCGCGCAGACCGTCTCCGACAACCAGCCTGGGTGCAGAACCCGCCGCCTTGAGCGCAGCCGCCGCCCGCTCTGCTACTACCGGGTCGAACTCGATGCTCGTCACGGCGGCGTCCCCGAGCCGATACGCACCGAGCGCGGTGGAGTACCCGGTTCCGGTACCGATCTCCAGCACTTGGTGCCCGGGCTCGACACCCAACTGCTGCCACATGGCCAGCACCAACGAGGGCAAAGTCGAAGAGGACGTCGGTGATCCGATCACTCTGCCGTCGCCATCGCTGCCCGATCCTGGCGAGATCGTGCCGTCCAGTTGCGTGATGAGGGTCTGATCGGCATAGATCCCCTCCAGCCATCCCGGGTCGCCCCGGCGGACCGTCCGATAGGCGGTCGGCATGCTCTCCGGGATCGCAGAGAAATACGAGTCGACAAGAGGATCCGGTGTGCAGATCGAGGCCGGGGTCGACCCGGACTGCCGGAACAGCCCGCTCTGCCAGGACTCGCAGAACGAGGTCCGCCGTCACGTCCTGCGCATTGGTCAGCACGAGCACCGACCCATTTGTGTCGGCCATCAGTCCGAGCTCTGGTCCTGGTCGTAGGACTCGGCACTGTCGACATCCGTCGCACCGCCAGGACTCGCCCCGTCGCCCAGACCGGTGCTGGTGGGCGTGAGGCCGTTCGTACTGGTGCCGTGCGTTCCCAGTTCGACCACTCGACCGCCCTCGTCGACGATTACGGCGATCTGGGTCTCGGGGTCGACCATCGGCGGGGTCATGGGGATGGGAGCGGCCGGCTCGAACGGGCTCATTCTCGTCGTACCCCACGGCGCTGCAGGCGTCTTCGTCATCTGCGTCCTCCTCGGGTCAGTGCGCATCACAGACGGAAACAACTGTCCGCAATTGCAATCTCACCGTAAGGAGTCAAATTCTGCCCTCGCAAGAGCATTCCCGTACATGCATGAACCCTCCTCCCGGGAGAGCCTCACCGACGGGACGCCTCGGCCCAATCGGCGAGCACGCCCCGAGCCGCAGAGCCGAACACCGCTGCCTCCTCGAACAGGTCGAAAATCTCTCGGTGCCGGCCGACATCCTTGGGGTCGCGGAAAACGATCCGGCCGGTGAAGGTCTCCACGGTGACCAGGCGATTGTCGTAGATCGTGAATGTGTTCATCGGCCCACGGGGCAAAAACCGTCCGATCGGCAGCACGCCGAGGCGAACGCCCGGCAAGCGGGACAGCGAGACCAATCGGTCGATCTGCACTCCCATGGCCAGCGGCGGAAGCAGAGCCCACCTGACCGCCTGCTCGGTCAGGACGAAGGTGAACGTCTTGGACTCGTCGTAGAGGACTGCCTGACGTTCGATCTTGCGGAGGACGACGGCCGCACGATCACCGGCCGAGTACCCAAGACTGGCTTCCATGTATTCAGGAGTCGCAAGCAGCCCCGTGATCATCGCAGGGAGGAAGTAGCGCAACTCGGTAGCGTCGGATTCCAGGGCCTTCAGCTCCGCTTGCCGCCTCGCCGTCCCGCGCCGCCAGGAGATGCGCTTGTCCTGCCACTCGGTGTTCGCGATTCTGGCGAGCGCAGTGATGTCGCGAGCGAGTTCTTCGGGCACCTTGAGCGCCCACAGGATGCGTTCAACATCGACGACACCGGGTATCACCCTGCCCGTCTCGATCTTGCTGATCTTGCTCTGGCTGATTCCGCAACGCACTGCAAGCCGGTCTCCTGTGAGACCGGCTTGCAGTCGCAGTTCTCGGAGCATCCCGGCCAGGTCCCGTTTTGAGCGGCCGAGCCGATCCGGCTCCAGCGTCATTCGTGGGCTTTCACATACTCTGCGAAGGGCACCGCATGAGCGAGTGCGGTTCGCCTCATTTCCCGGCACTCCTCCGCACGGTCGTCGGCCAACTCCCGGTTGATCTGCGTGCCGTCGGCACGAAAGTTCAGCCGCACCACCGAGGATTCGTCGAACATCCACCAGTCCTGGAGCGGGATGCCGAAGTCCCGTTCGGTGACGTCCAGGATCCGGATGTCCTCGCCTGCGGCGATGTTGCCAGGGATGCCCCAGGCGAACTGGTAGCACTGGTAGTCGGTCAACGGCTGCCGCACTACTCGCACCCGCCCGATCGTCCGACCGGAGGAGACGAAGCCCCGCACTCGCGTGTGCCACGCCGCGTTGTGCTCGACCGGCTTCGGCTCTCCCCGCAGGAATCGCGCGACGTTCTCGGCCTCGCGCGGCATCGTGTAGAGGGGCTGCGCTTCGAGACGGAACGCGCTGTGCCGGTACCCGTCGAAGTGCCTGCGCCACTGGTCACCATCCAAGAGCACGGACTGCCTCCTCCAGGATGTGACGGGGAATCTCCACCGCTGCCTCACCTGCCGGAACGGCGAGGGCACCGAACCGATCGCCCTGCACCACGAAGGTTCCTCGATCGGTGGCATAGATGTTCGGACAGTCGTCGTCATCGCAGACGGGACCGTCGAACTTACCGGTCAGACGCGTCAAATTGGCGCGTTCGGCCATGGTGATCGCCTCCTCAAGAGCCGGCCGATCGGACCGGCAGCTAAAAAGCTAGGGAGTCGGGAAAGCACCCGTCCACCTGAACTTCGAAGAATTCCCGTCGCGGACTAAGGATCTTGATCGAAGCCTGCTCACCTCGTTCTGACACAGCCGCCGGTCAGCCCGCCGTGACCGGGCCGAGGTGGGCGAGCAACGGTGCCGCGCCGTCCTCGGTGGCGATGGCGCGGGCGAGGTCGGCGGCGCGGCGGCCGTAGGAGGGGTCGGTGAGGCTGTCCGTGATCGCGGTGGCGAGGGCCTCGGCGGTGAGGTCCGCGAAGGGCAGCGCCCGGGGCGCGACGCCCAGCTCGCACAGCCGGGCCGCCCAGAACGGCTGGTCGGCCATGACGGGGACGGGCACGGCGGGCACGCCGGCCCGCAGTGCGGCGGCCGTGGTGCCCGCCCCGGCGTGGTGGACGACGGCGGCGGTGCGCGGGAACAGCCAGTCGTGCGGCACGTCGCCGACGGCCAGGATGTCGGTACCGAAGGCGTCCAGGTCGGCCCAGCCGGCCTGCACCACCGCCCGCACACCGGCCCGCTCCACGGCTCCGGCCACCAGTTCGCCGAGCCGCTCGCCCTCCCCCACCGCCATGCTGCCGAAGCCGATGAACACCGGCGGCGGGCCCGCCCGGAGGAAGTCGACCAGCTCCGCCGGGGGCTGCCAGCCGTCCGGCCGGGCGGGCCACCAGTAGCCGGCCGCGCCGACCCAGGACGGCCAGTCCGCGGGGCGCGGCAGCACCGACGGGCTGAAGCCGTGGAACACCGGCCGGACACCGCTCCCCGCCGAGGGCGCCTCGGCAGGGAGCCCGAACCGCGCCCGCAAGCGGGTGGCGGCACCCTCGAAGACCGCCTCCGCCCGCCGCACCACCTCCCGGCCCACGGCGAGATTGCCCTCCCGGTCCGCGCCCGCCTCACCGCGCGCGTTCGGCAACGAGAACTCCCCCGTCGGGACGGACGGTACGAGGTAGGTACCGATCACGGGGATGCCGAGCGCCTCCCCCGCCGCCCGGGCGAGCGGCGCCGGGCCGAACGCCGTGAGCAGCACATCGACCCCGCCGCCCTCCACCGCCTCCGCCACCCCGTCGCCGACCCCGTCCGCGTACGCCCGCGTCAGCGCCCGGACCTCCTCCCGCGACCCCGCCCGGGCCCAGTCCCGGATCAGCCCCTGCGGATCCCCCGGCACCGCCCGGAACCCCAGCCCGCACCCCCCGACAAGCCCCGCGAACCCCGCATGCGCGGCCACCACGACCTCGTGCCCCGCCTCCTGCAGCCTCCGCCCCAGCCCCGTGAAGGGCGCGACGTCTCCCCGTGAACCGGCGGTGATGATCAGAGCACGCATGCGCCCGATTCTCCCCCGGCCACCACGATCCCCGCCGGTGAATCCCGCTGAGCACCCGGAGTGGGAAGTCGGACCGGCCGACTCCTTACTCCGCCCGACAGCCCGCCGTCCCCACTCCCGCGAACTCCGATCACCCGGTGACTCCCACGCAGGAAGTCGACCGGGTCGACTTCCTGCGCCGACGGTCCGTTCCCTCCGTATAGAGCCCCTATAGCGGGCCCCCGGAGACTCCTTGCACACCTCACGTGCGAGCGTGCGGGCCGCCCGCCTCGCCTCCGCGCATCCGGGGCCTTCCCTTCCGCCGCTCCTCCCGTGCGGGGACGCGGCCGGACCGCGACGTGCCCGCACCCGCGCCCACCAGCCTCAAATGATCGGGGAACCGGCCATGGCCGAGCTGAACGTCGACCCGCAGTCGCAGACCCACCTGGTCGTCCTCAACGACGAGGAGCAGTACTCGATCTGGTGGGCCGACCGCCCCCTGCCCGCGGGCTGGCGCCGGGAGGGCACGGCCGGCACCCAGGAGCAGTGCCTCGCCCGGATCGGCGAGGTGTGGACCGACATGCGCCCACTGAGCCTGCGCAGGCACATGGACACCAACACTTCCGCCGCCGCGAACTGACGCGCACCCCACCGCCCCCCACCACCTCCGAAGTGGAGCAAGTCCCCGTGTCAGGATCGCGGCTCGAAGCGAGCACCCACGCACTCACCCGCCCGCACCCTCGCCGAGTCCGAGTCGACCGCCTGCGCCCTCTGCAACACCTGCCTGCGCGTCCACCACCCCGGCGCCCGTCCGGCCGGCCTCAGCGCCTCGGTCGCCCCGGGCACCGAGGGACTGCTCCTCGACCCGGACGGCCACAGGTCCGGCCGCCGGCCGCCGAGTGCCGAGCGCTGACCCCCGGCCGACGAGCACCGACCGCTGGCCGCTGCCGCCGAGCACCGACCGCCCACTGCCGGCCGCCGCAGCACGGCGGGCGTCAGCCCAGGCTGTGCCGCAGCCGGTGGCCCACGGCCGTACCGCCCCCGGCCAGCGCCACCGCGGCGGCGTGCCGGGGCCCCGCCGGCACGTCGCTGACGGCCCAGCCGGCCGGGCGCCGGGCCGGATCGGCGGTGCCGAGGTAGTCGGCGGCGGGCGGGCGCCCGAGCCCGATGCCGAGGCCCTTGAGATAGGCCTCCTTGCGGGTCCACAGCCGGGCGAACGCACCGGGGCGGTCCGCCGGACGGACGTCCGCCAGTTCGGCCCGCTCGGCCGGGTGCAGTGTCGTGGCGAGCACCTCCACGCTGTCGGCCGCGGGCAACGGCTCCACGTCCACCCCGACGGGGGCACCGGCGAGGCCGATCAGCACCCGGCCGCCGCCGTGGGAGAGCGAGAAGTGCGGGGCTCCGGCCGGGACTCCGGCCAGCCGCGGCCGCCCGTGCGGTTCGCCGCAGCCGGGGCACGGCTCCCGACCGAAGGCCAGCTCCGCCGGGGCGAGCCCGAGTCGCCGGCCGAGGACGTGCCGCAGCGCGACGTGCGCGGCCAGGTAGACGGCCCGGTCGGCATCCCGGACGAAGCGCCCGGCCCGCCGGTGCTCCTCCTCGTCGAGGCCGTCCAGCTCGGCCGGTCCCACCGGCACGGTGGCGGCCTCGAGCAGCCACAGCTCGACCACTCCCGGATCCTGCACGTTCATCGTCCCCACTCCCCCCTGCACCGACCCCCGGTCGGCGCGCTGACCCCCGGCCGGAGCCCGGCCGGCCGCTTCCCGCTCCGGCGCGGGCCTCGTACGTGCGTGCACTTTGCAAAGCCCGTGGACTTTGCAAAGTGCACTCGCCCGCACCCGCCCCGCACCCACCCGCGCCGCATGCCGACCGAACACCGGCCGAACGCTCACCGAACGCCGACGCGGGCGGCCCGGTAGCACCGGACCGCCCGCGTCGGTGTACCCGCGCGCGTCACCTGCCGACGCGCGCCTCGCGGAACGGGCCGGGGCTGCCGACCGGCGTGGCGACGGCCTCGCCGACGCCCTGCTCGCCCAGCTTGTCCAGCACCGACTCCAGCAGCTCGGTGTCGCAGTAGATGTGCAGCTCGGTGATCTTGCCCCACTTGATCCGCACCACGTGCACACCCTGGTTGGAGTACTTGTTGCCCTCGCGGTCGGTCAGGTGGTCGACCCACTCGGCGAAGGCGACGGTGTCCCAGGGCCAGCCCTTGGCGACGACCTTCTTCAGCTCGAAGCGCAGGTCGGGCATGACCTCGGCCAGCCGGTCGTACCACCGCTGGATCTGCTCGGCGGTGTCGCGGCCGCCCGACAACGCGTGCGCACCGGAGAACCAGTGCTCCGCGTCGGGAGTGAACTGCCGCACGATGGCTGCATAGTTGCCGCGGTTGACGTCGGCGAACGAATTGCGGAGATTGCGCCGGACAATGGCGTGGTACACGTTTCCACCTCTGGTCGTAGCAAGGCCGGTCGATAGTGGTGACGGTGCGTCAAAACCTTACGACTTCTCGACGGCCAGCGGCGGTGCCCCGCCCTCACGGAGCCCGAATCGTTCGTACAGCCACCGGAGCGGAGCCGGGGCCCACCAGTTCCACTGGCCGAGCAGACGCATCAACGAGGGCACCAGCAGCGCCCGGACGATGGTGGCGTCCAACAGCACGCCCAGCGCGGTGCCGAGCCCGAGTTCCTTGATGAACACGATCTCGGAGGTGGCGAGCGCACCCAGGGCGACGCAGAACAGCACCGCCGCCGCGGTGACGACCCGGCCGGTGCGGCCCAGGCCCTGGGCGACGGACTCGGCCTCGCCGACCCCGGCGTCCCTGGCCTCCTTGATCCGGGCGAGCAGGAACACGCCGTAGTCGGTGGAGAGTCCGAAGACCATCGCGAACAGCAGCACCGGCTGGGTGGCGTCCAGCGCGTTCTGCGCCTCGGTGCCGAACAGCCCGGCCCCGTGGCCCCACTGGAAGACGAAGACCAGGATGCCGAAGGTCGCGGCGAGGGTGAGCAGGTTCATCAGCACGGCCTTGAGCGGCAGCACCAGCGAGCCGGTCATCAGCAGCAGCACCAGCATGCTGGTGAGGAAGACGATCAGCGCGGCGGCCGGGAGCCGTCCGGTGAGGCTGTCCTCCAGGTCGACGAAGGTGGCGGTCTGGCCGCCGACCAGGACCTCGTCCGGGCCGGAGAGCGCCCGGACGTCCTTGACCAGGGTCTGGCTCTCCCCGCTGAGGCCGGGCTCCCGGGGGGTGACCTGGACCAGCCAGGTGTCCGCGTTCAGCGCCACCGCCGGGGTGGCGGCGGCCGCGCCGGGCAGCGCCGCGATCCGGTCGCGGAGCGCGTCCATCCGGGGCTGTGCGCCCGCCGTGTCGCCGCCGGCCGCGACCACGACCTGCACGGACTCCAGCGGGTCGGCCGGGAACTCGGCGCGCAGGGTGTCGGCGACCGAGCGGCTGCTCGTGCTGGTGGGCAGCGAGGCCGGACCGACGGTGGTGAAGGCGACCTTCAGGAACGGCAGTCCGAGCAGCACCAGCAGCGCGCCGGCGCCGATCGCGACCAGCGGGGCCCGTCGCATCACCCCCCGGGCCAGCGCGAACCAGCCGCCGTCGGTGTTCTCCGGCGCCTCCAGCGAGCGGCGGAACCGGGCCGGGGCCAGGAAGTCGATGTGCCGGCCGAGCAGTCGCAGCATCGCGGGCAGCACCAGCAGCGCGACCAGCAGCGCCGAGGCGGAGACCAGCAGGCCGCCGACCGCCATCGAGTAGAGGAAGCGCTGGCGGAAGACGAACAGCGAGGCCATCGCGGCACTCACGGTGAGCGAGCTGAACAGGATGGTGCGGCCCGCGGTGTGCAGGGTGACCCGGATCGCCCGGTCGATGTCGGGCTCGACCGTCATCTCGCTGCGGAAGCGGGAGACGATCAGCAGGCTGTAGTCGATCGCGAGGCCGAGGCCGAGCGCGGTGACCAGGTTGAGCGAGAAGATCGACATCGGGGTGAACTGGTCGACCACCCGCAGCCCGAACAGGGTCAGCACGACGTTCAGGCCACCGATGACCAGCGGCAGCGCGGAGGCCACCAGGCTGCGGAAGATCCACAGCGAGAGCAGGAACAGCACCGGGAAGGCCAGCAGTTCGGCCCGCTCCAGGTCGTGCTGGACGGTGCTGACGACCTGGTTGCCGACCACCTCGCTGCCGCCGAGCTTGACCGCCGCGTCGCCGTCGAGCCGGTCGGACAGCCGGTCGACGGCGTCCTGGTACTGGTCCTCCGCACTGTCCTTGAGCCGGCCGACCACGATCGTCCGCTGGCCGTCCCGGGAGACCAGGTTCCTGTCCTGGGTCCGGTAGTACGTCAGGACGTCCGCGAAGGTCGGGTCCCCGGCCATCAGCCCGGCGACCTTGTCGACCTCCTCCCGGGTACGGGGGTCGTCCACCGGGGCACCGGTGTCGACGAGGGCGATGATGCCGCCGTCGCTCTGGATGCCGGTGGCCGCGCCGATCCGGTCGTCCGCCCGGACGCTGCCCGACCCCGGGGTGACGAAGTCCGGGTTGCCGCCGGTCAGCGATGTGACGACGGGCGCGCCGATGAAGGCCGCCACCGCGGCCACCAGCACGGCGCACAGCACCATCACCCGGGCGTGCCGGTTCGCCAACCGTGCGATCAGGTCCATCATGCGTGGCTCCTCAGCCGGGTCGCCGCCGGCAGGTCGGCCTGCTCCGCAGAGCCGGAACCGGAACCGGTGCCGGAACCGCCCGCCCCGCCCGCGGTGCCCCGGTTCCGCGCGGCGGGCGACGGGTCGGCGTTCATCCGGCGGACCAGCTTGCGCAGCAGGGCCCGGTAGGAGAAGTGCTCGACCTGGAGCCAGTGCCGCTCGGAGTCGTAGTACTGGATGCCGCCGTTCAGCTCGGCCGCCGCCATCGGCGTGGCCTTGGCCTGCTTGAACCAGGACGCCCGCCGCGGGTCGGTGCGCAGCAGGTGCAGGTAGCGGGCCATGAGCTGGGACTGGTAATCCATGATCGGCCAGTTGCCGGTGGAAGTCTGGAAGTAACCGATGACAAAAAGGTTGTCGTACTCGGGGTGGAAGGCGCTGAGATGCAATTGCGGAGTGCGCCCGTTCCAGTTCAAGTACTTGCGGTCGATGAACGGGAACTCGGTCATCCGGTAGCCGGTGGCGTAGACGATCACGTCGTACGCCTCCTCGCTCCCGTCGCTGAACTTCACCCGGTCCCCGCGCAGTTCGGCGATGTCCGGCTTCGCCCCGATATCACCGTGCCCCAAGTGGTAGAGGAGCGTCGAATTGATGACGAAATGCTCCTCCAGCAGCTTGTGCGACGGCTTCGGCAGTCCGTACTGCTCCGGCCGTCCGGCACTGTTCAGCCGCAGGAAGAGACTACCGAAGAAGCGCACCACCGGCCGGGGCATGCGCCATTTCAGGACGTTCTCGTAGAGCACGTCGGTGGGCATCCCGAACAGGTACTTCGGCCAGTAGTAGCAGCCCCGGCGGATGCTCAGCGAGGTGGACGCGGCGTTCTGGGAGGACTCCACCGCGATGTCGCAGCCGGAGGTGCCGCCGCCGACCACCAGCACCCGCTTGCCGCGCAGCGGCTCGGGGTCGCGGTACTCGCAGGAGTGCAGGATCTTCCCGTCGAAGGTGCCCGGGTATTCCGGGTACCGGGGGCTCCAGTTGTGGCCGTTGGCGATTACCACCCCGGCGTAGCGGCGGACTTCGCCGCCGTCGAGGGTGACGAACCAGTCCGGCGAGCCGTCCCGGCGCTCGATCGACTCGACGGTGCGGTTGAACTCGACGTGTTCGTACACCCCGAAGTGCTCGGCGTAGGAGCGCAGATAGGCGTGCGCGTGCTCCCGGCCGAGGTAGGTCGGGAAGTGCGCCGGGATCGGGAAGTCGTCGTACTGGATGTAGGGCTTGGACGTGATCAGGTGCACCGAGTCGTAGGCGGCGCTGTAGGTGTTGCCGCCGTACCAGTTGCCGCCCACGTCGTCGGCTCGCTCGATCACGTCGAACTCGATGCCGAACTCCCGCAGGTTCTTTCCGGCGGACAGCCCACCTGCCCCGGCGCCCACGACGCAATAGGCCTTCGACCGGTCAACGATCGTGGTCAACGGATCCCCCTGGTGGTGTCGTGCCGTGCCCCGGGGCACGGTGGATTGGTCGGGTACCGGACGGCCGGCCTCGGACCGTCCGGTGTCAGTGGTGGCGCAGGCCGGTCACCCGGAGCACCACCGGGCACGGTTCGAAGAGTTCGACCGGGTGGTAGCCGGTCCAGTCGCGGCCGTCCGGGGTGCCGACCAGCAGGACGGTGCCCTCCCCGGCCGACGGCGCGACGGACAGCCGCTCCACTGTGAGGCGGCGGACCGGCCCGGCCGAGGAGGTGTCGGCCCGGGCGAGCCACGCGGCCCGCAGCAGGTTCTCCAACTGGTGGAGCGGAAGGGCCGAACCCGGCGCCGGCGAGGCCAGCAGCAGATCGGCCGTCCGCCCCGGCTCCGCGCGCCCGTACAGCCGGCCGCCCACCGCGTCCCGCTGCCAGGCGGCCAGCCGGAAGGCGTGCCCGCTCCAGGCGAGCGCGCCGCCCGGCGCGGGCGGGGCCACGTCCTCCGCGCCCAGTGCCCCGGTCGGCGGCAGCACCGCCCGCTCCGACGGCACCTCACCGGCCCGGTAGACCAGTTCGGCGCCGGCCAGCCGCCGGCCCTCCCGCTCCAGGGTGACCGCGACCCGCCAGTCGCCGTCCGGCGACCAGCGGCCCTCGGCGTGCCGGGTCAGCACCGCCGTCCGCCGCCCGGGGCCGACCGTCAACTCCGCCAGGTCCACCTCCAGGTCCCGGAGTTCGGCGAACCGCAGCTGGTCCCCGTTCTCCGGCAGCACCCAGTCGCCGGCCGCCCGCAGGTACTCCAGGCAGAGCGAGACCGGAAGCGCCGGCTCGCCGCCGACCCGGAAGTCGTCGCAGCACGGCAGTTCCCCGGCCGTCAGCAGGTGCTCCGTGGTCAGCGCGGCGTACGGCCGGAAGTCCAGCGGCTCGCCCAGGTAGTAGCGGCTCGCGGCGAGCCGCTCGATCCCGGGCAGCCCGGTGTCCTGCTGGTAGCCGCGCAGCACGGACGGCAGCATCGCCGGACCGACGTCGCCGATGAACGTCGACTCGCCGCTGCCGCCGGAGAACAGTTCCCGCTTCCAGTGGTACAGGCCCTCGCGGACGTCCACCGCCGACATGTAGCGCAGCGTGGCCTCGTAGTTGGTGATCATCCCGAGGCGTTCCCAGGTCGGCCAGCAGACCGTGGAGACCGGCGTCCGCCGGACCCGGCCGGACTGCTCGCCGTCCTGCGAGGCCCACAGCCCGAGCCGGCTCAGCGCCTCGTTGGCGGCACCGTAGTCGAGCTGGCCGACCATGCCGCCCCAGCGGCCGGTCAGCGAGCCGACGCTGCAGAAGAACGCCAGCGGCGGCCGGTCCGCCACCGCGCGCAGCAGGTTGAGGAAGCCCCCGACCTTGACCCGGACGACCAGCGAGACGATCTGCTCGGTCTTGCCCGGCAGCCGCACCGGTACGTCCACGCCCGCGTTGTGGACGACGCCCGCCAGCCGGTCGCCGGCCTCGTCGACCAGCCGGGCGACCTGCTCGGGGTCGGTGATGTCGCACTGCACGTAGTCGATCCGCAGACCGTCCTCGCGGGCCCGCGCGAGGTTGGCCCACAGCTCCCGCTCCTGGGCCAGCTTCTCCAGCTCGCCGCGGACCTGCGGCACCCGGCGTGCGGCCACGGCCTCCCGCAGCCGCTCGTCCCGGTACCGCCGGAACTCCCGCTCGTCGAGGGCCAGTGCCGGGACGGCCGCCGCGTCGGGCACCGCGCCGCGACCGCTCACCACCACCCGCGCGCCGAACTCCTCGGCGAGCGAACGGGCCAGCGCGTAGCCGATGCCGCGCCCGCCGCCGGACATCACCACCGTGTCGCCGGGCCGCAGCGCGCGGACCGGCGGGGCGGGCTGGGCGTGGCGGGCCCGCAGGCTGTAGCGGCGGCCGCCGTGGTGGCCGATCTCGAACGCGCCCCAGCGGTAGAGCTCCCGGCTCACCAGCTCGCCGATCTCCTCCGCGGAGTGCTCGGCGGTGAGGTCGAGGATCCTGATGTTGCAGTTCGGGACCTCCCGGGGCAGGCCCTTGGCGAGCCCCGCCCACAGACCGCCGAGCGGCTGTTCGACCCGGTCCGCGCCGAAGCCCATCCGACCGCCCAGCCAGGTGACCGGGAGGTAGAACAGCCGCACCGCGTCGGTCTCGGTGATCCAGTCCGCGAAGCAGGCCTGGAGCATCGCGACCGTCTGCCGGAACGGTGCCTCCCAGCCGTCCGGGCCGCTGCGGTCGAAGGGCTCCTCGAGGTTGAGGTCGACGATCCCGTCGATCCGCCCGGCCGCGGCGAACAGGGCCGCCGCGGCCTCGGCGAAGCCGCCGCGCTGCCCCTCGGCGGGCGGCGCGAGCCGGTGCACCGCCGCCCCGGCCGCGGTGAGCGCCGCGGCGACCGCGGCGGCGGTGGCCTCCCGGCCACCGACCACCGCGATCGAGCGCCCGCGCAGCCCGGGGGCGGCGCCCGGCGGGAGGGCGGCGGTCTCCACCGGCTCCCACACGTGGCGCCGCACCGGGCGCACCGATCCGTCCTGCGGGTAGTCCACCACCGGCGGGGCGAGGGCCTCCGCGAGGGTGATCGGTTCCTTGAGTGTCATCGGCGTGTCATCGCTTCCTGGGCTCGACGACGAGGCGGATGCCGTCCACGGGGCGGAAGGACACCAGCGTGCCCAGCGTCAGCGGGTGGTCGGGGACCAGCCGCAGCCGGAACCGCTGGGCGACCATGGCCAGTGTCAGGTGGGTCTGCACCAGCGCCATCTGGTTGCCGATGCACTTGCGCTGGCCCCCGCCGAACGGGAAGTAGGCGTAGCGGGGCTGCTGGGCGCGGTTCTGCTCGGTGAAGCGCTCCGGGTCGAAGCGCTCCGGGTCGACCCAGTAGTCCGGGTGCCGGTGGGTGACGTACGGGACCATGAAGACGCTGCCGCCGGCCGGGACGTGCCAGCCGTTGACGTCGTCCTCCGCGACGGCGTCGCGCGGGTACACCCAGATCGGCGGGTGCAGCCGCAGGGTCTCGTCGGTGACCATCTTCGCGTACGGGAGCTTCGGCAGGTCCTCGATGGTGGGCGTGCGCCCGCCGAGCACCTGCTCGACCTCCTCGTGCAGCCGCTCCTGCGCCTCCGGGTCCTTGGCCAGCTCGTAGAGCGCCCAGGCCAGGCCGGTGCCGGTGGTCTCGTGGCCGGCCATGAAGACCGTCATGATCTCGTCCCGGACCTGCTGCCGGGTCCACTCGCCGCCGCTCTCGTCCCGGGCCTGGAGGAGCAGGCTGACCAGGTCGGTCAGCCCCTCGTGCCGGCCGTCCCGGTGCGCCTCGACGATGCCGTCCACCACGTCGTACATCACCTTGCGCGCCTGGCGGATGCGCCGGTTGTACGGGATCGGGACGAACTCGGGGGTCAGCTGGTTGAGGGTGCCGCGGAAGACCATGGCCTCGATGGAGGTGACCATCGCCGGCCCCACCCGGTCGCTGAGCGGGTGGAGGTCGGTGTCGAACATGACCTTGCCGAGGGCCCCCAGGGTGAGGTCCATCATCTCCGGCACCACGTCGATGCCGGCCTTGTCCGACCCGGCCCGCTCCCAGCGGTCGAGCACCAGGGCGGTGGAGTCGGTCATGGTGGTCGCCATGTTGTCGATGGCGGTCTTGTGGAACAGCGGGTTCACCACCCGGCGGTGCTGCTTCCACTCGTCCCCGTCGAGGGTGAGCAGGCCCATCCCCATGAAGATCTTGAAAGCGTCGTAGCCCTTGCCGCGGATGTAGTTCTGGTTGTTGTCCTGGAGGACGTACTTGATGTTGTCCGGGTGGTAGTTGAGGTGGACGGTGAAGTAGCCCAGCGGCAGCCGGACCATGTCCCCGTAGGCGCGGCTCAGTTCGGTGAACAGGGCCGGGGCGTTGCGCTGGAACTTGCGCAGGTTGCCGGGGACGGTCCGCAGTCCGCGCGGCCCCGGGGCGGGGCGGGCGAGCCGTGCGACGGCGGACGCGGGGCGACGTGCCGGGCGGCGCTCGGGCGCGGCGACGACCGTGGCCACCGCCGTGCCCGGCTCCGGGGCCGGCTCCCGGCCGTTGTCCTTGCTCGCGGTCACGTCGGTGCCCGCCTTCCTGCTCGTGGCGTACTGGGGGTCCGTGGCCGCCGGCGTCGGCCCACCAGCCGCGCCGGCCTCAGCTTTTCCCATCGCCGTCACCACCTCGCCGGCCTCGGCGGGGGCCACCCCGGGTTCGACCGCTCCGGGTTCGACCTCCTCGGGCTCGACCGCCTCGGGCTCGACCACCCCGGCTTCGAGCACCCCCGGATCGACCGCCTCGGGCTCGACCGCCTCGGGTCCGACCGCCCGGGCGGCGGCCGCCTCGGCCACCTCCTCGGGGGTCACGAACTTCCCGGTGCTCCGGTCGAGATAGCCCATCAGCGTCCAGTCCAGGTCCTTCATCTGGATCAGGATCCGCCCGTCCGGACGGACGGCGACGAACCGGTTGCCGCTGCCCGCGTTCCGCCCGTCGGCCTCCGCGCCGGGCAGCACCGCGTACAGGTCGACCCGGCCGTACCGGGCCGCGACCTGGCTGTCGCCGCCGTGTTCGTAGACGTCGATCCGGCCGATGCCCAGCGGGGCCGCGAGCGGGACCAGGTCACCGTCGACCAGGGCCAGCACCCCGGTCCTGGCCAGCCCGTCGAGCAGCACCACGGGGATCCCGAAGCTCCCGAAGACCCGGTGGTCCAGGGGCAGTTCGAGGTTGTAGGTGGCGCGCTTGCCGTCCGGGTGCAGCCGGGTGTCGGTGGTCGACACGAACAGGTCGGTCAGCAGCACCGGGGAGCCCGGGCTGTGGTACGGGTCCGGCACCGGCGTCTCCGCGGCGGGGTGCCAGGCCTTCCAGTGCGGCGCGTCCGGCAGGTCGCCCGCCAGCAGCACCCGCACCTCGAAGTGCAGCCGGTCCTTGACCAGCACGGTGCCGTTGGGCGCCACCACGTCGTGGGTGATCCGCACCGCCACCACGGCCTGGCCGAGGTCGGCCCGGCGCTCCACCAGTTCGGCCCGGATCCGCTTCCGCAGCCCGGCCCGGTCCGACTCGCGGACCTTGAGGAAGTGGTGGAAGCGCAGGTCCTCGAACGCGTACACCTTGAGGTCCGGCACCAGCCACGAGGCCGCCTCGAAGGCGATCTCGGTGACGAACGTCCCCGGCAGGGTGGGTGCGTCGCCGACCTTGTGGTGACGCAGGTAGTCGTCCCGCTCGAGGTCGAAGACCCGCTCGAAGGTGACCGTGTCCGTGCCGCGCTCGACCACCTCACCGAGGTAGAACGGCAGCTTCTCCGCCGCCGCGGCCGGCCGCTCCGGGCGCACCGGCTCCGACGGCGCCACCGAGTCCGAACCACCGCGCTGCGCGCCCGGGTTGAGGAAGCCGGGCAGCAGCCGGTCGACCGCCCGCCGCTCCGCGTCACCGAGGTGCACGGTGTACGGCGACGGCTTGGCGAGGTTGAGCTCGCGGACGAAGTGGTGCACGCCCTCCGCGGTGCTCATCGCGGAGTACAGCCCGCTCTTCTCGAAGTACGCCTTGGTCAACTCGTTGGCGCCCAGGCCGACCTCGCCCCACAGGGTCCAGCCCACGGTGAACTCGTGGATGCCCAGCACCTGCTGGTGGTACGTCGCCGCGGCCCCGAGGAAGTCGTTGCCCGAGGCGTAGTCGGCCTCGCCGACCTGGCCGGTCATCCCCAGCAGCGAACCGAAGTTGCACCAGGCGCGCGGCAGCCGGCCCCGCAGGGCGTGCTTGAGGTTGAAGTAGCCCAGCACCTTCAGGTCGCGGACCTGCCGGAACTCCGCCAGGCTCTTGGTCGCGATCGGCGCCGAACGGTTCAGCCCTGCCGCGTTGACCAGCAGGTCGATCCGCCCGGCCTCGGCGTGGATCCGGTCCATCGCGGCCATGACCTGCTCGCGGTCGGTCACGTCGCAGGGCACGTAGTGCACCGCGCCCGCGCCGCTGTGCTCGGCGATCCGGCGCAGGTTGGCCCGGATCACCCGGGCCTGGCCGATCCGCTCGTACGCGCGGTTGAGCTGCGCGGGGTTGCGGCCGGTCCGCAGCGCCAGCTGCTTGCGGATGTAGTCGGCGCGGCCCTTGGCGAAGGCCTCGTCGTCCAGCTCCAGGTACTCGGCAGGGTGGGAGTCCACCGGGTTGCTGCCGAGCACGTACACCCGGGGCCGGAAGTGCCGGGCGACCTCGGCCAGCAGCTCGGCGGTGATGCCCCGCCCGCCGCCGACCGCGACCACGACGCTGTCCGGACCGAGCGTCGCCTCTCCCGGCGGCAGCAGCTCGCCGGGCTCCTCGGCGAGGGTGACGGTCAGCCGCCGCCCGCCGTCGTGGAAGGCCGAGGGGACGCCGCGCCGGAACGCGGACTCCCGCTCCGCCTGCGCGACCCCGGTGGCGGCCTCCCGCGTCCCGGTGATCAGCGCGTAGGTCAGGCAGTGCGGCGCGTACTCCAGGTGGATCACCTTGAACAGGCCGGTGAACATGCCCGTGAACGGGTGCGGGGTGCGGTCGGTCATCGCCCCGAGGAACAGCCCGACGCAGCTCGCGCCGCCGGCCTCGTCGGCCAGCGCCTCGTGCCGCTGCTGCACCGTCAGGAAGACCAGCTCGTGCAGGGCGCTCAGCGCCTCCGCCTCGGCCGGGCCGGCGGTGTCCGCGCCGGACAGGTCGGTGACCACCCGGATGTGCCGGACCAGCCGCCGCGGGTCCGCCTCGTCCAGCAGCCCCGCCAGCGCCTCGGCGTCCGGCACGTGCCGGACCCCGGGGCCGCCGGGCACGGTGGACAGCACCAGGGTGCCGGCCGGTGCCCCGGCCGCCGTCACCGTCTCCGGCCGGTCGGTCAGGACGACGGTGGGCTCCGCGGGCCAGAACGGCAGCTCGGCGCGGACCGGCTCGCCGGGCGTCTCGGTCAGCCCGGGCACGTGCCGGCTCACCACCAGCGGGTGCCGGTCGTCGTACTGCCGCTCGTCGTAGAACGCGGACGGCACGTGGAGGTCGGCCTCGGGCGCCGGCACGGCCGCCGACAGCGGGGCCGAGACCCGGACGCCGAGGTCGGGCGCGCCGTTCTCGCCGCGGCAGACCACCAGCGCGTCGCGCCGGGCCGGCTCCTCGGCCAGCACCTGCAGGATGCCGATCGCGCCCTCGGCGCCCAGGTAGCAGGCCTCCCGGCCGGGGCGGACGGCGCCGCACTCGACGGTCGGCACCGGCCCGGCCGCCGCGTCCGCGGCCGCCTCCGCCTCCGCCTCGGCGAGCGGGGTGTCCAGGTAACCGAGCACCTCCAGCCCGGCCGCGGCGGCGGTCTCCTCCGTCACCAGGGCGAACAGGAAGGCACCCTCGGCCAGCACGCTGCCGCCGTCGAGGGCCTCGTCCAGCAGCTGGCGCACCTCGTCGGTGCTGTTGCCGTTGATGCCGCCGACCAGCGCCATCGTCAGCTCGCCCTGCCGCAGGTAGCGGATGGCGACGTCGATCGCGCTCAGGGTCGAGGTGAACCCCGTGTCGACCGTCATGTTGAGGCCCTTGAGGTCGAAGTAGTTGGCGACCCGGGCCGGGATCACGTTCGGCATCATGCCGGGGAAGGAGTCCTCGTTGGACGGCGGGACCAGCCGCCGCACCTCGGTCCGGAGCAGCTCCAGCGCCTGCGGCAGCCACGGCGCCGAGGCCAGCGAGTCGTCGGCCTCCAGCGCGATGGTCAGGTCGTCCAGGTAGCAGCGCAGCGCGTAGAGCGTCGCGTTGCGGGTCGCCCCGAGGTGGCCGAGCACCACACCGGTCGTCTCGCTGTTGTCCTCCCAGAACGCGCCCAGGCTGTCGCGCAGCCGGTGGGCGCACTTGAGGATCATCAGCTGACAGCGGTCGATGCCCCGCATCATGCCGGGGGGCATCCGCACCTGCTTGAACGACGGCAGCGGGTAGGTGTCGCCGAAGGACACGTCCTCCGGTCCGGTCCGGCCCAGCCAGGAGGCCAGTTCGTCGGCGGTCTCGGTGCCCGGCACGTGCGCGGTCCGGGCCACGATCGCGATCCGCTGCGGCTCCGTCTGCCGGGTCGGCGCCGGCACCGGGCTCCCGGGCGCCGTCGTCGGCGCAGCGGGCGGCTCCTGGACGACCAGGTGGGCGTTGGTGCCGCCGAAGCCGAAGCCGGAGACGGCGGCCGTCCGGCGGCGGGCGCCGCGCGGCCAGGGCACCGCCTCGGTCGGCACGACCAGGTTGGAGCCGCCGATCGCGAAGTCCGCCGGGGTCTCGGTGAACCGGTGCTGCGGCGGGATCACGTCGTGCCGGAAGCCCAGCACGACCTCGATCAGCGAGGCCACGCCCGCGGCCCAACCGGTGTGCCCGATCACCGACTTGTTGGAGGTGACGACCACCGGGGCGCGGCCCGGCTCGTGACCGCCCAGCGTCTCGCGCAGGGTGGTGAACTCCGCCAGGTCGCCGGCCGGGGTGCCGGTGGCGTGCGCGACGATCCAGTCCGGCCGCACGTCGTCCATGCCCGGCCGGTCCAGGGCGCGGCGGATCGCCAGCTTCTGGCCGGCCGCGCTGGGCGCGTAGATCGCCTTGCCCTTGCCGTCCGAGGACGAGCCGAAGGCGCGCAGGGTGGCGAGCACCCGGTCGCCGTCCCGGCGGGCCCGGCTGAGCCGCTTGAGCACGACGGTCGCGGCGCCGTCCGAGAACAGCACCCCGTCGCTGTCCTTGTCGAGCGAGCGGACCTCGCCGCTCACCGACAGGCCGTTGAGCTTGGCGAACAGGATCGACCCGCGCGGGCCCACGGCGAACGAGCCGCTGCAGACCGCGATGTCGTGCCGGCCCTCCAGCAGGCCCTTGAGGCCCAGGTCCACCGCGTAGAGCGAGGAGGAGCAGGCGGTGTCCACGAGCAGCAGCTCGGCGGAGTCCGGCAGCACGTCGCGCATCGCGTTGAGCCCGACCCGGTGCGGGAAGAAGTGCAGCGGCTCGGGGCCGCTGCGCGGGTAGTGCCCGGCCAGCCGTCGTTCGACGGTGGCCAGCGCGGCGGCGCGGTCCGCCCCGGACAGGCCGAGGCCGTCCAGGATGGGCGCGATCCGGCCGAGCACACCGGCCCGGACGGTCGCCTCCTCCAGGTGCTGGCTGCCGTCGGCGGTGTAGCCGACCAGGAAGGAGCAGCGGTCCTCGGGGTCGTGCCGGACGCCCTCCATCGCCTGGAGCAGCGAGTGGCGCAGCCAGAGCGTGGTGGACTCCACCGCGTTCGGGTCGGTCCCCGCCTCGGCCAGTTCGCGGGCCAGCTGCGGGTGCGGCACGAAGTCGGTGATGAAGGCCGAGCGCTTGGAGTAGGTCTTGTCCTCGTCGCGCTTGTCGGCCGAGTGGAACTTGTCGTTGTCCCACCGGTCGGCGGGGATCTCGACGAAGCGCTCGGCGCCGTGCATGAGCTCGTGCCAGTACTCGTCGAGGTCGTTGGCGCCGGGCACCACGATGCCCATGCCGACGATGGCGATCTCGTCGTCCTCGTCGAACGCCTCCTCCTCGACCGGCTTCTGCGCGGTCACCGGGGCGACCGCAGCCGGAGCGGGGGCGGGGGCGGCGGCCGGGGCCGCCGCGACGGTGGGCGCCTGACGCGGGGTCACCGCGGCCTGCACGGCGGCGGTGACGGGGGTCGTGACAGGTGCGGTGACGGGTACGGTGACGGCGGGCGTGACGGGTGCGGTGACGGCGGCGGCGACCGCCGGCGCGTTCGCCGGGGTGCTCACCGCCTCCGCCCGTCCGTCCGCCGGCTCCCCGACCGGGACGGTCGGCGGCACCGGCTCCACCAGCGCGCGCGGCGGCGAGAGCAGCGCCTGCCCGGTGGACAGTCCGCCGTCCGCCAGGATCACCTGGCCGGTGATCCAGCTCGACCGCGGCGAGGCCAGGAAGGCCACCACCTCGGCCAGTTCCTCCGGGTGGCCGAGCCGGCCCATCGGGGTGGCCTCGATCGTCGCCCGCTGCATTCGCTCGGCGTCCGGGAAGAGGTCCACGACCTCGCTGTACAGCATGCCGGCGGCGGCGGTGTTGACCCGGATCCCGTCCCGGGCGTAGTCGACGGCCAGGTAGCGGGTCATCGCCTCCACCGCGGCCTTGGCCGGCCCGCAGGCCAGGTAGTTGGCCATCACGAACTGGCCGCCGCCCAGCGTGGAGAGGTTGACGATGCTGCCCCCGCCCCGCCGCGCCATCAGCGCGGCGGCGCGCTGGGCGCACGCGAGGCCGCCCTTGAGGTTGGTGTTGAGGGCCCGGTCGATCAGCTGGTCGGTGACCTCGCCGCCCGGCACCAGGGCACCGTTGGCGGCGTTGTTGACCAGGATGTCGAGGCCGCCGAAGCGCTCCTCGATCTCGTCGAACATCCGGTCGACCTGGCCCCGGACGGCGACCGACGCCCGGATGACGTGCGCCTGGCCGCCGGCCCGCTCGATCTCCTCGGCGGTCTCCCGGGCGGGGCCGGGCGAGTGGAGGTGGTTGATGACGACGAGCGCGCCGTCGGCGGCGAGACGCTTGGCGATGACCTTGCCGACGTTCCGCGCCCCGCCGGTGACCAGGGCGATCTTTCCCTGAAGTTCCTGGGACACCCCGCTCACACCGATCCGCCCGAGGCGATGATCAGGTCGGCGATCTTGCCCAGGGTGTTGTAGGCGGCCGGACGCACGTCGGACGGCCGGGGCGGCAGCTCGTAGCGGTTGCCGACGCGCACCAGCAGCTCCGTCTGCTTCACCGAGTCGACGCCCAGCTCGGCCTCCAGGTCGGTGGCCTCCTCGAAGACCTCGGCCGGGTACTCCAGCGCCTCGGCGTAGATGTCGGCGAGCTGGCGGACCAGGGTGTCCCGGTCCACGGCCGCCGCCGGCCCGGCCGCGACACCGCCGTTCAGGCTGCCGTTCAGACTGCCGTTCAGGCTGCCGTTCGCCGCGTCGACGCTCGGCTCCTCCTCCTTCGCGCCCAGGTAGGTCAGGTAGGCCTCGCGGGCGAACGCCCGGACCTCCACGCCCCGACCGTTCCAGAACGCCTCGAAGTCCTCGGCCGGCACGTCGGACAGCAGCGCCGCCCGCAGCTGGTCCGCCGGGGAGCCGCCGCCCGCACCCGCCGCGACCGCACCCACCGAGGCCAGCCGGTCGAGCGCCTGCCGCAGCACGGCGGCGCCCCCCGCCTCCGGCAGCAGGGTCGGCACGGTGGTGACCGGCGACTCCACGATGCGGCCGGTGATCCGGCTCAGCGCGTCCAGCGCACCGCTCTCGACGAACACCGACACACCGGTGCCCGCCAGCTCGCGGACGGTGTCGCCGAAGCGCACCCGGGCGGTGAAGTGACCGGCCAGCAGCTCGGTCAGCCGGTCCCCGTCCTCGTAGGCGCGGCCGGTGATCGGCGAGTGGACGGTGGTCTCCAGCGGACGCTGGCGGATGTCCGCGATCCGCGCGGCGAACTTCTCCGCCGCCGGGCCGAGCAGCGGGCTGTGGAAGGCGTACGGCGACTTCAGCCGGGCGAAGTCGATCTTCAGCACGGCGGCCAGCCGGCCGATCGTGTCCAGCGTCTCGGCCCGGCCGGACAGCACGGTCTGACCCGCGTGGTTCTCCACCGCGATACCGGTCAGCGGGTCGCCGACCAGGTCGACGAGGCGCTGCGCCCGGCCCGCGTCGGTGCCGATGGCGGCCATGTAGGCGTCGCCCAGCCCGGCCTCGCGCAGGGCGATGCTCCGGTGGCAGACGATCTCGGCACCCTCGGCGGGCGTGAACGCGCCCGCGGCGACCAGCGCGGCGATCTCGCCGAGGCTGTGGCCGATCAGAACGTTCGGGCGCAGACCGCGGGCCTTCAGCACGGCGTAGGTCGCGGTGGAAACCGCGTAGATGGCCAGCTGGAGCGCCTCCGGGGCCTCCCGGAGCAGCTGCTCGGTGTCCGGCGTCCGCGTCGCGAACAGCTGGTCCACCGCACGGTCGCCGAGCAGCGGACGGGCGGCGTCACCGATCTCGGCGAGGACCGGTCCGACCTCGGGGAACTCGTCCCGGAGGTCGGCGAGGGCACGGCCGTAGAACGCACCCTGGCCCGGAAAGAGGACGGCAATCGAAGTTTCAGGCATGACGCACACTTCCCCCATACTCATTTGCGTGATCAGCTGCACCGGCGGATCGCGCCGCATTTTCTTGACCGATGAGACCGTATTCACGCCTCCACACTCGGGAGAGGCGGTTCCGGTTAATCTTCGGTTAACTCGAGAACGCGATCACAGGCGAATTCAATGCCTTCGGACTGGACATCAGGGATGCCATTGTCCGGAAATGCATCAGGAGGTCCGGCTCGGCGGCGCACTCCCACAGCGCGCGAAACAGCCGAGCAACTGGCCTGCAACAGAACGTCGTTGCCATCCGTCGACACCGTGCGACGTCAGGCGGTCGTCACCACCCCTGCCGTTGCCCACCAGTCGAACAAGTGGAATGGCCGACTTCGGTTCTACAATTGTCAGCCACTGCCATATTCAAGTCCATCGTCCCCCGTACCGCTGCGTGCCGAAGCACACCGGCTCATACTCGTTTCACCCTAGGAATGGCCCTGACGGCAAGTCAAGTACTTTCTTTCGCGACCCGTCGGTAACATTCCTGACCTGCGACGAAGTCCCGTGCCGACTTCGTCACAACCCCCATTTCGCCAGGCCATGTCAAGTTGTGCGCCACGAAACAGCGCGAAACAGAAACGCTTCTGCCGGTACTTCCGGAAGCGGTTCCCGAACCCTCGGACCACCTTCCCGAACCGCCCCCGAAATCGACGCACAAGACCTCTCGGCCCATGCGCCCCCGCGCCGGTTCGTGCGCCCACCTCCCACGCCCCCGCCGGCGCCACGGCGCCCCGCCTCCCCGCGGGCGGCCCCGCACCGGCCCGCCTCCGCCGTCCCGGGCAATTTCCCCCGCCTTCCCCGGCCGGTCGCGCGCGGCCGGCCACGCGATGTGGCAGGCAGGAAGCGGACACCTCGTTCCCCCCTCCTTCTCCGCTCCTTCCCACTCCTTCCCCACGATCCGACGGAGCCCCCATGCGCCGACGCCACGGCGTCCTGCTGACCACCGCCCTCCTCGCCCAACTCGCCGCCGGCCCCGTGCCCGCGGTGGCCACCGCCCCCGACCGCCCGGAACCGACGGTCCAGTGCGGAGTGGTCCGCAGCGGCGAAACCCCGCTCGGCGAAGCCGAGGTGACGCTCTACCAGGCCGGTGACGGCGGGCACGACGAGCCCCGGGTCCTGGCCCGCACCCGCAGCACCGAGGACGGACGGTTCACCCTCGACTACCGCCGCCCCGAGGACCCCCGCGCCGTCCTCTACGTCCTGGCCGACCTGCACGGCCCGGCCACCCTCGCCGCCGTGCTCACCGGCGCCGCCGCCCCGCCGGAACTCGTCGTCAACGAGCGCACCACCGTCGCCGTCGCCTACGCCCTGGCCCGCTTCACCGGCCCGGCCGGCGTCTCCGGCACCCACCCGGGCCTGCAGAACGCCGCCGCGATCGCCCACAACCTCGCCGACACCGGCACCGGCGACATCGCCGCCACCCTCGCCGCCCCGCCCAACGGCCACCTCACCTCGACCGTGGCCGAGTTCAACACCCTCGCCAACCTGCTCGCCGCCTGCGTCACCGGCGACTCCTGCGACCGGCTGTTCGACCTGGCCCGCCGCCCCGGGCACGAACGGCCCCACGACACCCTGCGCGCCGCCGTCGACATCGCCCACGACCCCGGCCACAACGCCGCCGAGCTCTTCGACCTCGCGCGGACCAGCCCGAGCTACCTCCCTGCCCTGTCCGCCGCCCCCGCCGCCTGGACCGTCGCCCTGCGCTACGACGGCAACGGCCACGAGATCGACGGCCCCGGCAACATCGCCTTCGACGCCGACGGCAACGCCTGGGTCACCAACAACTACCGCTACGACGCCGACCCCACCGTCCCGGTCTGCGGCGGCCGCGCCCTCCTCAGGATCACCCCCACCGGCCAGGACGCCCCCGGCGCCCCCTACCGCGGCGGCGGCCTCTACGGGGCCGGCTTCGGCATCACCGTCGACGCCGCCGGCACCGCCTGGGCCGGCAACTTCGGCTTCCAGGGCGACGGCTGCCCGATCGACCCGACCCCGCTCGAACGCAGCCTGTCCCGTTTCACCGCCGACGGCACCCCGCTCTCCCCGCCCGAGGGCTTCCAGCAGGGCGGCATCGCCCAGCCCCAAGGCATGGCCGCCGACCGCAGCGGCACCGTCTGGACCGCCAACTGCGGCGGCACCGGCGTCACCCGGATCCCCGACGGCGACGCCTCCCGCGCCCGCGAGATCCCCCTCCCCGGTCTGCAGAAGCCCTTCGGCGCCGCCGTCGACCCCACCGACCGCCTCTGGGTCACCGGCAACGGCAACGACAGCGTCCAACTCCTCGACCCCGACGGCACCCCCCGCCGAACCGTGACCGGCGGCGGCCTGCGCCGCCCGCTCGCCGTCGCGACCGACAGCCGCGGCAACGCCTGGGTCGGCAACAGCGGCATCCTCCCCGTCCCCTGCGCCGGCAGCACCGCCGACGACCTCGCCGCCGCGGCCACCTCCGCCACCGACGACCCCGCCACCCGCCCCGGCGCCTCGGTCACCCTGATCCACCCCGACGGCACCCCCGCCCCCGCCCCCTTCACCAACGGCGGCCTCTTCCTCCCCTGGGGCATCGCCGTCGACGGCGACGACACCGTCTGGGTCGCCAACTTCGGCGGCCACCGCGTCGCCCGCCTCTGCGGCACCGACCTCACCGCCTGCCCGCCCGGCTACCGCACCGGCCAGCCGCTCTCCCCGCCCGACACCGGCTACCCCAGCGACGGACTCGACCGCAACACCGGCATCCGCATCGACCCCTCCGGCAACGTCTGGCTCGCCAACAACTGGCGCACCGTCCCCTTCCGCACCAACCCCGGCGGCCACGAACTCGTCCTCCTCGTCGGCGCCGCCGCCCCCGTCCCCACCCCCCTCCTCTGACCCCCGCCCCACCCCCACCACGAACACCGCAAGGGCCCGGCCGGAAAACCGACCGGGCCCTCCGCCCCCCAACCGCCCACACCCCCGCAGCCGCAGCCGCAGCGACCGCACGCGGAAAACGCAAAAGCCCCAGGTCACGGCGAGTGAGTCCTGGGGCTTCTACAGAGCCGCCTGCGGGATTCGAACCCGCGACCTACGCATTACGAGTGCGTTGCTCTGGCCAACTGAGCTAAGGCGGCACCGCTGCCGAAGTGTCGGCAACGCGGGCCAGTCTACACAGGTTCGCGGGTGATCCGTAACGCGGTGGCCCGGGGGTGGAGGGTCAGGCGGAGGAGACGGCGAGCTTGGCGGCGAAGCCGGCGAAGAGGGCGGCGACGCTGCCGGTGAGGGTGGCGGAGAGGCGCTTGCGGCGGCGGAAGGCGGAGGCGAGCGAGGTGCCCGCGAAGATCAGCACGGAGAGGTAGAGGACGCTGAAGCCCTGCAGGATCCCGCCGAGGAGGGTGAAGGAGAGTACCGGGCTGCCGTAGGAGGGGTCGACGAACTGGGTGAAGAAGGAGAGCAGGAAGAGGATGGCCTTGGGGTTCAGCAGGCTGATCACCAGGGCGCGGCGGAACGGCCGCTCGCCGGGACCGGTGGTCTCGGTGGTGCCGTCGGCGGCCCCGTCGGGGGACCGGTGCTCGCGCCAGAGGCCGCGGGCGGCGCGCAGCATGCCGACGCCTATCCAGAGCAGGTAGGCGGCGCCGCCGTACTTCACCACGGCGAAGACGGCCGGGTTGGCCTTCAGCAGGGAGGCGGCGCCGAGCGAGGTCAGGCTGATGAGGGTGAAGTCGCCGACGAAGACGCCGGCGGCGGCCCGGTACCCGGTGCGGACGCCCTTGCGGGCGGCGACCGAGAGCACGTAGAGGGAGTTGGGGCCGGGGAGGAGGACGATGACGAGGGCGCCGAGGACGTAGGTCGTCAGGTCGTTGACTCCGAGCACGATGGGCTCCGGGAGGAACGAGGAGGGGAGGGGGCGCCCATCGTAACGGGCACGCCCTCAACGCCCGCAGGTCTTGCCGTTCTCCGGCGGCTCGCCGCCCAGCAGGAAGCGGTTGACCGCGCCGTCGAGGCAGGCGTCGTGCCGGCCGTACGCGGTGTGGCCGTCGCCGTCGTAGGTGAGCAGCCGTCCGGACTCCAGCTGGCCGGCCAGCGCCTGCGCCCAGGCGTAGGGGGTGGCCGGGTCCCGGGTGGTGCCGACGACCACGATCGGGGCGGCTCCGGCGGCCCGGACGGTGTGCGGTGCGCCGGTCGGCCGGACCGGCCAGTAGGTGCAGGTGAGCGCCATCCAGGCCATGTCGCGGCCGAACCTCGGCGAGGTCCGCTCGAAGTCCGGCACCGCGCGGGCGGCGTCGTCCGGGCCGGCGAACGGCGCGGGCAGGTCGAGGCAGTTCACCGCCATGTTGGCGAACATCAGGTTGGGGTACGAGCCGTCCGCCTCCCGCCCGTAGTAGGCGTCGGAGAGCTTGAGCAGGCCGGTGCCGTCGCCGGCCACCGCGTCGGCGAGCGCGGTGCGCAGCCGGGGCCAGAGGAAGTCCGCGTACATGGCCTGGACGACGCCGGTGGTCGCCTGGGCCTCGCTGAGGCGGCGGGCGCCGTCGGTGGTCGTCAGCGGGTGCTCGTCGACCGCGGCGAACAGGGCGGCGAGCCGTTCGCCGGTCTGCTGCTCGGTCCGGCCGAGCGGGCAGTCCTCGCGTGCGGCGCAGTCCCGGGCGAAGGCCGTCCAGGCGGTCTCGAAGCCGCCCGCCTGGGTGCGGTTGCCGGTGAGGGAGTCGAGCGAGGGGTCCATCGCGCCGTCGAGCACCATCCGGCCGGTGCGGCCGGGGAACAGGCCCGCGTAGGTGGCGCCGAGGAAGGTGCCGTAGGACTTGCCGACGTAGTGCAGCCGTTCGTCGCCGAGCAGCGCGCGCAGCACGTCCGTGTCGCGGGCGGCCTCGACGGTGCTCAGGTGTCCGAGCCGGTCGCCGGACCGCTGCCGGCAGCCCTCGGCGAACTCCTTGGCGGCGGCCACCAGGGCGTCGATCTCGGCCTGGTCGTCGGGGGTGATGTCGGCGGCGGTGTAGGCGTCCATCCGTTCCCCGTCGAGGCAGGTGACGGGCGAGCTGCGGCCGACCCCGCGCGGGTCGAGGCCCACGAGGTCGTAGCGGGCGCGGACCCCGGCGTCGTAGGTGGGGGCCACGCCCTCGACGTACTCGACGGCCGATCCGCCGGGCCCGCCCGGGTTGAGCAGCAGTGAGCCGAGCCGTTCGCCGGGGGCGGCCGCGCCGCCGGCCCCGGCCGGTACGGCGGGGGCGCGGACGGCGGCCAGCGTGAGGTCGCCGCCGTCGGGGCGGTCGTAGTCCAGCGGTACCCGGAAGGTGGTGCACTCGTAGCCGTCGTCGCAGGGTGTCCAGCTGAGCCGCTGCGCGTAGTAGGGGGCCAGGGCGGGCGGCACGGCGGCGGGCAGCGGCTCCAACGGCGTGACGGCCGACGCGCCCCCGGCCGGCCCGGAGAGGCCCGCCGGAGCGGCACCGGAGGAGGAGGGAGAAGAGGCGGAAGAGGCCGCGGTGGGGGACCGGGAGGCGTCGGGCGTCCCCGCGCCGCCGGCCGAGCAGCCGCTCGCCAGCAGACCGGCCGCCGTCACCAGGGCCACCGCGGCGGCGGTGCCGGTACGACGCTCGCGCGCCCGAACCCGCGCTGACACGTCCTGCCGCCCGTCGGCCCGCATCTGGGATCCCCTCAGCCGTCCACGCCCGCCGGCGGCCGCGCCGCCACCGGGGAGTACCGGAAGCGTAGTGCCCGCACCGGGCCTGCTCAGGACGCCTTGCCGAGCGTCTCGCCGAGGTACTGGGCCGCCTGCCGCACCAACCGCAGCCGGACCCGGTCCGCGGAGTAGTCGGTCGCGTTGTCGGAGATCCGCACCTCGGCGCGGGCGGCGGCGCCGGTGCCGCCGTGGAGCGCCGACTGCAGCTTGCGGGCGGCGTCCAGCCCGGCGGTGTCCGCCTTCCCGGCGGCGAGCAGCAGCCTCGGGGTCCCGGCCGCGGGCGCCTCGGCGCCGGTCCGGGCGAGCGCGGCCGGGTCGTACCGGCCGGAGACGGCGGCCGCCGCGCCGTACAGGTCGGGGCGGGCCAGTCCTGCCGCGGCCGCGCAGGGCGCGCCGTCGTCGACGCCGAGCGTGCCCCAGCCGGCCGGGCCGGGCGGCAGGGTGCGGAAGGTGGCCGCGACGGTGGTGCGCAGCGCCGCGTCGTCGGCGACCGCCATCGGGGCGGCGGCGACCAGCTCGCAGGGGTGCGCGGTGCCGTTCGGCGCCTCGGGGGCGACCAGGATGAACGGCTTGGACCTGGCGCTCTGCACGGCAGAGGCGAGGCCCTCGAAGACGTCCGGGACTTCGGTGTCCGCGGTCTTCCGGGGGGTGGCGGCGTGCATCACGACGACCGGGAAGCGGGCGTTCGGGTCCTTCGCGTACTGGGCGGGCAGCCAGACCCGGACGTTGCGCGGGTGGCCGTCGGGGCCGGGCACGGCCGACTGGAGCAGTTCGCCGCCGCCCGGGTGGCCGACGCTGTCGAACCGGCTGACCACCGGCAGCGGGGAGGGCGTCGGCGTACTCGCCGAGGTGGCGGCGGCCGCGGCGTCGACGGCTTCGACCGGCGGAGCGGCCGGCCGGCCGGCGCCCGGGCCGTCGGCCCCGCCGCCGAACCCGTTGCCGGCCCCGGTCCCGTCGAACCGATCGGCGGCCGAACCGGTCCGCCCGGTGGCCCCGCCCTCGAGGTTCCCGAACGCGCCCACCGCCGTCAGCAGCGTCAGCACGGTGACGCAGATCCCGCAGACCATCGCGCCGGCCGCCCGCACCAGCATCGGCCACTGGTCCCCGCTCAGTTCGTACGTCTCGGCGACCCGTAGGTCCCGCCACCGCACCAGCGCACCGCGGGCCAACCAGACCCCTCCCCCGGCGACGGCGAGCAGGGGAACGAGCAGAAGCGAACGGACCATGGGACGCACCACCTCGGGGAGGGCCGGACGGGCGGTCGGGCCCGGCACCGTACGGGACGCGACGGCCCCGGCGGCGGGGCGCAGTCGGCCCCCAGCGTGCAGCGCGAGCGGGACGTCCTACGACGGTGCGCCCGGCGCGTATCGCTCGTTCACTCGAAGGTGGGACGCGGCACTGGGGCGGGAAGCCGTACCGGGCCCGTCGCGGTTGGCCCGGCCGACGTCGTCGCGGGTGGCCCGGCGGACCTCGTCGCGGGCACCCGGCCCGAGCCGGAACGTGCACACCTCCGCGGGAACCCGGACCCCGTACCGGCGCGTCGCCCCGGCCCGGCGGTCAGCCCGCGCGCAGTGCCACCGTCATCGCCTCGACGGCCAGCAGCGGATCGACGTTGCGGTCCAGGGCCACCCGGCAGGCGAGGATCGCCTCGATCCGGCGCAGGGTCGACTCCGGCGGACCGGCCTGGGCGATCCGGTCGAGCGCCTGCCGCTGGTCCTCGTTGGCGAGCGCGCCGGTCGAACCGAGCTGGATCGCCAGCACGTCCCGGTAGAAGCCGAGCAGGTCCAGCAGGGCGACACCGAGGGTCTCGCGGCGGGTGCGGGTGGCCCGGCTCTTCTGCCGCTTCTCGAGTTCCTTGACCGCGCCGGCCATACCGCGCGGCGCCTTGCCGCCCTCGGCCGCGCCGTACACGGCCCTGAGGTCGTCGGTCTCCTTGCTGTCCCGGGTGTCGGCGAGCGCCTCGGCGTCGGCCTTGGCGGTGTCGACCAGGCGCTGGGCGGCGGCCAGGCAGCCGCCGATGTCGCCGACCTCCAGCGGGATCCGCAGCACCTCGGTGCGCCGCGACCGGGCCTGCTCGTCGACGGCCAGCCGACGCGAACGCTCGATGTCGCCCTGCCCGGCCAGCGCGGCCAGCCGGGCGGTGTTCGGATCGACGCCGTCGCGCCGCACCAGCATGTCGGCGACCGCCTCGGCGGCCGGGGTGCGCAGCACCAGCAGCCGGCAGCGGGAGCGGATGGTCGGCAGCACGTCCTGGACGGAGGGGGCGCAGAGCAGCCAGACGGTGCGCGGGGAGGGCTCCTCGACGCCCTTGAGCAGCGCGTTGGCGGCGGCCTCGGTGAGCCGGTGGGCGGCGTCGACCAGGATCACCGACCAGCGGCCGCCGGTGGGGTAGCTGGAGGCGCGCAGGACGAGGTCGCGCATGTCGCCGACGCCGATGGACAGGCCGTCGGTGCGGACGTACTTCACGTCGGCGTGGCTGCCCGCGAGCACGGTGTGGCAGCCGTCGCAGAAGCCGCAGCCGGGGGTGCCGCCGAGCGCGAGGTCGGGGCTGGTGCACTGAAGCGCGGCGGCGAAGGCCCGCGCGGCGGTGATCTGGCCGGCCCCGGGAGGTCCGGTGAACAGCCAGGCGTGCGTCATCAGCGAGGCGTTCGCGCCGGACACCGGCTCGGTGCCGCGCCCGGCATCGACGATCGCCCCGGCCGCCCGGGCGGCGCCGGTCAGCTGCTCGACCACCCGCTCCTGGCCCACCAGGTCGTCCCAGACGGCCACTGCTGCTCCCACGCTCGGTACGGACCTGCCGCCCCCGCCCGACACCGGCGACGGCGGGAGCCGGAGGGCGCCGGACGGACCCGTCCGGCCTTCGTCTCCCGCTTCCCGCCGTCGAGCATACGTGCCCGGTACGACGTCGCCCGGTGGCTCCGGACCGGGCCTGCCGGTACCGGACCGGACCCACCGGCACCGGCCCCGGGCTGTCCGCACGGCCGTGCGGACGTGGAGCCGTGCGGACGTGCAGCCGGTCCCGCTGTTCGCGTCGCCGCCGCCGTTCCGGCCGGTCAGCTCCGGCGGCCCCAGCGCCGGCCCTTGCCCTTGCCGTCGTCCTGGCCGGCGTCACGCCTCCCGTCACCGGCGCCCGGGCCCGCCGGACCCACGTGCCCCGTCGGACCGGACGGGGCGGACTGACCGCCCTGGCCGCCCTGGCCCCAGCTGGCCCACTCCTCGCGGGTGCCGAGCAGGGTGTCGGTGAGGCTCGGCAGATCGTCGAGCGGGGTCTCCTCCGCCCAGTCCGGCCGGGGCCTCGGGTCGGCGGCGGGCTGCTCCTGCTGCGGGTCGACCACCGGCAGCTCGCGGGTGCTGTCCACCGGACGCTCCGCCGGCGCCGGACGGGTACCGCCGCCCGGACGGTCGTCCCGCCAGAGGCCCGGCGGAACCTGACCGGACGGCGCCGCTCCCGGCGGCACCTGGCCCGGCGCGACCCGGTCCCCGGCACGACCCGGCTCGACCTTCGGCAGCACCGCGGTCCGGTCGGCGTCCTCCGCCGGGACCCGCGGCAGCACCGCCGTCTCGTCGGCCGGGATCCGCGGCAGCACCGCCGTCTCGTCCGCCGGAACCACCGGCAGCACCGCCGTCTCCGCCACGTCCGCCACGCCGCCCGCGGCCCCGCCGGACCGCCCGGCGGCGCCCCCGCCCAGCAGCGGAAGCTCCCTGGTCGCGTCCCCGCCGTCCCGCCGGTCCGAAGGCCCGGAGTCCTTCACGACCCGCAGCTCGGTGGTCACCGCGTCGTCCGGGCCCGCCCCGGCGGCACCCCGGACGTCCCCGCCCGGGCCCGCGCGCTCCGCACGCTGCGCCGCCTCGGCGGCGGCCGCCGCGGCAGCCGCCAGCGCGGCGGCCTGCGCCAGCCGGGCCTCCTCGGCCCGCTGCAGCGCCTCCTCCGCCCGGCGCCGCTGCTCCTCCCGGGCCAGCTCCCGCTGACGCTGGAGCTCCGCCCGGGCGGCCGCCTCCTCGGCGAGCCGCTTGCGCTCGGCCTCCTCGACGGCCCGGCGCGCCTCTTCCTCGGCCCGCCGCTTCGCCTCTTCCTCGGCCCGCTTGCGGGCCTCCTCCTCCGCCCGCAGGCGCGCCTCCTCGGCGGCCTTGCGCGCGGCCTCGGCGGCGACCCGCTCGGCCTCCTCCTCGGCCAGCCGCTCCTTCTCCGCCTGCTCGGCCCGGAGCTGCGCCAGCACCTCCTGGCGCTTGCGCTCGGCGGCCTCCTCCTCGGCGCGCCTGCGGGCCTCCTCCTCGGCCCGGCGCCGGGCCTCCTCGGCGGCCTTGCGCTCCTGCTCGGCGCGGGCGGCCTTCTCCTGCTCGGAGAGCGGCAGCTCGCGGTCGAGCCGGTGGCGGACGGAGGTGGTGACGATGCCCGGGGCCTGGCTGCCGTCGACGACCAGGTAGCGCGCCGGATCGGCGGCGGCGAGCGCCAGGAAGCCGGAGCGCACCCGCTGGTGGAACTCCGTCGGCTCGGACTCCAGCCGGTCCAGCGCCTCGGTGAACCGCTCCCGGGCCCGGGTCGGGTCGACGTCCAGGACGACGGTCAGGTCGGGCAGCAGCCCGCCGGTCGCCCAGCGGGAGATCCGGGCCACCTCGGTGGCGGCCAGGTCGCGGCCGGCGCCCTGGTAGGCGATCGAGGAGTCCATGTAGCGGTCGGTGATGACCACCGCGCCGCGGGCCAGCGCCGGGCGGATCACGTTCTCGACGTGCTCGGCCCGGTCGGCCGCGTAGATCAGCGCCTCGGCGCGGTGCGAGAGGCCGGTGTTGCCGACGTCCAGGACGAGGCTGCGCAGCCGCTGCCCGATCGGGCTGCCGCCGGGCTCACGGGTGAGCACGACCTCGTGGCCCTTGCCCCGGATCCACTCGGCGAGCGCCTGGGCCTGGGTGGACTTGCCGGCGCCGTCGCCGCCCTCCAGGGCGATGAAGAAGCCGGTGCCCGCCCGGTGCGGGGCCGGACCGGTGGCGCCGCGCACCGAGTCGACCAGGTCCCGGCCGAACGGCACGGTGCCGCGCCGGTCGTCGGTGCGCAGCAGCACGACGGCGGCCAGCACGAGGGTGAGCAGTCCGGCGGTGCCGACGGCGAGGGCCGCGCCGCCGTGGACGAAGGTGAACGAGCCGGGCTCGAGGGCGCCGTACTGGACGTCCCCGTAGGCGGCGGCGATCAGCGGCAGGCCGACCAGCGCGGTGCCGACGACGACCCGCAGCACCGCGTAGAGGTGCTCGGTGACCTTGGGCAGCCGGGCCTCCTCGACCTCCAGGGCGAGCAGGCTGCGGCCGGTGGAGATCACCACGCCGGCGGCCAGCGCGGCCAGCACGGTGAGCAGCAGCAGGAGCACGAAGTCCAGCACCAGACCGGCCAGGACCAGTGCGACGCCCTCGGTGAGCAGCGCCAGCACGAGCAGTCGGCGGCGGGAGAGCGTGGGCAGCACGGCCCGGGTGATCCGGATGCCCAGCGCGGGGACGCCGGTCGCGGCCAGCACCAGCATGCCGTAGCCGATCGGCCCGGCGCGGTGCTCGACGGCGGTCAGCAGGGCCAGCGCGGCGACGCCGGCCATCGTCGCGTACCCGGCGGAGACCGCGAAGGTGAAGTACGGGGCGGCACCGGTGCGGCCCTTGGCCAGGGCGGGCCCGGGGGTGGCGTCGGTCGGGGCGCGCAGCCCGCGCAGCGGCGAGGCCGGCGGCACCCTGACGGGACCGCCGGGCAGCTCCTGGAGGTACACCCGGGTGGCCGAGACGGCGAACAGGGCGGCCGCACCCAGGGCGGCGAAGGTGGTCTGGTGGGCGCGCAGCCAGTCCGATCCGAGCGCCGCGAAGACGTTGTTCAGCAGGGTGAGCAGCACGAGCGCGCCGGCGCCGAGCGGCAGCGCGGCCCACCCGGTGCGGTGGTCCAGGGTCCGGACGGTGGCCAGGTTGGCGGCGGACGGCCGGCGTTCGCCGGCCGGCGCGTACGGGTCGACGGGCGGGAGCAGGGCCGGGACGGCGGCGGCCTTGGCGATCGCCCAGACCCGTTCGGCGGCGCCGGTCAGGAAGACGGTGGCGAGCAGGACCCAGGTCGCGGCGCCGGAGGGCTCGGGGCCGGAGCCCAGCCAGACGATCCACCACGGGGCGACGCCGATCAGCACGACGCGCAGCACATCGGCGCCGAACAGCGTCCAGCGCCGGTCGAGCCGGCCGGTGAGCAGTCCGTGCACCGGGCCGAGCAGGGCGGCGCCGACCAGCCCGGTGGCGGCCAACCGGGTGGCGAGCACGGCGGCGACCGCGAAGGCGAGGCTGCGCGGCAGGTCGCCGAACTGCCCGCCGAGCACGGCGGCGATCACCGTGAGCATCAGCAGCACCAGCAGGCCGAGCCGGTCGGCGGTGCCGCCGATCAGCTGGGTGGTCCACAGGCGCCGGTAGGGGCGCAGCCGCAGCAGCGCCCGGATCCGCTCGCCAGCGGTCCCGGCAGGCGCGACCTCGGGCAGGTCGGGCGTGCCGCCCGGTCCGGCCGCCGCGGCGCTGGGGGTGGGCTGCTCCTCGCTCGTCATACGGTCAGCGTAGCGGTCGGGGCATGGCGCAAAAGAGGGGAGCACGGCTCCGGACGGGCGCCGCCACCGGGTTGTGACAGACCGCGTACGCCCCTGTCACGCCCCGGCCGCGAACGGGACGGGCCCGCGCCGCCGGAGCGGACGCGGGCCCGGACGCCTTCGACCTGGGATCAGCCCTCGTCGGTGGCGGTGGACTTGCTCGCGGCCGTCTTGGCCGCCGCCGTCTTGGTGGCGGCCTTCTTCACGGTAGTGGTCTTCTTCGCCGCCGTCTTGGCCGCCGCGGTGGTCTTCTTGGCCGCGGTCTTCGTCGCGGTCTTCTTGGCCGCCGCCTTCTTCGCCGGGGCCTTCTTCGCGGTCTTCTTCACCGGCCCGCGCGCCCGCTTCTCGGCGAGCAGCTCGTAGCCGCGCTCGGGCGTGATGGTCTCGACCTCGTCGTCCTTGCGGAGCGTGGCGTTGGTCTCGCCGTCCGTCACGTACGGGCCGAACCGGCCGTCCTTGACCACCACCGGGCGCTCGCTGACCGGGTCGGTGCCCAGCTCCTTGAGCGGCGGGGCGGCGGCAGCCCGGCCGCGCTGCTTGGGCTGGGCGTAGATCGCCAGCGCCTCCTCCAGCGTGACCGTGAACAGCTGCTCCTCGCCGGTGAGCGAGCGGGAGTCGGTGCCGCGCTTGAGGTACGGACCGTAGCGGCCGTTCTGCGCGGTGATCTCCACGCCGTCCTGGTCGACACCGACCACCCGCGGCAGCGAGAGCAGCTTCAGCGCCTCGTCCAGGGTGACGGTGTCCGGCGACATCGTCTTGAACAGCGAGGCGGTCCGCGGCTTGACCGCGTTCTTGCCGGTCTTGGGCGTGCCCTCGGGCAGGATCTCGGTGACGTACGGGCCGTAGCGGCCGTCCTTGGCGACCAGCATGTTGCCGGAGACCGGGTCCGGGCCGAGCTCGAAGTCACCGCTGGGCCGGGCCAGCAGCTCCTCGGCGAGTTCGACGGTCAGCTCGTCCGGCGGCAGCTCGTCCGGGATGTCGGCACGCTGGCCGGGCTCGCCCTCGACGGCGGAGGCGCGCTCCACGTAGGGGCCGTAGCGGCCGACCCGGAGGGTGATGTCGTCGCTGATCCGGAACGAGCTGATCTCCCGGGCGTCGATCGCGCCGAGGTCGGTGACGAGTTCCTTCAGACCGCCGAGGTGGTCGCCGTCGCCGTTGCCGGCCTCGGCGGCGCCGCCCGCGATCAGGCCCTCGCCGGTGCCCTCGCCGAAGTAGAAGCGCTTCAGCCACGGCACGGACTTCGCCTCGCCGGCGGCGATCCGGTCGAGGTCGTCCTCCATCTTCGCGGTGAAGTCGTAGTCGACCAGTCGGCCGAAGTGCTTCTCCAGCAGGTTGACCACGGCGAAGGAGAGGAACGACGGCACCAGCGCCGTCCCCTTCTTGAAGACGTACCGGCGGCCGATGATGGTGTCGATGATCGAGGCGTAGGTGGAGGGGCGGCCGATCTCCCGGTCCTCCAGCTCCTTGACCAGCGAGGCCTCGGTGTAGCGGGCCGGGGGCTTGGTCGCGTGGCCCTCGGGGGTGAGCTGCTCGGCGGCCAGCGGGTCGCCCTCGGTGACCTGCGGCAGCCGGCGCTCGCGGTCGTCCAGCTCGGCGTTCGGGTCGTCGGCGCCCTCGACGTAGGCCTTGAGGAAGCCGTGGAAGGTGATGATCTTGCCGGAGGCGGAGAACTCGGCGTCCCGGCCGTCGGCGGCCCGGCCGCCCACCTTCACGGTGACCGACTGGCCGACCGCGTCCTTCATCTGGGAGGCGACGGTGCGCATCCAGATCAGCTCGTAGAGCCTGAAGTCGTCGCCGGCCAGGCCGGTCTCGGCCGGGGTGCGGAAGCGGTCGCCGGACGGGCGGACGGCCTCGTGCGCCTCCTGGGCGTTCTTCACCTTGGAGGCGTAGGTGCGGGGCGCGTCCGGCAGGTAGTCGGCGCCGTACAGCTGGGTGACCTGCGCCCGGGCGGCGTTGATCGCCGTCTCCGACAGCGTGGTGGAGTCGGTACGCATGTAGGTGATGAAGCCGTTCTCGTACAGCTTCTGGGCCACCTGCATGGTCCGCTTGGCGCCGAAGCCCAGCTTGCGGCTGGCCTCCTGCTGGAGCGTGGTGGTGCGGAACGGCGCGTACGGGGAGCGGCGGTACGGCTTGGACTCGACCCCGCGCACCGAGAACGCGGTCTGCTCCAGGGCGGCGGCCAGCGCGCGGGCGGCCTGCTCGTCCAGGTGCAGGGTGTTGGCGCTGCCCGCCTTGAGCCGGCCGTCCTGGCCGAAGTCGCGGCCGCTGGCGATCCGCTTGCCGTCGACGGAGGACAACCGGGCGCCGAAGTTCTCCGGGTTGGCGGCGTCGGCCGCGGTGCGGCCGGTGCCGAAGGTGCCGACCAGGTCCCAGTACGAGGCCGAGCGGAACGCCATCCGCTCCCGCTCGCGCTCGACCACCAGCCGGGTCGCCACGGACTGCACCCGGCCCGCCGAAAGCTTCGGCATGACCTTCTTCCAGAGCACCGGCGAGACCTCGAAGCCGTACAGGCGGTCGAGGATGCGGCGGGTCTCCTGGGCGTCGACCAGGCGCTGGTTCAGCTCGCGCGGGTTGGCCACGGCCTCCTGGATGGCGGCCTTGGTGATCTCGTGGAACACCATGCGGTGCACCGGCACCTTGGGCTTGAGCACCTGCTGGAGGTGCCACGCGATGGCCTCGCCCTCGCGGTCCTCATCGGTGGCGAGGAAGAGCTCGTCGGACTCCGCGAGGAGCGACTTCAACTTGCTGACCTGGGACTTCTTGTCCGCGTTGACCACGTAGATCGGGGCGAAGTCGTGGTCCACGTCCACCCCGAGGCGGCGCACCTCGCCGGTGTACTTGTCCGGGACCTCGGCGGCCGTGCTCGGGAGGTCGCGAATGTGTCCGACGCTCGCCTCGACGATGTAGCCGGGGCCAAGGTAGCCCTTGATCGTCTTCGCCTTGGCCGGCGACTCGACAATGACGAGTCGCTGTCCGTGCGCGGTCTCGCTGCTCGGGGACACCTTCGCTCTTCTCTCCCGGTCGTTATATGAGCTGGTCGGCGCTGGCAGCACGGGCTGCGCTCCGCCCGACCCCTCCACCGACCCGGGGCTGCCGCTGTACGACGACCCCACCAGCGGAGTGTGACCGTACCCCGGCCACCCTTGTCAAACGGACGGTTCCCGCGATTTCACCGGCAAGGCCGACCGACGCCACTCGAACGGTAACCCGACGACGACGGATCGCGCCCTGCGGAGGGGGGCTTCGGCGGGTTTCGAAGGATGGAATGACGGATTTCAAAATCTGTCAACGGAATACTGGTGCGCCCGGGCGCCGTGGATGGTAGGCGGTGGGCGGCGTCACCGGTCGCCCCGCAGGTCACCGCACCGGCCGCCCCGCGGGTTGCGTCACCGGGCTGCGGGGAGCGGACAGGGAGCGGACAGGGAGCGGACGGGGAGCGGACGGGGCGCAAGCGGGGGCCGCGGGGCTAGGCGGCGGCGAGGAGCAGGACGGCTCCGGCGGCCAGGCAGCCGAGGCCGAGCGCCGTCCACAGCAGGTCGGCCACCAGTGGCCGGGGGCCGGCTTCCTCCGCCAGCAGCACCGCTCGAGCGGGACGGTGCGGATCGTAGGCGATCCGTACCGAACCGCCCGGTACGAGATGGGCCGGGCGGCGCAGCGGGGTGTGGCCCCGGGGCCGGGTCAGCACCAGCTCACCGGCCGCCTCGGCACCCGGCGCGCCCCCGGTGCGACCGCCGGGGACCGGGCGGGTGGCGAAGGAGAGCAGCGGTGCGCTGTCGAGCGCCCCGTGGACGTCGGACTCCGGGAGCACGGTGGCGACCGCCGGGAGCCCGCGGCGCCGGATCCGGTGGCGCAAGCGCGCTTCGGCGGCGCACCAGAGCAGGAGTGCGCCGCCGAAGAGGGCGAGTATCGCTCCACCCGCCGTCGCCGTCGTCGTTTCCACCCCGGCCGCCCCCAGTTCTGTCCACAGCCTGTGGACAGAGCCTCACAGTCCAGGACCAACAAGGGGGAGATGTTCGGCGGCTGCCCGGCGAACCAGGGGAAACAGTGAGGTGAACCGGGTGCCGTCGGCGAGCGCCCGTGCCGTGGCGCCGGGAGGCCGGAGCACCCGGGCGGCGGGGCGGCGGAGCGGCGGAGCACCGGGGCGGCGGGCACCGGGGTACGCCGACGGCCGGGCCCGGACACGGGCGCGTTGCGGCGCCCGGCCCGGCCCCGGCCCCGGCCCCGGCCCCGGCCAGGAGACGGCCAGGAGACGGTCAGGAGGCGGTCAGGAGGCGGTCAGGGCGCGGGCCGGATGAACCCCTGCTCGGTGAGCAGCCGCAGCGACTCCGGCACCCGGTCGCGCAGCACCACCCGGTCCTCGCCCAGCAGCCGAGCGATCGCGTCGACGATCTCGCCCGCCGACAGCGTCCCGTCGCAGACCCCGACGAAGCCCGCACCCACCGTGTCCACCTTGGTGGCCCGCCGCATCCCGCGGTTGTGGCGCAGCACCACGTGCTCCGGGTCCTCCGCCCCCGGGGCGCCCACCTGCTCCTGGACCACCTCGTCGGCCAGCACGTACCGCGCCGCCAGCAGGCCCGCGTCGTCGTGGGTGCGCAGGAAGTCCTGCCGGTCGAACCACTCCTCGATGTGCGGGCCCAACGGCTGCTCCACCGGGTGCGGCCACTCCTCCACCCGGACCGTCGGACGCTCGGCGCCGCTCGCACGCAGGGTGATCCAGCCGAATCCGATGCCCTCGACCCGGCCGGCCTCGAAGGCGTCCAACCACTCCCCGTACCGGGCCTGGTAGTCGTCGCCGGCACCGCGGTGGTCTCCGCCGTCGCGGAGCCACAGCTCCGCGTACTGGGCCACGTCCTGCACCTCGCGCTGGACGATCCAGGCGTCCAGCCCGGTCCCGGCCACCCAGCCGGCCAGCCGGTCCTGCCAGTCCTCGCCCTTGACGTGCTGCCAGTTGGCCAGCAGCTGGCAGTGCCCGCCCGGCTCCAGGTGGTCGGCGGCCGAGCGGACCAGGCTGCGGCACAGGTCGTCGCCGGCCATCCCGCCGTCCCGGTAGGTGAACCGCCCGCCCGGCGAGATCACGAAGGGCGGATTGGAGACGATCAGGTCGAACCGCCGCTCCCCCACCGGCTCGAAGAGGCTGCCGGCGGCGGTCTCCGTGTTGTCGAAACCGGACAGCGCCAGGGTCAGCTCGGTGAAGCGCAGCGCCCGCCCGTTGAGGTCGGTGGCGGTCACCCGCTGGGCGTGCCGGGCGGCGTGCAGCGCCTGCACGCCCGAGCCCGAACCGAGGTCCAGCACCGAGCGGACCGGCCGGCGCACCGTGATGTTGGCCAGCGTGGTGGACGCGCCGCCCACCCCGAGCACGAGGTCCTTGCGGGCCACCCCGTGCGCGGTCTCCCCGGAGCCGATGCCGCCCGCGCCGCCGACCGCGCAGCCCAGGTCGGAGACCACCCAGGCGTCCGAACTCGGCAGCCCGGACACCTCGTTCGCATAGGGCCGGACGTCCACCGTGGCGCGCACCGAGTCGCCGTCCGGGCGCAGCCAGCCGTCGGCCAGGCAGTCCTCCACCGGCAGCGCGGCGGCGGCCGCCGGGTAGGGCACGGGCTGCTGCAGCAGGAAGAGCCGCACCAGCGTCTCCAGCGGGCTGCCGCCACGGGTCGCCCGCAGCGCGGGCACCGCCTCGCTGCGGGCCAGCGCCGCGTACCCGGTGGGCCCGAGCAGGTCCAGGCAGCCGTCGGCGGTGTACGAGGCGGCGAGCAGCGCCTCGCGCAGTCTGGCGAGGCGGGTCGGGTCGAGAACGGGGCTACTGATCACCCCGCCATTCTCCCCCGCCCGCCCGGCTGTCCCGTCCCCAACACCGCCGCCCCCTCGGCCGATGGCCGAGGGGGGGTGTGCGTGGGTGTGTGCCGGGATGTGCGGGGGTGTACGCGGGGGGGCGTGCCTCTGGCGGGTCCCTTGCAACGGGGAGGCCGCGCGGGGCCGGTGGGCCCGGGTCGGAGCGGGATCAGCTCGCCGGGGCGGTCGGGGCCGGAGTCGACGGCGTCCGGGCACCGGGGGCATCGGTCGCCGTCGGACTCGCGCCGCCAGCCGCCCCGTCCGCGGGCGCGCCCGTGGAGCCGTCGGACGGGCCGCCGGTGGCCGGGGACGTCGGAGCGGCCGCGGCCGAACCCGGCTTGCACCCCTCCTGCTTGGCCATCGCCGATCCCAGGTCGCCGCGCTGGAGCTTGCCCTGTGCCTGTGTGGAGAGCGAGGCCAGCTGCTGCACCTGGTCGGCCACGCTGCGCAGCCCGTCGGCGAACTTCGCCTGGTCGGCGTTGGGGAGCGCGTCCAGCTTCTTCTGGACCTCCAGGTAGCCGTCGGCCGCCTTGGTGAGCTCGGTGACGGTGTCCTTCTGCAGGCTCGCGCCGTCGTCGACCTTGGGCGCACCGGCGCCGTCGATGGCGGCGGCGATGTCCTGGTTGGTCTTCGCCAGCCGGCCGATGTCCGCCGAGAGGCGCTTCTGGAGGTCGGCCGGGGCCTCGCCGGTCTTCACCTGCCCGGTGTCCGCCAGCGCGGTCTGCGCCTGCGCGATCGGGTCCTTGGCCGCGCCGCAGACGTTCGCCGCCCAGGACTCCAGCTGCTTGCTGTTGTCGTCGCCGCAGCCGACGGCGCCGAACGCGAGCAGCGCCCCGAGCGCGGGTACGGCCAGCAGTCGCTTGTTCACCGGGAGAGCCCTTTCGGTTTCGGTCGTCGAACTGCGAACCTACACGGCCGCCGCTCGACCCCCGCTTCCCGTTCGGACCCGCTCTTCCGCTCCGGCCCGCCCACCTGTCCGGCGTCCGGTCCACGCATCCGACGGTTCGCGCACCCGTCGGTCGACGCACCCGCTGTGCGGCGCCGTGCGCCGACCGGTGCGCTCAGACGGCGAGTACGTCCGCCGAGACCGGCCAGCTCATCCGGATCAGACCGCCGCCGGCCCCGGTGGTGACCTCCAGGTCCTCGACCAGACCGGTGAGCACGGCGAGGCCCAGGGTGTCCTCGTCCGGGTCGGCGCCGTCCGCCGCCGTGGCCGGGACGGTGTCGAGGCCCGCTTCGTCCTCGACCTCGATGAGGAAACGCTTCTCCTGGTCGACCAACGCGACGCGCACCGCGCCGGTCACCCCACCGCGGCGGTGCAGACCGACCGCGCGCGAGCACGCCTCGCCGACGGCGAGGCGCACCTCGTCGAGCACCGACTCGTCGACCCCCGCCCGTCTGGCCACTGCCGCGGCCACCAGCCGGGCCGTCCGCACGTGCTCGGGGAGCGCGCTGAATCGAAGTTCGACGGTTGCCATCTCTTCCCCCTCGGGGTGTTCCGACCGAGGCCGGACACACGGCCCCGGTCGCTGCGGGCCGGCAACGGCCGGTCCGAGGACGGCCGGACGAGCCGGGGCCGTGCGGCCCCGGGCGTCCGGACGCATGAGGATCGGACGGGCCGGCCACGGAGGACCGGCCCGGTCCGGTCGATCGGGTCGACTGATCAGTCGGTCGCCTGGACCGCGTCCTCGACCGAGGTGTGGATCGGGAACACCTTGGTCAGACCGGTGATCCGGAAGATCTTCAGAATGCGCTCCTGGTTGCACACCAGGCGCAGCGAGCCCTCGTGAGCACGCACCCGCTTCAGCCCGCCCACCAGCACACCGAGGCCGGTGGAGTCCAGGAAGTCCACGCCCTCCATGTCGACGACGAGGTGGTAGCTGCCGTCGTTGACGAGCTCGACCAGCTGCTCGCGCAGCTTGGGGGCGGTGTACACATCGATCTCGCCGCCAACCTCGACGACCGTGCGGTCGCCGACTGTACGGGTCGACAGGGACAGGTCCACGGAACCTCCAGCACCTTGCCTTGCTACGTCATTGCGATCCTCGGCCGGACGGCCGTCACCGCATGGTCGCGAACCCCGGGCACACCCAGCGAATGCGTGGCAAGCCTCGGCGCTGCGACCCCCGGCCGTACGGCCGTCACGGCCACATTCAACCACCTGTGACCATGACCGCACGATGGCTTAGGACGATTCTCCGTCACGCCGGTGACACACTGGGTCCTCATGCCGCCGCGTCACAGCCTGCCCGAGGCACTGCTCATGACCCTGTCCACCGCCCGGGGGCGGTCGGACCGGCTCACCCATACGGAGCACCTTCCCGCCCGGCCCGCCCGTTATGCGCCGTGGCCCGACTGGATCCGGCCCGAGATCGCCTCGGCCGCCCGGGAGACGGGGGTCCAGCAGCCCTGGGCCCACCAGGCGGAGGCGATGAATCTGGCCAAATCCGGTCAATCTGTGGTGATCGCCACAGGAACCGCCTCGGGCAAGTCGCTCGGATACCTGGCGCCGGTGCTGTCCGACCTGTTGGACGGCACCGAGGCACGCAACGGCCGGGGCGCGACCGCGCTCTACCTCGCCCCCACCAAGGCACTCGCCGCCGACCAGCGCCGCCGGGCCGCGGAACTCGCCCCGCCCCGCGTCCGGGCCGCCCTCTACGACGGCGACACCCCGCCCGAGGAACGCGAGTGGGTCCGCCAGTACGCCTCCTACGTCCTCACCAATCCCGACATGCTGCACCGGGGCGTCCTGCCCGCGCACGCCCGCTGGTCCTCCTTCCTCAAGACGCTCCGCTATGTCGTGATCGACGAGTGCCACAGCTACCGCGGTGTGTTCGGCTCGCACGTGGCCCAGGTGCTGCGCCGGCTGCGACGGATCTGTGCCCGTTACGGCTCCTCCCCGGTCTTCCTGCTCGCCTCCGCCACCACCGCCGACCCCGCCGTCACCGCCCGCCGGCTGACCGGTCTGCCCGCCGCCGCGGTCACCGACGACGCCTCCCCGCGCGGCCCGATGGTCTTCGGACTGTGGGAACCACCCCTCACCGAGAACGTCGGCGAGCAGGGTGCGCCGGTCCGCCGGACCGCCACCGCCGAGGCCGCCCACCTGCTGACCGACCTGGTCGAGCGGGAGACCCGCACCGTCGTCTTCGTGCGCTCCCGGCGGGCCGCCGAACTCGTCGCGCTCCAGACCCAGGACCAGCTGGGCCGCCCGCTCGCCGACCGGGTCGCCGCGTACCGCGGCGGCTACCTCGCCGACGAGCGCCGGACCCTGGAGCGCGAACTCCACTCCGGCCGACTGCTCGGCCTCGCCTCCACCTCCGCCCTCGAACTCGGGGTCGACATCTCCGGCCTGGACGCCGTCCTGATGGCCGGCTACCCGGGCACCAGGGCCTCGCTCTGGCAGCAGGCCGGCCGGGCCGGGCGGGAGGCCCAGGGCGCGCTCGCCGTCCTGATCGCCCGGGACGACCCGCTGGACACCTACCTCGTGCACCACCCGGAGGCGCTGTTCGCCACCCCGGTCGAGGCGACCGTGCTCGACCCGGACAACCCGCACGTACTGGCGCCGCACCTGTGCGCCGCCGCCGCCGAGCTGCCGCTCACCGACACCGATCTGGAGCTGTTCGGTCCGTCGGCCGCTCCGCTGCTGCCGGTGCTGGAGCGGCGCGGGCTGCTCCGCCGGCGCGGCGAGGCCTGGTACTGGACCCGCCGCGAGCGGGCCGCCGACGCCGTCGACCTGCGGGGCAGCGGCGGCAGCCCGGTGCAGATCGTCGAGGCGCCGACCGGCCGACTGCTCGGCACCGTGGACGCCTCGGCCGCCCACACCACCGTGCACACCGGGGCCGTCCACCTCCACCGCGGCCGGACCTACCTCGTCCGGGACTTCGACCTGGAGAACTCGGTCGCCCTGGTCGAGCCCGCCGACCCGCCCTACACGACCTCCGCCAGGGACATCACCTCCATCTCCGTCCTCTCCACCGACACCACCGTCGACTGGGGCGAGGGCCGGCTCTGCTTCGGTTCGGTGGAGGTGGTCAACCAGGTGGTCGGCTACCTCCGCAAGCGGATCTCCACCGGGGAGATCATGGGCGAGAGCAAGCTCGACCTGCCGCCCCGCACCCTGCGCACCCGGGCCGTCTGGTGGTCCGTCACCGAGGACCAGCTGATCGACGCGGACATCCCGCCCGACCGACTGCCCGGCGCCGCCCACGCCGCCGAGCACGCCTCGATCGGCCTGCTCCCGCTCTTCGCCACCTGTGACCGCTGGGACATCGGTGGTGTCTCGGTGCCACTGCACCCCGACACCGGGCTGCCCACCGTGTTCGTCTACGACGGCCACCCCGGCGGGGCCGGCTTCGCCGAACGAGGCTTCCGCCGGGCCGTGCAGTGGCTGACCGCCACCCGGGAGGCGATCGCCGCCTGCGAGTGCGAGCGCGGCTGCCCGTCCTGCGTCCAGTCGCCCAAGTGCGGCAACGGGAACGACCCGCTGGACAAGGCCGCCGCCGTCCGGCTGCTGGACGTCCTGCTCACCGGCGCTCCCGGAACGCCCGGGGCAGCGGCGGACGATGCAGAGGGCGCGGAGGGCGCGGAGGACGCCGAGGACGCCAGGACGGCGGAGGCGGCGGACGCGGCAGCAGAGGTCGAAGCGGCGACGGAAGCGGCGGAAGCCGAGGCGGCCGACGGATCCACCGGGTCAACCGAGCGACCGGCCGAATGACCGCCCGGGGCTCACCGGCCGGCTCCGGCCGGACCGGCCTCGCCCAGGGCGACCCGCGCCTCCTCGTCCGCAGGCAGGACCGCGGCCCGGAGCGGTCCGGCGCGGGACCGGGCCCGGGCAGGACCGACCGGCAGCCGCACCGGCAGCCCCGTGACCGGCACCTCCGCCACCACCTCCACGGCGTCCGCCGGGAGGTCGGCCGCGCAGAAGACCACCGCGGCCGACTGCGCCGCTGCCACGGCCCTCGCCCGGGCGCAGCCACCGTCCGTGTCCACCAGGATCCGGTCGGCCGCCGCCAGCGCGGCCAGGTCGGCGGCGGACTCCGCGCGGTGGCGGGCGCCGACCACCACGCCCAAGGACAGCGCGGCGGTGAACGCCACACCGCCGAGCAGCACACCGGCCAGCAGCCAGACCGTCGCCGAGCCGGTGTCCGACCGCTGCGCACGAAGCCTCACCCCGCCCACGCACCACCGCCTCCCTCCGCTCCTCGCAGGGTGTCCTCCCTGGCCGCGACCGCCGTGGCGCTCACCCGCACCGCGAGCACCTCCGCGAAGCGGCCCGGCGCCCCGTACGGCGCGTCCACGGTGACCCGGACGGTGTCGGGCGCCAGGTCGACCAGGACCGCCGCCCCGGGCGGAGCCACCGCCCGCGCCACCCCGGCGGCATCGACCTCCCCACGCGCGGCCGCCCTGGCTCCCGCGCGTGCCGCGTCGACACAGCGGAGTTGGGCGGCTGCCGCGAGGACGGCCCAGACCAGCAGCGCGGCCAGCAGCACCAGCGCCGGCAGCGCGACGGCGGTCTCGGCGGTGACGAACCCGGCGTCGCCGCGCCGCCGCCACCTCGGCGGAATCGGCGGCACCGTCGGAATCGGCGGAATCGGCGGCATCGCCCCCGGGGACGATCCCGGGGACGATCCCGACGACGGGTCAGGTCGCATGGAGCGCCCGGTCCAGGGCGGCCTGCAGCGCCTCCATCACCGCCGCACTGGTCGCCACCTTGTAGAGCGCGGCCGCCACGGCACACGCCGCGAGCGTGCCGACCGCGTACTCCGACGTGGTCATTCCCGCGTCCGGACCGCCGAGCCCGATCCGGCCGCGCCGCCGAACCGCACGTCGAACCACGAGCCGGACCGGGAACGGGGCCGGGAACCGGGCCGAGTACCGGCTCCGGACCACCGGCCTCCCTGCCGGGCGCCCCAGCCCCGGACCCGCACCCGCACCCGCACCCGCACCCGCACCCGCACCCGCCACGGGACCGATCGCCAGGTTCATGAGTTTCCTCCTTTGTTCGAAGCTTCGAATCCGACAAGAGACCGCCGCACCGACGACCGGCGCCGATCGATCGGCGGGCGGTCCCGCAAACGGTCGATGTGTCACATCGACTGCGAGAAACGCGTGCTGAGCCCCACCACCACCGGGACAACGCCGATCAGGACGAACGCCGGCAGGAAGCACAGCCCGAGCGGCGCCGTCGCCAGCACTCCCGCCCGTCTGACCCGGGCGTGCGCCGCCCGGACGGCCTCCGCCCGTTGGCCGCTCGCCAACCCGGCGAGCGCCGTTGCCGCCGGGGCGCCGCTCAGGCTCGTCCGGACCAGGCAGCGGGCCAGCGGCGCGAGCGGCGGATGCTCCTCCCCGAGCCGGTGCCAGCAGAGCTCCGGGGGCGCCCCCAGGGCCAGTTCGGCGGCCGTGGACAGCAGCCGGGGCCCCATCGGGGCACCCACGCTCGCGCCCACCGCCGCGACGGCCGCCGCCGGCGAGGCGGCCGAACCGAGGCAGGCCGCCAGAAGTTCGGCGGTGAGCGGCAGCTGCCGCAGCAGCCGTGCCTCGTCCAGTTCGGCCCGCCGCTCCGCCGGCGACCTCGCCCGGGGCAGCCACCGGTGCACCCCGGCCGCCAGCAGTCCGCCTGTCACCAGACCCGCGGCGCCGCCCAGGAAGACCGCCGCTCCGAAGCCGGCGCCCAGCGCCATCGCTGCCCGTCGGACCTGCCCCGGCAGGGCAGGACTCCCCTGTGCCGTCCGCCGCCGCGCCCTCCGACGGGCCCGCTGTCGGCGCGACCGCTCCTCCCCGCCCAGCAGGGCGGCCGCCCTCCGGCGCGCACGCCACCGGCGCCGGGCCCGGCCTCCGGCCGTCGCTCCCACCAGCACCGCCGCGGCGCACATCGCGGCCGCCACGTGCTCGGTCACCCACTCCATCCGTGCCTCTCCTGCTCGGCTCCCTCCTGCGCGCCCACCGCTGCGGCCGCCCGCACAGGCCGGTCCCGGCTCCGGCGGCACCACGGACGCCCGACCCACCGCACGGGTCACCACGGCAGTACCTCCCGCCGGAACGCCCCGCTCGGCCGCGCGGGGCCGGACCGGGTGCGGGCCCGGATCCGGGTGATCCCGCACCGCCACTCCTCGCATCCGTCGACGCCGCCCCTTCTCGGCTCATGACTCGACCCGTGGCCCGACCCGTGGCCCGACCCGTGACCCGACTCGTCGCCCGACTCATGGCCTTGGGCGGCCACCGGCGCCCCGGCGGCGGCAGCCCCGACGATCCGGGTCGTCCACACCAGGCCCAGCCCCTCCAGGACCGCGCCCACCACCAAGGAGGCCAGCCCGGCCGGTGTGTGGAGCAACACCTCCAGCGGCCGGGCGCCGAGTGCCGCGCCGAGCAGCAGCCCCGCCAGCGGGAGGGCGGCCAGGACCGCGATCGTGGTGCGCGGCGCGGCGAGTTCGCCGGCGATCTCCTCCGCCAGCACCCGCTCGACGCGCAGCGCCTCGGCCACCCCGTCCAGCCCGGCCGCCAGACCCGAACCACCGGCGGAGGCGACCTCCCAGCAGGCGGCCACCGCCGCCGCCCCGCTCCCGCCCGGCCGTTCGGCGAGCAGCCGGAACGCCGCCGGGACGTCCGCGCCGTACCGGCCGGCCGCGAGCCGTGCGACCGGCTCGGCACCGATCCGCTCCAGCACCGACCGGTCGGCCGCGATCCTCGTGGTCACCAGGTGGAGCGCCTGCTCGGGTGTCGCCCCGCCGCGCAACTCGCCCGCCAGCCCGGCACACAGCTCCACCACGGCGGCCGACCGGTACCTCGCCTCGGCCGCCGCGGCACGGCGCGAGCGCCACCTTCGGACCGGCAGGACGGCCGCGAGCGCCGCCAGCACCGGGACGGGCGAGGCCGTCGCCCACCCCACCGCCGACCCGCCGGGCAGGAGCAGGAGTTCCGGCGCCCGCCGAACAGCCCGCCAGGGACCGCCCGACCACCGCAGGGCCGCCGCCACCGGTCGCGCCACCGCACGGCGCTCGCCGTCGTCGGCACGCCGCCCTCTCCCGCTCGCGCCTCTCCCGCCGGAGCCGCCCGGGGCCCCGGTCAGCACCGCGCCGGCCCGACGAACACCCGCCCACTGCCGCTGCAGCCGGCACCACCCCGCCACCGCGCCGACGGCCAGCAGCAGCCACCACCCCAGCACAGTCCCGTACAGCTCCACGGTCTTCGCCCACCTCCTCGTCCCGATCACCGCATCCACCACCTCGCCGGCCACCACGTCCACCGACAGGCCGGCCGGGCCGGCCGCGACACCGGCACCAGGACGGACCGCGACCACCACCGCAACCTCCCCGACCGCCCCGGCTACCCCGACCACCGGCCGTCCCCCGTCGGCTCCTCCGGCCGCTCCCCGACCGGAGGAGCAGCACCGCGCCGCCCGCGCACCCGCACAGCGTCAGCAGGAACACCCCCTCCGCCGGGCCCGCCGTCACGGCGGACCGTCCGCGACGACGACCCCACGGGCGGCGAGCAGCCGGCCGAGCCTGGACCACCCGGGCCCCGGCACCGTGCCGCCGTCCGCCGTGAACGTCACGGCGGGCGTGGTGACGGCCAGCCCGTGCCGGTCGCCGCCCACGGTGTGGATCTCGGCGACCCTGCGCCTCCCGGTGCCCGGCTCCCGCACCAGGTGCACCACCAGGTCGAGGGCCGCCCGGAGCTGGCTGTGCAGCGCCGGCCGGTCCATCCCGGCCAGCGAGCCGAGCGCCTCCAGCCGGACCGGCACGTCCGCCGCCGTGTTGGCGTGGACCGTCCCCGTGCCGCCCTCGTGGCCGGTGTTGAGGGCGGCCAGCAGGTCGGCCACCTCGGCCCCGCGCACCTCACCGATCACCAGCCGGTCGGGCCGCATCCGCAGCGCCTGACGGACGAGGTCCCGCAGGGTCAGCTCACCCAGCCCCTCCTGGTTGGGCGGCCTGGCCTGGAGCCGCACCACGTGCGGGTGGTCGGGCGAGAGTTCGGCGGAGTCCTCGACGACCACGATCCGCTCGTCCGGACCGACCAGGCCGAGCAACGCCGCGAGCAGTGTCGTCTTCCCGGTGCCGGTGCCCCCGCTCACCAGCAGCGAGAGCCGGGCCCGCACGACGGCGGCCAGCAGTTCGCCGCCCCGCGGCGGGAGTGCCCCGCCCGCCACCAACTCGTCCACGGTGAAGGGCCGGGAGCGGCACACCCGCAGCGAGATGTGGGTGCATCCGGCGGCGATCGGCGGCAGGACGGCGTGCAGCCGCGTGCCGTCCGGAAGCCGGGCGTCGACCCAGGGCCGCGCGTCGTCGAGCCGCCGCCCGGCCGCCGTGGCGAGGCGGTGGGCCAGCCGCCGCACCGCCTCGGCATCGGCGAACCGGACGCCGGTGGCCCGGCGCAGGCCGCCGCCCCGGTCGAACCAGATCTCGTCCGGCCCGTTGACCAGGACGTCCGTGACGTCGGGCGCCGCCAGCAACCGCTCCAGCGGGCCCGCACCCACCAGTTCGGCGCACAGCGAGCGCACGGTGTCGAGGACGTCGTCCCCGCCGAGCGACGGCCGGGCCGCCCGCAGGGCGTTCGCCACCGAACCGGCGGTGGGAACCGCCCCGGACTCGGCCAGCCGCAGCCGGACGGCGTCCACCAGCGCGGCGGCGCGCTCCTCCCGCGCCGTCCGCCCGTAGGGGTTCGGCTCCGGCCCCGGCCGCGCCGCCGGACCGCTCCCGGGGCCGGGCAGGCCCCGCAGCACCCGCCGCTCGCCCGGACCGTCACCCCCGTGCCCCGACCGGTACCCGCCCTCCGGGGCCGCTCCACCGGCCCCGTCGGCACCCGGCCGGCCGGCGCCGGGATCCTCGGCCCCGCCCGCCCTCCGCAGTCGCACCATCAGTACACACCCCCCTCGACCGCCGGCACCGTCGGCAGCACCTCGTCGAGGAAGGCCCCGCAGAACCTGGCGAGCGGCCCGCCCTCGCGGATGCCGGGCGGCACCCCCTGTTCGAGGTCGAGGGCCAGTCCCGGCTCCGGGTCCAGCATCCCGGCGAGCTGCATCCGCAACCCCCGGGCGATCCGGTGCGCGGGGAGCCCGAACGGCCCCGGCGGACGCACCACCACCCGCACGTCGTCGATCCGCATCCGCACGGACGCGGCCACCCGGTCGGCGGCCGCCACCGCCCTCAGTTCGGCCGGCACCACCAGCAGCGCCGTGTCGGACTGCTCCAGCGCCTGCCCGGCCGCCGCGTCCAACCGCCGGGGCACGTCGACCACCACCAGGCCGCCGCCGCGGCGCGCGGCGGCGAGGACGCTGCGCATGGCCTCGGGCGGCACCGTCGGGGTGTCTCCGCGGTCCCAGGACAGGCAGGCCAGCGTGCCGAGCCGCCTGAGCGCGGGCAGCGCCCGGGTCAGCTCGGCGCCACTGACCCGGCCCCGGGAGCCGGCGAGGTCCGGCCAGCGCAGGCCAGCCGCCGTCTCGCCGCCGAGCAGGATGTCGAGCCCGCCGCCGAGCGGGTCGCCGTCGACGAGGACGGTGCGCAGGCCCCGGCGCGCGGCGGTGACCGCGAGCGCGCAGGCCAGGGTGGAGGCACCCGCGCCGCCCCGGCCGCCGAGGACGGCGACGGTGCGGGCGGGCGGGCCGACGCCCTCGACGGCGTCGGCGATCCGGTCGAGCAGCCAGGTCTCCGCGTCCGGCAGGAACAGCACGTGCTCCGCGCCGAGTTGGACGGCCCTGACCCAGACGCCCGCGTCGTCGAGGTCCAGCCCGAGCAGGAGCACCCCGGGTCTGCGGGGCATCGCGGCGCAGTGCCCCGCCCGGTCGTCGCCGACCAGGACCAGCGAGGCCTCCTCCCAGAGTTCGCGCGGCGGCGCGCCCCGGACCAGCCGCGGATCGGTGCCGGCCGCCGCGCAGATCCGCAGCAGGTGCTCGGCCAGGGCGTCGTCCCCGGTGAGAACGAGCGGCCGGGCGGGCTCGGGCCCGCCGGTGGCGGCGTGGTCGGTGATGGGCTTCGACATGGCGGCTCCCCTGTCCCGGTGCCGGGCCGCGCACGGCGGCCGGGCACACCTACGAAAGGTCCGGCAGTCGGCCGGGAGCCCGTGGGAACCGGGCCCGGCAACCGCTGCCGGGCATCACGTTGGACGGTGATCCCGATTCCGTCCTCCGGGTTCCGATTCCCTGTGGACAACTCGGGGCTGTGGAGGAAAACGTTCACCCGGACGGGGGGCTATTGGACAAAGAATTGACTAATCGGGCTCGCGGAGATGAACCGCCATACCCGGCGGGGCGGGATAGTGCCACACGTACCGGGTGCTGCCGGGAGCAGGCCCGAGCCTCATTCCAGGCATGGTGGATCCGGAGCCGGACATGACCAAAGCTCTACGGAGAGTGACGAAAACGCTGAGACAGCCGGACGGACCGACACCCCCCGTAGAGATCGCCCGGATCAACCGGCGGATCCGCCGGGCGGGCCGCCCGAGCCCCGAAAACGGCTCCGGACGTGCGACGACCCCCGCCGGGGGGGAGAGCGGGGGTCGTCTATCCACGGCCCGACTCGGGGGGGAGGAGCCGGACCGGGTTAGCACGGTCGCGAACGATCCGTGACTTCCATGGTGTACCCGAGCGGCCAGAAACACAAACCCGCACGCCCGCGAGTACGCCGAATGGCGGGCAGTTTTGCGGAGCCCTCTATCCTCGGTTCCCGTGGACACCACCGAGAACGCCGACGAGTACGCCGACGAGTCCCCGGACTCCACCGCCGCAGCCGCCGCCGGACCCGACGGGACCCCCGGGGCCTCCGGTGCCGACGGGACGGCCGTGACCGGCGCGCGGCCCGGAGCGGCCGGCTCCGGCCCCTCCGCGACCCGTCCGGCGGCCGTGCGCCCGCGCCCGAGCGGCCCGCGCACCGCCGCCTTCTTCGACCTGGACAAGACGATCATCGCCAAGTCGAGCGCCCTGGCGTTCAGCCGTCCGTTCTACCAGGGCGGCCTGATCAACCGTCGGGCCGTCCTGCGAAGTGCGTACGCCCAGTTCGTCTTTCTGGTGGGCGGCGCGGACCACGACCAGATGGAGAAGATGCGGCAGTACCTCTCCGCGCTGACCCGGGGCTGGAACGTCCAGCAGGTCCGCGAGATCGTCGCCGAGACCCTGCACAACCTGATCGATCCGATCATCTACGACGAGGCTGCCTCGCTCATCGAGCAGCATCACGCGGCCGGCCGGGACGTGGTCATCGTCAGCAGCTCCGGCTCCGAGGTGGTCGAGCCGATCGGCGCACTGCTCGGCGCGGACCACGTGATCGCCACCCGGCTGCAGATCGAGGACGGCTGCTACACCGGCGAGATCGAGTACTACGCCTACGCCGAGAACAAGGCCACCTCCATCCGGGAGTTGGCCGAGGTCGAGGGCTACGACCTGGCCGAGTGCTACGCCTACAGCGACTCCTCGACGGACCTGCCCCTGCTGGAGGCCGTCGGCCACCCGTCGGCGGTCAACCCCGACCGGGCACTGCGGAAGGAGGCGCTGGCACGGGAGTGGCCGGTGCTGGTCTTCGACCGGCCGGTGGAACTCCGGCGACGGCTCCCGGAGTTCTCGGCGCCGAGCCGCTCGGTGCTGACGGCGGTGGCGGTCGGCGCCGCGGTCCTGACGGCCGGCGCCGTCTGGTACGCGGCCCGCCGGCGGCGCCGCCCCACGGCCTGACCGGGCGGGGAGTCCGGCGTGGGCCGGCTCGCCCGGCACCTCTTGGACAAAACGGGCAAAAGTCGAAGAATTCTCATTTCGGGTTCCCCTTTCGCCCGAAACGCGATACAAAGGAGTCACGGCCCGCGAGACCCGGTCAGGACCCAAGAGGTCAAACCGACAACGCAGTTCAGGCCCCACGGACCGTGTGCACGGATAACCGGGCACCCACATGCAGCCGACCCGCTGTCGGGCCGCCGCACCAGACGAACGGGCAGGATCCCCGTCTGATCGGCACTTTCCGGTGCATGCATGGTCACCCGGCATCTGTGCCAGCGGCGGCACCCGGCAGGTTCGGGTGCCGCCGCATCCTTGTGCCCGGATCTCGCCCGGGACCCCGGGGGGCCGTCCGGGCCCCGCCCCCGGCCCGCCCGCCGGACCGGGGCCGTCCGCACCGCGCCGCTCAGACCATCCCGCGCTGCATCGCCTCGCAGACCGCCGTGCTCTCCCGGACCCCGAGCCGCAGGGCCCGCCCGCAGTGGCCGATCCAGGCCGCCAGCCCCTCCGGCGTCCCCGCCAGGTAACCGGCGAGCGCCCGCCGGTAGGCGTCCGTCCCCAGCTCCACGAGCCCCACCTCGGCCGGGCAGATCGACTTCGGGTCGAGGCCCTCCGCGATCAGCACGATCCGCGCGGCGGCGCGGGCGATCAGGCCGTTGTACGCGCCGAACGGCCGCAGCGCCAGCAGTTCGCCGTGCACGACCGAGGAGACCACCAGGGCCGGCGTCCCGACGCCCTGGCCCTCGGCGCGGGCCACCAGCAGCCGGGAGAGCTGGTCCAGCCGGGCGGCGACCTCCTCCGGACCGGGCGCCGCCGGGAGGGCCGGCACAGGGCCCGCCGGAGCGGCCGCCACGGCAGCCGGGGCCACCTCCGCCGCGACGCCTTCGGCCGGCTTCAGCTCCGCCGGGAACAGGTCCTCGACGCCCTCCCCTTCCTGCCGCGGCCGACCCGCCGCGGGGTCGGCGTCGCCGACCGCCAGCAGGTGCAGCCGGGCCAGCACCTGGAGCGGCGAGTGCCGCCAGATGCTCAGCAGCTGCCCCGCCTCGGCGGCGATCCGCAGGGCGGCGCCCACCGTCCGGGTCTCGGGGTCGGCGCCGAAGTCGCTGCGTCGGCGGACCTCCTCCAGCGGCCAGTCCGAGCCCGCCAGCGCCGCGGAGGCGCGGGCGCCGCGCAGGGCCGACTCGGAGGTGACCTCGGCCGCGCGGCGGCGCATCACCCGGTGGCCGTAGAGGCGGTCGACGGCCTTGCGCACCTCGGCCACCGCGTCGGGCACCCCGGGGAGCTGGGCCAGCGGGGCGAGGGGATCTGTTCCAGTGCTCACCTACCCGAGAGTAATGACCCGGACGCCTCTGCCGGAACAGCAACCACGCATCACCCGTTCGAGGCAATCCTCACTTCCCTCCCGCAAACGGCCCGAAACCCCGGATAGCATGGCTGTCGAAGACGATAACGATTTCCAACTCGGGAGATCGTCGACCTCGCCGCGGCGCGGACCGCGGACGCGGCGGGTCCTGGAGCGAGAGCCGGAGTCCCAAGATGAAGATCGCCTTCGTCGGCAAGGGCGGCAGTGGCAAGACCACGCTGTCCGCGCTGTTCATCCGCCACCTGGCCGCCGCGGGCCGTCCGGTCCTCGCCGTCGACGCCGACATCAACCAGCACCTCGGCCCCGCACTCGGCCTGACGGACGACCAGTCCGCCGCCCTGCCCTCGCTCGGGGCCCACCTGCCCGACATCAAGGAGTACCTGCGCGGCGACAACCCGCTGATCCGCTCCGCCGAGGAAATGATCAAGACCACCCCGCCCGGGCGCGGTTCGCGACTGCTCCGGATCGTCGAGGAGAACCCGGTCTACGCGGCCTGCGCCCGCCCGGTCGCACTCGACGAGGGCTCGGTGCGGCTGCTGGCGACCGGCGCCTTCACCGAGGAGGACCTCGGCGTCGCCTGCTACCACTCCAAGGTCGGCGCGGTCGAGCTGCTGCTCAACCACCTGGTCGACGGCCGGGACGAGTACGTGGTGACGGACATGACCGCCGGCTCCGACTCCTTCGCCTCGGGCCTGTTCACCCGTTTCGACCTCACCTTCCTGGTGGCCGAGCCCACCCGCAAGGGCGTCTCGGTGTACCGCCAGTACCGGGACTACGCACAGGACTTCGGCGTCCGGCTGCGGGTGGTCGGCAACAAGGTGCAGAGCCAGGACGACCTGGACTTCCTCCACCGGGAGGTCGGCGAGGACCTGCTGACCTCCTTCGGGCACTCCGACTGGGTGCGCCGGCTGGAGCAGGGCGGCCGGCCGTCGCTGCGCGCCCTCGAAGCCGCCAACCGCGTAGTGCTGGACGAGCTGAGGACGGCGGCGGACGCCGCGTACGACCTGCGGGACCCGCGCCGCTACACCGAGCAGGCCGTCCTGTTCCACCTGCGCAACGCCGAGAGCTGGGCGAACGCCAAGGTCGGGATCGACCTCGCCACCCAGGTCGACCCGGACTTCGCGCTCGGCGACGAACCGGCGGCGGCCGGCGCGACCGTCTGACCGAATCGGCACCGCGCAGCGCCGACACGGAGCACCACCGCGCGGCACGACCGCGGCGGACACGGGCCGCGACCCCGGAACGGGGCCGCGGCCCTCCTGTGTCCGCCCCGCCCCGCCCCGACCCGACTTGACCCGCCCCGCCCCGCCTCGCCCCGGCCCACCGCGGCCCGCGGCGCTGCCGCCGACAACGGTCACCGCCACGGCCGCGGCGCCCCCACCAGCAGATTCGCATCCGTTCGGCCACCACCCATTGGGGTGAACCAGGCGGATATTGCCTGTCGCTCCGGATGACGCTGTGCAAAGCTCTCATTACCCTCGGTTTACCGAGTCTTGATGTACCGAGTCTTGATGTTCAGCATCCGTTCCGGTGCTCCTCGACGTGGCCTGGCTCCTCCCAGCGCCCACCGAGTGACCACCGGAGCCCCCGATGGTCCAAGGCCCGGCCGGTGACACCCGCACTCCCGGCCCGTCCGCACCATCCCGCCACACCGTCGCGACCCACGACAGCCGATCCGCTCCACCGAGCCCATGACCGGACTCACCGCCGGACCTGACTGCGTTCGTTCCCCCGGACAGACGGGAAGACCCATGACCCTCGACATCTCCAGCGCACCCATCGCCTCCGACACCACCGACCACGCCCCGCCGGGCCGACGTCCCCGCGCCACCTGGGCGCAGGACCTCTCGGCCTCCCTGGTGGTCTTCCTCATCGCCGTGCCGTTCTCCCTCGGCATCGCCCTGGCCACCGGCGCCCCGCTCACCGCGGGCCTCGCCGCCGCGGCCGTCGGCGGCATCGTGGTCGGACTGTTCGGTGGCACTCCGTTGCAGGTCAGCGGACCCTCGGCCGCGCTCACCGTGATCACGGCCGGACTCATCGCCCAGTACGGCTGGCAAGCGACCTGCGCCATCACCCTCGCCGCCGGCCTGCTCCAACTCCTCCTGGGGGTAAGGCGGGTGGCCCGGACGGCACTGGCCGTCTCGCCCGCCATCGTGCACGGCATGCTGGCCGGCGTCGGCCTCGCCATCGCGATCGCCCAGTTGCACGTCGTCCTCGGCGGCTCCCCGCAGAGCTCCGCCCTGGCCAATCTGCTCGCCCTGCCGAGCCAGCTGGCGGCCCCGCACCCGTCCGCCCTGGCCGTCGGCGCGGTCACTGCGGCGGTGCTGCTCGGCTGGCCCCGACTGGGCCGACTCCCCGGCCGGTACGGCGAGTTCGGCACCCGACTGGCCAAGGTCCCCGGCCCGCTGGCGGCCGTCGCCGCCGCCACCACGCTCGCGGTAACGCTGGACCTGCGGCTCGCCCGGGTCGACCTGCCCGCCTGGGAGCCGCACGACCTCGTCCCCGACCTGCCCCACGGAGCGCCCCTCGCCGTGCTCGCCGCCGTGCTGACCGTCACCGCCGTGGCGAGCGTCGAATCACTGCTCTCCGCCGTCGCGGTCGACCGGATGTCGCACCGCACCGGGGACCTCGACCGCGAGCTGCGCGGCCAGGGGCTGGCCAACATGATCAGCGGACTGGTCGGCGGACTGCCGATCGCCGGCGGCGCGGTACGCAGCACCGCCAATGTCCGGGCCGGAGCCCGCAGTCGCTGGTCCTCGGTGCTGCACGGGGTGTGGGTGCTGGCGGCCGCGATGGCCCTCACCGGCGGGCTGCGCCGGATCCCGCTGGCCGCCCTCGCCGCCCTGGTCCTGGTCGTCGGCCTGCAGATGGTGAGCTTCGCGCACATCCGCAAGGTCCACCGGCACCGGGAGTTCCCGGTCTACCTGGTCACCGTGGTCTCCGTGGTGCTGTTCGGCGTACTGCCGGGTGTGGCGCTGGGCGCCGCCACGGCCGCGCTGCTCGCGCTCTACCGGCTGACCCGCGCGCACGTGGACGTGCTGGCCGGCCCCGACGGCGCGTTCACCGTGGAGACGCACGGCCCGCTGACCTTCGCCGCGGTGCCCCGGCTGAGCCGGGCCCTGGCCGGCATCCCGGCCGGCGCCGAGGTCGCCGTCGTGCACGACGGCTCCTTCCTGGACCACGCCGCCTACGAGACACTGCACAGCTGGCGCACCGGCCACCAGGCGGGCGGCGGACAGGTGTCGATGGTGACCCGCCGCCAGGACGACGAGGTGCTCGACCCGGACGGCACCGTCCGCACCGGAAGCTCCCCCGGCCCGCACCGCTGCCGCGCGTGGACGCCCTGGGTCGGCCATCACTGCATCGAACAGCAGGAGGACCCGCACGTCCGGCTGCTCGACGGGGTGCGGGTGTTCCAACTGCACACCGCCCCGCTGATCCGGCCGGAGCTGGCCCGGCTGGCCCGGGAGGGACAGACGCCCTCGCAGCTGTTCCTGACCTGCGCCGACTCCCGGATGGTCACCAGCATGATCACCAACAGCGGCCCCGGCGACCTCTTCACCGTGCGCAACGTCGGCAACCTGGTGCCGGCCCCGCACGAGCCGGGCGCGGCCGACGATTCGGTGGCGGCGGCGGTGCAGTACGCGGTGGAGGTGCTGGAGGTACGGTCGATCACCGTCTGCGGGCACTCGGGCTGCGGGGCGATGAAGGCGCTGCTGGACGGGGTGCACGAGCAGCCCGGCCGACCCACTCCCCTGGCCCGCTGGCTGCGCAACGGCCGGGGCTCGCTGGACCGGCTGCGCCGGGTCCCGGCGGAGTTCACCGACCGCGCGGTGGTCGATGTGACCGAGCAGCTCTGCATCACGAACGTGGTCCAGCAGCTGGACCAGCTGATGGCCAACCCGGCCGTGGAGCGGCGGGTCGCCGAGGGCACCCTGCGGCTGGTCGGCATGTACTTCGACTTCGCCACCGCGCAGGCCTACATGCTCGACCCGGGCAGCGGCCGGTTCGGCCCGGTCGAGGCGCTGGCACCGGCGCCGGCCGCCGCTGCCACCTCCGCCGCTGCCACCTACACCTTCACCGACACCCCCACCTTCGCCGACACCGCCGCCTCCGCAGTGACGCCCGCCCCCGCGATGCCGGTGTCCGCCCCCGCGACGCTGTCGTCCACCCCGCGCGGGGAGCACGACACGCCCGAACGAGTGAATGAATTCGAACAGGTTCCGACCACCGGTACCGTCGCCGCGGATCCGGCCAGGGACGGCGGAGGCCCCGGCCTGGCCGCCTGAGAGCCGGGCCCGCGTCCGGCCGGGCGGGCCAAGGACGCGGGCCCACCTCCTCCGGCCGCCCGAGACGCCTCCGACCTCGGGCGGCCGTTCGACGAGCGATCAAAGGTCTACACCAATTAGCCAGAGCCTCTTGTCAACTGACCTCTTCGCCTGGTGAGCTGTGCGCTGGGACACACGGGACAATCCCCACGCACGGGAAACGACCCCGATCATGACTCATGAGGAGTGCGCGTTGAGCAACGAGAGCCTGGCCAACCTGCTCAAGGAGGAGCGGCGTTTCGCCCCGCCGGCAGAGCTCGCCGAAGCCGCCAACGTCACCGCGGCCGCGTACGCTCAGGCATCCGAGGACCGCCTCGGCTTCTGGGCCGAGCAGGCCCGCCGCCTCACCTGGGCCGTCGAGCCCACGCAGACCCTCGACTGGTCGAACCCGCCGTTCGCGAAGTGGTTCGCCGACGGCAAGCTCAACATCGCGTACAACTGCGTGGACCGCCACGTCGAGGCCGGCCACGGCGACCGCGTCGCCATCCACTTCGAGGGCGAGCCCGGCGACGGTCGCTCCATCACCTACGCCCAGCTCAAGGACGAGGTCTCCCAGGCCGCCAACGCCCTGCTGGAACTCGGCGTCACCAAGGGCGACCGCGTCGCCATCTACCTGCCGATGATCCCCGAGGCCGTCGTCTCGATGCTCGCCTGCGCCCGCATCGGCGCCACCCACTCCGTCGTCTTCGGCGGCTTCTCGGCCGACGCCGTCGCCTCCCGCATCCAGGACGCCCGGGCCAAGCTCGTCATCACCGCCGACGGCGGCTACCGGCGCGGCAAGCCCTCCGCCCTCAAGCCCGCCATCGACGAGGCCCTCACCAAGGCCGAGGGCGTCGAGCACGTCCTCGTCGTGCGCCGCACCGGCCAGGACACCGCCTGGACCGAGGGCCGGGACGTGTGGTGGCACGAGCTCACCGCCCGCCAGTCCACCGAGCACACCCCCGAGGCGCACGACGCCGAGCACCCGCTGTTCATCCTCTACACCTCCGGCACCACCGGGAAGCCCAAGGGCATCCTGCACACCACCGGCGGCTACCTCACCCAGGCCAGCTACACCCACCACGCCGTCTTCGACCTCAAGCCGGAGACCGACGTCTACTGGTGCACCGCCGACATCGGCTGGGTCACCGGACACTCCTACATCGTCTACGGCCCGCTCTCCAACGGCGCCACCCAGGTCATCTACGAAGGCACCCCGGACACCCCCCACCAGGGCCGGTTCTGGGAGATCGTGCAGAAGTACGGCGTCACCCTCCTCTACACGGCGCCCACCGCGATCCGCACCTTCATGAAGTGGGGCGACGACATCCCGGCGAAGTTCGACCTGTCCTCCCTGCGGGTGCTGGGCAGCGTCGGCGAGCCGATCAACCCCGAGGCCTGGATCTGGTACCGCGAGCACATCGGCGCCTCCACCGCCCCGATCGTGGACACCTGGTGGCAGACCGAGACCGGCGCCATCATGATCAGCCCGCTGCCCGGCGTCACCGAGACCAAGCCGGGCTCCGCCCAGCGTGCCCTTCCCGGCATCGCCGCCACCGTCGTCGACGACAACGGTGTCGAGGTCGCCAACGGCTCCGGCGGTTACCTCGTCCTCACCGAGCCGTGGCCCTCCATGCTGCGCACCATCTGGGGCGACGACCAGCGCTACATCGACACCTACTGGTCGCGCTTCGGCGCCGGACACAACGCGGCCGACCCCGAGTGGCGCTACTTCGCGGGCGACGGTGCCAAGAAGGACGAGGACGGCGACATCTGGCTGCTCGGCCGGGTCGACGACGTCATGCTGGTCTCCGGCCACAACATCTCGACCACCGAGGTCGAGTCGGCGCTGGTCGGGCACCCCTCGGTGGCCGAGTCCGCGGTCGTCGGCGCCACCGACGCCACCACCGGCCAGGCGATCGTCGCCTTCGTCATCCTGCGCGGCACCGCCACCGACAGCCCGGAGCTGGTCGAGGAGCTGCGCTCGCACGTCGGCCGCACCCTCGGCCCGATCGCCAAGCCGAAGCAGATCAAGGTGGTCGGCGAACTGCCGAAGACCCGCTCCGGCAAGATCATGCGCCGCCTGCTGCGCGACATCGCCGAGGGCCGCGAGATCGGCGACACCACCACCCTCGCCGACTCCACCGTGATGAACCTCATCCAGGCCCAGCTCCCGCCGGCCGGTTCCGAGGGCTGATCCGGGAGGTCCGACCTCGCGTCGGCTGCCCGCCACGCCACCTTCGGGCGGCGGGGCGGGCAGCCGACGCCACGGTGCCCCGGGCGGTGGAAACCGCCCGGGGCACCGTCGGCTCCGGCACAGGTCAGGCGGTCAGCCCTCGCCGAACTCGGCGATCAGCACGCGCAGGGTCTCGTGCGCGCTCTGCACCAGGGCCCGGCTGCGCAGCGGCTGTCCGCCGGCCAGGACCGCCAGACCCACCGGGACCCGGGGACTGAACCCGACGAAGGCGGTGGACCCCCGGTCGGCACCCACGTGGTAGACCACCTCGCCGGCCTCGACCGGACCCGCCCCGTCGGACGCCACCGGCACCGGGAGCACGGCCCACCCCGCAGCCTCGGCACGCCCGGCAGCCCCCGGACGCCCCGCGACCCCGGCACGCCCGGCAGCCCCGGACCGCCCGAACGCCCCGGCCACGGAGGCCCCCGCCCCGGCCACGGAGGCCCCCACCGCGGCCACGGAGGCCCCCGCCGGCCTCGCGGCCGCCCGCGGTTCCGCCGCCCCCGCCGGAAGCGCCCGGTGGTTCCACCCCAGACAGATCCGCGGCCCACCGCGCCGCCCGTCGGTGCGCGGGCGGCGCACCTCGTTCAGCGCCGTCCGCAGCACCGCCGCGTCCGCCCGCTCGGGAAGCGGGACGGCGTCCAGCGCGAGGTGCGCCTGGAGGTAGCGGAGCATGTCGTCCGCCGTGGAGCGGAGCGCGGCGGCGGCCGGCAGTGCGGGCAGCCGGAAGGACGGCACCCTCCGCCCGCGCCGGTATCCGGCGTCCTCCTCCCGGCCGGGACCGCAGGAGGTGTCCATCAGACCGAGCGGCCCGCAGACCCGGGCGGCGAGCAGATCGTCGTACCGCTGCCCGGCCGCGTTGGCGAGCAGCAGGCCGAGTAGTCCGCAGCCGAGATTGGAGTACCGGACCTGGGTGCCGGGCGTGCCGCGCACCGCCGTCCTCGGCAGCGCCCGCAGCAGGTGGGCCGGTCCGAAGGTGGCGTACGGGCGGGTGAACCAGCGCGGGACCTGCCCGGGCAGCACGCCGTCCGGCAGCCGGGGCAGGCCGGACGTGTGGGTGGCCAGGTGGAGCAGGGTGATCGGGCGCTCCTGCGGGTAGCCGGGGGCCGCGTCGGCGGGCAGGTAGCGGTCGATCGGATCGTCGTAGCCGACCTCGCCGCGGGCGGCCATCTCCGCGAGCAGCAGGCCGGTGAACGTCTTGGTGACGGAGCCGAGTTCGAAGCGGGTGTCGGCGCGGACCGGGCGTTCGGTGGAGCGGACGGCGTGGCCTCGGCAGGCGACGGTCCGCTGGTCGCCGCGGATCACCACGACGGCGGCGCCGCCGGCCGGTGCGGCGGCGCGGAACAGCGGGCGGAGCAGGCGGTCGAGTTCGGGGTCGGGCGGGCCGTACAGCGGGGCATTCATCGGAGGGCGCTCCGGCGGCCGGACCGGACCGTGCGGGGCGGGCAGGACGGACGAGACTCACGAGACGTATACGAACGGAAGGATAAGAGGGGCGGTCTGGGCATGGCGGCGCCTCCACAGCGCAAAGGTCGGGAGCCCGGGGGAAAACCCCTGGACCGGGGCTCCGACCTCGGCCGGGCCCTGCGGTCGACGATAGAGAGCCGTTCACCCGTCTGCACGCCGCCGCCTCCGTTCGGGTGCCGATCGGCCGTACGGACGGGTGCACAACGGGCCACCCAGGCTTAGGTCCTGAAGTATGACAATCCGGATGTCGCCTTGTTGTTTCCGTTAGACTGTCAACGACGCATCAAGATTCGCGTCACAGGGCGAGCCGGGAAGTCTGGTCGGCAATGCACCACCGGTGCATCTCCGTACACCGTCCCCGCCCCCAGGAGGCCGCGCGTGGCCAGCCAGCCGCCCGTCCACGAGCCGACGACCCGACGCCGCCAGCTCCTCGGCAGGCTGTCCCTTCCCGAGCGCACCTACATCACGGACGCGCTGCGCACCGAGACCGTCGGCGGCGTGCTGCTGCTGCTCGCCTCGGTGGTCGCACTGATCTGGGCCAATGTCTGGCCGGCCGCCTACCAGGCCGTCCTGGACTACACCGTCGGCCCTTCCACGCCGCTCCACCTGGACCTCAGCCTGGACGCGTGGGCGAAGGACGGCCTGCTGACGATCTTCTTCTTCGTGGCCGGGATCGAGCTCAAGCGCGAGTTCGTGGCGGGCGAACTCCGCAGCCCCAGTGCCGCGATCCTCCCCGTGATAGCCGCCGTCTGCGGCGTCGCGCTGCCCGCGATCGTGTTCACGGTGGCCAACTCCGGCCCCGGCGGCCATCCGAACGGCTGGGCCGTCCCGACCGCCACCGACATCGCCTTCGCGCTCGGCGTACTGGCCGTGGTCGGCAGCCACCTGCCCTCGGCACTGCGCGCCTTCCTGCTCACCCTCGCGGTGGTGGACGACCTGATCGCGATCCTGATCATCGCGATCTTCTACAGCTCCGGCATCAAGTTCTGGGCGCTCGGGCTGGCCTTCGCCGGGCTGGTGCTGTTCTGGTTCCTGCACCGGCGCGGGGTCCACGGCTGGTACCTGTTCGTACCGCTCGCCTTCGTGATCTGGGCGCTGATGCACGAGAGCGGCGTGCACGCCACGGTGGCGGGCGTCGCGATGGGCCTGCTGCTCCGCTGCCACCGAGAGGGCGACGAGAAGACCTCCCCCGGCGAGCACATCGAGCACCTGGTCCGCCCGGTCTCGGCCGGGATCGCCGTACCGGTCTTCGCCCTGTTCGCCGCCGGGGTGACGGTCTCCGGACCGGCGTTGCGCGAGGTGTTCACCCAGGCGGCCCCGCTCGGCATCGTGCTCGGCCTGCTGGTCGGCAAGACCGTGGGCATCTTCGGCGGCACCCGTCTGGCCGCCCGCTTCACCCGCGCCGAACTGAACCCGCAGCTCAAGTGGGCGGACATGTTCGCCGTCTCGGTGCTGGCCGGCATCGGCTTCACGGTCTCGCTGCTGATCAGCGAACTGGCCTTCCCCGACGACCCGGCGCTCGCCGGCCGGGCCAAGGCGGCCGTCCTGGTGGGTTCGCTGCTCTGCGCGCTGATCGCCACCGTGCTGCTGAAGCTGCGCAACCGGCACTACCGCGAGCTGTGCGAGGAGGAGGACCGCGACCTCGACGGCGACGGCATCCCCGACGTCTACCAGCTGGACGACCCGGCCTGGCAGGCACGCGTGGCGGAGCGGCAGAACCGCGCGGCCGAAGAGCAGAACCGCGCAGCCGAACAGCAGGACCGACCGGGCGGACACCAGGACCGACCGGCCGGACAGCAGGACCTTCCGGACCGGCCGCGGCAGGGCACGCACCCGGCCGACGAGGGCCCGCACCGCCCGCATTGAGCCGGTCCCGGACCGGACCCGCCCGGAACACGTCCCTCGCCGGGCCCCCCGGAGTGGTGTCCGCTCGTCCGGTAGGGGCATGATTCTGAACTGTCGACAGTCCACCGACGCCACCGGGCCCGCCCCGGTACCCGGAACCACCGGGGAGCCGCACCGTGCGGCGGCGTCACTCGCCGCACGGCCGAAGAGGAGAACCGCTGATGCCCGCAGGAGCCGCAGACCCGTCCAGCAACGGCCGGGCGCCCTATGAGGGTGAGCGTTCGGTGGGGCAGCTGTTCGCCGCGGCCACCGCCGACCTGTCCGCCCTGGTCCACGACGAGATCGCGCTCGCCAAGGCCGAGATCCGCGCCGACGTCAAGCGCGGTGTCTCCGGCGGCGTCTCGCTGGCCGTCGCCGGTGTGGTGGCCCTGGCCGCCGTCCCGATGCTCAGCGCCGCCGCGGCGTTCGGCATCCACGCGCTGGGCCTCTCGCTCGGCTGGTCGTTCCTGGTCGTGGCCGGCGCGTACCTGCTGCTGGCCGTGCTGCTGGGCCTGCTGGCGCTGCGTTCGTTCAAGAAGATCGAGAAGCCGGTCCGCACCATCGAGGGCGCGCAGAAGACCGCCGACGTCCTGAAGAACGCGCGGCCGCGTCCCGCCACCAAGGAGGAGATCGACCGCGCCCTGGGCCGCATCCCGTAGGCCCGGCCCCGCGGCGTGAGAACACGCGGCCGGCGCTCCGAGGGCCCGAACGGTCCGAGTGCGAGTGCCGGGCGCGTGTCCGGCGCGCGGATGTGACACGCTCTCGGTATGTCGCTCGACCAGAAGCCCGTGCCCGCACAGCCGCCCGCCGGTTCCGGCGACACCGCGTCCGGTTCCGACGGCACCGTCACCGATGACGGCGGAACCGCCTCCGGTTCCGGCGGCACCGTCCCCGGCGGCGTCGCGGCGCCCGCCGACCGCGGCGGCGACGCCCAGGGCGCGACCGCGGCCGCCTGGGACGTCCGGCAGGCCGGACCGTGGACCCACCGCGACCTCGCCGCCAACGGAGCCCGCTTCCACATCGCCGAACTCGGCGAGGGCCCGCTGGTCCTCCTGGTGCACGGCTGGCCGCAGTACTGGTGGGCCTGGCGCCACCAGCTCACCGCACTCGCCGAGGCCGGCTACCGGGCCGTCGCCCTGGACCTGCGCGGCATCGGCGGCAGCGACCGCACCCCCCGCGGCTACGACCCGGGCAACCTCGCCCTGGACATCACCGGGGTGATCCGCTCCCTCGGCGAGAACCGGGCACACCTGGTCGGCCACGCCTCCGGCGGCACGCTGTCCTGGGTGGCGGCCGTGATGCGGCCCTCGGTGATCCAGAGCCTCACCGTCGTCTCCGCCGCGCACCCCCGGGACCTCCGCCGGGCGCTGCTGACCGACCGGCGGCAGATGGCCGCCTTCGAGCACATCCTGGGCTTCCAGCGGCCGTGGATACCGGAGCGCCGCCTGGTCGCCGACGACGCCGCGCTGGTCGGCCGCTACCTGGACGCCTGGACCGGGCGCAACCAGCTGGACCGCGCGGCGGTGGCCGCGTACCGGGAGGCGATCCGGATCCCCAGCACCGCGCACTGCTCGATCGAGCCGTACCGGTGGCTGCTGCGCTCGATGGCCCGCCCCGACGGCATCCAGTTCGCCCGCCGGATGAAGAAGCCGATCACCGCACCCACCCTGCACGTCCAGGGGGCGGCGGATCCGGTGCTGCTGTCGCACACCGCCCTGGGAGGCGGCGAGTACGTGGCCGCGCCGTACCGCTGGCGGCTGCTGCCGGGCATCGGGCACTTCCCGCACGAGGAGGCGCCGGAGCAGTTCACGGCCGAGCTGCTGGACTGGATCGGCCGGCACAAGGACTGAGGTGGTGCGGGGCCCCCGGACCGGGGCAGAAGGTCCCGCACCCGATCGGGGGAACCGGGACCGAGGTCCCAACTCCCCTCGGGTGACGCACATATGACAAGCGCATAGGCCACGTTGATGGCCGGCCGGGCGGTTACCCCCGTCGGCCCAGGGGCATCCATTGCGGTATGACCTGGATGCCCGATCGCGGCAGCGCCCCGCGCGGCCGACAGCACAGCGACAGCTCGCAGCGTTCCGCCCACCGTTCCGAGTGGGCGGAGAACCGCGGTCACGACCGCGGATACGACACCGGCTACGACCGCCGGTACGACAGCGGGTACGACGGCGGGTTCGACGGTACCGACGGCCACCCCCGTACGGCGCAGGACCGGCTCGGTATCCCGCGCATCCTCGGCCGACGCGCCCGCTGGGTGGGTGCCCGGCTCCGTCGCGACACCTGATCGACCCCCGCCCCCGGAACCGCGGACCCGCGCGTCGGAAGACCTGCGGGCCCGCGCGTCGAAAGGCCCGCGGGCCCGCGCGTCAGAGGGCGCAGCCCTGGGTGTCCGCCCGTCCCGAGGCCACACTGCCCAGCTCGGCGTCCTCGCGCACCTCGGCCGCGGTCAGCACGTACCCGGTGTCCGCGCTGTCCAGCGACTTGGCGAACACCATCCCGTACACCTGGCCGTCCGGGGTGAGCAGCGGCCCGCCGCTGTTGCCCTGGCGCACCAGTGAGCGCACCGAGTAGACGTCGCGGACCACCTGGCCGCGGTGGTAGATGTCCGGCCCGTTCGCCTGGATCCGGCCGCGGATGCGGGCCGGCTGGACGTTGAAGGCGCCGTTCTCCGGGAAGCCCGCCACGATCGCGTTGTCGTTGGTCTTCGCCTCGCCGGCGAAGGTGAGGGCCGGCGCGTTCAGCTTGGGCACGTCGAGGATCGCGATGTCGCGCTGCCAGTCGTAACGGACCACCGTCGCGTCGTACAGCTGGCCGACCCCGCCGATCTGCACGGTCGGCTCGTTGACCCCTCCGACCACGTGCGCGTTGGTCATCACCCGGTGCGGGGCGTAGACGAAGCCGCTGCCCTCCAGGGTCTTGCCGCAGGAGGTGGCGGTGCCGACGACCTTGACCAGACTCTGCCGCGCCCTCGCCACCGCGGGGCTGCCCGCCAGCGTCGGATCGGGGATGTCGACCTGGGTGATCGGCTCGTGCTCGAAGGGGTTGAACACCTGCGGGAAGCCGTTGCGGGCGAGCACCTTGGAGAAGTCCGAGAACCAGTTGGGGGCGTCGGAGGGCAGGGTGTCCTGGACCCCGCCCAGGATCGCCGAGGTGCGGACCTGCTTGGAGACGGTCGGCAGGGACGTCCCTGCCAGTGCGGAGCCGATCAGCCAGGCCACCAGCAGCATCGAGATCACGTTGACCACGGCGCCGCCCGCGGCGTCCAGGGTCCGGGCCGGGCGGCGGTCGATGTGGCCGCGCAGCTTCCAGCCGAAGTGGGTGGTGATCGCCTGGCCGATCGCCGCCAGCACGATCACCACCACGACCGCGATCACCGAGGCGGTCGTCCCGGGGCTGAGATGGTCGAGCAGCAGCGGCAGCAGCTGGACGGCGAGCAGTCCGCCGCCCAGGAAGCCGAGGACCGACAGCACGCCGACCACGAAGCCCTGCCGGTAGCCCGACACGGCGAATCCGATCGCGGCGGCGATCAACAGCACATCCAGGACATTCACCCGGACACCCTCCCACGACGGACCACCCCGACGGGCGGGCGATGGTCGAATCCGCCCGCCGTCCGGTTCACTGCGGCCCGGCGTCGCGGCCGAGCAGCGCCCGGGACCGCTCGCGGTCGCCCTGCACCAGCTCCAGCGCCTCGTCCGAGAGCTCGACGATCCGGCCGGCGTCCCACGGCCGCTCCAGCCCGCTGTGGTGCAGCACCCGGTCGATCACCCCGGCGGTGAAGCCCCAGACCAGTCGGCCCCCGACGGCGAAGGCCGGTCCCATGTGGCCGGACGGGTGCCGCAGCCTGGCCCGGTTCACCGGATCGGTCAACTCGTCGATCGGCACCCGGAACACCGCGCCGGTCTCCCCCAGGTCCACCGGACGGACCGGTGACTCCTCGCGCCACCAGCCGAGCACCGGCGTCACCACGAACCGGCTGACCGGGATGTACAGCGCGGGCAGCGTGGCGAACACCTGCACCCCGTCCGGGTCCAGGCCGGTCTCCTCCCAGGCCTCGCGCAGCGCCGCCGCCACCGGGCCGGGACCGGCCGGGTCACCGTCCTCCGGGTCCAGCGCACCGCCGGGGAAGGAGGGCTGGCCGGCGTGCGAGCGCAGCGAGCGGGCCCGTTCGATCAGCAGCAGGTCGGGACCGGACGCGCCCTCGCCGAAGAGCATCAGCACGGCGGCCGCGCGGCCGCCGTCGTCCGGTGGCAGGAAGCGGCTGAGCTGCTCGGGCAGCACCCGCTCCGCGGCGTCCCTGACCGGCTCCAGCCAGGTCGGCAGCCCGTCCCGCTCCACCCCCCGCACGATCCCCCGGTCGCTCACTCGGCCACCGCCAGGTCGGCGACCTCGCCGTGGTGGGCGGCGGCGTCGGCGCGGGCGCCGGCCTCGCCCGGGAAGTCCGCGGGCGGGCGCAGCCGCTGGCCCGGCTGTCCGCCCATCTCGTACTTGAGCAGCTTCTTCGCCTTCTCCGGATCGGTCTCGCCCTCGCCGTAGGAGGGGCAGAGCGGTGCGATCGGGCAGGCTCCGCAGGCCGGCTTCCGGGAGTGGCAGATCCGCCGGCCGTGGAAGACCACGCGGTGCGAGAGCATCGTCCACTCGGACTTCGGGAAGATCTCCGCCACCGCCGCCTCGACCTTCACCGGGTCCTCGTCGGTCGTCCACCCGAACCGGCGGGCGAGGCGTCCGAAGTGGGTGTCCACGGTGATCCCGGGGACGCCGAAGGCGTTGCCGAGGACGACGTTGGCGGTCTTCCGACCGACCCCGGGGAGGGTGACCAGGTCCGCCAGCCGACCGGGGACCTCGCCGTCGAACTCGTCGCGCAACGCGATCGAGAGGCCGATCAGGGACTTCGCCTTGTTCCGGAAGAACCCGGTCGGACGGATGATCTCCTCCAGCTCGGCCGGGTTCGCCGCCGCCATGTCCTCCGGCGAGGGGTACTCGGCGAACAGCGCCGGCGTCGTCTGGTTCACCCGGAGGTCGGTGGTCTGCGCCGACAGCACGGTGGCCACCAGCAGTTGGAACGGGTTGTCGAAGTCCAGCTCCGGGTGCGCGTACGGGTACAGCTCCGCCAGCTCCCGGTTGATCCTCCGCGCCCGCCGCACCATCGCCAGCCGCGATTCGGGCTTGGGCGCCCCGCCTACCTTCCCCACCGGCTTCCCCGCAGACGCGGTCGTCCGGACCTTGCTCTCTGCCATGCGTGAAGGCTACGCCGCACGGCCGTGCTCCTGCGGCGGATCGGCCAGGACCGGGCGCGGAAGGGCTGTGAAGGGAGAGGAAGGACGGGGACCGCCCGGGGGAAGGCCCGCCGGCCCGTCAGCCCCGGAAGAGGGCGTCGACGTCGCCGTAGCCGAGCGCGCCGACCGGCTCCGTCAGGGTGCCGGGGCCGAGCAGTTCGGCGGCCGCCCGGCGGGCGGCCGTGTAGGCGAACTGGGCCAGCGCGGTACCCACGCTGATCCTGCGCACCCCGGCGGCGGCGAGTTCGGCGACGCCCGGCCCGCCGGCCACGGCCATCGCGTTGACCGGCAGCGGCGTCCGGGCGCAGAGCTCGGCCAGCGCCTCGAGGTCCAGCAGGCCGGGGACGAACAGGCCGTCCGCACCCGCCGCCGCGTACGCCTCGGCGCGGACTAGCACCTCGTCGAGTCCGCCCAGGCCGAACAGGAGGACGTCCGTCCGGGCGTTGACCAGCAGCTCCGGCAGACCCGCCGCCTCCGCCGCCGACCGTGCGGCACGCAGCCGTCCGGCCTGCTCCTCCACCGTGAACAGCGGGCCGCCGGGCGCTGCGGAGTCCTCCAGGTTGACCCCGGCCGCGCCCGCCCCCACCAGGGCCCGGACCGTCTCGGCGACATCGTCCGCCGAGGGCCCGTAGCCGCCCTCGGCGTCCACCGTGACCGGCAGGTCGACGGCGGCGGCGACCCGGCGGGCGGCCTCGACCGCCGTCGCGCGGTCGAGGCGCTGGCCGTCGCCCCGGCCCAGCGACCAGGAGACGCCGCCGCTGGTGGTGGCGATCGCGGCCGCCCCGGCCGCGGCGATCACGGCGGCGCTCCCGGCGTCCCAGGCGTTCGGCAGGACGAGCACGCCGTCCGCGACCAGCGCCCTCAGCCGCTCGGCCCGCGCGCGGAGGGTGGACGGCTGGAGCGAGGAGGAGGTGGACATGCTGGTCACCGGCTTTCGGTTCGGGAGGGATCCCGGGAGAGGTCCCGGGAGAAGTCCTGGGAGGGATCACGGGAGGGATCACGGGCGGCGCGAGGGACTCCGCGAGCCGCCCGGGAGCCGCCCGGGCGGCGGTGGGGGTCGCGCGCCGCCGCCATCCTGCGACCGGTCGGCGGGCACCCTCCAGTGATTAAGCTGGGACCGAATCCTGGACCGAACCCTGGGCCGGAGCGGGAGAGTGGGCGGGCACCGATGCGGACCGAACTCGCGTTCTCGACGGACGACCTGGCACGCACCAGGTTCGCCGTCTCCCCCATGTGGGAGGTGGTGACCAGCCTCCGGGTCCTGGCCCACCGGGCCGTCCCCGCCCTGCACCGGCCCTGGGCCGCGCAGGTCCGCCGGGCCGCGGAGGCCACCGGGCCGGCCGTCCGGCGGCTGGCCGCGCTGGTCCCGGCCGTCGGCCACCTGCCGGACTTCCTCACCCCGGTACCCGTCGGCGCCGCCGCCACGCTCGCCGAGGAACTGGCCTCCGTCGCCGCGACCCCGCCCGAGCAGGTGCGGGCCGATCTCGCCCTCCTGGCCGGCGAACGCGGCGGCCGGCTGCCGGCCGTCCTCGAACCCCTGGACCGCGATCCGGCCGGCCTGCTGCCCCTCCTGGTCGCCGACATCGAGGAGTACTGGGGGTTCGCGCTGCGACCGCACTGGGCCCGGATCCGCGCGCTGCTGGACGCGGACGTGCTGCACCGCGCCCGGCAGTCCGCCGGGCTCGGCAGCGCCCAGGTCCTCGACGACCTCCACGAAACGGTCCGCTGGGACGGCGGCGCGCTGCGGCTGGAGCAGCGGCACTGCGCGGTCCAGCGGCTGGATGCCGGGGCCGGGCTGGTCCTGGTGCCGTCGGTGTTCGCCTGGCCCCGGGTGCTGACCCGGACCCTGCCGCCGGACCCGCCGCAGCTCGCCTACCCGGCCCGCGGCGTCGCCACCCTGTGGGAGTCCGGGCCGGTCGCGGAACCGGCCGAGGCACTCGCCGCCGTCCTCGGCCGCTCCCGGGCCCGGCTGCTCGCCGAACTGGACGCACCGGCCTCCACCACCGAGCTGGCCCGCCGAACCGGGCTCTCCACCGCCGGGACCTCCCAGCACCTCACCGCCCTGCGCGCGGCCGGGCTGACCAGCGCGCAACGGGCCGGGCACGCCGTCCTGCACGCGCGCACCGCCGTCGCCGACGCCCTGCTCGCGGCGGACCGGGCCGGCGCCGCCGCCGAGTGAGCCTCCGGTAGCCGTCGGACGGCTCCCGAGCCGGTCCGGCGCGGCTCCCCGAGCCGCCCGGGGCCGGGGGCCGGGGCGGTTCCGACGGTACGAATGGCCCCGCGCAGCACACCTCGGCACACCCCCTCCTCATATGATCGGAGCGACATGCGCCATGCTTGGTGATGCAGAGCACTGTACGAACTTGTGCCGGAGGGCTTGACGGCCGGCCGGCCGAGAAGGAGGAAGCACGTGGACGACGTTCTGCGGCGCGCCGCACTCTTCGCGGCACTCGACGACGAACAGGCCGGCGAGCTGCGCGCTTCCATGACCGAGGTGACGCTCGCCCGCGGCGAGTCGCTGTTCCACGAGGGCGACCCCGGCGACCGGCTGTACGTCGTCGCCGAGGGCAAGGTCAAGCTGCACCGGGCCTCGCCGGACGGCCGCGAGAACATGCTCGCCGTCCTCGGCCCCAGCGAGATGATCGGCGAGCTGTCGCTGTTCGACCCGGGCCCGCGCACCGCCACCGCGAGCGCGCTGACCGAGGTCAAGCTGCTGGGCCTCGGCCACGGCGACCTCCAGCCCTGGCTGCACGCGCGCCCCGAGGTCTCGATCGCACTGCTGCGCGCCATCGCCCGCCGCCTGCGCCGGACCAACGACGTGATGTCCGACCTGGTCTTCTCCGACGTGCCCGGGCGCGTCGCCAAGGCTCTGCTGGACCTCTCCCGCCGCTTCGGCGTGCAGTCCGACGAGGGCATCCACGTCGCCCACGACCTCACCCAGGAGGAGCTGGCCCAGCTGGTCGGTGCCTCCCGCGAGACGGTCAACAAGGCGCTCGCCGACTTCGCCGGCCGCGGCTGGCTGAAGCTGGAGGCCCGTGCGGTCGTGCTGATGGACGTCGAGCGGCTCTCCCGCCGCTCGCGGTAGTCCGCGATCCCCGAGCCCGCGCGAAGGGCCCGTACGCTCCGGCGTACGGGCCCTTCGCCGGTCCGGCGGGTCCTTCCCGGGTCCGGTGGGTCCGGCGCAGCGGACGGTGCGGCGGGCGGCATCCGGTGCGGCGGGCGGCGTCCGGCGCCCGGTCAGTCCGGGATGAGTCCGTGGTCCCTGAGGTACTGGAGCTGCGCGAGCACGGACAGCTCGGCCGCCGGCCACAGCGCGCGGTCCACGTCCGCGTAGACCCGCGCCACCACCTCGGCCGACGTCCGGCAGCCGGCCTCGACCGCGGTCTCGACCTGGGCCAGCCGGCCGGCCCGGTGGGCCAGGTAGTAGTCCACCGCGCCGAGCGCGTCCGCGAGCACCGGCCCGTGCCCCGGCAGCACCGTCCGGACGCCGTGCTCGGCCGCCATTCCGTGCAGGTGCCGCAGCGAGTCCAGGTAGTCGCCGAGCCTGCCGTCCGGGTGGGCGACCATCGTGGTGCCCCGTCCGAGGACGGTGTCGCCGGTGAGGATCGCACCGTCGGCGGGCAGGTGGAAGGTGAGCGAGTCCGAGGTGTGGCCGGGGGTACCGATCACCCGCAGGTCGAGGCCCCCGACGTCGAGGCGCTGGCCGTCCGTGAGTCCCTCCGGACCGAGCCGGTGGGCCGGGTCCAGCGCGCGGACCTCGCTGCCGGTCAGTTCGGCGAACCGGGCCGCCCCCTCGGAGTGGTCGGCGTGCCCGTGGGTGAGCAGGGTGAGCACCACCCGCTTGCCCCGCTGCTCGGCGGTCTCGATCACCCTGCGCAGGTGGCCCTCGTGCAGCGGGCCCGGGTCGATCACCACCGCGAGGTCCGAGTCCGGCTCGGACAGCAGCCAGGTGTTGGTGCCGTCCAGGGTCATCGGGGACGGGTTCGGCGCCAGCACGCAGAGCGCACGGGGAGTGGCCTCGCCGCCGATCCCGGCGGCGGGGTCACCCGGCAGGAGTCCGCTCACCGGCGGTCCCCGGTGTCGCGGTGCAGCGCCCGGAGCGGCAGTGCCCGGGTGAGGGCGCGCTGGGCCATCTCGGTGAAGCTGACCGAGTCGCTCTCACAGGCCGGGCGGCGCGGGTTCAGGCGGCGGGCGGGCATCTCGGGCGCCGTCCGGCGAGCCACGTCGTTGTGGGTCATCGGGTCGGTCCTTTCTCGTACGGATCACTCGGGAGCGGTGCGGGGGCGGATCGGGGCGGATCGGGAAGCGGTGGGGCAGGAAGCGGTGGCGGGGACGGGCGGAGCGGTGGGTCGGTGGGGCGCGGTCAGCCGACGCGTTCCTCGGGGAACGTACCGTCGATCGTCAGCTCGTCGTACCCCGGCCAGCGGACGGTCAGCCGCTCCCCCCGCACCTCGGCCCGGCCGAGCACCGGCTCCAGCGAGCGGTCCGCCGCCGCCCCCAGCGCCTCGGCGGCACTGCGCACCGGCGTCAGCTCGCGCAGCACGGTGACGGTCGGCGGCAGCATCCCGAACCGGCCCTCCTCGTAGCCCCGGACGGCCTCGGCCGGGGTGAGCCAGGCGACCCGGTCCGCCTCGCCGACCTCGAGGGCGGCACGCTGCCCGGCCGGCAGGGCGGCGACGAAGAACCAGGTGTCGTACCGGCGCTCCTCGAAGGCCGGGGTGATCCACCGGGCCCAGCCGCCCAGCAGGTCGCTGCGGAGCAGCAGCCCGTGGTCGCGCAGGAAGTCGGCGAAGGAGAGCTCGTGGGCCTCCAGGGCGGCGCGCTCGGCGGTCCAGTCCCGGGGCTCGGCGACGCTGTCGGCATCCGGACCTGCCAGCAGGACGCCGGCCTCCTCGAAGGTCTCGCGGACGGCAGCACAGACCACGGCCTGCGCGGTCCGGGCGTCCACGCCGAGCCGTTCGGCCCACTCCTGCGGGCCGGGACCGGCCCAGCCGAGCTCGGCCTCCGCGTCCCGCCGGTCGACCCCGCCGCCCGGGTAGGCGTACATCCCGGCCGCGAACGCCATCGACGTCCGCCGTCGCAGCAGGTACGCCTCCGGGCTGGCGTCCGTCCCGGTGTCCCGGAGCAGCACCACGGTGGCGGACTGCCTGGGCACGGGCGGGGTCAGCTCCCCGGCGTCCGCCGCCCTGATCCGGGCGGGCCAGCCGGGGGGCATCGGGAGCGTCGTTGCTCGCTGGTCCATGCCCGGATGCTAAGCGCCCGGGGGCGGGCTTGGACAGGGGTGATCCGTTCGTGCGGACCGTCTCCGACGGACCGTCCCTCCGCGGGCCCGCGTGCGCTCGCCCGGGCACACGCCCGTCCCGAGGGCCGTCCACCCCGGACGCACGTCCGCCCCGGACTCCGTACGGGGCCGGGGCGGACGGGGCGTCGAGGTGTCCGTCGCGTCGGGGGTGTCCGTCGCGTCGAGGGTGTCCGGCGCACTCGAGGGCGTCGAGCGCGCCGAGAGTCGTCCGGTCGCGGGTGCGGTCGGTCAGGCTCCGGCGCGGACCCGGACCTGGATCTCGACCTCGACCGGGGCGTCCAGCGGCAGCACGGTGACGCCCACCGCGCTGCGGGCGTGCACGCCCGCGTCGCCGAGCACCTTGCCGAGCAGCTCGCTCGTGCCGTTGATCACGCCCGGCTGGCCGGTGAAGTCGGGGGCGGAGGCGACGAAGCCGACGACCTTGACGACCTGCTCGACCAGGTCGAGGTCACCGATCACCGACTTGACGGCGGCCAGGGCGTTCAGCGCGCAGATCTGCGCGAGCTCCTTGGCCTCCTCCGGGGTGACCTCGGCACCGACCTTGCCGGTGCTCGGGAGCTTGCCCGCCACCATCGGCAGCTGGCCCGAGGTGAAGACGAAGTCACCGGTACGCAGCGCGGGCACGTAGGCGGCGACCGGGGCGGCCACCGGCGGCAGGGTCAGGCCCAGTTCGGCCAGCTTCTCCTCGACCTTGCTCATGCCTGCTTCTCCCGCTTGAAGTAGGCCACCAGCTGCTCCGGGTTCGGACCCGGTACGACCTGGACGAGCTCCCAGCCGTCGTGGCCGAAGTTGTCCAGGATCTGCTTGGTGGCGTGCACCAGCAGAGGTGCCGTCATGTATTCCCACTTGGTCATGGCCAGACTCTAGACGTTCCGTCCCGGCGATCGGCCCCGGTCCGCGCCCGGGCGCGCTCGTGCGTGTGAGGTGGCCCACAAAGCGGGCATGATTCGAGTCCGGCGCCCCGGGTAGTCCCGGCATCCGGTGCGGTCCCTGGTTACCCTCGCGGGAGGGCACCTGCGTGGTGCCGGCCCTCGGAGACGGACGGAGACGGAGCGTGGCACGCACCCCCGGCCAGGCGGCCCGGCGCGATCCCGACTGGGAGGGCGTACGGCTGCACGTGGTCAGCGGCAAGGGCGGGACCGGGAAGACCACCGTGGCAGCGGCGCTGGCACTGGCGCTCGCGGCGGAGGGACGCCGGACCCTGCTGATCGAGGTGGAGGGCCGGCAGGGCATCGCCGAACTGTTCGGCATAGCGGCGCTCCCCTACGAGGAGCGCCGGATCGCCACGGTCACCCCGGCCCAGCTGGGCCTGCCGGCGAGCGGCGCGGCGAAGGGGTCGCCGGGCGGCGGCGCGAGCGGATCGCCGGGCGGCCCGGTGAGCGGGGAGCTGCACGCGCTCGCCATCGACACCGAGCAGGCCCTGCTCGAGTACCTCGACATGTTCTACAAGCTCGGCCGGGCCGGGAAGGCGCTGCAGAAGGTCGGGTTCGTCGACTTCGCGACCACCATCGCCCCCGGCGTCCGGGACGTGCTGCTGACCGGCAAGGCCTGCGAGGCGGCCCGCCGCAAGGGCCCGGACGGACGGCGGACCTACGACGCGGTGGTGATGGACGCGCCGCCGACCGGCCGGATCACCCGGTTCCTGAACGTCAACTCCGAGGTGGCCGGGCTGGCCCGGATAGGGCCGATCCACAGCCAGGCGCAGGCCGTGATGCGGGTGCTGAAGTCACCGGAGACCGCCGTGCACCTGGTCACCCTGCTGGAGGAGATGCCGGTCCAGGAGACCGTGGACGGCATCGCCGAGCTGCGCGAGGCCGGTCTGCCGGTGGGCGGGGTGCTGGTCAACATGGTCCGGCCGCCGCTGCTGGACGCGGCCGCGGTGGCCGCGGTCGACGGCGACCACCGCGAGGAGGTCGCGCTGGCGCTCGGCGAGGCGGGTCTCGGCGGCCGCTCGCGCAAGCCGGACACCGTCCGGGCGGCGGTCGAACCGCTGCTCGATCCACTGCTGGCACAGGCCAGGGAGCACGCCGAGCGGGTGGAACTGGAGCGCGCCCGGCGCGCCGACCTGCAGCACCTGAAGCTCCCGACCTACGAACTTCCACTGCTGGGCGAGGGTGTGGACCTCGGCACGCTCTACCGGCTGGCGGGCGAACTGAAGCGTCAGGGGGCAGCGTGAGCGGGCGGACCGGCACCGACGGACAGGACACCACCGGACAGGGCGGAGCGGGCGTCGGCGGCAGCCGGCTCGCCGTGGACGAGCTGATCGACAACCCGAAGACCCGGATCATCGTCTGCTGCGGCTCCGGCGGCGTAGGAAAGACCACGACCGCGGCGGCGATCGGTCTGCGGGCCGCCGAGCGCGGCCGCAAGGTCGTCGTCCTGACCATCGACCCGGCCCGGCGGCTGGCGCAGTCGATGGGTCTGACCGAGCTCGACAACACCCCCCGGGTCGTCAAGGGCGTGACCGGCGACGGCGAGCTCCAGGCCATGATGCTCGACATGAAGCGGACCTTCGACGAGGTCGTGCTGGCCCACGCCGACCCCGAGCGGGCCCGCGCGATCATGGAGAACCCCTTCTACCAGTCCCTGTCGGCCGGCTTCGCGGGCACCCAGGAGTACATGGCGATGGAGAAGCTCGGCCAGCTGCGGGCGGCCGAGGAGTGGGACCTGATCGTCGTCGACACCCCGCCGTCCCGGTCCGCGCTGGACTTCCTGGACGCGCCGAACCGGCTCGGCTCGTTCCTCGACGGCAAGGTGATCCGGATCCTGACCGCCCCGGCCAAGGTCGGCGGGCGGTCCGCGATGAAGTTCCTGAACGTCGGGATGGGCCTGATCACCGGCACCCTCGGGAAGATCTTCGGCGCCCAGCTGCTGACCGACGTCCAGACCTTCGTCAGCGCGACGGACTCGATGTTCGGCGGCTTCCGGGAGCGGGCGGACCGCACGTACCAGCTGCTCCAGGCGCCGGGCACGGCGTTCCTGGTGGTGGCCGCCCCGGAGCGGGACGCGCTGCGCGAGGCGGCGTACTTCGTGGACCGGCTGGCCGCCGACCGGATGCCGCTGGCCGGGCTGGTGCTCAACCGGGTGCACGGGACCGGCGCCCCGCAGCTCACCGCCGAGCGGGCGCTGGCCGCGGCCGAGGCGCTGGAGGAGAACGGTTCCGAGCAGGTCTCGCCGGACGCCGAGCTGCTGGCGGCCGGACTGCTGCGGCTGCACGCCGAACGGATGCAGGTGATGGTGCGCGAGCGGCGGACCCGTGACCGCTTCGTCTCGGTGTACCCCGACGTGCCGATCATCGAGGTCGCCGCGCTTCCCGGGGACGTCCACGACCTGGAGGGACTGCGGACGATCGGCGAACGGCTCGGCGGGTCCGCGGACTGACACCCGGTGGCTCGGCGGACCGGACCCGTCCGGCCGGACCCACCGGCGCGGTCCGGGCCGTCGACCCGGACCTCCGGACCCGAGCCCCCCGACCCGGGTGGTGCGCGCCGACTCCGCTCCGCACGGCCGAAGCCCGTGCGGCGGTGGCTCAGCCCGCCTGGGCGTAGTCCGTCAGTATCACGCCGGTGGCCAGCGAAGTCTCGTACTCGGTGCGGGCCGTCTCCAGCAACCGCCGCCACGAGATCACGGTCGGCCGCCGACGCAGCAGCGCTCGCCGCTCGCGTTCGGTCATCCCGCCCCAGACCCCGAACTCCACCCGGTTGTCCAGCGCGTCCGCCAGGCACTCCGTGCGCACCGGGCACCCGCTGCACACCGCCTTGGCGCGATTCTGCGCCGCCCCCTGGACGAACAGTTCGTCCGGATCACTCGTGCGGCAGGCGGCCTGCGCACTCCAGTCGTCTACCCAGCCCATGCCGGCGCCGTCCTCTCCCGAATCGAGGCTCCCCCACGGCGGCAACGGCATATTCACCGTTGCCAGTTGAGGACGTTACGGAAGAACGACAGCTTGCAACAGCCCCTTCGGGCTCAATCTCGAATGACCCGATTGGACTATGGGTGGCGATCAGCTCACTCGTTGGAGTGATCGCAGGTCGCAAGCATTGCCAGGATCGCGTTCAGTACTCTCGCCACGCGGGCCGTCACACAGTGCTACCGGACACAGGTGTGCAGCCACCAACAGCTGCCTCAAAAACGCGCCAAAGGAAGGCAATTCGGGCAATTCTCATCACTCACAAGAGTGATCGATGCTGACGCAGCGAAGCTGTCGCAAGCTTGTGACAAGCCTAGGCGAACACCTGCCCCGGTGTGCGGCATTCGGCAACGTAGGGTTCTCCCCATGGCACCGAAGCGCCCCCAGGCACCCCAGCCCCCAGGCAACACCGGAGCTCCGCGCGGCAAGCGCCGCGGGTCACCGCTCGACTACGCGGGACACGGAGTGAAGTTCCTGGGGGTCAGCGTGCTGTCCGGAGTACTGCTGGCGGGCATGGCCCTGCCCGCCGTCGGCGCGCTCGGCCTGACCGCCAAGAACACGGCGGAGGGCTTCTCCAACATCCCGGACGACTTCAAGACGCCGCCGCTCACCCAGGCGACCCAGATCTTCGACGCCAAGGGCGGCCTGATCGCCAAGGTCTACGAGCGCGACCGCACCGTCCTCACCGCCGACCAGATGTCCCCGTACATGCGGCAGGCGCAGGTCGACATCGAGGACGCCCGCTTCTACGACCACGGCGCCGTCGACCTCAAGGGCGTGCTCCGCGCGATCAGCAAGAACGCGGAGAGCGGCACCGCGTCCCAGGGCGCCTCGACGCTGACCCAGCAGTACGTGAAGAACGTCAACGTCGAGAAGGCCGGCGACGACCAGGCCGCCGTCCTGGAGGCCCAGCGCAAGACCCTGGGCCGCAAGATCCAGGAGCTGAAGGTCGCGATCAAGCTGGAGGAGGATCTGACCAAGGACCAGATCCTCACCAACTACCTCAACATCACCTTCTACGGTCACCAGGCGTACGGGATCGAGGCCGCCTCGCAGCGGTACTTCAGCAAGTCCAACAAGGACCTCACCGTCGCCGAGGCCGCCACCCTGGCCGGCCTGGTGCAGAACCCCTCGCAGTACGACCCGGTGCGCTTCCCCGACAACGCGGTGAAGCGGCGCAACGTCGTGATCGACAAGATGGTCGAGAACAAGCACGTCACCCCGGAGCAGGCCAAGGAGGCCAAGGCCGCCCCGCTGGGTCTGAAGTACAAGGACCCGCAGAACGGCTGCATCACCGCCCAGGCGGGCATGGGCTTCTTCTGCGACTACGTCCGGCACGTGGTCAAGCAGGACCCGGCCTTCGGCAAGAACGCCGCCGAGCGGAAGAAGTTCTGGGACCAGGGCGGTCTGAACATCTACACCACGCTCGACCCGGACAAGCAGGCCGCCGCCCAGGCCGCCGTCACCGGCAAGGTCAAGGTCACCGACCCGGTGTCGGCCGCCGCGACCATGATGGAGCCGGGCACCGGCAAGATCCTGGCGATGGCCCAGACCCGCCCGTACGGCCTGGAGCCGTCGAAGAACCAGACCGTCGTCAACCTCAACGTCGACGCGGCGATGGGCGGCGGCAACGGCTTCCAGCCCGGCTCGACCTTCAAGCCGATCATCGCCGCGGCCGCGCTCGAGAACGGTATGGCGCCCACCAAGCCGTACCCGTCCGAGAACCGCATCGAGTGGCCGACGATGAAGACCTGCGAAGGCACCTGGAAGAACACCTACAAGGGCAACGAGCGCTACGTCCCGAACGAGAGCAAGAGCGAGGTCGGCCCCTACGAGCTGAAGCAGGCGATGGCCCTCTCGGTCAACACCTACTTCGTCCAGATGGAGCAGGACATGGGGCTCTGCCCCGTCAAGCAGATGCTCGACAAGCTCAACATCACCACCACCGCCTCCGGCGCCAAGCTGGACGTCGTGCCCTCGATCACCCTGGGCACCAAGGAGATGTCGCCGCTGACCATGGCGAACGTCTACGCGACCTTCGCCGCGCGCGGCAAGCACTGCACGCCGATCGCGATCAACAAGATCAGCACGGTCGACGGCAAGGAGGTCAAGGTCCCGCAGACCACCTGCACCCAGGCCTTCTCCGAGCAGACCGCCGACGCGCTGAACACCGTCCTGCTCAACGTGACCGAGAAGGGCACCGGCGCCACCCTCGGTCTGGAGGACGGCCGCCAGATCGCCGGCAAGACCGGTACCACCGACAAGAAGAAGGCCGCCTGGTTCAGCGGCTACACCCCGCAGCTCGCCACCGCGGTCTGGATCGGCGGGCCCACCGGCGGCGTCGAGATGAAGAACATGAAGATCGGCGACACCTACTACGGTGCCGACGGCGTCTTCGGTGCCACCGGCCCCGGTCCGATCTGGAAGATGGCCATGGACGGCGCGCTCAAGGGCTCCCCGAAGGAGACCTTCCAGACCATCGACATCCCGGACCCGGCCCCCAAGCCGGACCCGAACGCCACCCCGGGTGCGACCCCCCCGGCCTCGCCCGCCCCGGGCGGCGACCCGAACGCGGGCGGCAACCCGCCGCCGCCGGCGGCCAACCCGAACCCCGGCACCAACGCGGGCGGCCTGATCGGCGGCGGGTTCACCTTCCCGCCGGGGGTCATCGGCGGCAACGACGGCGGCGGGAACGGGCGCGGCCACCACTGAGCGGACGGCCCGCAGGGCCTCCGGCAGGACGGACGAGGGGCGCCCCCCGAGCATCTCGCTCGGGGGGCGCCCCTGTTTCCTGCCCTCGGCGTGCTTCCCGGGCCTGCGTCCGGGCGCGTGCGGCCGGGCCTGCGTCCGGGCATGTGCGGCCGGGCCTGCGTCCGACTCCGCGTGCGGCCGGGCCTGCCGCTCCCCCGCTGCCGCTCGACCCGGCTCCGCTCCGCGGACCGATCAGCCGGCGAGGGCGGACTTCACCGCGGCGGCCACCCGGCCGCCCTCGGCCAGGCCGTCGACCTTCGGCCGCACCAGCTTCATCACGGCGCCCATGCCCTGCGGACCGACCGCGCCGCTCTCGGCGACGGCCGCGGCCACGATGGCCGTCAGCTCCTCGTCGGACAGCTGCTTCGGCAGGTACCCGGCCAGCACCTCGCCCTCGGCCACCTCACGCGCGGCCTGCTCGGCCCGGCCGGCGCTGTCGAACGCCTCCGCGGCCTCCCGGCGCTTCTTCGCCTCCCGGCCGATCACCTTGAGCACCTCGGCGTCGGAGAGCTCGCGCTTCGTCTTCCCCGCCACCTCCTCGCTGGTGACGGCCGACAGCGTGAGCCGGATGGTGGACGAGCGCAGCTCGTCCCGGTCCCTGATGGCAGCCGTCAGGTCCTGGTGCAGCTGCTCCTTGAGCGTCGTCATGGCCCCGAGTCTCCCACCTGCCACGTTCCGGCGCCCAGCATTAATCCGCCCCCACCCGTCCGCCGTCTCCCGCCCCCGCTCCCCTCGTGTCTTCCCCGCCCCGTAATAACCTCTTAAACTGGTTACATGACGGACGAGCGAAGCCCCGGCCTGGTCCTGCACTACCCCGGCGGAACGCGCTTCCACTTCGACCCCGGCACGCTCTGCCTGGAGCTCCTGCCCACCGGCGGCCCGGGCCGCTACGCCCGGTACGAGATCCTGCACCGGCCGTCCGACCTGCTCGAGTGGCTCGGACAGTCCCGGCTCGGCCTGTCGCCCGGCAGCGTCCGGATCAGCGACGGCCAACTGGCCGCCGTCCGCACCCTGCGGGACGCCCTCTGGCGCCTCGCCGCGGCCCGCGCGAGCGGCGGCCCCGCGCCCGCCGGTCCCGCCGACCACGCGGTGCTCAACCGGGCTGCGGCCCGACCGCCGCTCGCCCCGCAGATCGCCCCCGACGGCACCGCGGCGCCGCCCCTGCCCGGCGACGGCGACCAGCTCGCCTCCACCCTCGCCCGCGACGCCATCGCCCTGCTCACCGGCCCGCACGCGGACCGGATCCGCGAATGCGGCGCCGACGACTGCCAACTGCTCTTCGTCGACACCTCACGCCCCGGCCGGCGCCGCTGGTGCTCGATGGAACGCTGCGGCAACCGCCACAAGGTCCGCGCCCTGCGCGCCCGCCGCGAACGCCCCGGGGGGACGACCTGACGTGTCCCCGGGCGCACCCCGACAGTTCACCTGCTGATCCGCCGTCTGAGAGCATGGACCGATGCGACCGCTGTACTCCGTTCCCCTCGGAATCGCCGCCACCGGCGCCGCCTGCCTCGCCTACTCCGTTGGGTACGAGGTCCGTTCCTTCCGCCTCCGCCGGGTCGAGGTCCCGGTCCTCCCCCGAGGCGCCCGGCCCGTCCGGGTACTGCAGGTCTCCGACATCCACATGGTGAGCGGGCAGGGCAGGAAGCAGCGCTGGCTGCAGAGCCTCGCGGGCCTGCGGCCCGACCTGGTGGTCAACACCGGCGACAACCTCTCCGACCCGGAGGGCGTCCCCGCCACCCTGGACGCGCTCGGCCCGCTGATGGACTTCCCCGGCGTCTACGTCTTCGGGTCCAACGACTACTACGGCCCCGCCCGCAAGAACCCCGCCCGCTACCTCCAGGCGATGCGCACCGGCAGCCACGGCATGAACAACGCCGACGGCACCGCCCGCCGCGGGATCACCGGCGCCGTCCACAACCCCTGGGAGAAGCTGCGCGACTCCTTCGACGCCGCCGGCTGGCTCGACCTCACCAACACCCGCGGCCGCCTCACCGTCGCCGGCCTCGACCTGGAGTTCACCGGCCTGGACGACCCCCACATCCGGCGCGACCGCTACAGCGAGGTCGCCGGCGGCCCCTCCTCCGACGCCGACCTCTCCCTCGCCGTCGTGCACGCCCCGTACCTGCGGGTCCTCGACGCCTTCACCGCCGACCGCTACCCCCTGATCCTGGCCGGCCACACCCACGGCGGCCAGCTCTGCGTCCCCTTCTACGGCGCCCTGGTCACCAACTGCGACCTCGACGCCAAGCGGGTCAAGGGCCTCTCCACCCACCAGGCCGGCGGCCGCCGCTCCTACCTCCACGTCTCGGCCGGCTGCGGCACCAACCGCTACACCCCCGTCCGCTTCGCCTGCCCCCCGGAAGCCACCCTCCTCACCCTCACCCCGACCCCCCGCTGACCCACCCGCCCCGCTCGCCGAGAAACCGGATTTCGTCTCTCGGCGAGCGTCCGGTAGAGTTCTACTCGTCGCGAAGGAGACGGAGCGACAAACAGAAAGACCGGGGTGTGGCGCAGCTTGGTAGCGCGCTTCGTTCGGGACGAAGAGGCCGTGGGTTCAAATCCCGCCACCCCGACCCAGTCCAGAGGGCCTATCGGAGAAATCCGATAGGCCCTCTGGCGTTGTGCGTGCCGACCTGGGTGACCGGCCCTCAGGCTCCCGGGCGAAAGACCCCGGCGGCGGGTCGCCCACAGCGGGAGCGGCAAGGTACGGGGCATTGCAAGCACGGGATCGAGCCCCTCGTCGTTCAGCACCACCGAGTCCGCTGGGCCGGGGCCGGCCCAGCAGCTGTTGCGAAGCAGTCGAACGCCAGCATCAGTGGCTTCAGCTCCGACCACCCCGTGGGCCCGGGGGTGAGGATCCCGTGGAACCGTTGGCCGGTCGGATCCGTTTCATCACGCGATGATCGCCTACTGACAGGAGAGTCCCATGGTGCCGGCGCGTCCCGTGGACGAGTTCTGCGCTGCTATCGATGCCCTCCGTGTCGATCGATCCTCCGGCGAGCCGGCGCTCCACCAGCCCATCACGCTGCTGTGGGCCGTCGCGCGGGCGGCCGACGGCCAGCCTCGACTGGCGCCCTGGAGCGAGGTGCAGGGAGAGCTCCGTCTGTTGCTGAAGCGCTACGGGCGCCAGGGTTCGGACCCCTCCCCGGAATACCCGTTCGTTGCCTTGAGTCGATCGAGCCTTTGGGAGCTCGAGGACGTCGCCGGCGACGTCCCGGCGGCTCGTGGCTCGCAGGTCAAGAACTGGCTTCTGGATCAGAATCCGCGAGGTGGCCTCACCGAGGCGTTCCACACCCTCATGGCGACCGATGCCGCGGCGCGGCAGCAGGTCGCCGACAGACTGACGGATCGTTTCTTCGAATCCGCCAAGCCTGACGAGCTCCTGCAGCGGATCCGCCGGGACGCCGCTGTCTTCGACCGTTTCGGAGCAGTGCCCGGTGTCAGTGACGGCCAGACCTTTCCGAACCGGAAGGCGCTCGCCGAGGCGCGGGTCCACCGGCCGCTACAGGCGGGAATCTGCGGCACGAAGGATGGCGGAGCTGAGTCGATAGTCGTCTCCGGCGGCTACGAGGACGACGAAGACTACGGCGACACCCTCATCTATACGGGGCAGGGCGGCCGGGACCCCGGCTCCGGTCAGCAGGTCCGCGACCAGAAGCTCACTCTTGGCAATGCCGCCCTGGTCACCAGTCTCGCCACCGGTGGACCGGTGCGAGTCGTCCGTGCGGAGAAGGAGCGGAAAGGCAGCTCCTCGACAATGCATTACCGCTACGACGGCCTCTACCGGGTTGAGGACTACTGGTCCGAACAGGGCCGTTCCGGACACCTCGTCTGGCGCTTCCGGCTTGTTCAGCTGACCGGCGCTGCGGCGCCGACCCGATCCGCCGCGCTGCTCAACATGCCCTCCGGCAACGAGACTCCGTCACGCGTGGAGGCCATGGCCCAGCGCATCGTCCGGAGCACCGCCGTGGCAAATTTCGTCAAGAAGGTGCACGACTTCCACTGCCAGGTGTGCGGAACGCGTCTCACTGCCCCGACCCATCCCTATGCAGAAGCCGCTCACATTCGGGGACTCGGTCGCCCGCACCACGGACCTGACATCGCCGACAACGTCCTCTGCCTCTGCCCCAACCACCACACCCTCTTCGATTTCGGCATGCTGGTCATCGAGGACGACCTGACCGTCACCGATCGTTCCTCGGGAACGGTTCTCGGGCCGTTGCGCGAAGCTCCGGGCCATCAGGTCGATCGAGAGCATCTCGCGTATCACCGGAAGCACTACTCGGGTCTGGGCTGGCACGGGCCCAACGACGCATAGGAATTCCACGACCACGCGGTGCACGAGGTGCGGGCCGGGCGGCTCCGGGCCGGGGGTGGGATCTGTGGGAATCCTTCGGTTGGCGGGCCGGCGGGGGGTGGGGCGGCGTAGCGTCGGAGTGTCGTCGTTCCGGTACGCACCGGCACGTCCCGATCGCCCGAAGGAGGCATCTCCACCATGTGGTTGGGCCACTCGCTTTCGCCGACCGCCGTCGTGGCGGCGCGGCCCCGTGCCCGTCGTGTCCGTGGTGGCGCGTGATGCGGCAGGAACGCGCCCGGCAGACTCGTCGTGCTCTACTGTGCGCCGCGGCAACCGAGTTCGACCTGTACGGGTACGAGGGGACCTCGCTGGCGCGGATCAGCCGGAGCGCCGGGGTGACGCTGGGGGCGCTCACGTTCCACTTCGCGTCCAAGGCTGCCCTGGCGGACGCGGTCCGGGCCGAGGGGGCCGCGCTCACGGGTGACGGTCGAGCGCCCGACCCGGGCGCGGGCGGGTTGATCGATCTGCTCGCCCGGTTGCTGGACGAGGAGCCGAGCGTGCGGGCAGCCGCTCGGCTCAGTTGGGAGCGGCCGGAGTCGGCGGGCAACTGGTACACGGCCTGGGGTCCCGAGCTTCGCGACCGGCTGGCCCGTGAGCGGTCGGCGGTGCCTGCCGGCATCGCGCCGGTGCTGGACGAGGTCGATCTGGAGACGCTGGCGCACTGCCTGGTGGCCGGGTCGGCGGTGCTGCGGCGGGGGATCGTCCCCCTGGGCGGCGGCGGGCCGGCCGCTCCGGAGGAGATCCGGCGGCGGCTCCGGCGGCTCTGGCGGCACGCGGCGGCGACGGATCCCGACCCGTCCTCCACGCCGCCGGTCTGACCGTGTCCGCGGCGCGAGCGTCGGCCACCGGGACACCGGAATTCGCCAAAGCGCCTCCCGGGCCCGACGGGCAGTCGGAACAAAGCGATCGTTCACTATCCTCCCGAGGACGGCACCTCACAGCACCACACCACCCGGGGAGCTCATCACATGGACTCGCAACCCCTCTCACCGGTCGGCGAAGCCGCCGTCTCCCGGTTCGCCGAGCAGGTCTTCGCCCAGCTGGGCCGGACCGACCAGCGCCGCTGGGCCCGGGCCTATCTGCAGGGCCTGCTGGCGGCTCCCGGCCGCAAGTCCCTGGCCAACATGGCCGCCAGTCTCGCCACCGGACCGGCGGAGGCGGCCACCGTCTCGCTCTCGCTCCAGCAGTTCATCAACGGCAGCCCCTGGGACTGGCGTCCGGCCCGCCGGGTGCTCGCCGACCTCGCCGCCGGCCCCCGCCCGGTGCGGGCCTGGACCGCCGCGCTCGTGGTCGTCCCCAAGCGCGGCGACCAGGTGGTGGGCGTCCACCGGCGGTTCGACCCGTCGACCGGGCGGACCGTCAAATGCCAGGCGGCGACCGGTCTTTTCGTCGCCACCGACCGGGACGCCGTGCCGGTGGACTGGTCGCTGCTGCTCGACCCGGGCTGGACGGACGACCCGCAGCGGCGCGCCCGGGCCCGGATCCCCGAGGACGTGGCCCCGCACCCGGCGGGCGACCTGCTGACCGGAATGGTGGACCGGCTCGCCGCCCACCATCCGGTGGCACCGCTGGTCGCCGCCCTCGACGCGACGGACGACCCGGTCCGGCTGGCCGCCGCGCTCGCCCGCCGCTCCGTCCCCTACCTGCTGGAGGTCCGCGGCGGTCAGCCCGTCCGGCCGGTGCTCCAGGCCACCACGGGCCGGCACGGGCGGGTGCAGCAGGGCGCCGTGCCCGCCGAGTCGCTGTTCCCGTGGCGCCGGCCGCGGATGTCGCCCGACCCGCAGCCGGTGCTGCGCGGCACGCCCGTTCTGCCGCCCGGCCCGGTGACCGCGCCGGGACCGGCTCCGGCTCCGGCTCCAGGAGCGGGAGCGGCTCCGGGCGCCGCGGGAACGGTGGCCGGAACGCCGACGGCGCCGGTGCACCGGCTGTGGGCGCGGTGCGACGGCGACGGCGGACCGCGGCGGTACTGGCTGACCGATCTGGCCGAGGACGCCCCGGGCGTGCTCGCACTGCTGGACGCCGCCTCGGCCACGCGGAGCACCGTGGACCGGCTCGGTTCGGACTTCGGCCTGCTGGACTTCTCCGGACGCTCGTACACCGGCTGGCACCATCACATGACGCTGGTCTCGGCCGCGTACGCGCTCGGCCGGGACCTGGCGGTCCGGGTCGGCGGGAGTGGCGGGGGCGCGCTCCAGAACTCGGCCTAGCCGCACGGTCGGGCAAGCGCCGGCGGCCCGGCGGCCCGGTGGCCCGGTGGCCCGGTCAGGCGTCGAGGGCCTGGTAGACCGTGGTCCAGAAGTCGTGGATCAGCCGCGCCGAGTCGGGGACGGTCATTCCGACCTGGGTGAGCACGATGCCGACCAGCCCGTGCTCCGGGTCGGCGTAGGCGGAGGTGCCGCTGCCGCCGTCCCAGCCGAACTGGCCGACGGGGGCGTAGTCGCCGCGATAGGTCCGCACCGCGGCGCCGAGGCCCCAGCCGCCGTGCTGTCCCTGGCCGTACGACAGGTGCACGTTCTCCTTGGCCAGGGTCTCGCGCAGGGCGGTCTGCTCCGGGGTGAGGCGGTTGGTGGTCATCAGCTCGACCGCGGGGCGGGAGAGGACGCGCCCGCCGCCGTGCAGCCCTCCGCCGTGCAGGCCGCCGTCGAGCAGCATCCGGAAGTAGGCGTGGTAGTCGTCGACGGTGGAGACCAGGCCGCCGCCACCGCCGGGGAACGCCGGGGGCCGGCTCCAGCGACCGTCCGCCGGCTCGTCCCAGACGTGGAACTCGCCGGTCCGCGGGTCGGGGGCGTAGAGGGCGGGCAGCCGGTCGATCTTCTCGGCGGGCACGTGGAAGCCGGTGTCCGCCATCCCCAGCGGACCGAAGACCCGCTCGCGGAGGAAGCTCTCGAACGACTGGCCGGTGACCCGGGCGACGAGCACGCCGAGCAGGTCGCTGGCGATGTGGTACTGCCAGCGCTCACCGGGCTGGTGCATCAGCGGAAGCGTGCCGAGGCGGCGCAGCCACTCGTCCGGTTCCGGCATCGGCTGCGGCAGGTCGGGCGTGAGGCCGTTCTCGATGATCGCGCCCATGATCGGGCTGCCCAGCGCCGTGATGTCCATGCCGAGGCCGAAAGTGGAGGTCAGCACGTCCCGGACGGTGATCGGCCGCCGGGCCGGCACCGTGTCGTCGAGCGGGCCGTCGATCCGCTCGAGAACACGGCGGTCGGCGAGTTCCGGCAGCCAGGTCTGCACGAGGTCGTCCAGCCGCAGCCGGCACTCGTCGAGCAGGACCGTGGCGGCGGCCATGGTGACCGGCTTGGAGGTCGAGGCCATCCGGAAGATCGTGTCCCGGCCCATCGGCGCGCCGCCGTCGTGGCGCATGGTGCCGATCGCCTCGACGTGCGTCCGGTCGCCCCGGCCGATCAGGGCGACGACGCCCGGGATCCGGCCCGACTCGACGTGCCGCGTCAGCACCTCGCGCACCTTGCGCAGTCCCTCGTCGGTGAATCCGCCGTTGCTGCTGGTCATGGTGACCCTCCCCGCCCGTTGTGTTCATGAACTTCCGAACACTCAGGAAGCTACATTGCGTTCACAAGTCCGTCAACGCCATACAAAGGGAAAGCCTTGCAGATACTGGGATCATGGGCATTCGTTGCAATGGACTCGAAGTCGAAAGGCAATGCCGGACCGCATCGCCGTTGCAATGGAACGGGACTCGCGATCAGGCCGCGAACAACGCCGCCAGTTCCGTCCGCGAGGCGATCCCCAGCTTCGGGTAGGCCTTGTAGAGGTGGTGCCCGACGGTCCGCGGGCTGAGGAAGAGCTGCGCGGCGATGTCCCGGTTGGTCAGCCCCCGGGCCGCCAGCCGGGCGATCTGCAACTCCTGCGGGGTGAGCCCCGTCAGCGCGCCCCCGGCGGCGGCCGGGGCCGGGGCGGCGGTGCCGGTGGCGGTCAGTTCGGTGCGGGCGCGGTCCGCCCAGGGTTCGGCGCCGAGTCGCTCGAAGGTCTCCAGGGCGGCGCCCAGGTGCGGGCGGGCGTCCGTCCGGCGGCGCTCCCGGCGCAGCCACTCGCCGTACAGCAGGGCGGTCCGGGCGTGTTCGAACGGGCGGTGGGCGCCCTCGTGCAGGTCGAGGGCGGCACGGTACGCGGATTCGGCGAACTCGTCCGGCCCGAGCAGTGCCTGGCAGCGCAGCCGCAGGGCCTCCGCCCAGGGCGTCCCGGCCGCGGCCGCCCAGCGGGCGAAGCGCTCGTACGGCTCGGCCGCCCGCTCCGGTCCGCCCAGCCGGACGACGGCCTCGACCAGGTCGGGAACCGCCCGGGTGGCACCGACATGGTGCCGGTACGGCCCGGTGGTGAGCGCGTGCAGCCGGTCGGCGGCCGCCGCCGCGCGGCCCCGGCCGAGGTCCAGCAGGGCGAGCGCCCAGTGCGCCCACGGCTCCCCGGCGGCGGGCGCGGCCGAACCGGGGACCAGCGCCGCGGCCGCCAGCTCCGCGCACCGCTCGTCGGCCCCCGACAGAGCCGCCAAGCAGGCCAGCAGCGAGGCGAGTTGACTGGTCCACTGGGCCTGGCCGGTGTCCCGGGCGAGCGCCAGGCCCTCCGCCGCCGTGACCTCGGCGTCACGGTGCCGGCCGTGGAACAGTTCGGCCTCGGCGAGGAAGAACTGCAGCGTCGGCAGCACCCCGACCGTCCCCTTGGCCCGGGCCTCGGCCGTGAGTTCGGCGGCCAGCTCCAGCGTCTCGTGGTCCCGTCCGAGGACCAGGGTCGCGCCGCAAAGCTGCACCAGGTCGACCGGGCTCTCCGCCCCGGCCCTCCGGGCCTCCGCGACGGTGGCGCGGACCTCGGGCAGCGGGTCGGCGGGACGGCCCAGCGCGGGCAGTACGGCGGCCGGCAGGTGCCGGGCCAGCGGGGCGAGCGGTTCGTCCGCGCCCAGCGGCAGTGCGGCCAGCCGGTCGAGCACGGTGGCCACCGGCTCCTCCCCGACGTACCAGGCGGCGTGGAAGGCCTGGAGCAGCATCCGGGCCGCGTGCGCGGGCTCGATGTCGGTCGCGGCGGCGTCCAGCAACAGCCGGTACGCGGCCGGGTAGGAACCGCGCCAGAACTGCGCGACGGCCCGGACCTGGTCCAGCAGCGCGTGCGCGAAGACGCTGTCGGTGCGCGCGCCGGCCCGGTCCGCGAGCGACTCGGCCAGCTCCAGCTTCCCTTCCTCGGTGGCCGCTTCGGCGGCCAGCACGAGGCGCCGGGTGGCGCCGTCGCGGTCCGGGGTGAGCCCGGCGGCGCGCTCGTACGCGGCGGCCGCGCCGCCGTGGGCACCACGGGCCTCGGCCCGGACGGCGGTCCGCTCCAGCGCGTCGGCGAGTCCGGCGTCCGGCGCGGTGGCGGCGAGGGCGAGGTGCCAGGTCCGCCGGTCGCCCTCCTCCAGTGCCTCGCCGAGCGCCCGGTGGGCGGCCAACCGCTGCTGGAGCGGGGCCCGTTGGAGGACGGCCGCACGCAGCAGCGGGTGCCGGAAGGCGAACCGGCGGTCGGTGCCGACGGTCACCAGTCCGGCCCGCTCCGCTGGCTCCAGCGCGTCGGCGCCGGCCCCGAGCGCCGCGGCGGCGGCCAGGACGACGTCCAGCTCGCCGTTCTCCTCGGCCGCCGCGACCAGCAGCAGGGTCTGGGTCGCGGGCGGCAGGCCGGTGACCTGGCCGTGGAAGGCGATCCGGAGCCGACTGGTGAGCGCGAGCCCACTCGACGCCAAGTCCGCCTCGGTGGAGGGAAGTTCGACGAGTGCCAGCGGGTTCCCGGCGGCTTCGGCGAGCAGTCGGCGGCGGGCCGGGCCGGTGAGGGCCGTGCCGGTACGGTCGTCGAGCAGGCGGACGGCGTCCGGTTCGGCCAGGCCGGTGAGCCGCAGCTCCGGCAGACCGGCCAGCGGTCCGGCGGCCGTAACCGGCGAGGCCGGGTCGCCGGCCCCACCGATGCCCGTCCCACCGATGCCCGTCCCCCCGATGCCCGCCCCGCCGATGCCCGCCCCGGCCCCGGCGTCCGCCCCGGCCCCGGCGTCCGCCCCGGCCCCGGTGTCCCGGGCGGCGAGCAGCAGGGCGACGCCCTCGGCCTGGAGCCGCCGCGCGGCGATCAGCAGAGCGTCCAGCGAGGAGCGGTCGAGCCACTGCACATCGTCGACCACGCACAACAGCGGCTGTTCGGAAGCGAGTTCGGCGAGCAGCCCGAGCGTGGCCAGTCCGGCGAGCAGCCGGTCGGCACCGCCGGTCGCCTCACCGAGCCCGAACGCGCTCTCCAGCGAACGCCGTTGCGGCCCGGGCAGGGCGTCCAGGCGGTCCAGGCCGGACGCCAGCAGCAGGCTCAGCCCGGCGAAGGGGAGCTCGGCCTCGTACTCGACGCCGGTCGCCCGGATCACCCGGAACCCGTCACCGGCCGCCGCCACCGCGTACTCCAGCACGGCCGTCTTGCCGATCCCCGGCTCGCCGCGCAGCAGCAGGACGCCACTGCGACCGCCACGCGCCCCGTCGAGCAGCGCGTCGACGGCCGCCCGCTCCCGTTCCCGCCCGTACAGCATCCCGGTCTCCTCCCCCGCGGGCCCCCGTGCCCGGCAGGTCCGACCCTACTGGCGCCCACCCCGGTACCCCCTACCTATCCGTGACGGATTCGCCCGCGGCCCGTCGTCCGTAAGTTTTCGACCAGCGGGAAACGGGCCACCGGACACCGCACCAACCACCTCACCGGACAAGGGAGAAGACCATGACCGCCAACCTGCCCACCGACCTCGGACAGCTCGCCGCCACCTACCTCGCCGCGTGGAACGAGACCGACCCGACCGCCCGCCGGAAGCTGATCGACGAGGCGTGGGCCGAGGACGGCCGCTACACCGACCCGCTGGCCGCCGTCACCGGGCGCGAGGGCGTCGATGCGCTGATCGGCGCGGCGCAGGGGCAGTTCCCCGGCCTGGTGTTCACGCTCGGCCCGGTCGACGCCCACCACGACATCGCACGTTTCACGTGGAACCTCGGCCCGGCCGGGGAGGAGCCGCTGGTTATCGGCTTCGACGTGCTGGTCGCCGACGCGGAGGGCCGGATCGCCTCGGTGTACGGCTTCCTCGACCGCGTCCCCGGCGCCTGAACCGTCGGCCTCCGCCGACTGCCGACCGTACCCCGGGGCGGGCGCCACCTGTGCCCGCCCCGGTCCCGGCCCACACGCACCCCACACCACGCACCCCACACCACGCACCCCAGCACCACACACCCCGCCGCCACGCACCCACCGGAGCAGACGTTGTCCAGCACCCTGACCTCCCGGAGCACCGCCCCCACCGTCCCCGCCGCCCCCAGCGCCGCCCCCGCACCGACCACCACCGCCCCTACCGCCCCCGCACCGCGCGGCCTGCTGCCGGTCCTGCTGACCGCGACCTTCATGACCGCCCTGGACGTCTTCGTCGTCAACGTCGCCATCCCCTCCCTCCAGACCGACCTGAGAGCCGGACCGGCCGCCGTCCAATGGGTGGTGGCCGGCTTCGGCCTGGCCCTCGCCGTCGGACTGATCACCGCGGGCCGGCTCGGTGACCGGTACGGCCGCCGCCGGATGTTCGGTCTCGGCCTGGCCCTGTTCACCCTGGCCTCGGCCGCCTGCGGCCTGGCGCCGACGGCGGGCAGCCTGGTCGGCGCCCGGGTCGCCCAAGGGCTGGCGGCCGCACTGATGGGCCCGCAGGTGCTGGCGATCCTGCGGACCGCCTACACCGGCACGGCGCAGGCCCGGGCGTTCGCGATGTACGGCCTGACGATGGGCCTCGGAGCGGTGTTCGGCCAGCTGATCGGCGGCGTGCTGATCCGCGCCGACCTGTTCGGCCTGGACTGGCGCAGCTGCTTCCTGCTCAACCTGCCGGTCGGCCTGGCCGCCCTGGCCCTGGTCCGACGCTGCCTGCCCGAGTCGCGCGCCCCGCACCGGCCGGGCCTCGATCCGGTGGGCGTCGTGCTGGTCACCCTCGCCCTGACCGGTCTGGTGCTGCCGCTGATCCAGGGCCGCGAGAGCGGCTGGCCGCTGTGGACCGGGCTCTGCCTGGCCGGCGCGGCGGCACTGCTCGTGCTCCTCACCGTCCACCAGCACCGGCGCGGGCTCGCGGGCGGCTCGCCGCTGCTCGACACCCGGCTGTTCCGGGACCGCGCGTTCACCACCGGTCTGCTCGCCCAGCTGGCCTTCTGGCTCGGCCAGGCCTCGTTCTTCCTGGTGCTCGCCCTCTATCTGCAGCCGGGCCTCGGGCTGGACGCGCTCGGGGCGGGCCTGGTCTTCACCGCGATCGGCCTCGGCTACCTGCTGACCTCCACCGCCGCGCACCGGGTGGCCGCCCGGCTCGGCCGGCAGGCGATCGCGCTGGGCGGGCTGCTGATGGCCGCCGGCCTGGGTCTGCTCGGGCTGGCCGTGCACCTGGCGGGCACCACGGGCAGCGTCTGGTGGCTTGCGCCGGGCCTGTTCGTGGACGGGCTCGGAATGGGTCTGGTGATCGCCCCGGTGACCTCGCTGGTGCTGGCCGGCGTCGAACCCCGGCTGGCCGGCTCGGCCGCGGGCCTGGTGGCCACCGTCCAGCAGGTCGCGGGGGCACTCGGGGTCGCGCTGATCGGCGTCCTCTACTACGGCGCCGCCGACCCGGCCACCGCCTTCGGTCGCTGCCTGGGGGCGCTGGCGGTCCTGGAGGTGCTGCTGGCGGGCCTGGTCCAGCTGCTGCCCCGCCGAGCGGGGTGAGCCGGCCGGAAGGGCCGGAACCGTCGACCTGGCCCACAGGGCCGGCAGGACCAGGACGACCGGGACGATCGGGACGACCAGCAGGACCGGGACGACCGGGAGGGCCGGCCGGGGCGCGAGGCCCGGAGGAACAGGCAGGAGGGGAGGGCCGCACCGGCCCTCCCCTCCCCCGTTTCCCCGTCCCGTTCCGTTTCCTCGCCCCGATCTGGTTGGGTGGGTGGATGAGCGAGGAGAAGAGCGCCGTTCCGGCGTGGGAGCAGCGGTTCAGGGCGGCACGGGTCTCCCTGCCGGACTGGGCCGAGGACGCCCCCGACCGGGCGCTGTACGTGTCCAACTCCAGCGGTACCTACGAGGTCTACGCCTGGGACCGCGCCACCGACACCCACCGGCGGGCCACCGACCGCCCGAACGGCACCACCGATGCCGAGCTGTCCCCCGACGGCGAGTGGATCTGGTGGTTCGACGACAGCGACGGCGACGAGTACGGCGTCTGGCGCCGCCAGCCGTTCGCCGGCCGTCCCGAGGGCGCCACCGGTCCGGACGAGGAGGCCGTCCCCGGCCTGGCCCCGTCCTACGAGGCGGGTCTGGCCCTGGGCCGGGACGGCACCGTGGTGGTCGGCCGGTCCACCGACGAGGACGGCACCACCCTGCACCTGCGCCGCCCGGGCGCGACCGAGGCCGTCGAGATCTACCGGCACGCCGAGTACGGCGGTGTCGGCGACCTGAGTCACGACGGCACCCTGCTGGCCATCGACCACACCGAGCACGGCGACGCCATGCACGGCGCGATCCGGGTGGTCCGCCTCGTCGGCGACGGAACCGCGGCCGGAACCGGAACGGGAACCGCCGACGAAACCGCCGCCGACGCCGACGCCGCAACCGCCGTCCCCACCGTCGCCGAGCTGGACGAGGTCACCGGCCACGAGCACCCGCGCGGGGTCGCCTGCCTCGGCTTCGCGCCCGTCGACGGCGACACCCGGCTGCTGGTCGCCCACCAGCGCACCGGCCGCTGGGAGCCGATGATCTGGGACGTCGCGACCGGCGAGGAGACCGCCCTCGTGCTCCGCGACGAGCAGGGCCGCGAACTGCCCGGCGACCTCTCCGCCCAGTGGCGCCCCGGCGCCCGCGCGCTGTTGATCGAGCACGAGTACGAGGCGCGCAGCGAGCTGTTCTCGTACTCCCTGGACGAGGGCGTGCTCACCCGGCTGGACACCCCGCGCGGCACGGTCGGCGGAGCCACCCCCCGCCCCGACGGCACGGTGGAGTTCCTGTGGTCCTCCGCCGCCGACCCGTCCGCCGTCCGCTCCACCGCCGGCACGGTCGTGCTGCGCGCGCCCGGCGCCGTCCCGCCCGGCTCGGTGCCGGTCGAGGACGTCTGGGTGGACGGGCCGGGCGGCCGGGTGCACGCGCTGGTCCAGCGGCCGGCCGGGGCGGGCGAGGGCCCGTTCCCGACCGTCTTCGAGGTCCACGGCGGCCCGACCCACCACGACAGCGACTCCTTCGCCGCCGGACCGGCCGCCTGGCTGGACCACGGCTTCGCGGTGGTCCGGGTCAACTACCGCGGCTCGACCGGCTACGGCCAGGCCTGGACGGACGCGCTGCGCGAGCGGGTCGGCCTGATCGAGCTGGAGGACATCGCGGCCGTGCGCGGCTGGGCGGTGGAGAGCGGGCTGGCCGACCCGGACCGGCTGGTGCTGGCCGGTGGCTCCTGGGGCGGCTACCTCACCCTGCTCGGGCTCGGCGTGCAGCCCGAGCTGTGGAGCCTCGGCGTCGCCGCCGTTCCGGTCGCGGACTACCTGACCGCGTACGACGACGAGATGGAGGCGCTGAAGGCGATCGACCGCACGCTCTTCGGCGGGACGCCCGAGGAGGTGCCCGAGCGCTGGACCGCCTCCTCCCCGCTGACGTACATCGACCGGGTCGCGGTCCCGGTCTACATCAGCGCCGGGGTCAACGACCCGCGCTGCCCGATCAAGCAGATCGACAACTACGTCGAGGCGCTGGAGCGGCTCGGCAAGCCGCACGAGGTGTACCGCTACGACGCCGGGCACGGCTCGCTGGTCGTGGACGAGCGGATCAAGCAGTTGCGGTTGGAGATCGACTTCGTCCGCCGGCACCTCGGCGGACTCCCGGTCGGCGAGAATCTGGCGGACACCGAGAAGCAGTGAACGGGGGACACGGGTGAGACGCCTGCTGACGATCCTGGGGGCGGGGGTGGCCGGGGCACTGGTGCTCACCGGCTGCTCGGGGCAGGACGACGACGGCGGGAGCGCGGCCTGTCCGCCGGCCGTCTCGCCGTCCTCCGCCGCGCCGTCCGCCTCGCCACCCTCCTCCCCGGCCCCGCCGTCCGTCACCGCGCCGCCCACGGCCACCTCCACGGTGGTGAAGGCCGCCTTCCGCACGGCGGTGGCCGGGGCCGGGGTCGGGGAGGAGGGCGGGGTGGTGCTGCTCGCCAAGTCCGGCTCGAAGGGGTCGAAGAGCTCCAAGAGCTCGAAGAGCGGCCGCACGACGCGTCACCACACCGACCGGTACGACTCCGACGACGATTCCAACGGCAGCGGCGGCAACAACGGCCGCCGCTGCGACAACCCGCCGCCGGCCACGTCAGCGTCACCGACCGCACCACCGTCACCGACCGCTCCGGTTCCACCGATGCCGTCGGGCTCGGCAGGGGTGCCGGTACTGCCGTCCAAGCCGGCGGTCCCGGCCGTTCCGGCGGTCCCGGCCGTGCCACCGGCGAAGCCGACCCGCTGACCCGTGACCGCCCGGCCCCGGCTCCGGGGGCGCCGGAGCCGGGCGGTCAGTCCAGGACCGGGTCCAGTCCGAGGGCCCGGTCCTGCTCGGCCTCGGCCTCGCGGCGCAGCAGCCGGAACCACATGAACACCACGAAACCGCCGAAGACGAACCACTCCAGCGTGTAGCCGAGGTTCTGGAACGCCCGCAGCGAGAGGCCGTCTCCGCCCTGCGGCTGGACGGTCGGCACCGGCGTGAGCCCGTCCGGCGCGACGTCGGCGGACACCCAGCCGTCGTACCAGCCGTCGAGGGCGAGCTTGTTGACGAGGGCGGCACGGTTGATGGTGCCGAGCTGCCCCTCCGGGAGGCCGCCGGCCACGGCGCCGTTGCTCCCGCTGGTCTCGCCCGCCTGGAGCCGGCCGCCGATGGTCACCTCGCCGGTGGGCGCGTCCACCGGCGCCCCGGGCGCGGACGCTCCGGCCTGCGGTGCCCCGGCCGGCGGCGTTCCCGGCGCCCAGCCGCGGACGACCGCGACCGTCCGGCCGTCGGCGGTGCGCAGCGGGGTAAGCACGTAGTAACCCTGCCGGCCGTCCAGCACCCGGTTGGGGACCAGCAACTGGTGCTCCGGGTCGAAGGTGCCGGTGACCGTCACGGCGCGGCCGACGGTGTCGGTGGTGACCTGCGGCCGGTCGGCGGCCAGCAGTTCACCGAGCGGACGGGGCGCGCCGGCGTCGTTCACGGCCCGGCTGATCTCCTGGTGCGAGGAGACGCGGTCCTCGAACCGGCCGAGCTGCCAGGAACCGAGCCAGACGCACACCGCCACGGCCGCCACGGCCAGCGCGGTGCCGCTCAGCCAGCGCGGGGTGAGGAGAAACCGGTACACACCCCCCACGGTAACCACTCCTCACACTCCGCCCGTCCCCAGGCCCCCGTCTCGGAGCCGGAAGTCGGCCCCGCCGACTTCCCGCGCGCGGCTCCGGCCGGGCCCGCCGAGGTGAGCGGGCTGCTCGAACCGCCCGGGCTGCCCGAACCGCCCGGGCGGACGCCCGCGCCGGTCACCCCGCGGACGGCGAGGTACCGGGCGCCGGCGTCCGGGCGTCCGGCACGACGACCCGCGGCGCGGTGCGGTAGACCGTGCCCGCGCAGGCGTCGGCCAGGACGACCCGGGCGGAGGCCGGGTTGCCCGGGGCCGGCGTGTACGCCAGGGTGACGCTCGACGAGGCCCCGCCCGGCCCGGGCACCGGGGTCGCGGACGGGCTCGGGGTCCCGGTGCTCCCCCCGGTCGTCGAACCGCTCGGCTGCGGGGTCGTGCTCGGCGACCCGGTGGGACCGCCCGCCGGAGCCGCCTCGGTGGCCCCGCCCGCCCCGCTCAGCTCGCCCGCCCCGGCGGGAGCACCGGTGGACGTCCCCGGACCGCCCGTCCGGCCGCCGGTCACCGCGACGCCGACGGGGCCCGGACCGGCGCCACCTCCGGTGCTCGGGCCCGCTCCGGCCCCGGAGCCCGGCCCCGGGCCCGTGGCGCTCGGGCCGCCCGCCCCGCCGGAACCGACGGCCCCGGGCAACGCGCCGCCCCCGCCCCCGCCCGTGCCCGTGCCGCCGGTCGCCCCGCCGTTGCCCACCGCGGACCCGGTGGCGCCGCCACCGGTCGCCCCGCCCGCCGCACCACCGCCCGCCGCGCCACCGGTCGAACCCGCTCCTCCCGAACCGGCGGAGGCACTCGGCGAGGTCGTCCCACCGGGGACGGGACAGCCCGCCGGGTCCGGGATCCACGCGATGTCGACCCGGTAGACGGCGCGCGGCGCGAGGACGAGGCCGTTGCTCCCGGCATCGGCCCCCGCCGCGGGGCCGGCCGAGGGCCCGGGCGCGGGCAGACCGGTCGCCGGGTCGCCCGCGGTGTGGAAGGCGATCCGGATCCTCCCGTTGTCCGCCCCCGTGCTGCCGCTGCTGCCGGTGGCTCCCGTCCTGCCGGTGACCGTGACCGATCCTGGCCCGCCGAGCCGACAGCTGCGTCCGGACACATTGGTCATCGTGAAGGATCCGTAGATCCGGCCGTCCGCGTCGGGGGCGCCGAGCTGCGCGGTGCCCTGTCCCAGATCGGCCCGGGTGCAGAGCGCCAGGACCGGGGTGTCGGCCCCGCCGTCGGTGGTGCTGGGGCTCGGGTCGAAGGTGCCGGGCTGCTGGCCGGCGCTGCTGCCGCCGGCGCTCGGCTCACTGCCGACGCTGCCGGACGGGCTGCCGGGAACGGTCGGGGCCCCGCTGTCGAGGACCGGCGGGCGGTGGGCACCGCCGGTGCTCCCGCCGGGGAGGGTGCCGGCGGGACTGGGCGAGACACTGCCGCTGCCCGCGCCGGACGACCCGGGGCCGCCGGACAGGCCCAGGTGGTCCGTGGTGTGCAGGGCCGGCAGGAGGAAGGAGGCGACCACGGCCACCGCGGCGGCGCCGGTCCAGGCCCCGCGCCGGGCGGCCCTGCGCCGCGGCACCGCCCGGCGGATGCGCTGGAGTCCGGCAGGATCCGGCTGGACCTCGGCGACCGCCCGAAGCATCAACTCCCTCACCAGCCGCTCCTCGTGGCCGGCCCCGCCGCCGTCGGACGGCCGACCGCCGTCATCCGGCCGGCCTGCACCGCCCGGCCGACCGCCGTCACCCGACGGGCGGCCGTCACCCGACGGACCGCCGTCGCCCGTTCGGCCACCGTCACCCCGCCGGCCACCGTCACCCCGCCGGGCACCGTCACCCATCCGACCGTCCTCAGCCATGCCCGGCCTCCATCTGGACCCTCAGCGCGGCGAGCCCCCGTGAGCCGTACGCCTTCACCGAACCGAGCGAGATGCCGAGGGTCTCGGCGACCTGCGCCTCCGTCATGTCCACGAAGTAGCGCAGCACCAGCACCTCCCGCTGACGGCGTTGCAGACCCCGTAGCGCGACCTTCAACTGGTCCCGCTCCAGCGCATCGTAGGCGCCTTCTTCTGCACTGGCCATGTCAGGCATCGGCTTCGGCAGCAGCCGCAGTCCGAGGATCCTGCGCCGCAGCGTCGAGCGGGACAGGTTGACCACGGTCTGCCTCAGATAGGCGAGGGTCTTCTCCGGTTCCCGCACCCGCCGCCTGGCCGCGTGCACCCGGATGAACGCCTCCTGGACCACGTCCTCGCAGCTCGACAGATCGTCGAGGAGCAGCGCCGCCAGCCGCAGCAGCGAGCGGTAGTGCGCCTGATAGGTCTCGGTGAGGAGGTCCTCGCTGGCACCGGCAGCGGTGTCGGCGCCAGGACCCGCGGCACCGGGTGCAACTGCCGTCATCTGGCTATCTTCCGGCCTATCCGCAGGCCACTGGACACGCGACGGGAACGTCACCGCGGCTGCCGCCGAGATGCCCGCCCCCGCCCCCACCATCACGTTCGCCACGCCCGTTGGACACTCGATCCCCTGTCATGGTTGCCCGGCCCCCGCGCATATTCTCGCGCATGGTCCGAACGCCCCTCCAGGGAATTCAGCGAGGATTCGTCAAGCAGTCCGCGAACAAACCGCGCAGACTCCGGGTGGACGGGCTGATCAGCCCGCCGCGGCACCGTCCGCGCCCGTCCCGGCTCCCTCGGCACCGGCGGCGCCGAACCCCTCGACGCGGAACCTCTCGACGCCGTTCGCCTCGACGCCGTTCGCCTCGGCGTCGTCCGCCGCCGTGGCCCGGTCGGCGATCTCCCGCGCCACCAGCTCGGCGATCTGAAGGGCGTTCAGCGCCGCGCCCCGGCGCAGGTTGTCGCCGCAGAGGAAGACGTCCAGCGCGTTCGGGTCGTCCAGGGCGCGCCGCAGCCGGCCCACCCAGACCGGGTCCGTGCCCACCACGTCGTTCGGTGTCGGGAACTCCCCCGCCGCCGGGTCGTCGTACAGCAGCACCCCGGGGGCATCGCGGAGGATCTCGTGGGCGTGCTCCTGGGTGACCTCGCGCTCGAACACCGCGTGCACGGCAAGCGCGTGGGTGCGCACCACCGGGATCCGCACACAGGTGGCCGAGACCTTGAGCCCGGGCAGACCGAGGATCTTGCGGGACTCGTCGCGCACCGTGCGCTCCTCCGAGGACCAGCCGCCGTCGGTCAGCACGCCGGCCCAGGGCACCGCGTTGAGCGCGAGGGGGGCGGCGAACGGTCCGTGATCGGCGATCACCGCCCGCAGGTCGCCGGTCTGTTCGCCGACCTCGGTGCCGGCCACCTGGGCGAGCTGGGCGCGCAGCGCGTCCGTGCCGTCCCGGCCGAGCCCGGAGGCGGCCTGGTAGGAGGCGACCACCAGCGACTCCAGGCCGTACTCGGCGTGCAGGGCGCCGATCGCCGCGATCATGGTCAGGGTGGTGGAGTCCGGGCTCGCCACGATCCCGCGCGAGCGCATCCGCACGGCGGCCGCGTTGACCTCGGGCACCACCAGCGGGACGGCGTCGTCCAGCCGGAACGCGCCGGAGTTGTCGACCACCACGACGCCCTTGGCGGCCGCGATCGGCGCCCAGCGGGCGGCGATCTGCTCGGGGACGTCGAACAGCGCGACGTCCACCCCGTCGAAGAGCTCCTCGGACAGCGGGAGGACCTCGACGGACTCCCCGCGCACGACCGCCTTGCGGCCGGCCGAGCGCGGGGAGGCGGCGAGACGGATCTCGCCCCAGATGTCCTGGCGGAGGGAGAGCAGGCCGAGCAGCACCTCGCCGACCGCGCCGGTGGCGCCGACGACGGCGAGGTTCGGCCGCCGGGTCATCGCCCGGTGCCCCCGTAGACCACGGCCTCGTCCGTCTCACTGTCCAGCCCGAAGGCGGAGTGGACGGCCTGCACGGCCGCGTTGACGTCGTCGGCGCGGGTGACCACCGAGATCCGGATCTCCGAGGTGGAGATCAGCTCGATGTTGACGCCGGCCGCGGAGAGCGCCTCGAAGAAGGTCGCCGTGACGCCCGGGTTGGAGCGCATGCCCGCGCCGACCAGCGAGATCTTGCCGATCGCGTCGTCGTAGCGGAGAGACTCGTAGCCGATGCCCTCCCGGACCCGCTCCAGCGCGTCGATGGCCTTCTGGCCCTCGGCCTTCGGCAGGGTGAAGGAGATGTCGGTCAGACCGGTCGACGCCGCCGAGACGTTCTGAACGACCATGTCGATGTTGACCTCGGCGTCGGCGATGGCACGGAAGATGCGTGCCGCCTCGCCCGGCTTGTCGGGGACGCCGACGACCGTGACCTTGGCCTCGGACGTGTCATGGGCGACTCCGGAGATGATGGCCTGCTCCATCTCGCCCCCTTCGGGCTGGTGCGGGTTGTCGTTGCTGACGATCGTCCCGGGAAGACCCGAGAACGACGAGCGTACGTGAATCGGGATGTTGTAGCGGCGCGCGTACTCCACACAGCGGTCGAGCAGCACCTTGGAACCGGACGAGGCCAGCTCCAGCATGTCCTCGTAGGCGATCCAGTCGATCTTGCGAGCCTTCTTCACCACGCGCGGGTCGGCGGTGAACACGCCGTCCACGTCGGTGTAGATCTCGCAGACCTCGGCCTTGAGGGCGGCGGCGAGGGCGACGGCGGTGGTGTCCGAGCCGCCCCGGCCGAGCGTGGTGATGTCCTTGCTCGACTGCGAGACGCCCTGGAAACCGGCCACGATCGCGATGTTGCCCTCGTCCAGGGCGGTGCGGATGCGGCCCGGCGTCACATCGATGATGCGCGCCTTGTTGTGGACGGAGTCGGTGATGACGCCGGCCTGGCTTCCTGTGAACGACTGCGCCTCGTGGCCCAGGGATTTGATCGCCATGGCCAGCAGTGCCATGGAGATGCGCTCTCCAGCGGTCAGCAGCATGTCGAACTCGCGGCCGGCGGGGAGAGGTGACACCTGCTCCGCGAGTTCGATGAGCTCGTCCGTCGTGTCGCCCATCGCGGACACCACGACGACGACCTCATGGCCGGCCTTCTTGGCGTCAACGATTCGACGGGCCACGCGCTTGATGCCCTCGGCATCCGCAACGGATGAGCCGCCGTACTTCTGCACGACAAGGCCCACGTGCGCTCCTCGACTTGTGTCGTTTCCGGGGGCCCTCGGCCCCCGCACCCCCGGGTGGCGGGGGCTGTGCGGTCGGCGCCAGTCTACCGAGCGGGGGTGCCCCGACCTCCGCTTTCCATATGATGAGACACACGTTTCGGCAGGTGAGCGGGGGTGTGGATACCGCCACCGGCAGGTCTGCGGGCGGGCGGGCGCCGTTCCGGAGAATCGGCGGACGAAGGGGCGGCCGCCCCGGGGTTTTCCGTCGGTGGCCGGGAGTGAGGTTTCCGTCACACTCCCGTCCGCCGGGGCCCCGGGCGGCCGACGTCCCCGCCCTCCGCCTCCTCGCGCCCCCGGTCGCGCCAGGGGTCGACAGCCCTAGTGGCCCAGGCCGAGCTCGGCCGCCATCAGGTCGCCCGCCTGCTGCTCCAGCTGCTCGTCGGTGAGCCCGTCGTTGTCCGTGTCCGCCCCGTCCGGCGCCGCCCCGATCGGGCTGTCCAGCCGGACGTGCGCGATCAGCGACTGCAGCGCCCGCAGGACGGCCGTGCAGGTCGTGCCCCAGTTGGACAGGTACGAGAACTGCCACCACCAGAGCGCCTCGCTGACCCGGCCCTCGCGGTAGTGGGTGAGCCCGTGCTGCAGCTCGCTCACCACCCCGGCCAGGTCGTCCGAGATCCGGAACGCGCTCGGCTTCTCCGGCGGCCCGTACGGGTCGAAGACCTCGTGGTAGACGTCGATCGGCGCGAGCAGCACCGCCAGCCGCTCCCGCAGCTGCTCGCCGTCCGGCTCCGGACCGGCGTCGGGCTCGAAGCGGTCCTCGGGGACGACGTCCTCGATGGCGCCCAGCCGGCCGCCGGCCAGCAGCAACTGCGAGACCTCCAGTAGGAGGAGGGAGACGGCGCTGCCGGGCTCGTCGCCCTTGGCGACCTCGGTCACCGAGAGCACGAAGCTCTCCACCGAGTCCGCGATCTGCACCGCGAAGTCGTCCGGCTCCGAGCCGTGGCCGTGCGTGTGCGGAGGACGCGGCACCTGCGCGGTGTCCCTGGCCTCCTCCGGCCCGGCCTGATGGGGCGCGTGTGGCTGCTGGTTGATCGTCCGGTCAGACATCGAGCAGTCGTCTCCCTTCGAAGGCGCGACCGAGTGTGACCTCGTCCGCGTACTCCAGATCCCCGCCGACGGGCAGGCCGCTCGCCAGGCGGGTCACCTTCAGGCCCATCGGCTTGCAGAGCCGGGCCAGGTAGGTGGCGGTCGCCTCCCCCTCCAGATTGGGGTCGGTGGCCAGGATCAGCTCGGTGACGGTGCCGTCGGCGAGCCGTGCCAGCAGCTCCCTGATCCGCAGATCGTCCGGGCCGACGCCCTCGATCGGGCTGATCGCACCGCCCAGCACGTGGTAGCGGCCGCGGAACTCCCGGGTGCGCTCGATGGCGACGACGTCCTTGGGTTCCTCGACCACACAGATGACCGCGAGGTCGCGACGCGGGTCCAGGCAGACCCGGCACTGCTCGGCCTCCGCGACATTGCCGCAGACGGCGCAGAACCGGACCTTGTCCTTGACCTCCAGCAGCGCGTGCGCCAGCCGGCGGACGTCGACCGGGTCGGCCTGCAGGACGTGGAAGGCGATCCGCTGCGCGCTCTTGGGCCCGACGCCGGGCAGCCTGCCCAGTTCGTCGATCAGGTCCTGAACCACGCCCTCGTACAACGTCGCGCCTTCCCTCGGGTTGGACCGGTGGCACCCGCGCGGGGTGCTCCGGTGCCATCATCCAACGAATCGGACGCCGGGCGCACCGCCCGACGCCCGACTCCCGCATTAATCACACAGGTCCGTTGTCCGAACTCCGGACCCGACCGTCCGCCCCGTACGCTCCGGTGCCCCGGTCGGTACCCGCTGTCACGGCCGGGCCGTCACGCGGGACGACACAGGCGGGCCGTCACCGCCACGGGCGGGGTCACCGTCAGAACGGCAGGCCCGGGATCCCGCCGCCGAGGCCCTGGGTCAGCGGGCCCATCCGCTCGGCCTGCATCTTCTGCGCGGCCTGATTGGCGTCCCGGACGGCCGCCAGGACGAGGTCGGCCAGCGTCTCGGTGTCCTCCGGGTCGACGGCGGCCGGGGCGATGGTCAGCGCCACCAGCTCGCCGGAACCGGTCACCGTCGCCTCGACCAGGCCACCGCCCGCCGATCCGCTCACCTTGGCCTCGGCCAGCTCCTGCTGTGCCTGGGCGAGGTCCTGCTGCATCTTCTGCGCCTGCTTGAGCAGCGCCTGCATGTTGGGCTGGCCACCACCGGGAAACACGGCTCACTCCTTGCGTTCGGTCCGCTCCTGCATCGTCCTCGACGAGCCTACGTGCTGCTCAGTTGCCACCGTGCCGGATCTCCTCCAGCACCGTGGCCCCCAGCTCGCGGATGATCAGCTCCTGGCCGGAGAACACGTCCTCGTTCAGATCGGGGTCGTCCTCCTCCGGCACGTCGTCCTCCGGGGCCACCCCCTGCGCCGGGTACGCCGACGACGACGGCGGCGGTGCCTGGACGGGCGGCGGCACCGGAGCGGCGGGCGCCGGGGTCGGCGCGGCGACCGGGCGGGGCGCCGGAGCGGGCGCGGCGACGGGAGCCGGCACGACGGGCGCCGTCTGGGGCGCGGGCGCCGCCGGACGCGCCGGTGGGGCACCCCAGCCGCCCCCACCGCCACCACTGCCGCTCGGGGCCGTGGCGCCACCGGAACCGCCACCGGGGCCACCCGCGCCGCCGGACGGGTCGACGATGCACTCGATCCGCCAGTCCACGCCGAGCGCGTCGGCCAGCGCGGCCCGCAGCACGTCGTCGCTGTTGCTGCTCACGAAGCTGTCGCGGGCACCCGCGTTGATGAACGAGACCTGGAGCACGCTGCCGTCGAATCCGGCCACCTGGCCGTTCTGGCTGAGCAGGATCCAGGTGAACCGGCGCCGGTTCTTCACCGCCTCCAGGATCTGCGGCCACAGCTGCCGGACCTGGCCCGCACCCTGCTGCGCCGCCGCCGACGGCTGCCCGCCGGGCGCCGGAGCGGGGACGGGAGCCGGCGCGGGCGCGGCCGGAGCGGCCACCGGAGCGGGCTGCACGGGGGCGGGCGCGGCCACGGGGGCCGGGGCCGCCGCCGCGGGCGCCTCCCCGGCGGGCGGGAAGCTCCGCTTGATCGGCCACGCCCCGGGCGCCGGGCCGGCCGGCTGCGCGGGAGCGGGGGCCGGGGCGGGCGTCGGCTGCACCGGCGCCGACGGCACGACCTGCGGCATCTCGGCGACCGTCGGCACCACCGCCGGCGCCTGCACCGCCGGTGCCGTCGGCGGTGCGACCGCCGCCGCCACCGGACCACCGACCGGGGCGACACCGGCCGGGGCGACACCGACCGGGGCGACACCGGCCGGGACGACACCGCCGGGCACGGCGAAGCCACCGGCCCCGGCGAAGCCACCGCTCGCGGCCCGCCGCTCCAGCTTGTCCAGCCGCGCCTGCAACGACAGCTCGTCGCTGTAGGCGCCCGGCAGCATCACCCGGGCACAGATCAGCTCCAGCTGGAGCCGGGGCGCCGCGTTGCCGCGCATCTCCGTCAGCCCGGTGTTGACGAGGTCCGCCGCCCGGCTCAGCTCCGCCGCCCCGAACGCGTCCGCCTGCGCCTGCATCACCGCGATCCGGTCGGCCGGGGCGTCGATCAGCCCCTTCTCCCCCGCGTCCGGCACGGTGGCGAGGATCACCAGGTCACGCAGCCGCTCCAGCAGGTCCGCGACGAACCGGCGCGGGTCGTGACCGCCCTCGACCACCCGGTCGACCACCTGGAAGACCGTCGCCCCGTCGTGCGCGGCGAACGCGTCCACCACCTCGTCCAGCAGCGCCGAGTCCGTGTACCCGAGCAGCGACGTGGCCATCCCGTACGTCACACCACCCTCGGCGGCGCCGGCCAGCAGCTGGTCCATCACCGACATCGAGTCACGCACCGAACCGGCGCCCGACCGCACCACCAGCGGGAACACGGAGTCCTCGACCTGGATCCCCTCCCGGCCGCACACCTCCGCCAGATAGTCGCGCAGTGTGCCGGGCGGCACCAGCCGGAACGGGTAGTGGTGGGTCCGGGACCGGATCGTCCCGATCACCTTCTCCGGCTCGGTGGTGGCGAAGATGAACTTCAGGTGCTCCGGCGGCTCCTCCACCACCTTCAGCAGCGCGTTGAAGCCGGCCGAGGTCACCATGTGCGCCTCGTCCAGGATGAAGATCTTGTACCGGCTGTGCACCGGCGCGAAGAACGCCCGCTCGCGGAGGTCCCGCGCGTCGTCCACACCACCGTGCGAGGCCGCGTCGATCTCGATCACGTCGATCGACCCGGGCCCGCCCGTGGCGAGGTCCGTGCAGGACTGGCACTCACCGCACGGCGTGGGCGTCGGCCCCTGCTCGCAGTTCAGACAGCGGGCCAGGATGCGGGCGCTCGTCGTCTTGCCGCAGCCGCGCGGGCCGCTGAACAAGTACGCGTGGTTGACCCTGTTGTTGCGCAGGGCCTGCTGGAGCGGAGCGGTCACGTGATCCTGCCCGATGACCTCCGCGAAGGTCTCCGGGCGGTAGCGGCGGTACAGGGCTAGGGACACACCCCCGACGATATCGGGACGGACCGACAAACGCGTCGCCCCTCGGCCCCCCGCGCCCCACCGGCCCCCGGGAACGCAAAGACCCCCCGTGCACCCGCCAGAGCCCTCCTACCCTTGCTGCCTTCCGGCCCTGGGGGGATTCAGAGAGATAACGCCACACGAGGGGCTGGCCCCAACACTACCGGATCCCGGGCCCACCCCTCCACCACCACCCCGTCCCACCATCCGCAGGCCACCCCCACCCCCTACCTGCGAGATACGTGGTCGCGACCACCCCAAAACATGTACTAAGCTCTCCCACGGAGGATTCGCCTAGAGGCCTAGGGCGCACGCTTGGAAAGCGTGTTGGGATAAAACCCTCACGAGTTCGAATCTCGTATCCTCCGCCAGGCCAGAGGGCCCGGACCGCTTGCGCGGTCCGGGCCCTCTGGCGTTCCCCGTCTCAGCTTCCGTCTCACTGGGTGTTTCGCTGCTGGATGAGGTAGTTGCTCCCCCTTCAGGGGCCTGCCTGGGGTGTTACCTGTGGCAGCTCAGGGGCTGGTGTGATGGGAGTGGAGTGGGTGCACGAGAGTCCGCCCGGATAGCCCTTTTTCGTCCTGTCTCATCCCAGGACGCCGGGCTGTACCGGTTTTTCCTGCCGGCGGCCGCAGCCTCTGGGCAGGAGCCAAGTTCTGCAGTATGCCGTCATCATGACGGACCGTCGGCCGTATCCGAGTGACCTGTCCGATGCCCGCTGGGCACTTGTCGAGCCCACCCTGACCGCCTGGCGCCAGGCCCGCACCGCGAGAGCCCTCGCGTTCGGCCGACCGCCCGAGCACGACCTGCGCGATCTGCTGGACGCGATCCTCTACGTCGACCGCACCGGCATCCCCTGGCGCTACCTTCCGCACGACTACCCGCTCTGGGAGACCGCCTACGCCTACTTCGCCCGCTGGCAGAAGGACGGCCTGTTCGAGCAGCTCAACGGCTTACTTCGGCGACTGGTCCGCGCCGCGGAGGGCCGAGCCCCGGAGCCGACGGCCTGCATCCTCGACTCGCAGAGCGTGAAGACCTCCACGAACGTCCCCGCCGCGGGCCAGGGCATCGACGCCGCGAAGAAGATCGTGGGAAGGAAACGCGGCATCGTCACCGACACGATCGGGCTGCTGCTTGCGGTCTTGGTCACCGCCGCGAGCGTCCAGGACGGCACCGCCGGACGGCAGTTGCTGACCCGGGTCGCAGCCGAGCACCCCACCGTCCGCAAGGCCTGGGCCGACATGGGCTACAAGAACACCGTCATCGAACACGGCGCCACCCTGGGCATCGACCTCGAGATCGTCCGCCGCGACCCCGCGACCAGGGGATTCGTCGTCCAGCCCCGCCGCTGGGTCGTCGAGCGCACCCTCGGCTGGCTCATGAGCCACCGCCGCCTCACCCGCGACTACGAAGCCCTCCCGGCCCGCTCCGAAGCCATGATTCATATCGCGATGATCAGCCTCATGACCCGCCGACTCACCGGCGAAACCACCCCTACCTGGCGCGGAACATGAGCCTCGGGATCAGGGATGAAACGCCCAATCAGTCGGCCGTTTCCGGCGTCCGTCCAGCAACCGTGGCGGGCTGCCCCCAGAGGAGAGCGCCGATCTTCTCTGCCGTCTCCTCCAGCATCGGGTCCGTCACGTGCTGGTAGCGCTTGGCCATCGAGGCGGACGACCAGCCCATGATGGCCATCACGATCCGCTCCGGGACCTTCAGGAGGAGCAGCACCGTCCCGGCCGTGTGCCGGGCGTCGTGCAGCCGGGCCTCCCTCACTCCTGCGGCCACGAGGATGTCCTTCCACTCGTGGTAGTCGGTGTTCGGGTTGAGCGGCTCCCCCGTGGGCGAGGCGAATACGTAGTCCTTCTCCGCCCAGAGTTGCCGGGCGAGTCCCCTCTCCCGCGCCCGGTCCTCCTTGTGCTTGCGGAATAGCCGCAGCAGTTCGTCCGGGAGCGCGATGAGGCGGCGGCCGACGCGGGACTTGGTGTCCTTGGTCTCGCGGCCGGACCTGGATTCGCTGCTTGCAGCCCGGCCTTGCGTCCGCAGTCGCCGCCGCAGCCGCGCGCGTACTTGGGCCGCAGTCGCCCCCCGGCGCAGGCGGATGACTCCGCGTTCCAGGTCCGCGTCGGCCCACTTCATGCCGAGGGCTTCCCCCTGCCGCAGGCCGAGGGTGAGGGCGATCGCCCATCGGGCCGTGTGCCGGCGGCGGCCGACCTCCAAGAGGATCTTCTGCGTCTCCTCTACCGAGTAGGACTCGATCTCGTCCTCGTCGATCCGGGGTGCCTTGGCGTCCTTGGCGACGTTGATAGCCAGGTGGCGGCGGCGCATCGCCTCACCGAGGGCCACCCGGATGGTGCGGCGAGCTTGGTGAGCGGTGGCGGGCTTGCTGCCGTTGTCTTGAATCTTCTTGTAGAAGCGCTCCAGGTGCTCGGGTTCCAGCTCGTCCGACAGCTTCGGCACCTTCGGCGGGCCGAGCGAGCGCACGGCCTCGCTGCCACCTTCCCGCCAGGCCCGTCGCCAGCGCTTCACCGAGCGCTCGCTCACACGCAGATCCCGCGCGATCACGGATGTCCGCTCGCCCCGGCGAACCGCTCGCTGGCCGTCAACCGGATCCGCTCACGTTGCGCGTGCCGCTCCGCGGCCAGGCCCCTCTCTGCGCATACCGCACACCACCGGCATAGAGCTCGTAACACGATCACTGGCCTTGGGTGTTGAGGCGCCGCCAGCAGATGACCGCGCAGGCGAGTGAGACGAAGGCGTTGTGGAGGTCGAGACGTCGTTCCCAGCGGACGGCGAGGCGCTTGAACTGGTGGAGCTGGGCGAAGGTCTGCTCGACGACGTAGCGGAGCTTGCCGAGACCGATGATGTCCCGAGATCCCTTGCGGGAGATGACTGGCAGGATCCGGCGTTTTCGCAGCTCGCGGCGGTTGGGGTTGCTGTCGTAGCCCTTGTCACCGAGCAGGGCGTCCGGGCGCTTGCGGGGGTGACCGATCCGGCCGGCGACCGGCGGGATGCCGTCGACCAGGGCAAGGGTCTGGGTGACGTCGTTGACGTTGGCGGCGGTGGTGATCACGTGGAACGGGATGCCGCCACCGTCGCTGATCAGGTGGTGTTTGCTGCCGCTCTTGCGGCGGTCGACCAGCGACGGGCCGGTTGCCTCGCCCCTTTCTTCGCGCGCACGTGGGAGGCGTCCACGCAGGCGCGCGTCCAGTCGATCAGTCCGGCCGCGTTCAGCTCGGCCAGGAGTATGTGGTGCAGAGCCTCAAACACCCCGGCCTTCTGCCAGCGGCCGAGCCGGCGCCAGCAGGTCTGCCCGGAGCCGAAGCCCAGCTCCAGCGGCAACTGCTGCCAGGTGATGCCGGTGTACAGCACGAACAGGATGCCCTGAAGGCAGAGCCGGTCGTCCACCGGGCGAGGGCCCGGCGGCCGCTCCGGCCAGGCCGGCAGCAGGGGTTCGATCCGGACCCACAGCTCGTCATCCACGATCCACGGCTTCTTGCTCACGCCATCACGAACGGACGAATCGTCACATCGGTCACGCCCCAACAGCAACGATCGCCAAGATCGTGTTACGAGTTCATAGCGCAGAATCTAAGGAACGTCACCACCCCGAAACGCTCAGTAGTCGTTTCCTCCAACGCCCAGCCCAAAGAACCGCTCGAAGAACTGTGTCAATGTTTCGATCACACGCTTCTTCTTGTCGCTGTGCCCGCCATCGCGGCTGAACCGAGAGACAGGGGGGAGGATCTTAGTAATCTCCGTACCAGTCGTACGGATCTGCCCGTCACGGAACGCGGTCGTGACGAACGCCCGGGTCTGCTCGGGCTTGAGTTTTTGCTCCTCGATGATCGCCGCGAGTTCAGTATCTCGCTTCGCCTCCACGTACGCCTGCCACTGTTCATCGACAGCACCCTGCACAGACAGCGAGTTTACGAAGTCTTCAACAAGGTCGCGCTTGCTCCGCAGGCTCGGGCTAGCGTCGACCGCACGCGAGATCTGGGCACGAATCTCCTTGTCCTCGCCGTCCCCACGCTCGGCCCGCAACTTCTCAACAAGCATCAAGATGTAGTCGACGTTGATCTCGACCTGCTTGACCAGTTCGATCTCGAAGACGACATCCTCGTTGATGCGTTCCTTCTCCGTGGCGGTCTCCGCACGGAACTCGGCATACAAGTTGAGGTAGACACTGCGATAGTCCTGGTGCTGGCGATCTGTCAACAGGTCCTGGCCAACGAAGTCGTCAAACTCGGTCAGGATGTTGTGCAGCCGCAGTACGGCCCCGAAAAGGTTGATAAATTCCTTCTGGGCCTGCTCCCCGGTGATGGGGGTGCCAAGTGGGAAGGTCCGTAGCAGCTCAGTGGCCTTCTCCACGTACTCGCTGTAGTACTCACTGAAGGACGGCACGATGACGATGCCCTTGGCGTCCTTGTTCCCGAACAGCTCGAGCGCCGCGTTCGTCTCCTCCTCAAGGTCACGGAAGACGACGATATTCCCGTGGCGTTTGACGGAGTTGAGGATCCGATTGGTGCGCGAGTATGCCTGGATCAAACCATGCATCTTCAGGTGCTTGTCGACGAACAGCGTGTTGAGCGTGGTCGCGTCGAAGCCGGTGAGGAACATGTTCACCACGATGACCAAGTCGATCTCGCGGTTCTTCATTCGCTGCGACAGGTCCTTGTAATAGTTCTGGAACTTGTCCGCGCTAATGTCGTAGCTGGTGCCGAACATCGCGTTGTAGTCCCGGATCGCATCTTCCAGGAACGTGCGCACGTCTCTGCTCAGGGCGTCGGTGTCAAACGCCTCGTCGTCAAGAATCCCGTCATCGGTGGCCTCGTTCGCGCCGTAGGAGAAAATGATGCCCACCTTCAGCCGCTGATCTGGGGTGATCGCCTCCTGCTGATGCTTGAACTGCAAGTAATAGCGCTGCGCTGCCTCAATTGAGGCGGTGGCGAGCAGCGCGTTGAAGCCGCGGACTCGCTTCTTCTCACGACGTGCCTCTACCTGACGCCTCGTCCGGGTCGATTCCGCAACATTGGCGACAACCGCGTGCTCATAGCTCGTCTGCCGCTTCGTCTTCTGATCGAAGTGCTCCAGGATGTACGTCGTGATCTCGCGGAGTCGGCGCACATCCAACAGAGCGCGCTCCCGATCGATCGCCGGCACCTGCTTATCATCTGGGTTGCCGACCTTGATCGTGTTGATGTAGTCGATTCGGAACGGCAGGACATTCCTGTCCGTGATCGCGTCTATGATCGTGTACGTGTGTAGCTTGTCGCCGAAAGCCTGCTCAGTGGTCTTCAGCAGCGGGTTCCCGCCACTCGAGGAGTTGACCGGGAAGATCGGAGTACCGGTGAAGCCGAACAGGTTGTACCGCTTGAAGGCCCGCGTGATGTCGGTGTGCATGTCGCCGAACTGCGACCGGTGACACTCGTCGAAGATGATCACGGAGTGACCCGCGAACATCTCGTGTCCCCGGTTCGCCTTGATGAAGGTCGACAGCTTCTGGATCGTCGTGATGATGATACTTGCGTTCGGATCCTCCAGCTGCTTCTTCAAGATCGCCGTGGACGCGTTCGAGTTGGCGGCGCCTTTCTCGAAGCGGTCGTACTCGCGCATCGTCTGATAGTCGAGGTCTTTGCGGTCGACGACGAACAAGACTTTCGCGACATCGGGTAGCTTCGATGCCAGCTGCGCAGCCTTGAACGACGTCAGCGTCTTGCCCGACCCGGTCGTATGCCAGACGTATCCGCCCGCCTCGACGGTGCCAAGCGTCCTGCGGTTCGTCGAGCACTCGATCTTCCGCAAGATCCGTTCCGTCGCCACGATCTGGTACGGCCGCATCACTAGCAGGTCACGGTCGGCTGTCAGCACGCAATACTTCGTCAGCACGTTCAACAGCGAGTGCTTAGCGAAGAACGTCTTGACGAACGCGGTCAGCTCCGCGATGGGCTTGTTCTGCGCGTCCGCCCACCACGACGTGAATTCGAACGAGTTGCTTGACTTCTTGCCCTTGCCCGCGCCGGCAGCCTTCCGGTTGTCCTTCAAGTGCTTCGAGCGGTTGCTGTTGGAGTAGTACTTCGTCAGCGTTCCGTTGCTGATCACAAACAACTGCACATACTCGAATAGCCCCGAGCCTGCCCAGAAGCTATCGCGCTGGTACCGGTTGATCTGGTTGAACGCCTCACGGATGTCCACCCCACGGCGCTTGAGCTCGATATGCACCATCGGTAGACCGTTAACCAGCACCGTCACGTCGTACCGGTTCGCGAAGCTCGCACGGCCCTCGCCCCGGTCAACCTCATACTGGTTAATGACCTGCAGCCGATTGTTGTGGATGTTCTTCTTGTCGATGAGAGTGATGTTCTTTGTCGAACCATCGTCACGCTTCAGAATCTGAACATGGTCTTCCTGGACTCGCACCGTCTTCTCGACGATTCCCTCGTTCTGTCCGGAAATCCTGGTAGAGAAGAACGACTCCCACTCGGAATCCGAGAATGACACGTGGTTCAGCGCCTCAAGCTGGATCCGAAGGTTCGCTACCAGCTGCGCCTCGGATGTGATCGGGAGGTACTCATACGCCTGCGCCTCCAGCAGACGGATCATCTCCCGCTCAAGCGCCGCCTCCGATTGGTATGCCGCAGCTCCAGAGGCATCGGGGACGTATTCAGCAACGACAGTGCTTTCAGCCGAGACGGCGATCGGATCGTACCTGCGCGCCTGCGCTTCCCTCATGCCGCAGCCTCCTTGAACGTCAAGAGCCGATCACGGTAGTACTCGTACTGCTTGCGACGAGCACTGAGCTCGGCGGGGAGGCCGATAGCCAGATCATTCGCCAACACGTCGAAAGTATCGAGAAGCGCGACGATACGACGCTGCTCAGCAGTGGAAGGCAACGACACAGGCCAAGACGCCATCGCTGCGATCGGGATCCTGTCCACGGTGGATCCTCGAACTGTCCGTTTTTTGATCTCATCTTGGAATTGCGGGCCGAGATAGAGAAGCGTGAGGAAACGTGGAACCAATTCCCCCTGCTTCGGGCGAAGCAGGCCCATCCGCCGCCCAAGCGCGGCGGGTTCGTTTCGATCCCAAAAAGCAGCTTGTCCAAGTCGCGTCTCATAGGAGAACATCGTGTCGCCAAACTGCGGAGTCACCCTTCGTGTCCAGTCTGGATACTGATCATCCCCTAGGTGAGCTGACTCGGCAAGGTCGAATCGGCCATTCTTAAGCGAGGAGATACTCAAGTACCAGGGGCCATCTGCCGTCTTCTTCGGTGTGGCGTGAGGGCCATCAAATACATCCGCGATGTCGCCAAGCGTCACGGTTTGCCAATCCTCACGGGGCGACAGCAACGCCTTCCAATACCAGGCTCGCTGGGCGTGGCGCGCCTCCAGCTCCGCCTCCAGCTCCGCCTCCAGCCCCGCCTCCAACTGAGTGAACTGGTCCAATACTTTCACGATCTCCCGCTGCACCTCGAGAGGCGGCATGGGTACTCGCACCTTCGCGAGGCGCGCTTTCGATACGTTGAAGCGAGTCACGCCGTTTGCAGTTTTGATGATCTGGCTGCGCATCTGGCTTGATCGGAACAGGTGCTTGGAGAACTCTGGATCTAGCAGGTCTGGATCATTCGGCCTGAATCCAATACAGAAGCTATTTAGATAGAGAGGTTCGTTCACCTTTGCAGTCACTACAGATACCATACCGACTTCGTCAGCAGACTCCGACGAGCCAGTGAAAATAACATCGCCGTGTTTGAGCATCCGTTGCCGTTCGCCGCTTTCGATCTTCACGAAGTCATTAGCCTCGACATCGACTGCAGCGTTACTGAACACGTTCATATAAGACACATAACGGGCGTTGCCATTACTAAAGTCAGCCTTCGACTTGCCCGTCAGTCCACCAAATACCGTACCTGAATCACCAAGCTCCTGGAAAACCACTCCATCCGGGCGGAGCTCCTGAATCATTTCATCGATACGACTCACGAGACGCCTCCTCCTGTGATCTTACTAATATTCTCGACGTTCCAGCCTAGCTCTTCGATCGCTCGGGCGTATTCGTTGTCACGGCTTACTTCGTCAACAACGCCTAGGACCAACTGGAGGCAGGGATTATACTTCCTGAGCGCCTCCTCTTCGCTTGACTCACCGTGGATAATTTCGCTGAGCTCGCGAAATAGCTGATATCCATCACTTGAGAAACGTCGCGGAATGATGCTGCGAACTTGATTCACTTTCTCCAACACCTCGAAAAAGGGGAGATTTCGTCCGTTTTGCCTCTTTGTCTCGATCTTGGCGATGCCGGCCACTTCGAACGTAATGAGCTCAAAGACTTTACGAAGATAGATGATCGATCCGGCACCGAGCTGGTTCTCATATGCGAGCTGTGCTCGCTTGACCAAATCCGAGAACGGACCCTGATGGCTATCGACCCTGTCGGCACGGTCACGAAGGTTTTCGGTGTAGCGCTCGATACAAACTTCTGGTGCAACACTGGAGATATCGCTGTCGCTGCCAATCAGGAACCATATTTCCACGGATGACCGGCACTCAACGCATTGCAGCGTAGCGTCAATACTGATCTGATTGTCACCAAGGCCCAAACATGACAGCTCATCTCCGGACATGAAGGTTCGCTGAGCGTCACAGGCTCGGCAATGGAAATTTCGGAGGACCTTCCCTACTTTGATCCTCTTATGCTTGCCCCACTTCAGTGCGTGTCCGTCAAGAAAGCCATCCACTTGCATGGTTGCCACAACGGGAGCGTCGGAGAGGAGTTTAGACAGGCGCATTGCCCCCTGCTTCCAGCTCGTAAACGATCGCGTCGATCGACGTGCGCAGCGCGGCCTGCCGCGCCACGATGCGGGCGATCTCGGCGTTCAACTCGACGATGTCGACCTCCTTGCGCGTTTCCTCCGACTCCATGTAAGAGGAAACAGCGATGTTGTAGTCGTTCGCCGCGATGTCCTCGATGCTGACGAGCGTGGTGAAGTGATCTTCCGGCTCACGCGTGGTGAACGCATCGAGGATCTTTGCCTGGTGCTCCTCGAGCAGCTTGTTCTTGTTGCCGACACGCTTGAACTCGGCTGAGGCGTCGACGAAAAGCACGTTGCTGGAGTTTTTTGACTTCTTCAGTACAAGAATGCACGTAGCGATCGCAGTCCCGAAAAACAGGTCGGCAGGCAATTGGATGACCGTGTCGACGTAGTTGTTGTCAATCAGGTACTTACGGATCTTCTTTTCCGCCCCTCCACGGTAAAGCACCCCCGGGAACTCGACGATCGCAGCCGTGCCGTCGACGGCGAGCCAGTTGAGCATGTGCATCGTGAAGGCCAGGTCGGCCTTCGACTTCGGTGCCAGTACGCCCGCCGGCGCAAACCGCTCATCGTTGATCAGCAGCGGGTTCGCGTCACCTTCCCACCTAATCGAGTACGGCGGGTTGGAGACGATCGCCTCGAATGGTTCATCGTCCCAGTGTGCTGGGTCGATCAGCGTGTCGCCGTGCGCGAGGTTGAAGTCGGAGTAGTTAACATCGTGTAGGAACATGTTAATCCGAGCAAGGTTGTATGTTGTCAGGTTGATCTCCTGACCGTAGAAACCTTGGCGGATATTCTCCTTGCCAAGCACCTTGCTAAATTTCAGCAAAAGCGAGCCTGACCCGACCGCCGGGTCATAGACCTTGTTAACCTGCTTCTTGCCGACGACTGTGATGCGCGCCAGTAGTTCCGAGACCTCCTGAGGCGTGTAGTACTCGCCACCGGACTTGCCCGCGTTGGCGGCGTACATCTGCATCAGGTATTCGTAGGCATCGCCGAACAGGTCGATCGAGTTATCCTCGAACCGCCCTAGAGGCAGATCACCAATGGCGTCAATCAGCTTCACGAGCTTCTGGTTGCGTTTGGCGACCGTTCCTCCGAGCTTGTTGCTGTTGACGTCAAGGTCGTCAAACAGCCCCTTCAGGCCTTCCTCACTGTCGGTTCCTAGCGCCGAGCCCTCGATGTTCTTGAAGACCCTCGCGAGAGTCTCGTTAAGGTTCTCGTCCCGCGCGGCGTGCTCGCGGACGTTTGCGAACAGTTCCGACGGCAGAATGTAGAAGCCTTTCTCAGCCACCACCTCGTCGCGAGCGAACTCCGCTTGCAGATCGGGAAGCATCTTGTAGTCGAACGACTTATCTCCAGCTTCATGTTCCCCGCGGTTAATGTACGCCGTCAGGTTCTCGGAGACGAAGCGGTAGAAGAGCATGCCCAGCACGTAGCTCTTGAAGTCCCAACCGTCGACGCTGCCGCGCAGGTCGTTCGCAATGCGCCAGATCGTCTTATGCAACTCTGTCCGCTGGCCTTCTTTGGTGGTCGGTGCCATATTGCAGTTGCTCTCCTCCGCGCCACGGCGCGATCACGTTGTCTCGAAGTGTGCAGCTAGAGTACCGGCGGCGGCACAGCCACAGTGGCTGTAGTGCCGATCTAAATGCACTCTGGCGTCGGTGACCCTGCTGGTGACAGAGGTGGTGTCCAGCCTCGTTGTTGCACCGCAGCGTGCGGTTGATCTTGCGCCCGTGATAGCGCGTCCGGCCTGGCTGTGGGCGGTGGCCGACCAGGACGGCGCTTCGCGTGTCGCCGCGGGTGCGCCGGGTTCCACCGTCCCGGTGACTGCGGGCTCGCCGGCCAGGACGAGGAGCTGGAGCCGGCGGCGAGGACGGCAGCAGCCCCACCAGTCCGCTGGGGTCCTTGCTGGCGGCTTCGGCGAGCACCGACTCGATGGTGTTCTGGAAGCACGCCGCCGCAAGGACACCGGCCCCACCGGCCGTCCCAAGCGGCCAGACTCCCACCGGAGAAGGCTGGTGCGAGGCTGGTGGGGCGGGGTCTGGAGGAGTCCCTGCCGGAGAACCACGCGACTAACATCCACTAACATCCACATCCACCGGCGGAGGGCAATCAAGGCCGCCCCTTCCGATGGAGCGCAGCCGGCACGGCACCACCGTATCGACCGAAGGTCGATGGCCCGCTGGTCTCAGTTCTGGTCTCATTCATGCCCGTACGCCGTAGTTCACCCGGCTCAGTGAGGCCCGCTCCGATGCAGGTCAGGACGGGTGTGAACCCTGGCGGACGGGGTTCGTAAGAATTGGAAAGCGTGTTGGGGGCAACCCCTCACGAGTTCGAATCTCGTATCCTCCGCCGGCAGAAGGCCCGGACCGCTCAGCGGTCCGGGCCTTCGTCGTTCCCGGCTTCGGGCACCGTGTCAGAGACACGGGGCAGAATCACGAGGGCAACAGCCGTCCCGAGCCCGGACGAGGCGGACGGGGAGACAGCATGCCGAAGATCCCAAAGGGTCGGCGCGTGGGCCAGGCGGCCGTGAACGCGGTGCGCGCCCTCCTTGAGGACCACGACCACATCGTCCAGGAGATCTCCGGGCAGAACGACTTCGGCGAGGACCTCTACGTCACCTTCGTCGAGGACGAGCACGTGACGAGCGACGTGATCAGGGTGCAGGTCAAGGGTGGGGAGAAGTGGCGCCGGGCCAACGGCTACGCGGTACCCGTCGGCCACCACGGCAGTACCTGGGCGGACGGGAACATCCCCGTCTACTGCGTGGTGTACGACCCGGACAGCAAGCGGCTCTTCTGGGCGAACGCAACACAGCAGCTCCGGCGGTCCGGACCGTTCAACCGCCCGAAGGTCATCGGGGTCAGCCCCAACGCGGTGCTTACCGACTCGACGATGGAGTCGTTCGTCGCTCAAGCCCGTCGCTACGTCGGGCGCTACCGGGGCATGCGGGCCGTTCTCACTCACCTGGGAGAGATGTCCGGGGTCGAATTCGACTCGACGGACCACGTCCTGCACTTCGTCAATGGCGACGACGAGGACCTCATCTTCTGGAGGCACCCCGGCGCCGAAGCCGCCACCCTTCTGCACAGCGCGCTCGACTGGGAGCCGTATCTCGTCAGTCTGGCATCCCTGATGCGCTCCGAGATGCCGCCTCCGAACCTCGGGACGGACGACGAGACCGTGGATCGTCTCTGGCACGACCCCGACCTGTCGACTGCCGAGGAGCTGGAGCTGAGTCGGCCGGAGATCATGTGGGTGGCCTCCTGTTTCATGTCCACCCGGCAGGCGGACGAAGAGTCGGAGGATCTCGACGGCCTGGACGAATGCGACGGGTGCCCGGAGTGCACGGGCGAGGAGCCCGCCGAGCACGGCAAGATCGCGGCGGACGTACTCCACGAGTACGTCATCGACCATGTCCTCGCCCGGATCGAAGCCGAGCCGGACCTCCTTCGCCGCTCTATATCGGCCATGCGCGAGGACGGCCGGATCGACCCGGAGATCGTGGCGGAACTCGGTCCCCTCGAAGCCGATCCACATATCGTCCGGCAGGTGATGAAGCTGAGCCGCGCCACGGTGGAGGACCTCGAACCGGACGCGTTCCGGTTGGCGGTGCTCTACCTGATCCGCCGCGTCTACGTCGGCGGCCCCTCGCTGCCCCTCGACCAGCAGGTCCGAATCGACTGGCGCATTCCCGAGCCCGGGCTGCAAGACTTCGCTGCGGGTTGACGGCCGGCTCCACGGAGAACACACCCGTCCCCGGGCGGGCCCGTCACCTGAGCGAGGAGACGCCCGTTGTAGGGGCGTGAACCCCTACGCCGTGACGCACCCCTTCCCGGCTCACCAGGAGCCGACGAGCATGCCACTCCTGTGTTCTGGATACCGAATCCAGACGACGCTCCTGAACCGACTGGGCACCGACCAGTGGGACGCCCGCGTATCGGCCGGCGAACTCGTCGGTCTGGCCGAAGCGCTCGACTCGGCAGGACGGCTGGGCGCCAGGCGCGAGTTCCTCGCGGGTTCGGCCCAGAACCGGGAAATGGAGAAGGTCCTGCGCGAACGGCCGGAGGCCTTCGGTGTGACGGGCCGGATGGTCTTCGGCGCCGACAACGTCTTCTGGGTTCCGGACGGAACCCGGAGCAGCGGCACCCTCGACCTTCTCGGGCCGGAGTGCATCGACGGGTACCAGCGGATGGCCCTGGTCTCCCGTCTCGCCGCGGAGCTGTCCGTCGAGCACCTGGACCGGGCGGTGCTGGACGTCCGAATCGCCACCGGGTCAGCCCGTGAACTCGCCCGGAGCGAGTACGACCGTGCTCACCTCTACTTCAACCCGACCGAACCGCAGGACCTCCTCGTCCGTCACCCCGTCATGCTCCGGCTCGTCAAGCAGTTCAGTGACGACCAGTGCAATTTCAGGCTCCGCCGCGGCGACCCGCGCGGTCCGCGCCGGGAGGGGTACTCCATCGGCGAGGCGACGACGGCCCTCGCGCTGTTCTCGCACGAAACCGACCCCGACCTCGCCCACCGCACGCTTGAGGACGAGGGACGGCAGGAGATCTGGCGGAACCCGTCCAGCCACGCGTACCGCTCGCTGTTCAACGACCACACCCAAGCGACCGGCGTCCGCATCGCCATCACGTTCCGACGGTCGATCCTCGGTGTCCTGGAACAGATGCTCCAGGCGCGGTCGGCCCATCACTGGCACCTGCTGGAGGACGCCCCCGACCTGATGGTCTGGGCGGTCACCCGCCAGCTGCCGTTCGACCAGCTGCACTGCGACCAGCGCGACTCCGCGGCACCGGCGTGGGAGGAAATCCTCGACACCGAGGTGCCCACGTTGACGCGGCGGACTGCCGAGCGGCTCGTCCGCGCGTACGAGAAGCTGCGGCCGAACGGTGTCTACAGGAGGGCCGAGGTGCGCGAACTCCCCTACTGGCACAAGCTGCTCAAAGCCGCGGGCATGAGCCACCGGCGCGAAAGCTCACCACCGACTCCGGGGAACCCCTGATCTCCGTGGTGGATACGGCCTGGTTGTGGCGGGCACGTTAACCTGGCGCGAGCTCGCGCCCGCCACAATCTCCCGAGCCAAGGTGACAACCAGTCACCTCAAGTGCAAACTCGACGCGCTCAAGGATCCTCACTGGCCACAAGGGACGAAGCGCCCCCAGCAACCATGCAGGGTTCACTCGATCGGGTTATATCTGAGCGACGAGAGTTAGCCGAGCGAACGCCACCCTCATGATCTCCCTGAGACCCATTCCGACTCGGGAGGGAGCGCCATGCCCGATGCCTTCACTGTCATTACTGATCAAATTCTTCTCAGGTGCGGCGGGGTGCCCATATGTGCACACGTGGGCGATGTTCGATTTTGCACGATAAAGAAACATCCAACCTACCAGGAACTGCGCAGCCAGGTTCGCCTGGGGCGCTCAAAATCAACAGCAAGTCTACGACTCTGGGAATCAGTGGTAACCCTGGCCCGAGAAGGAGAGCAACAGCATCGGGAGAAATGGCTGATGATCGCATTGGATCTACTGACCCCATACTTCAAGGGTTGGTCAAAAGAGCTGGCCCGAAATTGGAATTATGAAATTTCCGACATTAGGTCTGCAGTGATAGAAGGCCTCCTTGTAGCATGGTCATCCGCAGATGATGGAATACCACCCAAGAAGCTGCAAGAAATCATGATGAGCAACGCCTTTGCGAGTGCACGAAACCTGGTGAACTCGGGCTCATCGGAAACATGCACGGACAGCTTGGATAGTTTCATTCCAGAGGGCGACCGTGAGAGCACATCCACACTGCGACCATCCTCCATTATTGACGTCGGCACGGTAAGGGATCCGGACGCCGACGAGAGGATTCGCGGCGAGCGGATCGGGTCCCTTTTGCAGCGAATGGGGGCGATGGACCACGCAACTTGCCTCCACCGTAGGCTTCGGGACGGGCACCGCGACGGGACGCCCATCCCACCCATCACCCCGACACAGGTCGGACGATCCTGGGTCGACGGGAAGAATCTTTACTATCGGATTTCCAATCTTCTGCCGCAGCACATTGGCTTCACCAAGGCAGCCAGCGTGCTCGGCCTCTCGGAAGCGCAGGCGTCAAGGAAGGCCCGGGATGGGTCCCTCTCCTTTCGGGTCCTTTGGGCCGGTAACACCAGGGTTGTTTCGGTAAATTCACTCATGCACTCGGCGGGCATTCAGGACTCAATTGTCCATCCGGACGACGTAGAGAATGGCGCTTCTCACATTCGCAGCGGACAGAGGTTCATTAAACCCACCACCGCTTGATTGCGACGCCCGTTGTGATCGCACTCCAACGCCCATAAAGATGGCCCATTCTAGCCCGGCCCTGCCTCGTTGAATATCTCACCCGAACCTGCTCCTAGCAGTCGACCTGGAAACGAGACAGGTAGTCCGAGGGTTCACGCCCGCGGACTGAGGGCAGGCTCTGCCACGGTCCACTCGGGAGGAGAGTGCGTGAACAGGGACCCAGATCTCATCCGTCACGAGGACGGCATTGTCTGGACCGAGAGCATCGGCGACTTCGACTACGTGCGCGAATATCTGGAGGTGGCGGCTGGCACCCGTCGCGGCCCTGTCCGTTGGAACGGGCATGGCCGGCGGGTGGGGTACTCGGTGCTCAAGCCGGACGCGCCGGCAGGCGAAGCGCCTTTTCGGTTCGCCCGTCGCGTCTTCTGGATCAAGGAGCATGACCGCTCAGAGCAGCCAGATGGCGTGTACAAGGACTGCGCCCCATCCGAAGGCGTAGATCCCCGCACCGTCGCCGCCGGAGTGTGGGGTGAACTCACCGAGCGCGCATGGGGAGGACCGCTGCCCGCCGCCAGCACGCGATCGGCCGCCGCCTCCAAGTCCGGACCTCAACAGAACTTGATCAAGGTCGGCGAGTCACTGGCGAGCGGCACTGCGTTCATCGCGGTGGCGCCCACCAGGCGAGGTCTCGTCGACATCTACATCGACTGCGCAAGCGGGAGCCAGCTCGGCGACGGCAGCCATGTGATCTCGGAGCTACTCCCGCCCGACCAGGCACACGAGCTCCTCACCACGATCATCAAAACGACCCCCTGGCTCCAGGAAGCCCTTGCACTCTCAGTAGTGGAAGGGTGGCTCGCGGGAGACCTTCCGAAGTAGGCCCCTCGGCCACCTGTAGGCTGCCCCAGCCGGTCGCCCAGTCTCAGTTTAGGTCTCATTCACCCTCGTCCAGCCGGGTTCAGCCGCCGCCCAGCGGATCGCTCCACCCCAGGTCAGGCCGGGTGTGGACCCCGGCGGACACCGTTCGGGAGAATTGGAAAGCGTGTTTGGGGCAACCCCTCACGAGTTCGAATCTCGTATCCTCCGCCTCTGCCAGCCATGGCAGCACGAAGGCCCCGACCGGGAAACCGGCCGGGGCCTTCGGCGTTTCCGGGGCAGGGCGGGCCGATCCGCGCGGAGGTGATCGGCCCCGTGCGGGCACGCACGGGGCCGTTGCCCGGTCAGGCCGGCAGGTACCACGTCCGGCTGGGACCGGGTTCGCAACCCGCGAGCCGGAGCGGCGGGCCTTCGGCGGTCGAGCCCTGCGGGCCGTCCAGGCAGAGGCCGTCGGCGGGGTGGTTCAGGTATCCGCTGGGGTGGACGACCCACTGCTGGGCCGGGCTGCCGTCACAGGTCGCAAGGGTGACCGCCGAGCCGGCGGCCGGCTGGAGGCAGAGGCCGAGGGCCCGAAGAGTGCCGTCGTTGCCGAGCGTCCAGATCTGTGAGCCGTCGTAGGTGCAGCCCGAGAGCACGGCAGGAGCACCGGCCGAGCCGCCGGTCAGGCACTCCTGGGCTGCCGCGTTGGTGAGTCCGCCGGAGATCGGCACGCCGTTGTACGGCAGCCGCCACTGCTGCGCGGCGGTGCCGTTGCAGGGGTGGAGCTGCATCTGCACTCCCCAGTCCGCGGAGGAGCCGGGGTCGTCCAGGCAGAGACCGGTCCCGATGTTCACCAGCGAGTGCGAGGCCCCGGGCCGCCACTTCGCGGCGGCCTCGGCACAGGAGCCGACCACGATCGGGCTCCCGGACGACGTACCGGTCGGCTGCAGGCACTTGCCCAGCACCTGCAGGGTCCCGTCATTGGCGAAGGTCCAGGTCTGTGCATCGGTGCCGTTGCAGCCCCAGAGAACGACCGGGTTTCCGTCGGTCGTCGCGCTGCGGAAGTCGTCCAGGCAGCGGCCCGGGATGCCCGAGGAGACCGTGCCGGTGGGCAGGCCGGTCACGGGCTCGAAGGAGAAGGAGCTGGTGGCCAGGCCGGTGCCGTTCTCCCAGATCTCGAAGCCGGCGGAGACGCCGCAGAGGTACTGCGCCCGGGGCAGGTGGCCCCGGCTGATCGCGTCGATCGCGAACAGCCGGAGGTCCAGCCGGTCGACCGCACTCGTCGCGGTCGGCAGCTGGTAGTTGATCAGATGGTGGGTCGGCGAGACGGTCGCCGCGCTCACCCGGTAGCCGGTGCCGCCGATGTCGACCGTGCCGACGTCGGTC